>DATIZP010000168.1:0-47432 GCA_035517035.1 Streptosporangiaceae bacterium | reverse complement strand
CACGTCGGCGCCGGGACGGCGAGCCGAGATCAGAGAAACGCGGAGGACATGCCCAAGAAAGACGGCGCCATCGAGATCGAGGGCACGGTAGTCGAGTCACTGCCCAATGCCTTCTTCCGGGTGGAGCTTGACAACGGGCATAAGGTTCTTGCTCATATCAGCGGCAAGATGCGGATGCACTACATCCGGATCCTGCCCGACGACCGCGTGGTCGTCGAGTTGAGCCCGTATGACCTGAGTCGCGGCCGGATCGTCTACCGGTACAAGTGACCCTTTCGAAGCGGGCGACGCTGAGCGCACGAGAGCATTGAACAAGTTCCGACAGGAGTACCAGCCATGAAGGTCAAGCCGAGTGTGAAGAAGATCTGCAGCAAATGCCGGATCATCCGCCGGCACGGCCGGGTGATGGTGATCTGCTCTGACCCGAGGCACAAGCAGCGGCAGGGCTAAGCAGTTTGCAGCACAGCGCAGGATACGTGCCGCAGCCTTGACCGCGCCAGCGGTCAAGGGCACCCCCGGGTGGAGGCCGGGGCCGGGTCGGCGGGCGATAGACCCGGGGGCGGTGCGCAGGACCTCCAGATGAGAAGGGACATTGCCCACGATGGCACGCCTGGTAGGTGTGGACCTCCCGCGGGAGAAGCGGCTTGAGGTCGCGCTGACTTATATCTACGGCATCGGCAGGACTCGCGCGGTCGAGACGCTCAACGCCACCGGCATCAGCCCGGACCGGCGCGTCCACCAGATGACCGACGATGAGATCGTTCAGCTCAGGGACTGGATCGAGGCGAACTACAAGGTCGAGGGAGACCTTCGCCGCGAGGTTCAGGCCGACATCAGGCGCAAGCAGGAAATTGGCTGCTACCAGGGCCTGCGGCACCGCCGCGGGCTGCCGGTGCACGGCCAGCGCACCCAGACCAATGCCCGTACGCGCAAGGGCAAGAAGAAGACCGTGGCCGGCAAGAAGAAGGTCGGCAAGAAGTAGTCCAGAAACCGCGCCCGGCTCGTTCGCAGCGGCCAGGCGTGCCCATCGGACCGATCACCTCCGGAGTTGACGAGCAGGATGCCTCCAAAGAGCCGAACCGGCGTCAAGAAAGTACGCCGCAAGGAACGCAAGAACATCGCGCACGGGCACGCGCACATCAAGAGCACCTTCAACAACACCATCGTGTCCATCACCGATCCGGCGGGCAGCGTGATCTCCTGGGCCTCGTCCGGCCAGGTGGGGTTCAAGGGGTCGCGCAAGTCGACGCCGTTCGCCGCCCAGATGGCCGCCGAGGCCGCTGCGAGGCGCGCGATGGAGCACGGCATGCGCAAGGTGGACGTGTTCGTGAAGGGCCCAGGCTCGGGCCGCGAGACGGCGATCAGGTCGCTGCAGGCCACCGGCCTCGAGGTCGGCTCGATCCAGGACGTGACACCGGTTCCGCACAATGGCTGCCGCCCGCCGAAGCGGCGCCGGGTCTGAGGGGTAGACGACAAGCATGGCTCGATACACCGGTGCGGACTGCAAGCGCTGCCGCCGCGAGAAGACGAAGCTGTTCCTGAAGGGCGCCAAGTGCGACTCGCCGAAGTGCCCGATCGAGATCCGGCCTTACCCGCCGGGCGAGCACGGCAGGAACCGGCCCAAGGAGAGCGAGTACCTGCAGCAGGTCAGGGAGAAGCAGAAGGCTCGCCGCATCTACGGCATCCTCGAGAAGCAGTTCGGCAACTACTACAAGGAAGCCACCAAGACCCGCGGCAAGACGGGCGAGGCGCTGCTCCAGATCCTGGAGAGCCGCCTGGACAACGTGATCTACCGCGCCGGGTTCGCCAAGAGCCGCGACATGGCTCGCCAGGTCGTCCGGCACGGCCACGTGCTGGTCAACGGCCGCAAGGTGGACATCCCGTCCTACCGGGTGAGCGAGAGCGACATCGTTGAAATCGCCCCCAAGTCACGCGAGCTGACCCCCTTCGTGGTGGCGCGGGCAGAGGCGGGCGAGCGGCCGGTGCCCGCCTGGCTCGAGGTGATCCCTGACAAGATGCGGATCCTGATCCACACGCTCCCGTCGCGCGCGCAGATCGACACGCTCGTCCAGGAGCAGTTGATCGTCGAGTACTACTCGAAGTAAAGGCCGTGCCTGGCCGGCGCCGTCGGCCAGGTGCACCTGGCGGCTTCCCGCCGCCAGCCCTAGTCGCCTGTCAAATAGCGGGCAGGCGGAAAGGACACGCACAATGCTCATCGCACAGCGTCCCACCCTCACCGAGGAGCAGGTCAGCGAGTTCCGGTCACGGTTCACCATTGAGCCCCTCGAGCCGGGGTTCGGTTACACGATCGGCAACTCGCTGCGCCGCACGCTGCTCTCCTCGATTCCCGGTGCCGCGGTCACCAGCATCAGGATCGAGGGAGTGCTGCACGAGTTCACCACCGTGCCCGGCGTTACCGAGGACGTCACCGACATCATCTTGAACCTCAAGGAACTCGTCGTCTCCTCCGAGCATGACGAGCCGGTGCACATGTACCTGCGCAAGCAGGGCCCGGGCGTGGTCACCGCCGCCGACATCGCGCCGCCCGCAGGCATGGAGGTGCATAATCCCGACCTGCACATCGCCACGCTGAACGCCAAGGGCAAGCTGGAGATGGAGCTGACCGTCGAGCGCGGTCGCGGCTATGTGTCAGCGTCGCAGAACAAGCAGCCCGGCCAGGAGATCGGGCGGATCCCGATCGACTCGATCTACTCGCCGGTGCTCAGGGTCACCTACAAGGTGGAGGCCACCCGAGTCGAGCAGCGTACCGACTTCGACCGCCTGATCCTCGACGTCGAGACCAAGCCGTGCATGCGGCCGAGGGACGCCGTGGCGAGTGCCGGCGTGACCCTGGTCGAGCTGTTCGGCCTGGCCAGGGAGCTCAACCTGGAAGCTGAGGGCATCGACATCGGCCCGTCGCCGACGGATGCGGCACTCGCGGCCGACCTGGCGCTGCCGATCGAGGAGCTCAACCTCACGGTCCGCTCCTATAACTGCCTCAAGCGCGAGGGAATCCACACCGTGGGCGAGCTCGTCGCCCGCAGCGAGCAGGACCTGCTCGACATCCGCAACTTCGGTGCGAAGTCCATCGAGGAAGTGAAGCAGAAGCTGATCGACATGGGTCTCGCCCTCAAGGACTCCCCGCCCGGGTTCGACCCGGGATCTGCTGCTGACAGCTACGGGGCGGACGAGGACGACAGCTACGTCGAGACCGAGGAGTACTGACCAGCGGGACGACCCGGTCCGCCAGGCAGCGCGGCCCGGTAGTGCAACCCAGATAGTGCAACGCCGAGGAGAGTCTTTCGATGCCTACGCCCACCAAGGGTCGCCGACTGGGCGGCAGCGCAGCGCACCAGCAGCACATGCTGGCCAACCTTGCCACCGCGCTGTTCGAGCACGGCAAGATCACGACGACCGAGTCGCGCGCGCGCAGGCTGCGTCCGGTCGCCGAGCGGCTGATCACCTTCGCCAAGCGAGGTGACCTGCACGCCCGGCGGCAGGTGCTGACCGTGGTCACCGACAAGACCGTGGTCAAGACGCTCTTCGACGAGATCGGCCCGAGCTATGCGACCCGCCAGGGTGGCTACACCCGGATCACCAAGATCGGTCCCCGCAAGGGCGACAACGCCGCCATGGCGGTGATCGAGCTTGTTCGCGAGAGCGCAGAGGTCAGGCCGTCGCGCCGCCGGGCGCGCCGGCCGCAGCCCTCGGCCGCACCTGGCCGTTCCGGCCGCGGCGCGGCGGCGGCGGGAGCAGCGACCGCGGTGGAGGAAGCGGCCGAGGTCAGCGCGGATGCGATGGCCGCCGAGGCAGCCGATGTCGATGCGGCCGACGTCGAGGACGCCGATGTCGAGGACGCCGGGTTCGACGACGCTGAGGCTGGCGGTGCTGAGGCTGGCCGTGCTGAGGCCGAGGACGCCGACGAAACCGAGATCGGCGACGAGGCCGATGACGAGGACGAGTCGGAGTAAGGCACCCAGGGCGCTGCCGTGACCCTGGCGGATGCCGCCGCCGGTCACCGGGTCAGGCTGCGGCTCGGCCTTGGCTACGACGGCACCGAGTTCCACGGCTGGGCGGAGCAGCCCGGCCTGCGCACGGTCGAGGGCGTGCTCGGCCGTGCTCTGTCGCTCGCGCTGCGCACCGACACCACGGCGCTGACCGTGGCCGGCCGCACCGACGCTGGCGTGCACGCACGCGGCCAGGTCGCGCATGCCGACGTCGCCGCGTCGGCCTGGACCGCCGCCCGCCCCGCCGCGCTGAAGTACCTGAACAGGCTGCTCCCCGACGACGTCCTGGTGCATGCTATCGACGCTGCTCCGGCCGGGTTTGACGCGAGATTCTCCGCGCTGTGGCGCCGGTACTCCTACCGGGTCTGCGACCGCCCGGCCGCGGCCGACCCGCTGCGCAGGCGCGACACCCTCTGGCATCGCAGCGAACTCGACACCGGTCAGATGAACGCGGCCGCGGCCGCCTGCCTCGGCGAGCACGACTTCGCCGCGTTCTGCCGCCCGCGGCCTGGCGGCACGACTATCAGGGAACTGCTCAGGCTTGACTGGCAGCGGACCGAGCCCGGCGTCGTCACCGGGACCGTGATCGCCGATGCGTTCTGCCACAACATGGTCAGGGCGCTGACCGGAGCGCTGCTGGCCGTTGGCGACGGCCGCCGTCCTGCCGCCTGGCTCGCCGATGTGCTGGCGGCCAGGGTCAGGGACCCCGCCGTGATCGTGGCCCCGCCGCATGCCCTCTGCCTAGAGGAAGTCGGCTATCCGGACGATGAGCACCTCGCCGCCCGCGCCACCCTCACCCGCCGCATTCGCCCCTCGCCCCCACCGGAACCGCCGCGCCCCGCCTTCCGGATATAACCCGCGTCCGCAGAAATACACCTGCCCGCGGACATCCCCCGTCCGCGGACATCCGCACCCGGCGCTGGCCACGCTCTTCGAACCCGACTGAATCAGGTGTGGCTGGGGGTGGGCTGGGGGACCGGCTGGCCGTACACCATGCGGTAGCTCAGGCTGACGTTCGCTGTCCTGGCGATGAGCAGGTTCATGAACGCCTCGAGCCGAGCCCGGTCGGCCTTGTTCCTTGGCGTGTGCAGGTTGGTGGCCTCGGCCCAGACCAGGATCAGGTAGTGGCCCTTGACCAGCGCCTCCTCGATCCCCGTTCCCCGCCCGATGAACTTCGCCGGGCCCGTGCTTGCCTGCAGTTGCGCGACGAAGCTGGAGTGCCCTGCCTTGGTCGCGGCCTGGCCGGCGGCGGTCGCCGAGTCCAGGTTGAAAACGCCGATCGTGGCCATCACGCCAGCCGATCGGCTCACGTAGGTGGCCCGGATGGCCTGGGTACAGCCTGCCTGCCTGACGGCCGCCTTCAGCGCGCTGCCGATGATAGAGTCCCGGCACGTCGTTCCCTGGCGCTGCGTGACCTTGGTGTAGACCGTCCCGCCGCTGGCGAAGCTGCCCGGATACAGCTCGCGGCTGGTCAGCGGCGTCGAGTCGGTCGTCCTGGCGCCGATGTACTCCCATTTGCCGCCGGGTCGCGTCGGCGATGTCTGCACCGGCGTGGGGGTCGACTGCGCCTTCGGCCTGACCGGCGGGGTGCTGCTGCCTGACGAGGTCAGCACCAGGATCAGCGCGCCGACCGCGATGATCACCACGGCCGCGCCGATGGCGAGGAACGCCGACTGGTGCTTTCGGCCTCGGCCTCGCGCTCGCGGTCCGCCCGTGGCTCGCCGCCCCCTGCCTTGGCCGCCGGCCGCGCGGCCGCCGGCGTGCGACGACCGTCCCCGGCCCTGGCCGATCGCCGGGCCCGGCTGGGTCTGCCGCCCGCCGCCCCCGCGCAGTGCGGTGCCCGTCCTGGCCCCGGGCTCGGTGCGGCCGGGCGCCGAACTCGTGACCGCGCGGCCCAGGATCGGGTCCTTGATCGCGGGAAGCGAGTGGTTGGTGTCGAACTCGTCGGGCGTGATCGTCGCTGCGGCCACCGCCGGCGAGTCGTCACGGGCGTTGTGGGCGCGCGGCGATGGGCCGCGGCCCGCCGTGCCCCGGTTCCAGGCCGCGAACGGGCCAGGCGGGTAGACCGGCATCGGGTCGCCTGGGGTCGGCGGGAAGCCGCGGACGGCCCGGCTAACCGCGGACTGGGCGTACTGGCTGCGACCCGACGATGTCGGGCTTGGCCAGGACTCGGACCCCTGGTATTCATCGGTCCACGAGTAGCCAGAGCCCGATCCGCTCGCGCCCGGCCACAGCGTCTCGTCGGAGCCGTCGGAGTAACCGGACGGCTGGTAGACCTCCGGATCGTCGGGCCCGGCCTCTTCCCAGCCGTACCCGACGCCCGGCTTGCCCTCGTCCGCGTCGTTTCCGGCGTCGTCGGCACCCGGGCCAGGCGCGCCCGGCCCGGCTGGCCCCGGGCGCGTGTTCGCTGCGGGCCTGGGCGAACCGCTCGAATGACTCACCCGGTAGGCGGGCGTGAATAGCGACGGGCCGCCATTTCCCCCGGAACGTGGTGACGCCTCGGGGGGCAGCGATCGCTTCCCTCCGCCCGCTGATCCGCCAGGCATTCCGTCACCAGCATTCCGCATGCCGTGAGCGTACCGTCACGGAGCGGCTGGCGAGTCGGGTAGCGTTGAATGCGGGCACAGCAGACTTGCCTGGCGATGGCGACCGGCGGGGAGCGGGTGCGTTATGCCCAGTCTTTTGACCGTGCATGGTCGCAGCCGGTATCCTTATCCGGCGTCCATCTGCGCCGGAAGGCCCGTGCCCGCTCAGCGGGCAGGTCAGCTGCCGCCGGTGCTGCGGATTCCCCGTCCGGCCTCAGCCAGACGAGGGCTCAACCATCAGGACTCACACGCGAAGGCTCATGACTGTGCGCACTTTCAGCCCGAAGGCTGCCGATGTCCAGCGACAGTGGCATGTCATCGATGCGTCTGACATCGTTCTCGGTCGGCTGGCCAGCCATGCGGCCACGCTGCTGCGCGGCAAGCACAAGCCGATCTTCGCGCCGCACGTGGACACGGGCGACTTCGTGATCATTGTCAACGCGGCGAAGGTTGCGCTGACCGGGAACAAGCTGGCCGACAAGCGGGCCTACCGTCACTCCGGCTACCCCGGTGGCCTGCGGTCCGTCGCCTACGGCGAGTTGATGGCGAAGAACCCGGAGCGGGCCGTCACCAAGGCTGTGAAGGGCATGCTGCCCAAGAACACCCTGGGCAGGCAGATGCTCAGCAAGTTGAAGGTGTACGCGGGCCCTGACCACCCGCACCAGGCGCAAAAGCCGGTCCCGTTCGAGATCACGCAGGTCTCGCAGCAGGCTGGCGCTGGCCGGGCCGCCAGCTAGCCAGCCACGGACGCGGCAGGATGACACGACATGCCAACCAGGAAGCACGAGGAAGACACTGTGGCCGAGCCCACTGACGCACTCGAGAACGGCGCGGGCGACGACGTCGACGAGACCGGCGAGTACCTGTCGCAGTACACGACAGAGACCGGCGAGGCGGCCGCCGCCGCGGCGAAGCCTGCCGCGCGCAGGCCGGTCGTGACCGGCCACGCGCTGGGCACCGGGCGCCGCAAGGAGGCCGTCGCGCGGGTGCGGGTGATGCCCGGCACCGGCCAGTGGCTGATCAACGGCCGCACCATGGACGTCTACTTTCCCAACAAGGTGCACCAGCAGCTGATCAGCGAGCCGCTGGTGACGCTGGGGGCCGAGGGACAGTTCGACATCGTCGCGCGGATCACCGGCGGCGGCGTGACCGGCCAGGCCGGGGCGCTCCGCCTCGGCGTCGCGCGCGCGCTCATCCTGGTCGACCCGGCCAGCCGCTCCGCTCTCAAGCGCCTTGGATTCCTGACCAGGGATGCGAGAATCAAGGAGCGGAAGAAGGCCGGCCTGAAGAAGGCGCGCAAGGCACCTCAGTACTCCAAGCGCTGACCTCGGGCGGCCCTGATCTCCGGCCAGCGGCCTGTAACCGGGCGCTGGCCGGCGCCGGGATCGTGACTGCGGGGGTGTCATCCAATGGGGCGGCTGTTCGGTACCGACGGAGTGCGCGGCGTCGCGGGACGCGAACTTGATGCTCGCCTCGCCACCAGCCTCGCCGCGGCGGCCGCGTACGTGCTCGGCGGGACGCGGCCGTCGGCGGGTACCCACAGCCCGGCGGAGAACGGCTCGGCGGAGGCTCCCGGCGACGGCCGTGCGGGGGAGCGCGGGCCGGTCGGCGGGCAGGCGTCCCGGGCGGCCGAGGCGGCGGACGGCGGCGTTCCTGACGTCAGGCCGGTGGCCGTCGTGGGCCGCGATCCGCGGGCATCCGGCGAGTTCCTTGAGGCGGCCGTGGTGGCCGGGCTGGCCGGCTGCGGCGTCGATGTGCTGCGGCTCGGCGTCATTCCGACGCCGGGCGTCGCCTACCTCACCGACGCGCTCGGGGCCGACTTCGGGGTGATGCTCTCGGCGAGCCACAACCCGGCGCCCGACAACGGGATCAAGTTCTTCGCCAGGGGCGGCATGAAGCTCCCCGATCACGTCGAGGATCAGATCGAGGCCCGGATGGCGGTGCAGGCCAACGGCAGCAGCGGCTGGGGCGTTCCCGAGGCTGGCTTCGGCCGGGTCAGGGACGCGGCCGGCGAGGCTGACCGTTACCTGGAGCACCTGCTCGGCACCATCGGCGTGCGGGACGCCGAGATGGCCGCGGCCGGGCCACTGGCCGGCTGGCGGGTCGTGGTGGACTGCGCGCACGGCGCGGCGGCTCACCTGGCGCCGCGGCTACTGCGCGCGGCGGGCGCCAACGTGATCGCGATCGGCGTCGAGCCCGACGGCATCAACATCAACGCCGGCTGCGGGTCGACCAGCCTCGACGTGGTGCGTGCAGCGGTCACCGAGCACTCGGCCGACGCCGGCATCGCCTACGACGGCGACGCCGATCGCTGCCTGGCGATCGACGCGGCCGGGGAGGTCGTCGACGGCGACCAGATCCTGGCGATCCTGGCGCTCGCGCTGCACGAGAAGGGCCGGCTGGCCGGCGGGACCGTGGTGGCGACCGTGATGGCCAACCTCGGGTTCCGGCTCGCGATGCAGGAGGCGGGCATCACGGTCATCGAGACCCCGGTGGGCGACCGGTACCTAATCGCGGCGATGCTGGACGGCAAGTTCGTGCTCGGTGGCGAGCAGTCCGGCCACATCATCATGCTCGACCACAGCAGCACCGGCGACGGCATGCTGACCAGCATCCAGCTGCTGGCCACGGTGGCGGCCAGCGGGCGCACGCTGGCCGAGCTCGCTCAGGTGATGACCAGGTTCCCGCAGGTCCTGGTCAACGTGCACGGGGTCAGCAAGGCGCAGGTCAGCGAATCGGCCGAGCTGACGGACGCGGTGGAGCAGGCCCAGGCGGAGCTCGGCGGGTCCGGCCGGGTGCTTGTCAGGCCGAGCGGCACCGAGCCTGCGGTGCGGGTCATGGTCGAGGCGGCGGACCAGGCACAGGCACAGCGGATCGCCGACTGCCTAGCCGAGGTCGTGCGCCGCGCCGGATGACCGCTCGGGCTGGGTTCGCGCGCGCACGTCCTCCGGCGGTCATGGTCGGCCGGGTCGCGGCAGGCCGGGCCGTGGCAGGCTCGCGGCGAGCCGGGCCGTGGCAGGCTCGTGGCCGGCCGGGTCGTGGCAGGCTTTGACCGTGATCGCGGGAATCGGCATCGACATCGTGGACATCGCGAGGCTGGACGCAGCGCTGCTGCGCACGCCCGGGCTGGCTGCGCGGCTGTTCACCGCCGCCGAGCGCGAGGCCGCGGCCGTCAGGTCGGCCCCGGTAGCCTCGCTGGCCGGCTGCTTCGCCGCCAAGGAGGCTCTGGCCAAGGCCCTCGGCGCACCGGCCGGACTGCGCTGGACCGACGCGGAGGTCGTGCGTCAGAGGGCGGGCCGACCGCGGATGCGGGTGAGCGGGACCGTCGCCGCCGAGGCCAGCAGGCAGCGGGTCGGGGCGTGGCACGTGTCGCTGAGCCACGACGGCGGGCTGTGCGTGGCCGTGGTGGTCGCCGAGCGGGCCGAGCGGTCGGAGCCTGGCGGGTCGGCTGGCGGCCAGGATGCGCTCGGGATGCGGTCGTGCAAGGGCGGGAAGGTCGGTGAGCGAGGTGAGGGATGAGAACTGCCCACGGGGTACCTGAGGTCAGGGCTGCCGAGCACGCGCTGATGGCGCTCGTTCCCGACGGCGCGCTGATGCAGCGGGCGGCGGCCGGGCTCGCGTCGACCTGCGTCGGCCTGCTCGGCCGGTGCTACGGCTCGCAGGTCGTGGTCTTGGCCGGAACCGGGGACAACGGCGGCGACGCGCTGTTCGCCGGCGCGCGGCTTGCCGCCCGCGGCGCGAGGGTCACCGCCATCGCGGTCGGAACGCGGCTACACGAGGCCGGCGCTGCCGCCCTGGGCCGGTCCGGCGGCCGGGTACTTGACCTGGCCGCCGATCCAGGCTCGGCTGAGCGTGCCGTCGCCGGGGCGGACCTGATTATCGACGGGATCCTCGGCATCGGCGGGCACGGCGGCCTGCGCGAGCCTGCGGCGAGCATCGCCTGGCGGGTCGGCCAGGCGTCCGCAGCCGGCGCCGTGGTGGTCGCCACGGACCTGCCGAGCGGGGTAGACGCCGACACCGGCGAGGTGTCCGGCGTCGCGATCATGGCCGACGTGACCGTGACGTTCGGCACCATCAAGCCCGGCCTGCTGATCGACCCGGGGGCCGGCTACGCGGGCACGGTCGAGCTCGTGGACATCGGTCTCGGGCCGCACCTTCCAGCCAGTCCCGCCGTGTGCGCGCTGCAGCTGGCCGATGCCGGCGCGTTGCTGCCGCGACCGGGAGCCGAGTCGGACAAGTACCGCCGCGGAGTGCTCGGTGTACTGGCGGGCAGCCAGCGCTACACCGGCGCCGCCGTGCTCAGCGTCGGCGGCGCGATCCGCGGCGGCGCCGGGATGGTACGGCTGCTATCGGCACCGGCGGCGGCCGACGTGGTACGGCAGCACTGGCCCGAGGCCGTGATCACCGTGCTCGACCCGGCCGACGGCGCGCCGGCGGCTGCGGCCGTCGAGGGGGCGGGCCGAGTCCAGGCCTGGGCCGCCGGCCCTGGCCTTGGCACCGACGATCGGGCCGCCGAGCTGCTCGCCGCCGTGCTCGCAACCCCGGTGCCCGTCCTGGTCGACGCGGACGGCCTGACCGTGCTATCCCGCCGCAAGGACCTGCTCTCGTCCCGGCCGCCAGGGGCGCCGACGCTCATTACTCCGCACGCCGGCGAGCTCGCCAGGCTGCTGAACGGCGATCACCGCGACATCGAGGCGCACCGGCTTGACTCGGCCAGGCGGGCCGCGGCGGAGCTCGGCGTGACCGTCCTGCTCAAGGGCTCGACCACCGTGGTCGCGTCCCCGGAGGCCGGCGAGCCACCGTTCGTGAACCCGACCGGGACGCCCTGGCTCGCTACCGCCGGTTCCGGTGACGTGCTCTCCGGCCTGGCCGGTGCGCTGCTTGCACAGGGCGTGCAGCCGGTGCGGGCGGCCGGGGCGCTGGCTGCGTTCCTGCACGGCCTGGCCGGTCGCCTGGCCGCCAGGGACGCCCCCATCGGCGCCGCCGACATCCTGGCCGGGCTGCCTGAGGCCTTCCGCCTGCTCGGCGGCGACTAGCGCCTGTCATGTAGATCTCCGCTGGCACCGACGGCTCTACCGCGCGGCATCACCGGCCACGGACAACCCGCAGCAGCGCGGCTGGTCTCCGCGCCGCGCGGCTGGTCTCCGCGCCGCCCGGCTGTCTCCGCGCCGCCCGGCTGTCTCCGCGCCGCGCCGCCGCGGCCGCCCGCCCGAGCACGGTCGCCCGGATCGGTGCATACCAGCCGAAACTGCATGTGATCACCTGGGTGTCAGTGGAATGAATGCCACATCCACTACGTATTCTGGGACATCCGCCACATCCATCAAGATCATCTCCGGGCGGCACGGGGCGCGGCGGTCGGCGGCGGCCTTGGGGACGGGCGGCGCCAGACCGCGAGCCGAGTCATCAGGATCTGGCACCGTGACCCAGTCCCCGCGACCCAGTTCCATGATCTACGGGACAGGCCCCAGTCGGGCCGGACGGGCGGACCCGGACGGGCCGGCCCGCATATGCCGGCGCCGACTTTCCGGCCCGGACGGGCCGGCGCGGACAGGCCGACGCCGACTTTCCGGCGTCGACGGGCCGGCGCGGACAGGCCGGCGCCGACGCTCCGGCGCGGTGCTTGCCGTCGGCCGATCTGGTCAGGTCGTACCGAAGCGCTCGGACAGCGCGAATCTGAGCAGCACGTCGGCACCGACCTGGCATACCTCGGCAAGTCTGGCCGGCCGGTCTGCCGTCCACGGGAAGTCACCGTCGCCCGCGAACCTCGGTGCCCGCGAGTCAGCGACGAAGAACGGGGCGATGACCAGCTGAAGCTCATCGGCCAGGCCGGCGGCGAGGAACTGGGTATGCACCGACCGGCCGCCTTCCACCAGGAGCCTGCCGACGCCGCGTGCGGCGAGGTCCGCGAGGACCAGGTGCAGGTCGACCGGGCCGCTGCCCGCATCGACGACCTCGGCGTCGGCCGGCGGCCCGGCGAGCCGCGCCCTGGCGGCTGCCGCGGCCGGTGAGGCGACGTACACCAGTGCGCCGGCCTGACCCGCGGTGAAGAACCGCGCGGCGGGATCGAGGTCGCCACGGCCGGCCAGGACGACTCTGAGCGGGTCGGCCAGCCCGCGGGCGGCCCTGGCTTCGCGCCGGGCTTCCGAGCGGATGAGCAGGCGTGGGTTGTCGGCACGGATGGTTCCGGCGCCGACCAGGATGGCGTCGCAGCTGGCTCTGACCTCGTCCGCCCGGTCCATGTCGGCCGGGCCCGACAGCACAAGCCGCTGGTCGGAGGCGTCGTCGAGGTAGCCGTCGATCGATATCGCGCAGCTCAGCAGGACGTAGGGCCGGTCCACGGCCGCCAGCCTACGACCTGGCGCGTCGCCGCGAGTCGTTTGCCATTCCTCGTCCGATTCCGCGACCGGCACCCCGGAGATGGATGTGGAGTCAGGTTCGCTATTCGCGGTGGATGTGGCATCGATTCCAACGGACCGGAGGGCGCGGAGCGGGTGGGCGACGGGGTGCGGGGCGTGGGTTCGGCCTTGAAGTTTCTTTCCTGCGACAATACGTAGTCAATAAATCACTCCGGGTAGTTCATTCCTGCCCGCGTTACCCGCGATCTCGCGTTTCCGGCGCGAGACGGGCCGCGGCTAGGGGGGAACATGCCGAAGCCAGTGAGCTCCGACCAGCGCTACATGCCTGGTCTTGACGGACTGCGTGCGCTGGCCGTGCTCGCTGTGATCGCCTACCACGAGCAGTTCGGCTGGGCGCCAGGCGGCTTGCTCGGGGTGGGCGTCTTCTTCACGCTCAGTGGCTTCCTGATCACTAGTCTGCTGGTCGGCCAGTGGTCGAAGCACGGGCGAATCAGGCTGGGCGACTTCTGGCTCAAGCGCGCTCGCCGGCTGCTGCCCGCACTGTTCGTCATGCTGGCGGTCGTGACCGCCTGGGTGACCATCGCCGACCGGGCCAGGCTGGCCAGCCTGCGGGGCGCGGTCGGGGCCGCGGCCGGCTACTTCAGCAACTGGTACCTGATCGCGAAGAACCAGTCCTACTTCGCCAGGTTCGCCCCGCCGCAGCCGCTCGACCACCTGTGGTCGCTGGCCGTGGAGGAGCAGTTCTACCTGGTGTGGCCGCTGCTGCTGATGGCTGGCCTGTTCTTCGTCCGCAAGCGGGGCACCGCGGCGGTGCGCTGGCTGGCAGTGCCGACGCTGGTGCTTGCCATGGCGTCGGTGCTTGCCATGCTGCACCTGTATCAGCCGGGCACCGATCCGACCCGCGTGTACGAGGGAACGGACACCCGGGCGTTCGGCCTGCTGATCGGCGCGGCTCTGGCCCTGCTGTGGCCGACCATCGGCACCCGCGGCGTCCGCGCCCTGCGCGCCGTGACCTCGCAGGACGCGGACGCCTCCGCGGCGCAGGGCGCTCAGGACGCCCAGGACGCCCAGAATGCTCAGGATGCTCAGGATGCTCAGGACTCGCCCGTCAGGGCAGGCTCGCCGCAGGCGCGCAGTTCCCTGCAGCCCGGCGAACCGTACCTGACCGAGGGCTTCGCGCGGCCCGGCAGTCCCAAGCAGGCATCGGGCCCGATGTCCACCGCGGACTGGGCACGGAACTCAAGCGCGCAGTCGGCGTTCAGGCCACCGGTGCGCGCCGTCAGCGGTCCGAGCGACGGTGGCAATGTCAGCGGCCGCAGTGACGGTGGCGGCAGTGCCCGTGGCCGCAGTACCAGCCGCAGCGGTGCCGGTGGCCTCGGCAGCAGTGGCCTCGGCACCAGCAGCCGCAGTGCTGGCGGCCTAAGTACCAGAGGCGCCCACGGCCGGCCGGGTGCCGGAGGCGGCCGGCCGGGCACCCGCCGGACAGGCGGCCGAGGCGGTCGAGGCAGCGCAGGCAACAGGGGCCGCACGGGTCGGCGCGGCGCACGCGGCCTGCTGCGCCGCAGCCTGCTCGACCTCGCGGGTTTCGCCGGACTCGCCGGGATCGGCGTGATGATCTGGAAGGTCGGCGAGTACTCACCGTTCGCTTACCGCGGCGGCCTGGTACTGCTCTCCTTGGCCACGGCCGCGGTGGTGGCCGCCGCCGTGTACCCGGGCACCCTGGTCGGCCTCGCGCTCGGCTGGGCGCCGCTGCGCTGGATCGGAGCCCGCTCCTACGGCATCTACCTGTGGCACTACCCGGTGATCGTGCTGACCTCTCCGGCCAACAGCCGGGAGGACCTGCCGAGGGTTGCCTGGCAGATCGCGGCGGCCATCGTGCTCGCCGCCCTGTCCTGGCGGTTCGTGGAGGAGCCGATCAGGCACGGCGCGATCGGGCGCCTGGCCAAGCGGGTCCGCGGTGCGGACCTGAGCACCAGGAACCTCGGCCGGGTCCGGCCGGCCGGCCTGGCGGCGACCACGGCGACCGCCGGGGTCCTCGTCGTCGCCGCGGCCGGCCTGACCGGCGCGGTGCATACCCCGGCGCGCAGCCAGGGGTCGGTGTTCTCGGCCGGCTCGCTGCAACTGCCGGTCACCAAGACCGTGGTCAAGGGACCCGCGCGCGGCGCGGCCGGCCAGGCCGACGCGGGGAAGGGCGCGCGGGCGCGCGCGGGCGCTGCCGCCTCGCCATCGGCCGCGCCTGGCACGCCGGGGGGCGGGCCGCTGCGCACCTCATGCCGCGCGGTCGCGCACATCGGCGACTCGACCTCCGACGGCCTGGTCTCGGCGGATTACCTGCCCAAGGCGAGCGACCGTATCGTTGCGCGGTACGAGGACGTCGGCGTCGAGACGGTGATCACCGACATCTCAGGCGCCCGCTCGATCGTGGAGGCGCTGCCCGGCCAGATCAACGGGTACTACGCGGCCAAGGGCATCGTGCGCAGCGGGTTCCGCGGCTGCTGGGTGATCGCGCTCGGCACCAACGACACGGCCGACGTGGCGGTCGGCTCCACCTACAGCCTCAGGTACCGGATCAACCGGATGATGTCGGTCGCCGACGGCGAGCCCGTCATGTGGGTGAACGTCAAGTCGCTCCTGGTCAGCGGCCCCTACGCGGAGGCCAACATGCTGCGCTGGGACCGCACCCTGGTCCAGGAGTGCGCGAAGTACCCGAACATGCGGGTGTTCAACTGGGCCGCGATCGTCAAGCGGAAGTGGTTCATCTCGGACGGCATCCACTACACCTCGCTCGGCTACCGGCACCGCGCGAAGGACATCGCCGACGCCCTGGCCCATGCGTTCCCGCAGACCGGCCACAGCAGCGGCTGCGTGGTGACCAGCTAAGGCCGGCGCTGGCGCCGCCGCCCGCGGGCTGGGGCCGGCGCCGGCGATCAGTCCTCGGCACGGCCGCCCAGGTGCTTGGCCAGGAACTTCTCGGCGGCAGCGTAGAACCGCATCCGGTTCTCCGGCTTGGCGAAGCCATGCCCCTCGTCGGGGAACAGCATGTACTCGTGATCGATCCCCGCGGCCCGCAGCGCGGCCACGATCTGCTCGGACTCGGCCTGCTTGACCCGCGGGTCGTTAGCGCCCTGCGCGATCAGCAGGGGGATCGAGATCTGGTCCGCACGGGACAGCGGCGAGCGTGACCACAGGAAGTCGGCGTCCTTCTCGGGGTCGCCGACCCTGAGGTGGAACTGGGCGATCACCGGCGCCCAGTACGGCGGAATGGTCTCGATCAGGGTCTTGAGGTTCGACGGCCCCACGATGTCCACCGCGCAGCAGTACACCTCCGGGGTGAACGTGGCGCCGGCCAGCGCGGCGTAGCCGCCGTACGAGCCGCCGTAGATCGCCACCTTGGCGGGATCGGCCCAGCCCTGCGCCACGGCGAACGCCACCGCGTCGGTGAGGTCGTCCTGCATGGCGGCGCCCCACTGCCGGTCGCCCGCGTTGATGAACGCCTTGCCGTAGCCGGTCGAGCCTCGGTAGTTGACCTGCAAACAGAGATAACCGCGGTTGGCCATCCACTGCGCCTCCGGCCCGTAGCCCCAGGAGTTCCTGGCCCACGGGCCGCCGTGCACGTTCAGCACCGTCGGCAGGCCCCGCCCGGCCGTCCCGGGCGGGAACGTGGCGTAGCCGTGGATCTCCAGGCCGTCCCTGGCCCTGAAGGAGAACGGCACCATCGGCGCGAGCGTGTACCCGCTGAGCGCCGGCTGGTGGTCGAACAGGAAGCTGCCCTGCCGGCTCGCCCGGTCGTAGGCGAAGTAAGGGATCGGCCCGGAGTCGTTGGTGAACGCGACCAGCCAGGTGGTGTCGTCGTCGTTCGCGCTGGAGAACACCGGGTCGCCGGGGTGCAGCGCCCGGATGGCCGCCAGGTCGCCGGCCAGCGCCTGGTCGAGCACCAGGTACTCGGCCCGGTCCCTGGCCACGGTCACGATCTGCGGCTCCCTGGTCGCCGGGTCGAGCCGGACGCCGCTCACGTCGGCGACCGGGTCGCCTGCCAGCACCTCCTCGGCTCCGGTGGCCAGGTCCAGCCGCACCAGCCGCGCGGTCTCCGCGCCGACCGAGCTGATCATCAGCAGCGACTTGCCGTCGGCGCTGAACGCGACGGGGTCGGTGGTCAGGGCATCCTCGGCCGACACGGCGAGCAGCTCGCGCCAGTCGTCCTCGGCTTCGTCCCGCACCAGCACCCTCAGGCCGCCGTCCGGCTCGGGCGCGAAGGCGGCCCTGACCACCAGCCTGGCGTCGGCGACCCAGCCGATGAACCCCGGATTGGTGATCTCCTTGGTCAGGGTCCCGGTCGCCAGATCGAGCCGGTACACGTCGTGCAGCTGTGGGTTGTCCTTGTTCAGCCCGATCAGGACCTCGGTGGGGACGTCGCGCTCCAGGCCTACGAACTGACACTGGACGCCGTCGAACGGGGTCAGGTCCCTGCGCCGCATGGTCCTCACGTCGACGTCGTGCAGCCGCCAGTTCTCGTCCCCGCCGGCGTCCTGGAGGTAGAGCAGGTGCCGGTTGTCGTGCGCCCAGGTGAACGTCCTGATGCCGCGGTCGGTGTCGGCCGTGATCACCTGCGCCCGGTCCCAGTCCACCCCGGTCTGCGGGCTGGCCGGCGCCAGCCAGACGTTGAGCACGCCGTCGGACGGCGCCAGCCAGGCGAGCCTGGTCCCGTCCGGGGACAGCTGGGGATTGACTCGCTCCGGGTTGCCGAAGAGCACCCGCCGGGGAATAAGTTCGGCCATGGCAGTACCTAACCACGGCGGCCGGAGCGGTAGCCCGCAGGTGGCACACTTGAGGGCCATGGACGGGCATCCGCGGGCACTGGTCGACCTCGGCGCGGTCAGGTCGAACGTGGCCGCGATCGCCGAGCACGTCGGCCACGCCGAAGTCATGGCCGTGGTCAAGTCCGACGGCTACGGCCATGGCGCGCTGCCGATCGCGGCGGCTGCCCTGGCCGCCGGCGCCAGCTGGCTCGGCGTCGGCCACGTGGCCGAGGCGCTGGCGCTGCGCCGCGCGGGCTTCACCGTGCCCGTGCTCTGCCTGCTCGCCGCGCCCGACGCGCCGCACGCCGAGGCGATCGCGGCCGGCGTGGACCTGTCGGCGGGCTCGGCTGACCTGGTGCGCCAGATCGCGGCCGCCGCCGACCGGGCAGGCCGCCCGGCCAGACTGCACCTGAAGGCCGACACCGGGATGAGCCGCGGCGGCGCGCCGATGGAGCAGTGGCCTGGCCTGGTCGCGGCCGCGCTGGCCGAGCAGGCCGCCGGCCGATGCGAGATCATCGGCGTCTGGTCGCACCTGGCCTGCGCCGACATCCCCGGCCATCCCTCCGTCGACCGGCAGCTCGACGCCTTCCGCGACGCCGTCGCCCAGGCGCAGCGGGCCGGCGCGCGCCCGGCCGTGCGCCACCTGGCCAACACGCCCGCGCTGCTGACCAGGCCAGACACGTGGTTTGACTTGGTCAGGCCGGGTGGCGGGGTGACCGGGCTGTGCACGTCGCCCGGCGGGCCGCCCGGCTGGCTGCGGCCGGCCATGACCGTCCGCACTCATCTTGTTCAGGTCAAACGGGTCGCACCCGGAACCGGGGTCTCCTACGGGCACCGCTACGTGACCGCCGATCACGCCTTCCTCGGCCTGGTGCCGCTCGGCTATCACGAGGGCATCCCGCGCGCCGGGGCGAACACGGTCCAGGTGCTCGTCCGCGGCAGCCGGCTGACCATCTCGGGCACGGTCTGCATGAACCAGTGCGTGGTGGACGCCGGCGACCTGCCCATCGAGGCCGGCGACGAGGTGATCCTGTTTGGCCCCGGCGACAGGGGCGAGCCGACCGCGCAGGAGTGGGCCGACGCGATGGGCACGATCTCCTACGACGTCGTCACCAGGTTTACGGCGAAGATCCCCAGAAGCTACTGTGGAGTAACCGGCGCGGAATCACGCCTGACGGAACTGGCCACGGGCGGCTCGCCCGATGCGGGTGACCTGTGGAGCGCTCCGCTGGTCGGGCAGGAGGTCTGATGGTCAGCTGGCGGCGGCTCACCGGGGTCACGGGCCTCGCCGCCGGCGCGGTGGCGGCCGGCGCCGGTGCCGTGCTGATGGCCGAGAAGATCGCCGTCGGCCGGATCAGGCTCCGCCCCGACCCGGTGGCCGGCGAGCCGTTCGGCAACATCCGCGGCGAGGCGCTCACGGTCACGGCGGACGACGGCCTGCCGCTGCACGTGGAGGTCAGCGGCCCGCCCGACGCGCCGGTCACGATCGTCTTCTGCCACGGCTACACGCTGAACCAGGACGTCTGGTACTACCAGCGCGCCGGATTCGAGCAGGTCGCGCGCAGCGTCTTCTGGGACCAGCGCAGCCACGGCAGGTCCGGCCGGTCCGACCCCGACCTGGTCAGCATCGATCAGCTCGGCGCCGACCTGCATGAGGTCATGATGGCCACGGCGCCGGGTGACATGCCGGTGGTGCTGGTCGGCCACTCGATGGGCGGGATGACCGTGATGGCGCTCGCCGACCAGCATCCCGAACTGTTCGGCAGCAAGGTGATCGGCGTCGCGCTGCTCTCGACGGCTGCCGCCACGGTGGACCCGGCGACCTGGCTGCCCGCGCCGCTGCGGCCGGCGGTCAGGGTCGCGATGCCGTCGATGATGACCGGCGCGTCCAAGGGGCGGATGGCCGAGGTGGTCGAGCGCGGCAGGCAGTCGGCCAGCGACATCGCGTTCCTCGGCACCAGGCGGATCGGGTTCGGCGACCCGAAGGTGAGCCCGACGCTGGTCGACTTCCTCGAGCGGATCATCAGGGCCACCCCGATCGACGTGATCGCCGACTTCTACGTGGCGCTCGTCGGCCACGACAAGCGCCGGGCGCTCAAGGTGCTCAGCACGGTGCCGGTACTTGTGCTGACCGGCGACAGGGACCGGCTGGTCGACCCCGGCCTGTCCGTCGAGATCGCCGACGCGATCCGCGGTGCCGAGCTTGTCAAGGTGCAGGGGGCCGGCCACGTGGTCATACTCGAGCGGCCCGAGGAGGTCAACGAGGCGATCGCCGGCCTGGTGAACCGGGCGCTCGCGCGCTACCCGGCGACGGCGGACGGCGATGGATGACGGTGGCCGGCCGGCCGGCGCGGTGACCGCCGCTCCGGCGGCGGCCACCGCGCGGGTCGTGGTGCGGGTCGCCGTGCCCCGAGCGGCGCAGATGCGGGCGCTCGGCGCCCGGCTGGCCGGGCTGCTGCGCCCCGGCGACCTTGTCGTGCTCGCCGGGCCGCTCGGCGCGGGCAAGACCACGCTGGTCCAGGGGATCGGCGACGGCCTTGGCGTCCGCGGGCCGGTGACCTCACCGACATTCGTGATCGCCCGGGTGCACCCGTCCCTGCGCGGCGGCCCCGACCTGGTGCACGCGGACGCCTACCGGCTCGGCAGCCGGCTCGAGGTCGACGACCTCGACCTCGACGCCGACCTTGACCACTCGGTGACCGCGGTGGAATGGGGAGAGGGGCTGGTCGAGACCCTGGCACCCGCGCACCTGCTGATCACCATCGCCTGGGACGAGCCGCCCGCGCCTGGGGATTCCGCGGGCCGGGCAGTCGATGACGTCGCCGCGGATGAGCTGGGCGACGAGCCCAGGGTGGTCACGCTCGCCGGTCACGGCGCCCGCTGGGCCGACTCGGCCGCCGACCTGCGTGCCGTGTCGGACGCGCCCTGAGCTAGTTCGGAGCTAGTCCCGCTTAACGGCATCGCCGGCACGCCGCCCTCGGGTGCTGCAATTGTTCCGATGTGTCGCTCATCTGCTAGGTCAACGACACTAAACTGCAGGGATCCAGATCAGCCTGCCGTCGTGATCGCGCGGCCTGATGCTGGCCGGGAGGCGCGCCGTGACTGAGCAGGACTACCCGCCACGCCAGACGGGCCACCCTGGCCGTTCTGGCTGGCCGAGGGTCCCGCACGACAGCCGGCGGTCCGGCTGGCAGGTGCTCGACGCCTTCGAGGACCGGCCAGTACCGTCCGGCGCGCCACCGTGGGCCGTGCCGGGCGGGGTCGAGCCGGTCCGGGCGGGCCGCCGGCCGACGCCGCTGCCCGGCGACGAGCTCGGCGACGGCCCGCGGGCTGACCAGGGCCCTGCCGCGCCGCCGTCGCGGCGCGGCAGGCTGGCCGGTCGCACCCGGGCTGCCGCCGCCCGCCGCCGCCGGTCCAAGCGCAGGCTGGTCACCTGGGCCGGGGCCGCGATCGGGGTGATCCTCGTCGTGACCGCCGGCATCCTGCTCAGCCAGTCGCCGGCGCCGAAGTCCAGGTACGTGACGACCTGGCAGGCCGGTGACATCCGCACCGTGCCCGACGCCTGCAAGGTGGTCGGGGCAGCCACGCTCCGCGGCTACCTCGCCGGGACTCCGATCAGGATCCAGCCCTACAGCAGCGCGTCGCAGAGCCAGTGCACGTACCAGGTGGACGCCAAGCCGACGTTCCGGATGCTGAACATCGTCGTCCAGGCCTTCCCGCCCAACCTGACCGTGGCCGCCGGCAACGGCAGCGCCACCGCGACCGCGACGTACACCTACTCGCAGCAGCGCCAGATACTCGCCCATCCGCCCAAGAACACCCCGCAGCCCCCGGCCGCGATCGGTGCGCTCGGCGGGTTCGGCAACGAGGCGGTGACCGCCGTTCAGGTCTTCCACGTCAAGACGTGGCTGCTCGACCGGGTGACCGTGCTCGCCAGGTACCACAACGTGCTGGTGACGGTGTACGTCTCCGGGCAGAACGGCGACGGCTTCGGGCCGGTCACGATCGCCAGCCTGCGGGCGAGCACGCTGGCCGCCGCGCGAGCCGTGCTCGCGCAGGTCGAGCACGAGCCGAAGGTCGGCTGAACCGCAGCGGTCCGCCGCGACCCGCAGGCCGCGCGGCTGTCGCCGCGCGGCCGCACCAGCGACCGGCCCGGCTGGCCGGCCGGGATGACTAGGCTGAGAAACCGTGCTGATCCTTGCGTTCGACACCGCGACGCCCGCGGTTACCGTCGCGCTGCACGACGGCTCAGCCGTACTGGCGCACGAGTCGTCGGTCGACGCGCGGCGGCACGGGGAGTTGCTCGCGCCGTCGATCGAGCGGGTGCTCGACAAGGCCGGCGCCGCGGTCGCCGACCTGACTTCGGTGGCGGTGGGGACCGGCCCTGGCCCCTACACCGGGCTGCGGGTCGGGCTGGTGACCGCGCAGGTGCTCGCCGCGACGCTCGGCATCCGGCTGGACGGCGTCTGCACGCTGGACATCATCGCCGCCGAGGCCTGTCATTACGCCGGCGGCCGTGAGTTCGTCGTGGCCACCGACGCCCGCCGCCGCGAGGTCTACTGGGCTCGCTACTGCGCGCAGGGGCGGCGGCTCACCGAGCCCGCCGTCGGCCTGCCCGCGCAGGTGCCGCCCGGCTATCCGATCGCCGGGGAGGGGCCGCGGCTGCACGCCGAGCTGGCGGCCGCCGGCCAGACCTTCGGGCCGCGCTACCCGTCGGCCGCCCAGCTTGCCGGCATCGCCGCGAGCCGCCTGGCCGACGGCATCGCGCCGGGGGCGGCCGAGCCGCTGTACCTGCGCCGCCCGGATGCCAGGGAGCCGGGCCGGCCGAAGCGGGTCACGCCATGAGCATCGCGCTGCGCCCGATGACCATCGACGATCTGGACGCGGTCGTCGAGCTTGAGCTCGCGGTCTTCGGCGAGGAGGCATGGACCAGGCAGATGCTGGTCGGCGAGCTCGAGCAGCAGCCCGCCAGCCGCTACTACCTGGTCGCCGACGACCGCGGGCGGATCGCCGGGTACGCTGGCCTGCTCGGCGCGGGCTGGCAGGGCGACGTGCTCACCCTCGCCGTCGCGGCCGAGCACTGGGGCCATGGGATCGGCTCCGCGTTGCTTGAGGCGCTGCTTGCCGAGGCCGAGCGGCGTGGCTGCAGCGAGGTGTTCCTCGAGGTGCGCACCGACAACATGCGGGCGCAGCGGCTCTACCGCAGGTACGACTTCGCCGAGATCGGGATCAGGCGCGGCTACTACCAGCCGTCAGGCGCCGACGCGCTGGTGATGCGGCGCAGCATGGGGCGCCCGGTCGATGACCGACGGCCGGCCGCCCACGACGCCGGCAAGGAGCGCCGATGACCGCACCGCTCGTGCTCGGAATCGAGACCTCCTGCGACGAGACCGGCGTGGGCCTGGTCCGCGGTCACGAGCTGCTCGCCGACGCGGTGGCCTCCAGCGTGGACGAGCACGCCAGATTCGGCGGCGTGGTGCCCGAGGTGGCCAGCCGGGCGCACCTTGAGGCCATGGTTCCCGCCGTGGACCGAGCGCTGTATGCTGCCGGGGTCGGCCTGCGCCAGGTCGACGCGATCGCGGTCACCGCGGGTCCTGGCCTCGCTGGGGCGTTGCTGGTCGGCGTCTGCGCGGCCAAGGCGTACGCGCTCGCGCTCGGCAAGCCGCTGTACGGCGTCAACCACCTCGCCGCGCACATCTGCGTCGACCAGCTTGAGCACGGCCCGCTGCCCGCCCCGGCGATCGCGCTGCTTGTCTCCGGCGGGCACTCGTCGATCCTGCTGGTGCGGGACCTGACCGGCGACATCACGCCGCTCGGCGCGACGATCGACGACGCGGCGGGCGAGGCCTACGACAAGGTGGCCAGGCTGCTCGGTCTGCCGTTCCCCGGCGGGCCTCCGATCGACCGGGCCGCCAAGACCGGCGACCCGGGATTGGTTAAGTTTCCTCGGGCTAAATACCGGGACGGAACCAGCGACTTCTCCTTCTCAGGCCTCAAGACCGCGGTCGCCAGGTGGGTCGAGGCGCGGGAGGCCGCCGGGCTCGCCGTACCGGTAGCCGACGTGGCCGCGTCCTTCCAGGAGGCCGTGGCCGACGTGCTCACCCGTAAGGCGGTCGATGCGTGCCTGGCCCGCGGCGTGGACCACCTGGTGATCAGCGGCGGCGTGGCCGCCAATTCCCGGCTGCGCGGGCTCGCGGCGGAGCGCTGCGAGGCGGCCGGGATCGAGCTGCGGGTGCCGCGGCCCGGGCTGTGTACCGACAACGGGGCGATGGTCGCCGCGCTGGGCTCTGAGCTGGTCGCGGCCGGCGCCGAGCCGTCGGGCGCGGATTTCGCCGCCGACTCCGGCCTGCCGGTCAGCCAAGTACTGGCCGCCTGAGCCCGTTCGTCAGCGTCGGACGGCGCGCATCGCGAGCGTCACCAGCGGCCAGCCGAACTCGCCGGACGCGGTCTGCGGGGTCTCGGCAAGGAAGCCGCGCACCTGGCCGAGCACGGTCTCGCGCTCGGCCGGTTCCATGATCAGGAACATCGAGTGGGTGCCCAGCGTCTGCACCAGCGAGGCGGCGGTCCTGGCCTGCGAGTGGTCGAACATGGCCTCGGTGAACGGCAGGAAGAGCCGCTCGCCGGAGCCGCGCAGCCAGCGGGCGAGCGGGCCGTCGTCGTCCTGCTCGCTGTTCCTTGCGCTCAACTCGGCGGTCACTGTGCGCCGCCCGCTCACCTCGTGCAGGCCGGCCACCCAGTCGACCCGGTCGTCGTCGGCGTTCCAGAGGCCGGCGAACACCCCGCCGGGCCGCAGCACCCGCGCGATCTCCGGCAACGCACGGTCCAGGTCGAACCAGTGCGCGGCCTGCCCTGCCAGCACTGCGTCGACCGAGGCGTCGGGCAGGGCGATCGCCTCGGCGCTGCCCTCCATCGCGGCGACGCCGGGAACCTGCCTGCGCAGCTCCCCCAGCATCTTCGGGTCGGGCTCCACGGCGATCACCTCCGGCCGGCCCCGGTCCATCATCAGGCCGGTCAGCTGGCCGGTGAGCTTGCCGGTGCCGGCGCCGAGATCCAGCAGCCGGGGCGGACCGGTCAGCCCGGCGATCGGCTCGAGCGCCCACCGGATCGCCGCCAGCGCGTAGTCAGGCCGGTGCTCGGCATAGGCGGCGGCCGCCGTGCCGAACGATGAAGCGCGCCTGGCGCGTTCCTCGCTCACCTGCTGGTCAGCCTCCGGACGGACCGGCGCGGGGTGGGTGGGGTCCATGTGGCGTACCCTAGCGGGCGGTGTCAGCTTGACGACGCCGAGCCTGCGGGCTACTGTGCGGACTTGGCACTCGATGGTGTAGAGTGCTAACGCGACGAGGATGGTCTGGCACCCGCGACGGCAGGCCCCATGGTCGCCTCTCTAGTAACTCAGCTAGCCCTTTCCGTAAGGGGGAGGTCAGATCGTGACGACCGCCACCAAGGTTGTTATCAAGCCGCTCGAAGACCGGATCGTGGTCCGTCCGCTCGATGCCGAGCAGACCACCGCGTCCGGCCTTGTCATCCCCGACACCGCCAAGGAGAAGCCCCAGGAGGGCGAGGTCATCGCCGTCGGCCCAGGCCGCTTCGATGACGCTGGCTCCAAGCGCGTCCCGATGGACGTCAAGGTCGGCGATGTCGTGCTGTACAGCAAGTACGGCGGCACGGAGGTGAAGTACGCGGGTGAGGAGTACCTCGTGCTCTCCGCCCGTGACGTGCTCGCGGTCATCGAGAAGTAAGCGAGCCGGCGTTCGGCGCGGGCCAGGCTCGTGCCAGGCGCGCGGGAGCGCGTCAACCCGCCGCCCCGGATCGGCAGGGCCCCAGGAGGCACGACTTCCCGGGGTCGCTGCCAGCCCGGGGCGGCGGCATGAACCGACTACTGATTAAGTCGGCCACTGACAAAATCGACCACTGACTACGACCACTGACTAACAGACCGTTCCGGACGATCAGCTGAGGTGCTGCATGGCCAAGAGCCTGGATTTCGACGAAGAGGCGCGGCGGGCGCTTGAGCGCGGCGTGGACAAGCTCGCGGACGCCGTCAAGGTGACCCTCGGCCCGCGGGGCCGCAACGTGGTCATCGACAAGAAGTGGGGCGCTCCGACGATCACCAACGACGGCGTGACCGTCGCCAAGGAGATCGAGCTTGAGAACGCGCAGGAGAACCTGGGCGCCCAGCTCGCCAAGGAAGTCGCCACCAAGACCAACGACGTGGCCGGCGACGGCACCACCACCGCGACCGTCCTGGCGCAGGCGATGGTGCACGAGGGACTGCGTTCGGTCGTGGCGGGGGCTAACCCGATGTCGCTCAAGCGCGGCATCGACGCGGCCGCGTCCGCGGTCTCGGAGAGCCTGCTGAAGAGCGCGCGTGACGTCGAGGAACGCGGCGAGATCGCCAACGTGGCCACGATCTCGGCGCAGGACCCCAAGGTCGGCGCGATCATCGCCGAGGCGTTCGACAAGGTCGGCAAGGACGGCGTCATCACGGTCGAGGAGTCGGCCACGATGGGGCTCGAGCTTGAGTTCACCGAGGGCCTGCAGTTCGACAAGGGCTACATCTCGGCATACTTCATCACCGACCAGGAGCGGATGGAGGCCGTGCTCGAGGACGCCTACGTCCTGCTGCACAACGGCAAGATCTCCTCGATGACCGACCTGCTGCCGCTGCTCGAGCAGGTGGCGCAGGCGCGCAAGCCGCTGCTGATCATCGCCGAGGACGTGGACGGCGAGGCGCTGTCCACCCTGGTGGTCAACAAGATCCGCGGGCTGCTGCACGTCGTCGCCGTGAAGGCGCCAGGCTTCGGTGACCGGCGCAAGGCGATGCTCGAGGACATGGCGATCCTCACCGCCGGCCAGGTCGTCGCCGAGGAGGTCGGGCTCAAGCTCGAGCTTGCCGGGCTCGACGTGCTCGGCCAGGCCCGCCGGGTGGCGGTCACCAAGGACACCACCACGATCATCGACGGGGCCGGCGACCAGGAGAAGATCAACGACCGCATCCGCCAGCTCAAGGCCGAGATCGAGAACTCGACATCGGACTGGGACAAGGAGAAGCTCCAGGAGCGGGTGGCCAAGCTGGCCGGCGGTGTCGCCGTGCTGCGCGCGGGCGCCGCGACCGAGGTCGAGCTCAAGGAGAAGAAGCACCGGCTCGAGGACGCGATCTCGGCCACCAGGGCCGCGATCGAGGAGGGCATCGTGGCTGGGGGCGGCAGCGCGCTGATCCAGGCCTCGATCACCCTCGGTGACCTCGGGTTCTCCGGCGACGAGGCGACCGGTGTCGAGATCGTCCGGCGGGCGCTGCTCGAGCCAGCCCGGTGGATCGCGCTCAACGCGGGCGCCGAAGGCGGCGTGGTCGTGGCGGCCATCGCCGACCTGCCCGCCGGCCACGGCTACAACGCCGAGACAGGCGAGTACGGCGACCTGATGGCGCAGGGCGTCATCGACCCGGTCAAGGTCACCAGGTCAGCCGTGCAGAACGCCGCGTCGATCGCCGGGATGCTGCTGACCACCGAGGCGCTGGTCACCGACAAGCCGGAGAAGCCGCAGCCGGAGAACGGGCACGGCCACAGCCACGGCGGCCACGGCCACACGCACTAGGCGGTTAGGTCTGGGCGGTTAGGCCCGGTCGGGTAGGCCCGGGCGGCCGGGCGCGGGCGGCTGGGCGCGGGCGGCTGGGCTTAAGCGGTTCGCGACGGCGGGCCGGGACTCATGAGGGTCCCGGCCCGCCGCCTTGCCATCGGATGCCGTCAGCGGCGGCCCTGCGTGGCGGGTACCGGCGTGCCTGGCGTGGGCCGGAAAGTCCGGGATCTGGCGGCTGTCGGGTTGCTTTGGCAATTCGGTAACATTGCACTCCATTTGCCAGGCCGAATTGCCGTCAAATGGTGCGGCCTAATGGGGTCGCGTTTTTTTGATCCTTCATTCCATGATTAAGCTAGCTCTTTACCTGGGCATCATGCCTGCATGACCGCTTGATGCGTGGCGGAGAACGCCGAAGGGGGAGCGCATGACTCAGCAGGCTGTCGGCGGTAGCGGGGCACCTTCCACCAGCGCAGACCTGACCGACCTTACCGACCTGACCGCGCGGGCGGTCCGTGGCCAGCCCGCCGCGATCGACTCGCTGCTGCGGCAGATCCGGCCGATGGTGGTTCGGTACTGCCGGGCCCGGCTCGGCCACGTGGCCGACCCTTACCAGGTCGCCGATGACGTGGCCCAGGAGGTGTGCATCGCGGTCCTTACCGCGCTGCCCAGGTACCAGGACATGGGCCGGCCATTCGCCTCCTTCGTGTTCGGCATCGCCTCGCACAAGGTGGCCGACGCCCGGCGAATGGCGGCTCGGCTCGCGATCCCTACCGACAGCCTGCCGGACGGACCCGACGAGCAGCCGGGGCCCGAGGAAGCGGTCGTCGCCAGCCTGGAGGCGCAGCGCGCCAGGACGCTGCTGGCCAGGCTGCCACGGCAGCAGCGGGAGCTGCTCTGCCTGCGAGTGCTGATCGGCCTGTCGGCCGAGGAGACCGGCCAGGCTCTGGGCATGTCGCCAGGAGCGGTCCGGGTGGCGCAGCACCGGGCCCTGGCTAGGCTGCGCGCCATCGCCATCGAGGAACGCTACGGCTCCACAGCCTGACCCGGCCGGGCCGCACGGTGGCGGCCGCGGAGGCCGGTGTGGCCGGTGTGGTTGAGGCGGTCGGGTGGGCCGGTGTGGCCGGGTCGGTCGGCGTGGTTGAGGCGGCCGGTGTGGCCGGGTCGGTCGGCGTGCTTGAGGCGGTCGGTGTGAGCGGGTCCGCCGCCGGTGTGGCCGGGTCGGTCGGCGTGGTTGAGGCGGTCGGTGTGGCCGGGTCGGTCGGCGTGGTTGAGGCGTCCGGTGTGGTTGAGGCGGCCGAGGCCTCCGGGGTGGCCGGGGGTGCCGGCCTGGCGCAACAACGAGCGGGCGCTGGTCGCCTTATAGCTGGAAGGCGGCACGTCGCGGGGGATGGGCGCGCGCGGCAGGCTCGGACCGTACTCGTTCGCGTATCCGTCCAAGAGCGCCTGGCCGAACTGTTCGGCCGACAGCCCGTGGCAGGCAGGGACCGGGCCGGACCCGGCCGCCCGCATCTGGTTCAGCGAGAAGTCATGCCTGGCCATGAAGCGCCCGGCCGCCGTCGCGCAAGCGCTGATGCTGCGTTCCGAGCGGTTGACGAGGATCGCCCCGACGCCCAGGGCGACGGTCACCACGCCGATCGCCGCCAGCGGCCGCAACGGAAACTTCGGGTATGTCAGCTCCGCCACAGTTAGCTCCCGCCGCCCGAACCGTAGAGACTCAGGTCCTAATATCCCATATGCCCGGCACTCGCGGATCGGTTCCGGCGGCTCGCGTCGGCCGCTCGCGTCGGCCGCTCGCGTCGGGAGAAGGTCGCCGGTCGGCGTGGGTTCGTGCGGGCCACGTAGGTGCTGGTGCGGGCCACGTAGGTGCTGGCGCGGTCGCGTAGGTACTGGCGCGGATCGGTGCTGGCCGGTTACGGCGCTTGCGCGTCGTACGGGTGCTGCCGAAGGCGGCGGGCGGCGGCGTGGGTTCGCGGCGCGGGCCATTAGGGCGCTTGCGCCAGGTCGCGCGGCGCGCCGGTGCGGCGGTCGCCTGCGGCGCCTGGGGCAAGCGAGGCGGTTGGGGCTTTAGCGTGGCTCGTGGCCCCTGGTGCGGGCTTCCGCGCCCGCCGGCGGCGCTTTCTCGGGCGGCAGCTGGACTGAATGCCACATTCACTGCGTATTCTGGGACTTTCTTCACATCCATCAAGATCATCTTGGTGAGTTGAAGGCCAAGGCCAGACTTGGACGCCGGGAATCGGCGTGTATGACGGTTTTGGTGGACCGGCTCTCGGGCCGGTGTGGGTGGAGTCGGTGTTGATGTCGGTGCGGGGAGGCGGTCGTGGCAGGGTCGGGTTCCGCGGCGGTTCGCGGTCAGTGCGTGGGCGGCCGGGGGGGAGTCGGGGTGAGCGTCCGTGGACGGTTTCAGAGGGAGTGCAGAGGAAGTACTGAGCGATCGCCGAGCGGATGCTGTAAGACTCGTGGTTGCCGCCGTTCGGCCGGACAGCTCAAGTCCTTTCGCGGTTTGGCCGGACGGCGTCTCCGTTCAACCTCCGGCCGGGCCGCGGCTCGGGTCCGTGGCTCGGGTCCGGGGTCCGGGGTCCGGGGTTCGGGTCCGGGGCTCGGTCCGGGGTTCGGGTCCGGGGTTCGGATCCGGGGCTCGGGTCCGGGGTTCGGGTCCGGGGCTGACTGCGGGAAGGTGCGGCCGAGCTAGGTCGCCACGGCCCAGACGGCTTGGCCTCTGGGCGGACGCTGCTGGCCGGATGGCGTGAGGTGGTGCTGCCCGGGTGGGTGGCATGGTCGGGTGAGCGCCTCCGTGCTCGGGGCGGTCGGGTAGCGAGGAGAGTGGCACTGTGACTGGACGCAGGCGCTGGCTGAGGTGGGTGATCGCGGCCGCCGCGGCGATTGTCGTGCTCGCGGTAGGCGGTCCGTTCGTGTACATCCACTTCATCGAGGGCCAGGCGCCCGCGCCGCTCGGCCTGAAGTCGAGCACCACGCCAGGCGCCGCACCGAGCGCGACGGCCACCGGCGCCGGAACCACGAGCAACGGCGGCTCGGCGGCCGGATCGGTGGCGGGCACCTGGAACGTGGGAACCGGGTCGGTGGTGGGCTACCGGGTCAAGGAGGTGCTGGTCGGCCAGAACAACCTGGCGGTCGGCCGGTCACACTCGGTCAGCGGTCACCTCACGATCAGCGGGAACACGGTCACCGCCGCGACCTTCACGGTCCAGATGGCGACGATCCACAGCGACCAGAGCGAGCGGGACGTGCAGTTCGACGGCCGGATCATGGACGTGTCGGCGTACCCGACCGGGACGTTCACGTTGACTCACCCGATCAGCCTCGCGCCGCTGGCGGCCGTGGGGACGATCAAGCAGTACCACGCGACCGGGAACCTGACGCTGCACGGGCACACCAGGCCGGTCACGTTCCTGCTGTCGGCCGAGCGGACGGCGAGTGCGATCAAGGTCTCCGGCACCATCCAGATCGCGTTCGCCGACTGGAGCATCCCGAACCCCAGCTTCGGCAGCTTCGTGACGACCCAGAATCACGGGATACTTGAGTTCCTGCTGGTGCTGAGCAAGGCGTAGGCCGCCGGCCGCGGGGCGGCGGGCCGGCCCCGGCACGGCCGACGGTGGCGCGAGCCGGCAGAACCGGTCAGGCGGTGACCCGGTCCAGGTCCCGTGACTCTCCCGCCTGCCAGAACGCCAGCCCGCCCGCCAGCACGATCGCAGCGCCGATCACCAGCGTCGGCCCGGCCCCGACGTGCAGGAAGGCGACGGCCCCGGCGCAGGCGCCCGCCAGCATCGCCAGGACCGCGGCGACCCGCCGCGTGCTCTGCGCGCCGGTCCCGCCCGCGAGCGCGGAGTCGGCGGCGAGGCCGGTCAGCGTCATCGTGAGCACGGTGGTGGTGAGGTCAGGCACCGACAGCCGCCGGATGGTGGCGTTCCGCACGCCCATGCCAAGAGCCAGTACGGCGATGACCGTGAAGCGCGGCCAGCCGGAAGACACGGCGGCCACCCCGAACGCGATGGCCGCGGCGGTCCCGGTCGCCACCGCCTCGGTGGACATGGCCAGCATGAGCAGCGCGCGGCGCGAACTGAGCCGGCGCGCCAGCCGCCCGGCGGCGAGCGCGCCGAGCAGGAACGCGCCGAGCGAGGTCAGGCAGGCAGTGGCGGAGAACCCGCTGGCCCCGGCCGCGGCGAATCCGAGCAGCACGACGTTGCCGGTCATGTTCGCGGTGAACACGTGCCCGAGTCCCAGATAGCTCACCGCGTCAACCAGGCCGCTGATCACGGTGAGCCCGATCAGCGTGGCGAGCAGCAGCCGACCGGGCCGGCGAGGTTCCGGCATCGGCCCGGAGCCGTTTCGGTCCGAGCCGGTCAGCCGGCCAGCCGGATGCTGCCGTCCTCAAGCAGCGTCCAGCCCGGGTTGTGCGCGACCTCCCACGGGTGGCCGTCCGGGTCGGTGAACAGCCCGGAGTACCCGCCCCAGAACGTCGGCGCCGGCTCGCGCCCGATGGCCGCGCCCGCCGCCCTGGCCTCCTCGATGACCGCGTCGACCTCGGCCGGCGAGCGCACGTTCAGCGCGAGCGTCACCCCGCCCCAGCCGCCTGAGTCCCGGGCCGCGCTGTCCTGCGCCAGCATCGCCCGGTCCCAGAGCCCGAGGACCATCCCTCCGGCCTGGAAGAAGACCACGCCCTCGTCGGCCTGGCTGGGCGAGGTCCAGCCGAGCGTCTCGTAGAACCTCCTGGCTCGCGCGAGGTCGGCCACGCCGAGCGTGATCAGGCTGACGCGCTGCTCCACGTAACTGCCTTTCGGTCCGAACGCATTCGCCCGCCGGCTCCCGCCGGGCAGGGGCTGCCGGCCCGGGGATGGCCGACCGGCCTGCGGCCGGCCAGCAGCCAGCCGCCGCCGCGACGCTCTGCCGCGGGCAGACCAGGCCGATTCCGGCACCCAGCGAAGCCTAGCCCTGCTCGCCGCGGGTTCGCACCCCTGGCTGGTATCGAAGCTCCCCGCGGCCGGTCACCGCTCGCGGTTCGGCCGGTACAGCGACAGGGTGACCGCCAGCGTGACCGAGACCGGCTCGGGCAGCCGCCGCGCCCGGGCCGCGAGGTCGCCGGGGTCGGCGTGCCACGCGCTCGGACCCATCATTGCCAGGTCGGTCACCGCCGCGTGGTCGAGCGCGAGCACCTCGCGGTGCTCGCGCTCGCGCACCACGTCGAAGTGCGGGCCGAGCTTGGCCGCCAGCCGGTCCCGCTTGCGCTCGTCCACCCGCAGCAGCCCGAGCGGGCCAGTCAGCTCGCCGAGATGGCCGGCCGCGGCGGTGACGACCAGCAGGTGCCCGGCCGGGCGCAGGATGCGGCGCAGTTCGCCGCCGTCCCTCGGAGCGAACACGTTAAGCACCAGGTCGACCGCCCCGTCGGCGACCGGCAGCGGTCGCCAGGCGTCACAGCCCGCCGCGCCGGCCCGCGGGTGCGCGCGGGCCGCCAGCCGCAGCGCGTACCTGCTGGCGTCGAGCGCGAGCCCGACATGGCGCGGCAGCCGGCCGAGCACAGCCGCGAGGTAGTACCCGGTGCCCGCGCCCACGTCGACGACGCAGCCCGCCTCTCCGGCGCAGGCGGCCGCCGCGGCGGCGACGGCCGCCGCCAGACCGGAGAAATGACCGGCGCCGAGGAACTCGCCGCGGGCGCGCACCATGGCCGCGGTGTCCCCCGCGGTCCTGGCCGGGCCGGGCGGCAGCAGGCTCAGGTACCCCTGCCGCGCCACGTCGAAGCTGTGCCCGGCCGGGCAGCGCACGGCGCCGCCCGCCCTGGCCAGCGCCGCGCCGCAGACCGGGCAGCGCAGGTAGCCGAGCACGTCGTCGAGCATGACCGCCTCCGCGCCGCGGCAAGGGCGGCATGCCGGGGACAACTAGGATGGGGAGCAACCCGCCAGGTCAAGCATCGCGGAGTGACATGACCGACGACGCCAAGTTCGGACCGCTAGCGCTCACCTTCGACGACGTGCTGCTGCTGCCGGCGCACTCGCAGCTGCTGCCGAGCGAGGCGGACACCACCGGCAGGCTGACCCGCCGGATCTCGCTGCGGGTGCCGCTGGTCTCCTCGGCGATGGACACAGTGACCGGCTCGACCATGGCGGTCGCGATGGCCAGGCAAGGCGGCGTGGGCGTGCTGCACAGGAACATGCCGGTCGAGGATCAGGCCCATCACGTTGACGTCGTCAAGCGGTCCGAGGCCGGGATGATCACCAACCCGGTGACCTGCGGCCCTGATGCCACCCTGGCCGAGGTCGAGGAGCTGTGCTCGAGGTACCGGATCTCCGGCGTGCCGGTCGTCTCGCCCGAGGGCGTGCTGCTCGGGATCATCACCAACAGGGACATCAGGTTCGAGCAGGACCACAGCCGCGGGGTGGGCGAGGTGATGACGCCGATGCCGCTGGTCACCGCGCCGGTCGGGGTGGCGCGCGAGCAGGCGTTCCGGCTGCTTGCCGAGCACAAGGTGGAGAAGCTGCCGCTGGTGGACGCCCAGGGCGTGCTGCGCGGCCTGATCACGGTCAAGGACTTCACCAAGAGCGAGAAGTTCCCGCACGCGACCAAGGACGCGCACGGCAGGCTGGTAGTCGGCGCGGCCGTGGGGGTGGGCGAGGACGCCAAGCGGCGAGCCCAGGCGCTGATCGACGCGGGGGTCGATTTCCTCGTGGTGGACACCGCGCACGGCCACGCCCAGTCGGTGCTCGCGATGGTCGGCCAGCTCAAGGCCAACGCCAGGGTGGAGGTCGTCGGCGGCAACGTGGCCACCAGGTCGGGTGCGCAGGCGCTGATCGACGCGGGTGCCGACGCCGTGAAGGTCGGGGTCGGCCCTGGCTCGATCTGCACCACCAGGGTCGTGGCCGGGGTCGGCGTCCCGCAGATCACCGCGATCCACGAGGCGGTCAAGGCGGCCGGGCCGGCCGGCGTGCCGGTGATCGGCGACGGCGGCGTCCAGTACTCCGGCGACATCGCCAAGGCGATCGCAGCGGGCGCCGACACCGTGATGCTCGGCAGCCTGCTCGCGGGCTGCGAGGAGGCGCCTGGCGAGATGATGATGATCGGCGGCGACCAGTACAAGCTGTACCGCGGCATGGGCTCGATCGGCGCGATGCGCGGCCGGGAAGGCGGCCGGTCCTTCTCCAGGGACAGGTACTTCCAGGACGACGTGCTCAGCGAGGACAAGCTGGTGCCTGAGGGCGTCGAGGGCCGGGTACCGTACCGCGGCGCCGTAGCCGCGGTGGTCGGCCAGCTGGCCGGCGGGCTGCGCGCCGCGATGGGCTACTGCGGCGCCAGGACCGTCGCCGACCTGCACGACGCCCGCTTCGTCCAGATCACCGGTGCCGGGCTGGTCGAGAGCCATCCGCATCACCTGCACATGGTGACCGAGGCACCGAACTACGGCGTGCCCAGGGCGTAGCCTTCGGTGATGACTCAGGTGGAGATCGGCCGAGGCAAGAGCGGCCGCCGTGCGTACGCGCTCGACGAGATCGGCATCGTGCCGTCGCGGCGCACCAGGCGCCCCGAGGATGTCTCGATCGCCTGGCAGATCGACGCCTACCGGTTCGAGCTGCCGCTGGTGACCGCGCCGATGGACAGCGTGGTCTCGCCGGCCATGGCGATCGCGATCGGCAAGCTCGGCGGCCTCGCCGTACTTGACGTGGAAGGGGTCTGGACCAGGTACTCCGACCCGGAGCCGCTGCTTGCCGAGGTGGCGACGCTGGACGACGAGGCGGCCACCACCCGGCTGCAGCAGATCTACGCCGAGCCGATCAAGGAGGAGCTGATCGGACAGCGGATGGCCGAGATCCGCGCGGCCGGGGTGACCATCGCCGCCCGGCTCTCGCCGCAGCGGACGCTGCGCTACCACAAGGCCGTGATCGACGCGGGCGCCGATTTCGTGGTCATCCGCGGCACCACGGTCTCGGCCGAGCATGTCTCGAGCCAGGCCGAGCCGCTCAACCTCAAGCACTTCATCTACGAGCTCGACGTGCCGGTGATCGTCGGCGGCTGCGCCACCTACACCGCCGCTCTGCACCTGATGCGCACCGGCGCGGCCGGCGTGCTCGTCGGCTTCGGCGGCGGCTCGGGCCAGACCACGGCCGCGGTGCTCGGCGTGAAGGTCCCGATGGCCACCGCGATCGCCGACGTGGCCGCCGCCCGCCGGGAGTATCTCGACGAGTCGGGCGGCCGGTACGTGCACGTGATCGCCGACGGCGGGATGACCCGCAGCGGCGACGTCGCCAAGGCGCTGGCGCTCGGTGCCGACGCGGTCATGGTCGGCTCGCCGATCGCCAGGGCCGCCGAGGCTCCTGGCCGCGGATACCACTGGGGATCCGAGGCGCACCATCCCGAACTGCCGCGCGGCAACCGGCTGTGGGTCGGCACGATCGGCACCCTCGAGCAGATCCTGCACGGGCCGTCCACGGTCGCGGACGGCTCGATGAACCTGATGGGGGCGCTGCGCCGGACCATGGCCACCTCCGGCTATTCGGACCTGAAGGAATTCCAGCGGGTCGAGGTGGCCGTGACGCCGGCCGGCGTCACGGCCGGACCAGGAGCAGCCGTCCGATGACCAGCCAGATCGCCGCGCCGCCACTGCCGCGGGCCGCCTTCGGCGGCCCGCGGTCCCCGGCATCCACTCTCGTCTCGTTGGGTAGCGATTGACTGTGACCATGAACGCGCTAGGAGCGGCCAGGCTCGGCCCCGGCGAGCGGGAGTCGGCCATCGCGGCCCTGACCGGCACCGAGCTTCAGGTGCTCGTGATCGGCGGCGGCGTCGTCGGCGCCGGGGTCGCGCTTGACGCCGCGACCAGGGGGCTGTCGGTCGGCCTGGTCGAGGCCAGGGACTTCGCCTCGGGTACCTCGTCCCGGTCGAGCAAGCTGATCCACGGCGGGCTGCGCTACCTCGAGCAGTTCAACATCGGCCTGGTGCGTGAGGCGCTCGGCGAGCGGGCGCTGCTCATGCAGCGGATCGCGCCGCACCTGGTCAGGCCGGTGTCGTTCCTGTTCCCGTTCAGCCACTACGGCTGGGAGCGCGCCTACCTCGGCACCGGCGTCACCCTGTACGACGTGCTCGGCATCAGCCGTGGCCAGGTCAGGGGCCTGCCACTGCACCGGCAGCTGACCAGGCGGCACGCGCTGCGGCTGGCGCCCGCGCTGCGCAAGAGCGCGCTGACCGGAGCCCTGCTGTACTGGGACGCCCAGGTCGACGACGCCAGGTACGTGCTCGACCTGGTGCGGACCGCGGCCGGGTACGGCGCCCGGATCGTCTCCCGCACCCAGGTCACCGGGTTCCTGCGCGAGGGCGAGCGGGTCACCGGGGTGCACGCGGTAGACCTGGAGACTGGGCAGGAGCTCCAGATCCGGGCGCAGCAGGTGGTGAACGCGACCGGCGTGTGGACGGACGAGACGCAGGCCATGGTCGGCGGCCGCGGCTCGATCAACGTCCGTGCCTCCAAGGGCGTGCACCTGGTGGTGCCGAGGGACCGGATCCAGTCGAGCACCGGGATCATCCTGCGCACCGCGTCGAGCGTGCTGTTCGTGGTCCCGTGGGGCAGGCACTGGATCATCGGCACGACCGACACCGACTGGACGCTGTCCAAGGCGCACCCGGCGGCCAGCCGGGCCGACATCGACTACGTGCTCGACCAGGTCAACCGGGTGCTCGCGGTCCCGCTGACCCGCGACGACGTGGAAGGCGTCTACGCCGGGCTGCGGCCGCTGCTGGCCGGCGAGTCCGACACGACGTCCAAGCTGTCACGCGAGCACACCGTGGCGCACCCGGTGCCCGGCCTGGTGATGATCGCCGGCGGCAAGTACACCACCTACCGGCTGATGGCGCGCGACGCCGTGGACGCGGTCGCGCACGGCCTGGACGGCAAGGTGGCGCCGTCCTGCACCGACCAGATCCCGCTGGCCGGCGCCGACGGCTTCCAGGCGCTGTGGAACTCCCGGCAGGCGCTGGCCAGGTCCTCCGGCCTGCACGTGGCCAGGATCGAGCACCTGCTGCGCCGGTACGGCTCGCTGATCAGCGAGGTGCTCGACCTGATCGCGGCCGACCCGAGCCTGGCCAGGCCGCTGGCCGGGGCCGAGGACTACCTGCGGGTGGAGGCCGTCTACGCCGTCACGCACGAGGGCGCCAGGCACGTGGACGACGTGCTCGCCAGGCGCACCCACATCTCGATCGAGACCTGGGACCGAGGGGTGTCCGCCGCGCAGGAGGTCGCCGCGCTGATGGCCGGGCCGATGAACTGGCGGCACAAGCAGGTGACCAGGGAGCTTGAGAACTACCGTGCCAGCGTCGATGCCGAGCGCAAGTCGCAGGAGGCCGATACCGATACCGACGCCGATGCGATCAGGCTAGGAGCGCCGGACATCGTGCCCGTGGTGTGCGAGCCGCCGCCGAGCCAGGCTCTGGCCGGCACCGCCCCGGGAGCCGGGACCAGCCCGGCGGAGACCGGCGGCCGCAGGGCCGGCCGCAGCCGGGATGCCGTCACCCAGGACCCCGGACAGGTCCGGGCCGACGCCGAGTATCCGGTGCCCGGCGGCAACTAGACTTCCCCGCATGCCCGCCCAACGAGTGCTGTCCGGCATCCAGCCGACGGCCGACTCCTTCCATCTTGGCAACTACCTCGGCGCGATCCGGCAGTGGGTGGCACTGCAGGACTCGCACGACGCGTTCTACTGCGTCGTCGACCTGCACGCGATCACGGTGCCGCAGGAGCCGGTGCTGCTGCGCCGCCGGAGCAGGGTCGCCGCCGCTCAGCTCTTCGGAGCCGGACTTGACCCCAAGCGGTGCACCGTGTTCGTGCAGAGCCACATTCCCGAGCACGCCGAGCTGTCCTGGGTGCTGAGCTGCATCACCGGGTTCGGCGAGGCGAGCCGGATGGTCCAGTTCAAGGACAAGTCGAGCAAGTCCGGGTCCGACCAGGCCAGCGTGGGTCTGTTCACTTACCCGATCCTGCAGGCCGCCGACATCCTGCTGTACCAGACCGACCAGGTCCCGGTCGGCGAGGACCAGCGCCAGCATCTGGAGCTGACCAGGGACCTCGCCCAGCGGTTCAACCACCGGTTCGGTCCGACGTTCGTGCTGCCGGGGCCGTACATCGTCAAGGACGTCGCCAAGATCGCCGACCTGCAGGATCCGGCGGTGAAGATGAGCAAGTCGGCATCCACCCCGCAGGGCATCATCGACGTGCTCGAGGACCCGGCGTCGGTACGCAAGAAGATCGGCCGGGCGGTGACCGACATGGGCTCTGACGTCAGGGCCGACGACGAGGCCAAGCCCGGGGTAACGAACCTGCTGCGGATCTACTCAGCGCTGGCCGGCACGCCGGTGCCCGAGCTCGAGCGGCGGTATGCCGGAGCCGGGTATGGCGCGTTCAAGAAGGACCTCGCCGAGGTGGTCGTGGACGCGCTGACCCCGATCAGGGAGCGTACGCAGGAGATACTCGCCGACGAGCCCGAACTCGACCGCATGCTGGCCGTCGGCGCCGCCCGTGCCCGCGAGGTGGCCAGCGCGACGATGAGCCTGGTCAGGGACCGCGTCGGCTTCCTGCCTGCCCGCTAGCCCGCGCTGCGACTACCCGGTCGGCGGCCCGTCGGCGAGCTCGACGAGCGCTTGCCGAGCATGGTGCGGCGGCGGACCCAGGCAAGCACGCCGACCAGCCCGACCGCGAGCCCGGCGGCGAGTCCCGTGCCCGCGGTGATCCCGCGCTGCGGGTCGCGAGACGCGTTAGCCACCGAGTTCGCGGCCCCGTGGTTCGCGGCCCCGTGGTTCGCAGCCCCGTGGTTAGCGACACCGTGGTCGGCCGTCTTCGTCGATGTGGTGCTGGCGTGCGCGTCGGGCAGGGGCGGCACGAGCACGCCGACCGGGCGCACCCTGCCGTCCATCGCGAAGCCCCAGTTGAGCAGTTTCTCGGCGGAGTGGATCTCGGTGAGCGGGCTGGCGTGCAGGATCGTCACGATCAGCGTGACCCCGTTCCTCCTGGCCATGCCGATGTAGGTGGCCTCGGCCTTCATGGTCCAGCCGATCTTGCCGCCGATGCCGCCTCGGTACTGGGTCAGCAGGTAGTTCTGGTTGACCAGCGTGACGATCTTGTGCTTGGTGATCGGGAACCTGGCCGTGAGCCGGGAGTCGTAGCTCATGAAGGCGGGCATCGCCAGCGCCTGCCTGGCGATCAGCGCGTTGTCGTAGGCGGACACCACCTGGCCGGCGGCGGGCAGGCCGTTCGGCTGCTTGGCCACCACGTCGTAGGCCTGCAGGTGCTGCGCCTCGGCGTTGACCAGGGCCATCCCCGTAGCGAACGACCCGCTGGCCTGGACCAGGGCGACCGCGGCGTCGTTTGCCGAGATCAGCAGCAGCGCGTTGAACAGGTCGGAGACCTCGTACCTGCGGCCGGGGATGATCCCGACGATGTTGGGCTCGACCGACGCGGCCCGCTTGGTGGCCAGGACGGTCGCGTTCGGGCGCAGCCGCGGCAGCATGGTGATGGCGGTGAGCACCTTGAGCGTGCTGGCCGGCGGGTAGAGCCCGTGCGCGTCCTTGGCCGCGAGCACCGCCCCGGTCGTGGCATCGGCGATCACGTACGCCGACGCGGGCACCTCCGGCAGCCGCGGCGCTCCGCGCGGCGGGTAGTTCACCACGATGCCGTGGCTGGCCAGCTGCTTGCCGCCGACCTGATCCTTGGGAACCGGCGTGTGCCCGGCCTTGACCGCTGCCGACGTCAGCCGCACCGCGAGCACGCCGGTGACGGGGCCGGTCCCCGTGCAGACGGCTGCCAGGCCGGCGGTCGACACGGCGGCCAGGATCCCTGCCATGGCCAGCGCCGGGGGCCGCGTGCTCGCCTGCGCCCTGTGGTGCGTCCGGTCCTGCATCCGGTTCCCCGATCCCACGTTCGGACAAGGCCGGAGTCAGTCTGCCACCGGATCGCTGCTGGCGAGGTCGGGTGGGCTATTGCGCCGGCCGGCACCTGATTGTGCGCGATGGGGCCTTCCCGCGTTCCGGCGCGGATACTCCGGCCGCACTTCACCGCGATCGCGGCGCAACCAGGGCCATCGGCGCGAGCGGGCGGCAAAGCTTCGCCCACGAGAGCCCAAGCCGACGGCCACGAGGCTTCGGCACCGCGCCCGCTGGTCATCTCGCGCCCGATGGCTGGCCCTAGGCGCGGGCTAGCGTAGCGGCGGCACGAGCACGCCGACCGGGCGCACCCGGCCGTCCATCGCGAACCCCCAGTCCAGCAACTGCTCGGCGGAGTGGATCTCAGTGAGCGGGACGGCGTGCAGGATCGTCACGATCAGCGTGACGCCGTCCCGCCTGGCCATGCCGATGTAGGTCGCCCCGGCCCGGGCTGTCCAGCCGATCTTGCCGCCGATGCCGCCGGGGTACTGAGTCAGCAGCGCGTTCTGGTTGACCATGGCCACTCGGCCGAACCTGGTGCCTGAGAAGGTCGCCGCGAGTGTCTGGTCGTAGCGCAAGAATGCGGGCATCGCCAGCGCCTGCCTGGCGATGAGCGCCAAATCGTAGGCGGACACCACCTGGCCGGGCGCGGGCAGCCCGTTCGGCGTCCTGGCCACCACGTCGTAGGCCCGCAGATGGTGCGCTTCGGCGTTGAGCAGGGCGATCCCGGCCGGATACGACCCGCTGGCCTGCACCAGGGCGACGGCCGCGTCGTTGGCCGAGATCAGCAGCAGCGCGCGGAACAGGTCGGCTACCCGGTACCTGCGGCCGGGAATCAGGCCGATGATGTTCGGCTGCACGGAGGCGGCGAGTCCGCTCGCCGTGATCATGGCGCCGGGGCGCAGCCTGGGCAGCATCGTGATCGCGGTGAGTACCTTGAGCGTGCTGGCCGGCGGGAAGAGCCCGTGCGGGTCCTTGGCGGCGAGCACGGCGCCGGTCCGTGCGTCGGCGATGACGTACGCCGAGGCGGGAACTGCGGGCAGTGGCAGGGCGCCCCCCGACACCACGATGCCGCCCCCGGCCAGCCGTGCGCCGCCGACGTCGCGCGGCCGATTCACCGCCGCATCGCCGGCCGGCCGGGACGCCGGGCGCGAGGGCGCCGGCCTGTGCCTGGAGCCGGCCGCCGCGGCGGCCTGGCCTGCCGCACGGGCGGCCATCCGGCTCTCAAGCGCCTTTCTGGCCGGCAGGCCTGAGGCGGCCATGGCCAGGCCGGTGACCGCGAACGCGGCGGCCAGGCAGGCCGCCGTTGTCGCCCTCGCAGATGTCTCGCTGCGCATGTGGCCCTCGATCCTCGCGGGCGGATCGTCGGCTTCCGTCCGGCATCGCCCGCTTTCTCGGTTGCGAGGTTATGCAGCGTATGTGATGAAAATAGCTGCTTATTACATAATGTCGTCAGGCTGCCCGGCATGCTTGGCCCGCGGGCACCGCCGCGGCAGGTCGTAACCTTGACTCATGGCGCGTATGTCGGAGTCCGGGGATCCCATCGAGCCCGTCTACGGGCCCAAGGCGCTGCAGGATTTCGACCCCGATCGCGACCTGGGTGAGCCCGGCGAGTACCCGTTCACCCGCGGCGTGCATCCGACCATGTACGTCAGCAGGCCGTGGACCATGCGCCAGTACGCGGGCTTCTCCACGGCCGCTGACTCCAACCGCCGCTACCGGCAGCTGATCGCGGCGGGTACCACCGGGCTGTCGGTGGCCTTCGACCTGCCGACCCAGATGGGATACGACTCGGACGCTCCGCAGGCGCGCGGCGAGGTCGGCAAGGTCGGGGTGGCCATCGACTCGGTGCAGGACATGCAGGCCCTGTTCGATGGCATCCCGCTGGACACCGTGTCGACCTCGATGACCATCAACGCCCCGGCCGCCGTGCTGCTGCTGCTCTATGAACTCGTCGCCAGCGAGCAGGGCATCGCCGCGGGCGCGCTGACCGGCACCATCCAGAACGACATCCTCAAGGAGTACATCGCCCGCGGCACCTACATCTACCCGCCGGGGCCATCGCTGCGCCTGGTGGCCGACACCTTCGCCTACTGCGGCGCGCGGATCCCGCGGTGGAACACGATCTCCATCTCCGGCTACCACATGGCCGAGGCCGGCGCCACGCCGGTGCAGGAGATCGCGTTCACGCTGGCGAACGCGAAGGACTACGTGCGCACCGCGATAGCGGCCGGCCTGGCCGTCGACGACTTCGCCCCGCGGCTTTCGTTCTTCTTCGTGGCGAGGACCACGCTGCTCGAGGAGGTGGCGAAGTTCAGGGCCGCCCGGTGGCTCTGGGCGCACATCATGGCCGACGAGTTCGGTGCCGTGAACCCGCGGTCGCAGATGCTGCGGTTCCACACCCAGACGGCCGGCGTCCAGCTCACCGCGCAGCAGCCCGAGGTGAACATGGCCAGGGTGACGGTGCAGGCGCTCGCTGCCGTGCTCGGCGGCACCCAGTCGCTGCACACCAATTCCTACGACGAGGCAATCGCGCTGCCGACCGAGAAGGCGGCCAGGCTGGCGCTGCGGACCCAGCAGGTGCTCGCCTACGAGACCGACCTGACAGCGACCGCCGACCCGCTGGCCGGCTCGTACGCCGTGGAGTCGATGACGGCCGAGCTCAGGAACCAGGCCGCGGAGCTGATCGAGCAGATCGAGCGGATGGGCGGCGCCGTCGCGGCCATCGAGCAGGGCTTCCAGAAGGCCGAGATCGAGCGCTCGGCCTACCAGGTCGCGCAGCAGATCGAGGCCGGCGAGCGGGTGGTGGTCGGGGTGAACAAGTTCGCCATCTCCGAGCAGGAGAGCTACGCGCCGCTGCGGGTCGACCCGGCGATCGAGCAGCAGCAGGCCGAGCGGCTGGCGGCGCTGCGCGCTGGCCGGGACGCGGCGGAGGTAACCCGCGCGCTCGACGCCGTGCGCCGGGCCGCCGAGGGCTCAGACAACCTGCTTCACCCGCTGCGGGAGGCGCTGGCGGCACGGGCGACCGTCGGCGAGGCCTGCAACGCGCTGCGTGACGTGTGGGGCAGCTACGAGCCCGCTGACCTCGGCTGACGCCGGAGAGTGGCAGACTGGGCGCCGACACGCGCGGTAGTCGTGGCCCGGCTACAATCGGGCAACGCCAGCGCCCGGTCGCAGCGGGCGCTACGATGCATACCTGTAACCGGAAACGCGTCTGGCCAGGTCGGTGTGGTGCGGCGCGGACGCCTCGTAACAGTGCCGGCGGGAAATGCGAAGGCCGCGGCATGAGCGGGAAAGCCGGTTAGGGGACCTTGCTGGCGATGCCGGAGAGTCCGGCAGAGGGGAAATGACCCGCCAGGTCAGTGAGGGCGCTGCGGATTCATCGCCCGTCCATGCGCCGGTTTGTCAGGTTGCTCCGATGTGTCACGCGTCGACGATAGCTTGAAGGACCGAATGGGAACGCTCTGCGTATTCCGCATCCGGCAGGGTCGCCGGGTGCGGGGGCAGCGTGCGCCGCGCCTGGCGCGCGGCGCCGCCCGGCCGCCGCTGACCAGCCGGTCGAGCGCCCGGGATGCCGTCAGTCAGATGGCTCGGCCTGCCCGCGGGAATGGTCGGGCCGCGATCGGGAAGCTGCTGCGGATCTTTGTTCTGATCGTTGTCGCGGAGGCGACGAATGGCTGAACATGACCTGGTAGGAGAGCTCGACGCGTTTCTCGACGGCCACCAGGGCGAGCTGGTCGAGTTCCGCAGGGACCTGCACGCGCACCCGGAGGTCGGCTACTCCGAGCACCGGACCACCCGGCGGGTCGCGCTCAGGCTGGAGGCCGCCGGGCTCAGGCCGGCCATCCTGCCCAGGGGCACCGGCATGATCGTGGACATCGGCGGCCTGCCGCAGGACGACCCGGCCGTCGCGCTGCGCGCCGACATCGACGCGCTGCCCATCGTGGACGAGAAGGCCGTCCCCTACCGGTCGCTCAACGTCGGCGCCTGCCATGCCTGCGGGCACGACGTGCACACCTCGATCCTGCTCGGCACCGGCCTGTTCCTGGCGAGGGCGGCGGCCGCCGGCGCGCTGCCTGGCAAGGTGCGGCTGATCTTCCAGCCCGCCGAGGAGGTCCCGGGCGGCGCGCTCGACGTGCTGGCCGCGGGCGGCATCTCCTCGGTGGACCGGGTGTTCGCGCTGCACTGCGATCCCAAGCTGGACGTCGGCAAGATCGGGACCAGGACCGGGCCGATCACGGCCGCCTGCGACAAGGTCAAGGTCCAGCTCAGCGGCCCTGGCGGGCACACCGCCCGGCCGCACCTGACCGCAGACCTGGTCTACGGCCTCGGGAAGATCATCACCGAGCTGCCCGCGGCGCTTTCTCGCCGGATCGATCCGAGGTCCGGGCTAAGCCTGGTCTGGGGCCGGGTCAGCGCGGGCTCGGCGTCGAACGCGATCCCCGACTTCGGCGTGGCCGAGGGCACCGTGCGCTGCCTGGACGACAGTGCGTGGCACGCCGTGCCCGAGATGCTGAAGGACATCGTCGAGTCGGTGGCCAGCGCTTACGGCGTGACGGCCGACCTCAGCTACGAGCGCAGCGTCCCCCCGGCGGTGAACGAGGCGACCTGCACCGCGATGGTGGCCAGCGCCGCCGAGCGGGTGCTCGGCGGCGACTCGGTCACCGCGGCACCGCAGAGCCTCGGCGGCGAGGACTTCGCCTGGTACCTGGAGTCCATCCCCGGCAGCCTGTTCAGGCTCGGCACCCGTCGGCCGGGATCGGCCGACGACTTCGACATTCACCAGCCGATGTTCGACGTGGACGAGCGCTGCATCGAAGTCGGCGTGAAGGTGATGGCCGCGACCGCGCTGACCGCGATCGGATGCATCGGTGACGCCGACTCGATCGGCGCGCTGGGATCCCCTGCCGCGATCGGTCCGGTCGGCTCGGTCGGTCCGGTCGGCTCGGTCGGTCCGGTGGTCCCGCTGTCCGACGACATCGCGCTGACCGGCCCGTTATTAGCTCAGGGCGGGCCAACCTCCGGGTCAAGCGGCCGTGCCCGCTCCCAGCCGCCCGGCCGGCCGCCGCGTCCGGCACGCCGGCGGCGGGCCATGCCGCCCTCGCAGCGCATACTCTGGGAGAGCACGTCCTGAGCCCCGGCTCACCGACGCTCCCTCAGGCGTATCGGAGTTGCCGCTACCGTGTCCCTACCGAATGAGCGCGCCAGGCCACCGGTCACCGGATCAGGCTCGGCCGGCAAGCTGACCGCCGACGGCCGGCGGGTTTATCGCATGACGACGCCGCTGGTCATCTGGTGGAGCTGGATCGGACTGCTCATGCTCAGCGCGGGCGACCTGGTCATCCAGGGCCACGAGTTCGTCTCGCTGCAGTTCGCCCTCGGCGCGCTGACCGTGACCGCCATGGTCTTCGCCTGCACGGTGTGGCCCAGGGTGGTCGCCGACGGCGACGGGATCACCGTGTTCAACCCGTTCCGCAGGCACGACATCCCCTGGGGCGCGGTCAGCGGGATCTTCCTGGCCGACTCGGTCGAGGTCCGCTGCGCGCGGGGGGCGGAGAAGAAGGACAAGACCGTGTTCAGCTGGGCGCTGTCGGCGCCCCGCAGGGCCAGGGCCAAGCAGCAGCTTCGGGCACGGCAGTGGGTCCAGGGCTCGCGGGGCCGGCCATCCGGCTATGACCGGCTGCCAGGGCAGGGCAAGGAAATCGCCAAGATGACCCAGGCCGAGGTGATCGCCAGGGAGCTTGCCGGGCTGTCCGACCAGGCCAAGTCGGGCAGCGGCGGCGAGACGTCCAACGCCCGCGCTGCCGCAAGTTCCAACGGCGACGGCACGGCGATCGCGGTGCCTGGAGCGGCGATGAGGTCGACCTGGGCCTGGATTCCGGTCGCGAGCGTGCTGCTGCCGGCGATCGGCTTCGCGCTCAGCGAGATCCTCAGGTAACCGCCCGCGGCCAGGTGACCTGTCAAGGGTGACCGGTCAGGGGGTGATTGGTCAGGCGCCCATCGAGGTGCACGGCCTGGCCCGCAGGCCGGCCACGTACTCGTCGGGCGCCCCGGCGGCCTCGGCGGCGTCGGCCATGATGCCCAGGTAGCGCGCCGACGGCAGCCCGCCCTCGTAGTCGTTGAGCACGTACAGCCAGGCCAGCGCGTCGCCGTCGGCCGTGGTGACCCTGACCTTCAGCTTGCTGTAGTAGCCGAGCGTCGCGCCGTCCCAGCGGTCGAGCGCCAGCTCGTCGGAGTCGGAGACCTCGTAGAGCACCACGAACACCCTGGCCGACGACTCCTCGACCACGGTGGCCAGGGCGCCCTCCCAGCCGATGTGCTCGCCGCCGAACGTGAGCCGCCAGTCGTGCAGCCAGCCGGTGCCCGCCCGGGGTGAGTGCGGGCAGCGCTCGGCCATCTGCGCCGGGTCCATGTTGCTGCCGTAAGCCGCGTACAACGCCACAGTTGATTAGCGTACGAGTCTGGGGAGGCGGGAGTGAACAGGTTCGCTCGGCCGGTCGGCCGGCCGAGGCTGGCGGCCGGCCCGGCGGCCCGATGCGACACAATGGGACAGCGTGAGCCAACCGCGCGTTGCGATCATCGGCGGCGGCCCGGGCGGTTACGAGGCGGCCCTGGTCGCCGCGCAGCTTGGCGCCGAGGTGACCGTCGTCGAGGACAGCGGACTCGGCGGGTCTTGCGTGCTGACCGACTGCGTCCCGTCCAAGACGCTGATCGCCACGTCCAGCCTGATGACGGCGATGGAGGGGTCGGCGGACCTCGGCATCAGGTTCGCTCATGACGCTGGCGCGGAGCGCCAGCGTCATGAGCCAGGGCCGTCCCGCTCGTTCTCCGCGCTGCACGGGCACGCCCGTGCCGACGCTCCGCTGGTCTACGCCCGCATCCGCGACCTCGCTCACGCGCAGTCCGCCGACGTCGCCGCCCGGCTCGAGGCCGAGGGCGTCGAGGTTGTCGCCGGGTGGGGCCGGCTGGCCGGCGCTGGCTCGGTCGCGGTCGGCGACCGCGAGATCAGGGCGGACACGGTGCTCGTGGCCCCAGGGTGCTGCCCGACGCCGTCCCCGACGGCGCGCGGCTGCTGACCTGCCGGCAGCTCTACGACCTGGCCGAGATCCCCGGCGAGCTGATCATCGTGGGGTCCGGCGTCACCGGAGCCGAGTTCGCCAGCGCCTACCAGGCGCTCGGATCCCAGGTCACGCTGGTCTCCTCTCG
>DATIZP010000167.1:0-15593 GCA_035517035.1 Streptosporangiaceae bacterium | reverse complement strand
GCCGCCCGCCGCGAGGAGCGGTACGCGGCGCTGCGCCTGGTCGGCGCGACGAACCGGCAGATCGGCGTCATTTCCTCGGTGGACGCAGTGGTCAGCGCGCTGCTCGGCAGCGTGCTCGGCATCGTGATCTTCCTGCTGCTGCGCCGGCCGCTGGCTGACACGGCGATCACCAGCGCACGCTACTTCTACGACGAGGTCACGCCGACCGCCGCGGGCTACCTGGTCGTGCTGATCGGCGTTCCGGCCGCCTCGGCCATCTCATCGCTGATCTCGCTGCGCCGGGTTCGCGTTTCGCCGCTTGGCGTGAGCCGGCGGGTGACGCCGCCCGCGCCTGGCCTGTGGCGGGTGGCCCCGCTGCTGGCCGGGATCATCCTGTTCGCCGTCGGCCTCGCGCTGACGTCGCACCAGGCGATCGGCCGTACGACCTACCCTGGCCTGCTCATCATCCTGGCCGGCCTGGTCCTGGCCGGCCCGTGGCTGACCGCCCAGGCCGCCCGGCTGCTGCGCAGCGCCGGGTCGGGCGCGGCGTCCCTGCTGGCGGCGCGGCGGCTGGCCGACAACCCGCGGGGGGCATTCCGGTCGGTCAGCGGGCTGGTCCTGGCGGTTTTCCTCGGCACCGTCCTCGGCGGGCTGCTCCCGGCTGTCCAAGGCATCGATGCCACGCCGGCCGCTACGAAACTGAGCAACGTCCTGCTCGACGGGTTCACGGCCTCGCCAGTGTGCGGGAACGGCGTGAACTGCAGTTCGCCTGGCCCGGGATTCCTGCCCGCAGGCCATACCAGCCTCGGTGAGCGCATCGGGGCGGAAGGGCTGCCGCCGCGGGACGCGGCCGCGCTGCTGGCCGGGCTGCGCGGCGTGCGCGGAACCACCGTGGTGCCGATCTACTCGCTGCCGCAGAAGATTAAGGCCGGCCCGGGGCAGGGGCCTTCCGGGTCCGGCGGCGTGGTCGTTGGCCCTCAGGGCTCCGGCGGCCTGTTCGTCGCCTCGGTGATGAGCTGCGCGGGCCTGCGGGAGCTTGCCGTGCTCGGGCAGTGCGCGCCCGGACGCAGCGCCGCCATCGTCCAGGGGCCGAGCCTCTTCAGCGACAACCCGCACTTCAGCACCCAGCCGATCGCGAGCGCGTCGAGCCCGCCCGCCTCCGACGACTTCAGCCACTTGTACCTGCAGGCCGTGCTGGTCAAGGTGAACGGCGCGGCGACGCTGGAGAGGGTGCGGACGTACCTGGTGACGCACGCCACGCAGTCCCAGTCCGGCTGGGCGCCGCGCACGTTCGGCGAGGAGGTGCGGGCGCGAGGCGGAGTGGCCGGCACCGTGGAGCGGCTCATCTACATCGCCGTCGCCCTGACGCTGATCGTGGCAGGCTGCAGCCTCGCGGTGTCGGTCGGCGGCAGCCTGGTCGAGCGCAAGCGGCCGTTCACGCTGCTGCGGGTCAGCGGGACGCCGACGTCGACGCTGTACCGGGTGGTCTTCCTCGAGGCGGTGCTGCCGCTCGTGGCGGCCACTGTGGTCGCCGGGGGCATTGCCTACGGCGTGGCGGTACTCACCGTCGCCAGGATCGCCCCGGCTGGCACGCCGACGCCAGCGCCGGGCCACGCGTACTACCTGACCATGGGCATCGGGCTGGCCGCTTCGCTGCTCGTGATCCTCGCCTCACTGCCGCTGCTCGGCCGGATCACCGGGCCGAGCAGCGTCCGCTTCGAGTAGGCCGCAATCTGAGCGGCTCGGTGGCCGGTCAGGCCAGGGCGGCCGAGGCCATCGCGGCCGGGGTAGCCGTGGCCGGCCGGTCGAAGGCGAGGTAGTAGTAGCCGCGGTTCCCGTTCGATGCCTGGAACGAGAACCTCTCGGTGCGGTCAACCAGGTCGGCGCCGCCTAGATCGGCGAAGGCCTGGCGAACAGCCGCATAGGCATATGCGCGATCATCCAGGTTCGTCCCGGCCGTCTCGACCTTGACCACGACGTCCTTGACGACCTCGTTGCCGCGCTTCAACTGCTGGTCGATGATCTGAGTCAGCAGCACGTGCGCGTCCGGCACCGGCATAGCGGTCATGATCAGCATTCCCTGGACCTTCCGGCCGGCTCCGTCCGCCCTGGGCTTGGCATAGCGCGCCCGCAGCTCGGTCAGCACATCGCGGAGCTGCGGTACCTGCTGGCTCCAGGCCGGTCCCGCCAGCGACTGCGCCGACGGCGCGTCAAGGCCCACCCCGGGGCGGATCTGGCCGGCTCGTGCCCCGAAGGCCGCCGCCACGTCGGGCTCCCCGGCGCCGACCGCCACGTGCTGCAGGTAGAGGTAGGGGCCGCTCTCACCGCGCTGATCAGGGACGGACTCCAGGCAGTGGACCGCCTGGGCCCACCAGTAGACGGCGTCGCCGAGCACGCCGGCCCGCCAGTTCACCTCGGCCAGGCGACCGCACAGCATGTACTTGCGCCGGGACCGCTCCAGGCCGCGGCGGCACACCTTGCGGGCTTCGTTCAGCTTCCCGCCGCGCATCAGCGCGCCTCCCCACCACAGGTAGCCAAGGTCCAGGTCCGGGCACCGGGCGGCGAGCTTCTCCGCTTCCGCGGCCGCGGTGGCGAGGTCACCGGCGTTCAGCGGGTCGAGTACCACCTTGAAGGACGGGTCGCTGCCCGCGTCCCTCGGCTCGGCATGCTCAACGAAGGCGGGCTCCAGGCACTTCTGGACGAAGCTCATCGGCCTGGCCAGCAGGACGTGCTCGGTGTCCTTCTGCACGGCGCCCCTGACGGCCGCGCGGAACCGCCTGGCCTGGTCCACCACCTCCTCGGCGGTCACCCCCGCCGCGGTGTCGAGGTGCCAGCAGAGCTGAAGCTGGAAGAACCCTTCGTTGAGGAACGCGGTCACGAAGGCCAGGCCCTCGTTGATCCGGTTGCACAGCTCGAGCACCTGCTCACTCGTTGTCCCCGAGTTGATGCCGAGTACGACGGACAGGAACACGTAGCCGCGTTCCGCGACCGGAGTCGCCGTGATGGCGAGCCCGTCCATCGCGAGGCGCACGCCCTGGCCAGACACGGCCGCATCGATTCCCGCCTGCCGGAAGACGGACTCCAGCGCCGCCGCGCTGAGCTCGTCCCTGCTGATCAGCGTGGTTGTCTTGGTCACCATCGCCGTCACCTCCGCCATAGTCCCCAGGTCCAGAATCCCCAGGTCCAGGCAACTCCGTCCCCCGCGGGCCGGGTAGGGCACTCGGTCCCGAATATGCCTGCTTTGGTCATGCTCGTCGGGGTTTCACCACGGCGGGGACCAGCCGACGATGGCGAAGGTGCTCGGCTGGATCGTGCTCACGCCGCCCTCGGCGCCTGCCTGGCAAACATCACGTCGGTGTCCCAGTGGGTGAAGCCGAGCGAGGTGTAGAGCCCGATCGCGGCGGCGTTGGTCTCGTCCACGTAGAGCATCACCTGGAACAGGCCCAGGGAGCGCAGATGGCGCATGCCCACGATCGTCAGCGCCCTGCCCAGCCCGGTCCCGCGCTCGGCCGGGTCCACCCCGACGACGTAGACCTCGCCGATCGGCTGGTGGGCGTGCTCGGGTTCGTGCCCGTCCTGGCCATGCACCTTGGTCCAGTGGAAGCCGACCAGCTTGCCGTCGCGCTCGGCGAGGAAGAAGCCAGCGGGGTCGAACCACGGCTCGTGCTCCCGGAGGTCGAGGTCGTGGCGGGTCCAGGCGCCCTGCTCGGGGTGACCGGCGAACGCGCGAGCGTTGAGTTCCAGCCACGCTTCCTCGTCCTGGCCGACGATGAAGGTGCGGGTCGTGATCCCGTCGGCGAACTGCGGCCGCCCGATCCGCGCCTGCAGCGAGCGCCGCATCTGCCACAACGCCCTGACCCGCTCGAAGCCCGCGGCCGCGGCCAGCTGCCCGGCCGCGGGCAGGTCGCCGTGCGCCCACAGCCTGAGCTGGCTCTGCCCTGCCTCCGCCGACAGCGCGCGTACCAGCTCAAGGCCCAGGCGGCGGCGGCGGAATGCAGGGTGGATGACCAGCTCGCCGCTCGGGCCCTCGACCGGGTCGGTCGGGTCGAGGTGGGCGTAGCCTGCTACCTCTCCGTCGGCCAGCAACATCACGTTGCGTGCGCGACGATCGCCGCCATAACGCAGGTGCAGCATCACGTGCTCGGACAGCGGGGCCACCCCGTCTTCCTCGGTGGCCAGCCGGACCAGCCTGAGCACCGAGGAGACCTCGTCGTCGCTCAGCCGCTCGGCGATCCGGATCTCGATCACCGGCGTGCCCCGGCCGCCCGGCCACCCGGGCCTTCGGGGGGCGCAGGAGCGGGACGGTCCGCGTGGGCCGTGTCGCCGACCACCGCGCCGTCGCCAGGACGCCGGCCGTCGCCAGGACGCTGGCCGTCGCCTGGAAGGTCGCCATCGGCGTCCGCCGGACCTTCGCCGGAGTCCTGGCCGCCAGACCCGGCCTGCCGGGTATCCTCGGCCCGGTCCGGCGCTCGCCCGCCGCCGTGGTCGGCCCGTCGGCTCTCGTGCCTGGCCGGGACGAACTTGTAGCCGACGTTGCGCACCGTCCCGATCAGTGCCTCGTGCTCGGTGCCGAGCTTGGCCCTGAGCCTGCGCACGTGCACGTCGACGGTCCTGGTGCCGCCGAAGTAGTCATAGCCCCAGACCTCCTGGAGCAGCTGCGACCTGGTGAACACCCGGCGCGGATGCTGGGCGAGGAACTTCAGCAGCTCGAACTCCTTGAAGGTCAGGTCGAGCGCGACGCCCTTGATCCTGGCCGAGTAGGTAGCCTCGTCGATGACAAGCTCGCCGGACCTTACCTCCGCCGCAGGCAGCGTGGCGTGCGTGGCCGCGCGGCCGATGGCGAGCCTGATCCGCGCCTCAACCTCGCCGGGGCCTGCGGTGTGCAGGAGCACGTCGTCCGCGCCCCACTCCGGCGTTACCGCCGCCCAGGCGCCCTCGCTGATGATCGCGAGCAGCGGCGTCCCGGTTCCGGCGAGCTGGCGCAGCAGCTCCCTGACCCGGACCAGGTCGCGCCTGGCGTCCACCAGGACCGCGTCGGGCGGGCCGCCGCCTGGCGCGCTCGCCGACACCGGGCTTGCCTGCGCGGTCAGCAGTTCCGCGGCGACGTCCGCGGTGGCCGGCGCCAGCCGCACGGTATGGTCCAGCAGGCTGAGCGACGGCAGGATCTCGTCGGCGGACTCGCGCGTGCTGGTGAGCAAAAGCACCTTGCTCAACAGCCGCCACCTCCGGTCTGGTGCGAATCCGGCCGGGGGACGCTGGCTGGATCGGCCACTACCCGGTGCCGGGCGTGGTCCGGGTAACTATGAGCGAGGATAGCTGACATGACCATCGTCACCTTGCGCTACTGGGCCGCCGCGAAGGAGGCGGCCGGAGTCGCGGAGGAGAAGGTCGAGGCCGAGAACCTGGCTGAGGCGCTCGCGGCGGGCCTCGCCGCGGCCGCTGCACGGCTGCCCGCTGGCGGTTCGGCGGGCAGCGGGGGGGATCGCCTGCGGCTGGTGATGGCGCGGTCGTCGTTCCTCGTGGACGGGCAGCCGGCCACCACCAGGCCGCCGGGGTCCGTCAGGCTCGACGACGGCGCGATGGTGGAGGTGCTGCCACCGTTCGCGGGCGGCTGACCCGAGGGACACAAACCTCGCGTCAGGACAACACCAGACAGCGCACTGCGGATATCTTGAGCCGTGCTTGCCGTCCTCCTGGTTGTGGTGGCGGTCGTTGCCGCGCTGGTCGCGGCCGACCGATGTGCCAAGGCCGTCGTGCTCCGGCGGGTTGCCAGCAGAGTCGGCGCGGCTAGCGGCGCGGCGGAGCCGCCGCAGGTGCGAATCGTCGGCGCGCTGTTCCTGACTCAGCTGCTTGCGGGCCGCTACCGCGAGGTGCACGTCACGATCGCGGCGTTCAGCGCGGGCGGGGTGGACTTCTCCGGGCTCACCGCGCGGCTGGCACAGGTCAGGGCGCCGCTCGGCCGACCGCTCTCGGACGGCCTCGTGGCCGGCCGGGTGGCCGCGACCGCCACGATCCCCCTCGACGTGCTCGGCAGTCGGCTGCCGCCCGGACTGGCGCTGCGCCATGAGGGCGGCGAGCTCGTGGTGTTCAGCTCTGTCGTTCCGATGCCCGTCTCTGGCGTGCTGCGCGTCAGCGCCGACGCCCAGCGCATCGCGCTGACTCCCAGGGTGCTCGGCGTGCCGAGCCTGGTGGGGTTCGCGATCGGGCTGCCCGCCCTGCCGCCCGAGCTCGTGATCGACTCGGTCAGCGTCTCTGACAGGGGGCTCGCCGTGCGCCTGCGCGGCGACGACGTCGCTCTGGCCGGGCAGCTTCCCGCCGCGCCGCGCCAGCCGAGCCCGGCCTAACGTCCGGCATAACGGGAGCCGGGACTGACTATCGACACCTCGCGGCTGAACCTTCGCCGCCTGCGCTGCGTTTACTAGGTTGTGGTGGTTCGCGACGGCGGCACTGGGAGCCAGGAGCATCCACGGCCGGTCACCGACGAGGAGCTTGTGCGCGCGCTCTACCGTGAGCACGCCGCTCCGCTGCTGCGGTATGCGCTGCACCTCACGAGCGGAGACCGGCAGCGGGCGGAGGACATCGTGCAGGAGACGCTGCTGCGGGCCTGGCTGCATCCCGAGGCGATCGTCAGCAGGCCCGCCAGGCCCTGGCTGTTTGCGGTCGCGCGCAATCTGGCGGTGGACGCCCATCGCGCCAGGCAGGCGCGGCCGCATGAGGTGGGGGAGTCCGCGCTCCATGTGACCGCGGTTCCGGACACCGCGGACCGTGCGCTCGAGTCCTGGGCGGTCGCCGACGCGCTGCGATCGCTGCGGCCCGACCACCGCACCGTGCTGCTCGAGACCTACTACCGCGGCCACTCGGTGGCCGAGGCGGCGACCGTGCTCGGCGTGCCCGCGGGTACGGTCAAGTCGCGTACTTTCTACGCACTCAGGGCACTCAAGCTGGCACTAGAGGAACGGGGGCTTGCGCCATGAGCGACCCGTCCTGCCGCACGTTCAGGGAACTGCTCGGCGTCTACGTCGTCGGCGCGATCGAGCCTTCCGAGCGCGCGGACGTCGATGCGCATCTGAGCCAGTGCTACGAATGCCGCGAGGAACTCGCCGGACTTGCGGTGCTGCCCGCGCTGCTGCACCGGATCCCGGTCGATGAGGCCGAGCGGATCGCCGCGGCCGAGCCCGAGCAGTCTGGCCCGAGTGAGCCATCGCCCGCGGTACTCGACTCGCTGCTGGCCCGGGTGGGCGCCAAGCGGCGGACGCGCCGGCTTCGGTCCGCCTTCACCGCGGCGGCGGCGATCTTGATCGCGGCAGGCGGGGCCACCGCGGCCACCGAGGCGTTCGCCACCGGGCACCCGGTCGCACATGGCCGGATCCATCACGTCGGCCGTTCGCTCGAAGAGGTGAGCGGGACCAGCGGCCACATCACGGTTGAGGTCCACTACGGCGCGACTAACCACTACGGCGCGAGGAGCTCGCAAGGAACCACGATGTGGGTGCGGGCCAGCGGCCTGCCCGAGTGGACGCGGTGCAGTTTCTACGTGGTCACCGCGGCCGGCGGCCGGATCCTGGTCGGCGGGTGGACGATCGGGCCTGACGGCGGCGCACTGTGGTATCCGGTCCGGGCCGATGTGCCCGTGGCCAACGTCGCCGGGTTCGTCCTCGCCACCGGTCACAAGCTGACCATCTCGATCCCCGCGGCCTGACGGCCGCGCCGTAGCGCCGGGAATGTCGGGCGCGGCCGGCACGTTGACGGCGACGTGGTGACCGGACTCATCGCTAGCGCGGCAGCGCTCGTGCTGGCCTACCTGCTCGGCCTGGTCTGGCGGGCAAGGAACGGCCGGGTGCGTGCCAGCCTCACGACCGCCAGCGCCTCCGGAGGACCGACCGCCGAAGGTCCCGTCGGCGAGGGCCCTGTCGCCGAGGGTCTGGCCGCCGGGCAGGGCCTCACCGCCGCCGACATCGGCTCCTCGCTCGGCAGCCGGGCGACGCTCGTGCAGTTCTCCACCGCGTTCTGCTCGCCCTGCCGCGCCACCCGGCGGATACTCGCCGACGTGGCCGCCATGGTGGAGGGCGTGAGGCACGTGGAGATCGACGCCGAGTCGCGGCTCGACCTGGTGCGGCGCCTTGACGTCCGCCGGACGCCGACCACCTTCGTGCTCGGGCCGGACGGTCAGGTCACCCACCGTGCCAGCGGTCAGCCGCGCAAGGCCGAGGTGATCGCGGCATTGGATGGCGTGATATGATTTCCTACAAGAATGATCGGAAACTTAGGCTGCACGAGGACCTGTGGCGACATGCGGCGGCGGCATGCGGCGAGCTGACGACGGTGCGTGAGCACCGGCCGGTGGGTGCCGGAACGGCCGCCTGCCGTCTTACCAGGCGCCGCGCGGTGGACTACTGTCGTGTAGCCGCCGCGCTCTGACCGCCGACGCCGGCTCAGGTAACCCTCGGCAGCCGGGCACCGCGTGCCCAGGCCGGCAGTCACGGAAGGAGCGCACATGGAGATCGACCCCAGGGGGCCGCGCTTCAGTGCCCTGATCACGACGGCGGTCCTCGTTATCGTGCTCATCACGGCAAGCGTCTGGCTGCTGGCCGCGCAGGCGGTGGTGTTCGCGATCGGGGCGGTCCTCGGGCTCCGGTACGCGCCGTACGGCCTGGTCTACCGGTACCTGGTCAGGCCGCGGCTCGGTCCGCCCAAGGAGCTTGAGGCCGAGGCACCGCCGCGGTTCGCCCAGGCGGTCGGTCTGGTATTCGCGCTCGTGGGAGTTGTCGGCTACGCCAGCGGGCTGACCGGGCTCGGCATCGCGGCCGTCGCCCTCGCGCTGATCGCCGCCTTCCTGAACGGAGCCTTCGGCATCTGCCTGGGCTGCGAGATGTACCTGCTCATCCGACGAATAGCGGCTGGCCGCCAGGTCACTGGCGCCGGTCAGAGCTGACAAGGAGACTGACGCAATGAGCCGTTCTGACGTGCTGGTAGACGCCGACTGGGTGCAGGCCCACCTGGGTGAGGATGGCCTCGTCCTGGTCGAGGTGGACGAGGACACAGCTGCCTACGACAAGGGCCACATCAAGGGCGCCGTCAAGATCGACTGGAAGCAGGACCTGCAGGACCCGGTCCGCAGGGACTTCGTGGACCGGGCGGGCTTCGAGGCTCTGCTGTCCGAGCGCGGCATCGCCAACGACGACACGGTGATCCTCTACGGCGGCAACAACAACTGGTTCGCCGCCTACGCGTACTGGTACTTCAAGCTGTACGGCCACGACAAGGTCAAGCTGCTCGACGGCGGCCGCAAGAAGTGGGAGCTCGACTCGCGCGAGATGGTGACCGAGGTGCCGCACCGCGAGGCCACCTCCTACCACGCCAAGGACCAGGACCGCTCGATCCGGGCGTTCCGCGACGACGTGGTGGCGGCCATCGGCCACCTCAACCTCGTCGACGTCCGCTCGCCCGACGAGTTCGCCGGCCGGCTGCTCGCACCCGCCCACCTGCCGCAGGAGCAGGCACAGCGCGGCGGACATGTGCCGACCGCCAAGAACGTGCCCTGGTCCAAGGCCGCGCAGGACGACGGCACTTTCAAGTCCGATGACGCCCTGCATGCGCTCTACGCCGACGAGGCCGGGCTGGACTTCGGCAGGGACACGATCGCCTACTGCCGGATCGGCGAGCGCTCGGCGCACACGTGGTTCGTGCTGCACGAACTGCTCGACCAGCCGAACGTTCGGAACTACGACGGCTCGTGGACCGAGTACGGCTCGCTGGTCGGCGTGCCGATCGAGGTGGGCGACGGGAACTGAGCCGGCTGGGATGCCCGGAGGCGAGCGAGGAGGCACGGTGAGCGGTCAGGAGCAGGGCGGCGGCTGTGGCGCGCCGGCCGGCGGGGTGAAGATCACCGCCGGGGTCGGCAACCAGGCCGTGGTGCGTGGCAGGGTCACCAGCGCGGGTACACCGGTGCCGTCCGGCTACGCCCGGCTGCTCAACGCCGACGGCGAGTTCGTCGCCGAGGTGCCGCTCGGCGAGGACGGCGGCTTCGTCTTCTACGCTGCGCCGGGAGACTGGAAGCTGCGGGTGCTCGCGCCGGGCGGCATCAGGACCGAGCGGACGGTGTCGGCCGCCACCGGCAAGATCACCGAGCTTGAGGTCGCCGTCTAGGCAGGTTCGGCACGGCGAGGCGGCGGCCTGAGCGGACCAGATCCGCGGGCCGCCGCCCGTCGTCCTTGAGCCAGTTGCCCCCTGTCTGTGCCTGATGCAGCAGGTCAGGGTATGTCTGAGTAGTTACGATACTTCTGAAATGGAATGTTCGCCGGTCGTTTCCTGGTAATCATCCCGCGTTCAACTTCCCGTCATCTTGACCGCTTAGAAAGGAATCCGGCTGCCCGAAGCGGGCGGTACGGGACAGCGGGTCGCGATGGGGTGAGGGCGCCGAATGTCGATCGATGCCGGGCGGGAAAACCATTCGAGCGGCACCACTGGCGGAACGCAGCCCGTCGCCCAGGCCGCCCAGGTGTCGAGCGAGCCGACCGCGCTGCACGCCGTTGACCTGTCGCTCGGATTCGGCCAGCGGACGATCCTGAACAACATCAGCACCGAGGTCAGGCGCGGTGCGGTCACCGCGCTGATCGGCCCGACCGGTTCGGGCAAGACCACGCTGCTGCGCACGTTCAACCGGATGAACGACAAGGTCATCGGTTACCGGCACTCCGGCGACGTGCTGCTCGACGGCCGCAGCATCTGGCATCCGGGCGTGGAGCTCATGTCGCTGCGGCGCAAGGTGGGGATGCTGTTCCAGCGCCCCAACCCCTTCCCCATGTCGATCATGGACAACGTGGTCGCCGGGGCGAAGGCGCACCGGATGGCCAGCAAGCACGGACTCCGCGCGATCGCGGAGCAGCGGCTCACCGAGGTCGGGCTCTGGGACGCGGTGTCCGACCGGCTCAAGGACTCGCCGTTCCGGCTGTCCGGCGGCCAGCAGCAGCTGCTCTGCCTGGCCAGGGCGCTGGCGATCAGCCCCGAGGTGCTGCTGCTCGACGAGCCGACGTCCTCGCTCGACCCGGTCGCCACGGAGTCCATTGAGGCGCTGATCCGCACGCTCGTGCCGCAGCTCACGGTCGTGATCGTCACGCACAACCTGGCGCAGGCGACCAGGGTCTCCGACCGCACCATCTTCCTGTACAACGGCCGCCTCGTGGAGCACGGAGACACCAAGCTGCTGTTCGAGAACCCGCAGCAGGAGGAGACGGCCCGGTATGTCGGCGGGCACTTCGGCTGAGGAAAGGACCACCCGCACGGGAGGAAGGCACTCCTCCCGCACGGGTGCGAGAACCCGCGCCGCGGCGCGGGACCCCATCGCACGCAGCCGCGTGCGAGTCACCTAGCGCATGCGTCAGCATGCAGTTGCAAAGGAGTATTCCCCGGTGACCAACCGAACCCGCCTGGCTACGGCGGCTGCTCTGGTCCCGCTGGCTGTTCTGGCGGCGGCCTGCAGCTCAAGCCCTAGCTCAAGCACACCGTCTACCTCGTCGTCCAAGCCAGCAGCGATGATGGGCGCGGCCCTGCCCTCGGCTCCGGCAAAGACGCCTGAGTCACTGACCGAGACTGGCAGCACTCTCTTGTTCCCGCTGATCAGCGCCTGGGCGCAGGCTTATCAGAAGCTCTATGTTCAGTCGAGCGGCCTGCCGACGGTGACGATTACCACCGGGGCCACCGGGTCGGGTACTGGGCTCGCTGACGCGGCCACCGGCACTGTGGACATCGGTGCCTCCGACGCCTACCTGTCGCCCACTACGAAGAGCGAGACTCCGACTCTGCTTAACATCGCCTTGGCGATCTCCGCACAGCAGGTCAACTACAACGTTCCTGGCCTGAAGACCGGTCTCAAGCTTGACGGCACGGTCCTCGCCGAGATCTACGAAGGCAAGATCACCAACTGGAACGACGCGGCGATCAAGGCGCTCAACCCCGGGGTGAGTCTGCCGAACATGAAGATAGTGCCGCTGCACCGTGCCGACAGTTCCGGCGACACCTTCATCTTCACCTCGTACCTGAACGCTCAGGACCCATCGGCATGGCCATCTTCGAACGTCAGCACCTCCGCCACCTTCACGGCCGTTCCGGGCTCGCTGGGCGAGCAAGGCAACGGCGGCATGGTCGCGGGGTGCGCCGCGACCAAGGGCTGCATCGCCTACATCGGCGTCAGCTACCTGTCGCAGACGCAGGCAGCAGGCCTGGGCCAGGCAGCGCTAAAGAACGGCTCAGGCAACTTCGAGCAGCCGACACCCGCGGCGATCTCTGCAGCGGCGGCGGCCGTCACTGGGAAGACGCCCCCCTCGGAAACCCTGTCCATGATCAATGACTCTGCGCCCACTGGTTACCCGATCGTCAACTACGAGTACGCGATCGTGAACACCAAGCAGTCGAACGGCACCGTTGCCGAGGACATGAGGGCATTCCTGCACTGGACTGTCCACAGCGGCCAGAGTGCCACCCAGTTCCTGGACACCGTCGATTTCCAGCCGCTCCCCGCAGCGGTGGTGACGCTGTCCGACAACCAGATCGCCAAGATCGGCGCCTAGGCCGATGGCCTCATCAGCACCTGTGCTGAAGTCCGAAGGGGGAGCGGGCGCGAGCTCGCTCCCCCGGCGGGCCGGCGTCAAGCTCAGGCAGGCCGTCAAGGAAGGCGCGGTCGTCCGGTGGGTCGGTGCAGGCGGAGCCGTGATCCCGGTAATGGCGCTCGCGTTCATCCTGGTCGTGCTGGCCGTGAAGGCATGGCCGGCGATCAAGTACAACGGCTGGAGCTTCTTCACCGGATCGACCTGGACCGGTGGCAATCTGTACGGAAATATAGTTAAAACTGATGGTATCGCCCATCTGCAGGGTGCGAAATTCGGTGCCCTTCCCAGCATCATCGGAACGCTCGGCACGTCGGCGATCGCATTGATCATCGGCGTGCCAGTGGCAATCGGCACGGCACTGGTCATCGTCGAGCGCCTGCCACGGCGAGTGGCTGGGCTTATCGGCGGATTTCTCGAATTGCTTGCCGGCATCCCCAGCGTGGTAATCGGACTCTGGGGTGCCGTGACATTCGGGCCGTTTATCGCACATCACATCGCACCGGTCATCGCTCGGAACATGCCGGATGTGCCGGTGCTGAATTACTTCCGAGGCGACACCGGCAACGGTGAGGGCATGCTGGTGTCTGGCCTCGTGCTGTCGATCATGATCATTCCGATCATCGCCGCCACGACCCGTGACCTGATCCGCCAGGTGCCGATCCTGCCCAGGGAAGGTGCCGTCGCGCTCGGCATGTCTGACTTCGAGTGCGCCCGCAGGGTCACCTTGCCCTGGGTGGGCGGCGGCATCATCGGTGCGGTCGTGCTCGGGCTTGGCAGGGCGCTTGGCGAGACCATGGCCGTCGCTATGACCTGCGGCGCGGCCCTCGGCGCCATCCCGGTGAACGTCTACGGCACGATGACGACGATCGCCGCCACCGTGGTGCAGACCGTGGATACCGCGTTCCAGGATGGCACCGGCTTCTCGCTGCGCGCGATCGCCGAACTATGCCTGGTGCTCATGGTCATCAGTCTGGCGACGAATGTGCTGGCCCGGCTGCTGGTGCGGCGCGTATCGGGAACGGCCCTTCCCGTCGGCCGAGGCGTCTAGCCCAAGAGATTCGGGGAAGGCATATGAGCAGCACATCCGCATCGGCAAGCCCGAGCGAGCCGGGCCGGGGCGAGTCCTGGAGCTGGCCAGCGGCCCCGGCCCGACGCAAGGTCGCGAACTGGATCTTCTGGGTCCTATGCTTCGTCGCCCTAGCCCTCGTGATAGTGCCCACCGTCTGGATGGCTGGCGGGATAATCGCCAAGGCGCTGCCGCATTTCCGGTGGTCGGTGCTCACGACGACGACCAACCAGCTCAGCGGCGGGCTGGAGAACGCGATCCTCGGTACTCTCGCCATCACCGCCGGCGTAGTGATCGTAGCGGGCACGGTCAGCCTGCTGACCGGGATGTACCTGGCAGAATTCGCCCGCGGCCGACGCAGGACGCTGCTGCGCGGCGGATACGAGGTGCTAGCCGGCATCCCGTCGGTCGTACTCGGCTACGTCGGCTTGGTAGCGCTCGTCGTGGGTCTTGACTGGAAGTTCTCCCTGCTGGCGGCCGTCCTCGTGGTCTCCGTTCTAGCCATCCCCTACATCACCAAGTCCACGGAGACTGCGCTGTCGCAGGTGCCGACCTCCTACCGGGAGGGCGCGGAAGCGCTAGGCATTCCGCAGGGCTGGACCATGCGCAAGATCGTCGTGAAATCCGCGGTCCCCGGCATCATCACCGGAGTGCTCGTCGCAGTGGCGATCACCGCGGGCGAGACCGCGCCGCTGCTCTACACAGCCGGCTGGTCAGACACCAATCCGTCGCTAGCGCTCATTCACTCGCCGGTCGCCTTCCTCACCTACCCGGTCTATGCGTTCGCGCCCATCAACCAGCCCGTGGTCAGCGCCAACATCCTGTCCTATGACGCGGCCCTGATTCTGCTCGTCTTCGTGCTCCTCCTGATCATCGCGGGGAGGATCATCATCTGGCGCTCCAGGCGGTACGCGGAGAGCCGATAATGTCGCCTACTCGCTTAGCGCCGTTGCGTGACGCATTACCGGGAGTTCAGCTTCCAGTTACCTCGGCTCCTTAGAACTGGATAACGAGCAGTAGCCGACCGAGAGATGGCCGGCCGATCGAGGCGGAGGCATCGGCGTGGCACCCCCAGGCGGCGAGAAGCCTGACGTGGCCGGAGTTCTCGCCGATAGGCTCGCCGCGACTCTCGTGCACCACGAGCCGGGCTGGCGGCTGCCACGGCCGAGCGCGCTGGCCCGCCGCTACGACGTGCGTCCCGCTCAGGTGGAGGCGGCGGTCAGGGAACTGGCCGCCAGGCACCTGATCCGCCAGCTTCCCGACGGCCAGCTGTACCGGGCCAGCCCGGCCGAGTTCCTGATCCCGGTCCAGGGCGTGCCGCGGCTTGGGGCTCACCTGGACCCGATGGGAAGCGACGTCACCTGCCGCAGCCGCAAGGTGTCGTGGCGGCGGGTCCCCGAGGACATCGGCTGGGCGCTCGGCGTCAGCGCCACAGGCTCGGTCTGCGCGGTCAAGTGCCATTGGGCGGTGAACGGCGAGCCCGCCGCGATCTCCACCACCTACCTGACTCAGGCCGCTGCCGGTCAGGTCGGCGAGACCCCGGATCTCGACGGTGCTCCGGTCGGCCTGCTCGGCAACGTGGTCGACGGCGCCGGCCCGCGCTCGGCCGTCGGCCTGCCCGGCGCCCTGCACCTGGAGATGCAGCCGCCGCCCTCGTCGGTGGCCAGGGGCCTGCGTCTGGGCGCGGGACAGCCCGCCGTCATGGTCACCGTGCGCTACGACGAGCCGGGGTCGCACCGGCCGGTCGCGCTGACGATCGCGGCGCTGCGGGCCGACATGTTCCGCATTGTCGTGGACTCGGCCGACGGGTCGTCGCGGCTGAGCGAGATCGCCGGCGCCGACGCCCTGGCGGACGAGGGCACGCCAGCCGACGCCGCGCCGTTCGATGGCTGGCCGCCGGCCGGGAAGCAGGCGGCCAGCCAGTAGCCGGCCCGAAGTCCTGA
>DATIZP010000166.1:0-9691 GCA_035517035.1 Streptosporangiaceae bacterium | reverse complement strand
CCGCCGACGAGCCAGGACCGTCCCCGGCTCTGAATATCCGCCCAGCCAGGCATGCCACTACCTGCCGATCACGCCGTTGTCTAATGTACCCAGATATAGCCCTAATCCTGGTGCGCAGTCCAGGCTGAGCCGTATGACGCGCCGTGGCCTCAGATATTGGCGTGATAAGCGCGGCCGAGCAGCGAAAGGGCCTCGTCGTCCAGGTCGTCCACACCCGCCAGCGCGATCCGCAGGTTGATCGCGCCGCCCGCCGAGTTACGGCCGTCGAGCAGGCGGCCGGACGGCTGCACGCCGTCCATGCGCAGGCAGAGGTCGACCCGGGTCCTGGTGGTCGGCCGGACCGCCGCGAACGTGCGCCGCGGGGTCAGCAGCGCGGTGTAGGTCTTGCGTGCCTGGACCTCGACCTCGCCGAGGCCGGACGCCGCCGCGAGCACCGCATCGAGCACGGGCCGCAGCGCAGGCCGGTCGGCGTACTGCGCCTCGGTCAGATCGTCGGCGGTGGCGAGCAGGTAGTCCGGGTAGCCGAACCGCTCGTACACGAGCAGCATCTGCTGGTAGCCGGCGACCTCTCGGGAGGCGAGCCAGGCCCGCAGCGAGGCCTCGTCATCCAGGCCGGGCTCGGCGCCGATCTGCGCATTCCACCAGGGAACGTCGTGGCCGGTCTGGCGCAGCAGCCGGTCCGCGATCGACGTCCGCATCTCTTCCCACGACCTCGGCGGCACGGCGACATTCTCGCACGCAGCGGACGAGCGGCGGCCCCGGCACGCGGCTCCGCCGTGACGCAGACTGTCCGATTCCAACCGATCGCGACGTCCCGGCGTCACAGTGTCCGAGAACGTCAGCTTTCAGCGCATAAGGAGTTCCTCCGTGAGAATCTCAGCCCGCATGAGCCGCCGCATCATCGGCGGCGCCAGCCTGGCCGCCGCGGCCATCCTGGTCCCCGTCGCCGCCCTGGCGTCCTCGGCCGCGCCGACCGCTTCCAGCGCTTCGGCCCGCACCGCCGCCCCGGCCCGCGCCGACGCCCCCGCCTGCACCTCGGCCCACACCGACATCTGGTACGCCCAGCCGGGCGACGGAACCGCGGGCGCGATCTACTACCAGCTCGAGTTCACCAACATCGGCCGGGCCACCTGCTCGTTCTACGGCTACCCCGGCGTCTCGGCCGACGGCCCGCGCGGCGGCGAGGTCGGCAAGCCTGCCACGCACAGCGGCGGGCGGCTGCTCGTCGTCCTCGCTCCCGGCCAGACCGCGCACGTCGTGCTGAGGGTCACCGACGCGGGCGCGATCTGCGCGCACCCGGAGAACGCCACCGCGCTGCGGGTCTACGCGCCTGGCCAGCTCGCCTCGATGGTGTTCGGATTCTCCTCGCAGGGCTGCCCCGGCACCTCGGTCCTGCACGTGGACTCGATCCACCCGGGCACCGGCGTCCCCGGCTACACGATCAGCTAGCGGGCCACGGCCCCGTCGGGCCCGGGCTGGCGACCTCGCGGTCGGCGCCCGGGCCCGCCCGCGTGACCCGCCCGGTAACTCTTCCGTGCAGCTCACCCCGTGCTATTCGCTGAGCGAGCCCGGGTTGGCAGGTACGTCGATCGCGTGCTCGCGCAGCGCATCGAGCGGTACGACGTCGAGCGCGCGCTCGTGGGTCGATGCCAGCACCACGTAGGCCGCGGCGCCGTCGCGGTGGGCGCGCAGCCAGTTCAGCGCGGTGACGCACCAGCGGTCGCCGGGCATCAGCCCGGGGAACTTGTACTGCGGCATCGGGGTTACCAGGTCGTTGCCTATCCGGCGCTGGTGGTCGAGGAACTCAGCGGTCATCACGGCGCAGATGGTGTGGCTGCCGAGGTCCTCGGGGCCGGTGTTGCAGCAGCCGTCACGGTAGAACCCGGTGACCGGATCGTCGCCGCACGGTTCAAGCTCACCGCCGAGCACGTTGCGCTCGCTCATCACAGCAGTATCGCGTAGGCCGCCCAGCCGGGCTAGGCCCGGCGAGGGTGCCCCGCGCCAGCCCGAAGCCGCCTCACCACTGACCGTGGTAGTCGGGCACCAGGACAACGAAGGGCACGAGGCACGCGAGCACGATCGCCAGCACCACGAAGGCGTGCCCGAGCGCGAGGCCCGGGGCGGCGCTGCGCGCGACGACCGCCGCGATGACCGAGATCCCGGTGATCCCGCCTGACTGCCTGAACATCCCGCGCAGGCCGGCCACGGCGGCCGTGTTCTCCGGGGCGCGCTGAAGTGTGGCGTTGTTGCTGGCCGGCAGGGCGAACCCGACGCCGATCCCGGTGAGGCCGGCCGCGAGCGTCAGCCACCCGTACGGGCCGAGCGCGGGCGGGCTGACCGCCATCAGGAACAGGCCCACGCTGGCGATGCCGAGCCCGACGATCATCGGCAGCCGGTACCCGGTGCGGCGCAGCGCGAACGCGGCCGCCGCGGCCACCGCGATCATCCCGATCGCGCGCGCGGTCAGCAGCGTTCCCGCGGCGAGCGTGGGGAGCCGGTAGCGTTCCTCCGCGTAGAGCGGGACCAGGGCGCCGAACCCGAGCAGCGCCGACCCGATGACGAAGTTGATCACGTTCATCACCGCGAACCCGCGGCCGGCCAGCAGGCGCAGCGGCACGAACGGGTCGGGCGCGCGGGCGGCGTGCCGGCCGAACAGCGCGAGCGCGGCGACGCCGAGCGCCAGCGGTCCGATGAACAGCAGGCTGAGCGGCCTGGCCGACGCGCTGCCGAGGTAGCTGACCGCCAGCATGACCGCGAGCAGCCCGGTGCCGAGCAGCGCTATGCCGCGCACGTCCAGGTGCCGCTGCGCCCGCTTGCTGCCGCCGGGCACGAACGCCAGCGCGAGGCAGAACAGCGCGATCCCGACCGGCACGTTCACCAGGAAGATCCCGCGCCAGGACCAGTAGGTGACGAAGATGCCGCCGAGCACCGGCCCGACGATGCCGCCGATCGGGAACACGCTGGTGAAAAGCCCGATGGCGCGATCGCGGTCCCGGCCGAACTGGTCGGCGACGATGCCGGTCGCCGACGGCATGAACGCACCGCCGCCGAGTGCCTGGACGGCCCGCAGCGCGACGAGCACCCGGATGTCGTCGGCAAGCCCGCAGCACAGCGAGGCCGTGGTGAACAGCACGATGGCCCCGATGAAGACCTTCCTGCGCCCGAACTGGTCGCTGATCGTGCCCGCCACCGGCATCGCGATGATCTGCCCGAGCGCGTAGATCGTGATGGTCCAGCTGCTCCAGTTCACCGTGGAATGCAGGTCGTGCTGCAGGGCGCCGAGCGCGGTGGCGACGATGGTCTGGTCCACCGAGGCCATGAACAGCGCGATGGAGACGACGACGAAGACCAGGTGCCTGCGCGGCTGCGGGTCGCCGGGCTCCTGGGCCGCGTGATCACCGGGCACCTCGCTGACCCGGGCAACGGCCATAGCGGCTATCGTAACGCTGCTTGCCGAAAAGCAACTAAAGCCGATCGGCGGCCGGGTGGGGCGATGCGGCGCGGCCGGGCGTGGTGTATGAAGGCGGCGTGGACAAGGAAGAGGCGGTTCGGCTGCGCCGGGCGATCAACAGGCTGGCACGCCAGTTCAACACCTCGGCGACCGACGAGGGCCTCACCCCGACGCAGGCGTCGGTGCTCGCCCTGATCGCCGCCCGCGGCCCCATCGGCATCGGCGAGCTGCTCCGCCTCGAGCACATCAACCCGACCATGCTCTCCCGGGTGGTCAGTCACCTCGACGAGACCGGCCTGATCGACCGCATCCCCGACCCCGACGACCTGCGCAGCGTGTCCCTGCTGGCGACCGACGAGGGCAGGAAGGTACACGAGCGGATACTCGCCCAGCGCGCTGCGACGGTCTCGCGGAGCGCCGAGCGGCTCACCGCGGAGGAGCACGCCAGCCTGATCATGGCCCTGCCCGCGCTAGAGCGCCTGGCCGAGGACGCGGACTGAGGCGTGGACTGAGCTGCCCGGTGCTGAGCCGAGGGCGCGCGAGTGGTTAATAATGGGCCGTGAGCTGCCTGCCGGAGGGCGGGCGACCTGCTCACCTGAGGGCGGGCGAGCGGGTCAGGGCAGAGCCGAGCTCGGCCATCCGCAGGTCGCCGATCGGCGAGCCTGTACCGCGGTTGCAGACCATCGCCAGCGCAAGCTCGCGGCGCGGGTCGGCCCACCCGCCTGAGCCGCCGAACCCGAAGTGCCCGAACGCTCCGGGCACCGTGCCGCGGCTGGTGAACGCCCGGTGATAGCCAAGCCGCCAGCCCATCGGCATGGCGAGCACCAGGTCGGGACCGCGGGAGTGCACCACCGCGACCTGCCTCAGCGTCTCCGGCGACAGCAGCCGCACGCCGCCGGACTCGCCGCCCTGGGCGAGCACCGCATACAGGCGGGCCAGCGACCTTGCGGTGAAGAACCCGTTGGCCGCCGGGATCTCGGCGTCCATCACCTCGGGGCCCCACAGCACGTCCTCGATGCCGCGCGGCAGCATGGCGTTCACGAACCGGCGCGGGTTGATCGGCAGCCCGAGCATCGCGGGGATCCGGCCGACCGGCCCGCCCATCACCGCTCCCGGCTCCAGGCCGAGCCGCCGACCGATCGGGGCTGCCATCGGCGCCAGCGGCGCGACCCTGGGGCGCTGGTCGGGCGGGCAGCCCACGTACAGCCCGTCCAGGCCGAGCGGTCCGGCCAGCTCCTCGGCCACGAACGCCGCGATCGGCCGTCCTGACACCCGGCGCACCAGCTCGCCAACCAGCCAGCCGTAGGTCAGCGCGTGGTAGCCGTGCCTGCTGCCTGGCTCATAGGCCGGCTCGGCCTGCTCGAGCGCGGTCACCATGTAGTCCCAGTCCAGCATCCGCGACGCATGGTCGACGAGCGTGCGCATCCGGTGCAGGCCGGCCGAGTGGGTAAGCACATGCCGCACGGTGACGTTCTCCTTGTGCCCGCTGGCGAACCCGGGCCAGTACTCCGCGACCGGCGCGTCGTAGGAAATCTGCCCGCGGTCGGCGAGCAGGTGCAGCGCCGCCGAGGTGACCCCCTTGGTGGTGCTGAAGCACATCGCGAGCGTGTCGCGCTGCCACGGATCATCGTCGGTGCGTCGGCCGCCCCACAGGTCGACCACGAGCTCGTCGCGGTGGTAGACCGCGACGGCGGCGCCGCCCGTGGTGCGCCCCAGCTGCCGCCTGAACACCCGGGCCAGGTCCTCGAACCCGGCCCGCACCCACCCGTCCATAGGCCCACCCTGCCACCGGCGTGGCCCTGGTTTCCAGGTGCCCGCAGGACTGGGAAGCCGGGACCTAAGCCTCTTCCCGTTCTGGCCGAGGGCTGTGCAGCGTGGAGAGCGGAGGAAGCATGACGAGCCTCGCCGCCCCGCAGTCCGCAGGCCAGGATCGGGACCTGGGCCTGGGCGCGGGTGCGGGCTCGCCGGTGCCGGGCGCGGGCCTGGGCGCGCCGGTGCTCGCCCTGATCAATCGGCGGATCGCCGAGGGCCGCGCCGACACCTCACATCAGCGCGACCCCGATTTCATCCGCAGGCAGCTTCCGGCGATCGCCCGCTACACGAGCTACTTCACGCCCGAGGTGCGCGGGCTTGACCGGCTGCCCGCCGAAGGTCCGGCGCTGGTGGTCGGCAACCACTCGTGCCTGTTTTACATGCCGGAGGTCTTTACGTGCGGGCAGGCGATCCTGTCCCGCCGGGGTGTCGCCAAGCCCGCTTACCTGCTCGCCTACGACCTGCTGTTCGCCATGCCGGTGGTCGGGCCCGCACTGCGCAGGCTCGGCGTGGTACCCGCGAGCAACGGCGAGGCCGAGTCGGCGCTGGCCGGGGGCGCGTGCGTCGTGGTCTACCCCGGGGGCGATCACGAGGCCTGCCGGCCGTGGAGCCAGCGCGACCGGGTCGACTTCGCCGGCAGGAAGGGCTTCGTCAGGCTCGCGCTGCGGTGCGGGATCCCGGTCGTGCCGGCCGTCGCGCACGGCGGCCACCACGCGGTCGTGGTGCTGTCGCGCGGCGACTGGCTGGCCCGCGCCGCCGGCCTGCGCTCGCTGCGGGTCAACGTATTCCCGCTGCTGGCGGGCTTCCCGTTCGGCGTTACCTCTGTCCTCACTCCGCCGCCCCCGCTGCCTGCGCACCTCACGCTTGAGTTCCTGCCAGCGCTGGACTGGACCGGGTTCGGCCCGGAAGCGGCCGAGGATCCCGAGGTCGTCGCCGCCTGCTACGCCGAGATCACCGGACGGCTGCAAGACGGGCTCAACCGGCTGTCGGCCGAGCACCCCTACCCGATTCTGGCCGGATGCACGCGGCTCACCGCCCAAGCGGTGAGCGGGGTGCTGCATGCCGCGGGCAACCTTGCCCGGCCCGGCGGGCACGCTGACCCCGACAGTGGCACTGACCTGGGCTAATGGACCGCCGAACGGTCGGCTGAACGGCAGCCGGAGTGCCGCGGCAGACGCCGCCGAACGGCGGCGCCGGCGGCCTGGCGACCGCCGGAAAGTCGGCTGGGTGACCGCGAGGAAGTCGGCCGGGTGACCGCGAGGAAAATGCATCGGTACACCTGCCTTTGCCGACTTACGGAGCCCGCTCCTGTCGGGCACACTGAGAGGCACAGGCGACGGACAGCGGGCCCTGCGGAGCTCTTCTGATCCGGCGCGGCAGCCACGGAGGAGGTCAGGATGGCAAGTGACACGCTCGGCGGCCCCGACGCGGGCGGCGCCGAAGACGAGCTCGGCGGATCCGGCAGCAGCGACGAGCTGGGCGGTCCCGACGCGGGCGACGGCGAGGACGAACTCGGCGGGGACGCAGCCGGCGGCGAGGACGAGCTCGGCGGGACTGACGCGCCCGGGCACGAGGACGAACTCGGCGAGGCCTAGCCAAGCGGCGCGGCAGGGTCGCGCTCAGGCCGCGGAGCCGCACTCTCACGGCCGGGGGGTCGCCCGGGCCGCGAGCCGGTGTCGGCTCGCGCTGAGCCGTTTACTTTCGACGATCCGCTTCCCGGCGAGTACGAATTGCGCGCTCGCAACGGCCGCCGTTCGGAGCCGGTGAGCGGGATCGAACCGCTGACCTGCCGCTTACAAGGCGGCTGCTCTGCCTGCTGAGCTACACCGGCGGGTGGAACGTCTGCATGGTAGCCGAAACGCGCATGACCTGCGCATCCCATCCCTGACCTGGGATTTCGTGAGCCGGGCCGGTCAGTCAGCCGACCTGGGTGGAGGGACTGGCTGTCCGGCTGACACCGACTAGATACGGCTCTCAGCGGCTCGCTGTGCCGAATACGTGCCGAAGTTGGAGAGGCTAAGTTGAGTTCTTGCTAGACCTTGCTAGAGTACAAGCATGGCACCAGACCCACGGATGACTCAGACCACGCAGGCCGTGCTTCGGGCGCTCTTGGACCAGCCATCCAAGGCGATGTATGGCCTTGAGATCTGCGGTAGAGCCGAGTTGCCCAGCGGCACAGTTCACCCCATCCTCGCCCGACTGGAGAAGGCCGGCTGGCTGGAGTCCTTCTGGGAGGAGATCGACCCGCACAGGCAAGGCAGACCTCGGCGCAGGTACTACACGCTTAGCGCAGACGGAGCCGAGCTGGCACGCAGCGCACTTGCCCGAGCAACGGAGAGTCGGGCCGCCCTGAGGCGTCTGCAGCCAGGACTTTCACCTGCCGGGGCCTTGTGATGTGCGGCGAGGACAGAGTGTCTCCCCGGCTCGCTCTCACTGCGGACCTGCGCCTGGAATACGACATTCAGCACTTCTACGCACGGCTGAGCAGGGCAGCGGGCAAATATATTGCCATGCATCCTGGCCTTGCGGCGGAGGGCGAAGGGCAACTTGAAGCACTAGGGCACGCTCTAGCCGAAAGACGTTACGCGACCGCCATAAGGTTGCTGCGTAACATGAATACGTCACTTGCGCCGTTCAGCGGGGCAACCAACGACTACCGACTGCTTGCCCGCGAGATCCAATACATGCGCGGCGCTATCCCGGCGGCCGCCGTTAATTCCGATGCTGCTGAGGGTAGCCGTCTTGGGGCAAGTGCCCCTACCGCTAGCAGTAACGCCGCCCTTCCCGCACCTGTGGATCACCCGAATGCGCCGAGTCGTCGTACCCGGTGCTCGGTGGACCTAGCTCTCCGCCTGCTCCCGCCTGCGGACCGGCAGCGCTACCGTGAAGAGTGGGCTGCGGAGGTTGTCGAGCTGCCACGGCGTGATCAGACTCCCTACGCGCTTCGACTGCTTTCCCGCTCCGTGTGGCTACGACGAGAGCTCCGCGAGAAGCCATCGATGACACCGCACCTTAAGGTGGCACTGATTGTGATGGTGCCGGGAGCAGATGCTATCGCTGCTTTGGCTGGCCTCGACTGGCCGGCCACTGCGCTTGGTAGCGGCTGGCTTTTGGGTATGGCCTGGGTTCTTTCCAGCAGAGAGCGCACACACAATCTGGTGTCACTCATCAGGGCCCTTCGGAGCAGCAGCAAGGACCCATCGGAACATTCGGGCAAGTAAGAACTGGCAACAGTTTCCCCGGCGCCGTCAGCTCTCAGCAGTAAGCGCTTGAGCAATCCTGCGCTTGGCGACATCGTCCTGGCCTTCGAGACACTTCGCGTACACGCGTAGCAGGACCTCAACGCTGTGACCAGCCCACGCGGCAACTTGAGCCGGCGGAACGCCGCCATTGAGCCAGGTGGACAGGCAGGCGTGGCGCAGGTCGTAGGGACGGCGAGCCAGCGGGGACTGGTACTCCTGCGCCGAGAACGCCGAGTTCCGGGCCCGGTCCCATGCTCGGCGGTAGGTGATCGTTGGCAGTGAGCCGCCCTGAATGCCACGGAAGATCAGCTGATCCGGACCGCCATGGACGTCGGCCAGGTGCTCGCGAAGCAGCTTGGCGAGCGGCGGCGGACAGGGGACTCTCCGGGTCTCGCCTTCGGCGCGCTGCTTGAGGCCGCGACTGTCTCGGCTCAGGCCGTCGTCGGTCCATTGCTTGCCGACGTCGGGCTTGGCCGCTCGTAGGTGAAGCTCTCCCCAGTTGTCGTCCGTGGGCAGCATCACGTCCTGGCGCCGCAGCGCGATCGCTTCTTCTGGCCGTAGACCGCTGTAGTACAGAACGCCGAAGAAGGCGACCAGGCGCGGGCCGCTTGGCTGCTGGACGCGCACGGCGTCGAGCAGGGCCCGCGCCTGGGCTGGGTTGATGACCGAGCGCTTATCCACTTCCCAGGTGGCGGCGGGGTTGCGCCACTTGAGTTTTCGGCCGGGGTTGTCGTCCAGTAGGCGCAGCTCGACCGCGTAGTCGAGCGCATTGAGGAGGACGGTCCGGTTCCGTCGCACGGAGCTGGCGGCGGCACGGCTGCCGTCCAGTCGCGATGTCGCCGCAGAGAGGACGTGGCGGCAGAGCGCAGGCTCGGCCAGCTCGGAAACCAGGCGTGAGTGGCGGTCGATCCAGGAAAGCACGTCGGCGACGTCGTCAGGAGCAGACGCGCGCCTGCCGGTGTTCAGGCCCCAGTTGACCAGAGCGCTGCGGAAGTCCTGACCGCTCGGCTGCTCTGGGCCAGCCATGAGCATGGGCGGCGTGGCGGCTGCGAGCGCCTGGGCGATGTTGCGGCGGTACTTGGCCGCCGCCGTCTTCCACTTCATGTCAACGTACGCGCAGGCGAAGGAGTACCAGGTCATGTCGTTCCTGACTCGCTGCCGCGACACCGGCTCACCGGTGGCCAGG
>DATIZP010000165.1:0-43388 GCA_035517035.1 Streptosporangiaceae bacterium | reverse complement strand
TGCCACCCCCGAGGCGTTCACCAGCCTCGGCCTCGACCTCGTGCCCGGCAGCGGCCTGCTCGCCGCGTGCGTGCCCGGCGCGTTCGGCGCCTGGATGCTGCTGCTGCGGGAGTTCGGCACGCTCCGGCTGCGGGACGTGATGGGCTACGCGATCGGCTACGCGGTCCGCGGCTACCCGCTGGTGCCCGCGATCAGCTGGGGCATCGCTAGCGTCGCCGACCTGTTCCGTGACCACTGGCCAGGCTCCGCCGAGGTCTACCTGCCGGGCGGGCGCGTGCCCGCACCGGGCTCGCGGTTCGCCAACCCCGCGCTGGCCGCCACCTACCAGCGCATCCTCGACGAGGCGGAAGCGGCCAGCTCCGATCGCGACGAGCAGATCGAGGCGGCCAGGCGGGCCTACTACGAAGGCTTCGTGGCCGAGACGATCGCCGCCTACGTCGCCTCCGCCGAGGTCATGGACGTGACCGGGGAGCCGCACCGGGGCCTGCTGACCTACGCCGACCTGGCCGGCTGGCATCCGCGGCTCGAGGAGCCGCTGACCTATGACTTCGGCGGCTTGACCGTGTGCAAGACCAAGCCGTGGGGCCAGGGCCCGGTGTTCCTTCAGCAGCTCGCGCTGCTCGGCGGCTTCGACCTCGCGGCCATGGGCCCGGGCAGCGCGGACTTCATCCACACCGTGACCGAGTGCGGCAAGCTCGCGTTCGCCGACCGGGAAGCCTGGTACGGCGACCCGGACTTCACCGACGTGCCGGTCAAAGCGCTGCTGTCCGCCGAGTACGCGGAGAGCCGGCGCCGGCTGGCCGGGCCCGAGGCGTCGGCCGAGCTGCGCCCCGGTTCCCCCGAGGGCCGCACCCCACGGCTGCCGGGCTTCGTCACCGCCGCCTTCCACGGGCCGTGGGATGACGGGAGCGTGTCGCCCGTGATGGACGTCGAGCCGCCCGCACCGCGGCTGGACCCGGGCACCGGCGAGCCGACGATGCAAACCGGCGGATCCGGGGCGGCGTCGAGCTACCGGGCGGGTGACACCTGCCACCTGGACGTGGCCGACCGGTTCGGCAACCTGGTCTCGGCCACCCCGAGCGGCGGCTGGCTGACCAGCTCGCCGGTGGTCCCCGGGCTCGGCTTCTGCCTGGGGACGCGGGCGCAGATGTTCACGCTCACCCCCGGCTTCGCCAGCACGCTCGCTCCCGGCCGGCGGCCGCGTACCACCCTGTCACCCGGCCTTGTGCTGCGCGACGGCGAGCCCTACCTGGCCTTCGGCACGCCCGGCGGGGACCAGCAGGACCAGTGGACGGTCGGGTTCTTCCTGAACCACGTGCTGTTCGGCATGAACCTGCAGGAGGCCATCGACGCCCCCGCGTTCCACACCGACCATTTTCCCTCCTCGTTCTACCCGAGGCGCAGCGTCCCCCGGTCGCTGACCGTCGAGGCCAGGTTCGGCGATGACGTGGTCGCCGACCTGCGCGGGCGCGGCCACGAGGTCACCGTGTCCGGCCCGTGGTCGCTCGGCCGGATCAGCGCGGTCAGCAGGGACGGCGGGCTCCTGTACGCCGGGGCCAACGCGCGCGGGATGCAGGGTTACGCGGCGGGCCGGTAGTGGCGGACCGCGGCAGCACGGCGATCCACCCCGATGCGGCGGGCTGGCCGCGGCCGCCGGGCCGTCCTGCGCGGGCGCACTGGTGGTCGGTGCAGCCGCCGCTGCCCGCCGCCCCGATCTCCGCGGCCCGCGCCTACGGCGAGGTCCTTCTCGTCTTCGGCGCGTTCTTCGCTGCGAGCATCGTCGCCGGGGGCGAGACGCTGGCCGGGCGCTACCCGGTGCCCTCGGGAAGCTGGGCGGTCTTCGCGCCGCAGGCCGTACAGGAGATCGCGATCTGCGTGCTCGCCGTGCTCGTCGTGGTGCTGGCCTCGGCCAGGCGCGGGATCACGCCGCGCATGCTCGGCATCGGCTGGCCGCGCCGCTCCGACGGCACGGCGGGCGGCGCGCAGAGCCTGCGGATCGCCGCCTGGGCCGTGCTCGCGCTCGTGGCCGGCGGGGCGCTCACCGCCCAGCTGGCCGGCCGCCATCATCTCGGGCAGCCCGCGCACCAGGACTACGGCTACCTCATCTTCACGGTCACCGCGTCGATCGCGGCCGGCGTGGTCGAGGAACTCGTGGTCCTCGCTTTCGTGGTCACCACGCTGCGGCAGGCGCGACGCCCGCTGCCCGAGATCGTGCTCGTCGGCACGGCGCTGCGATGCTCCTACCACGACTACTACGGGCTCGGCGTGGCCGGGATCGCGGTCTGGGCCGCGGTGTTCATCTGGCTCTTCCTGCGCACCGGCAGCATGCTGCCGATGCTGGCGGTGCACGTGCTCTGGGACATGGCGATCTACCTCGGCCAGCGCTGGCAGGCCGTGCTCGCGATCCGCGCCGCCGCGATCGTGCTGCTCTATCTCGCCGCCGTGACGACCTGGGCGATCGACTGGATGAGCAGGCGAGCGCGCCCGGGCGCGCCCCAGGCGCCGCCCTAGCCGCCGAGGCGGCCTAGACCGGCAGGGCGAGACCGGCCGCGATCACGGCGGCGACCCCGGCGACCGCGGTCAGCCAGCCCGAGCCCGCGCCGGCCGGCAGCAGCCCCGCCCCGACCGACACGGCCCCCAGCGCGGCGCCCGCGGCGATCAGCCGAAGCTGGCCGCGCAGCACGAAGACGCGGGCGCCGGTCTCGGCCAGGTGCAGGGCAAGCAGGTAGCCGAGCAGGATCAGCCCGAGCAAGACGGTGTGCCACGGCCTGGACGGGTGCAGCACCTCGAGCACCAGCACGGCGACAAGCAGGAGCTGCGGCCACGGGACGGCCGCGGTCGCCGCCCAGGCCCTGCTCGCCAGGCCGGTGAGTGTGGGCAGGTACGACTCGGCCGGCCGTGCCGCGCCCTGGGCCAGCATCCGGCCGGCCAGCTGCGCCACGCTTCCCGCCGCGCAGAGCGCGGCGACGATCAGGACCGGCTTGGCGCCGCGGCTCGCGCCGTGCATCGGCAGTGCGGCGCAGAGCACCGCGGCGGCCGCCAGCGCCACCACGGCCAGTGCCGCTGGCGCCGGAAACCGCGCCGAGTACCTCGTCATGCCCGGTTCACCATGGCCCGCCTTGTATACGGCGCGAGCGGCTCGTCCAGGCTCGACTGGCCGTCCCAGCGCACGACCGGAATGCCGAGCTCGCGGAGCGAGAACCTGATCGCATCCTGCTCCATCCGCCACACCCGCCTGGCCAGCCCGGCCATCTCAAGCCTGCGGTACCGGCCGGTCATCAGCCGCCCGCCGAGCAGCCGCAGCGCCGCGCCGCTGACCAGCCCGGCGCCGACCGCGGGCTCGGAACACAGCACGTCGATCACGATCGTGGCGAACCCCCGCTCGCGCAGCTCCCGCAGCGCCTCGACCAGCCGCAGGCTGAGCAGCGGGCTCACCACCACGATCAGCGCACCGGGCGGCAGCGCGGCATGCGGCAGCCTGCTCACCGCGTCGACTCGCTCGCCGTCGCCTGAATCGGTCATGACCAGGTTCATGATCCGGTCGGCCTGACGACGGCCGGCGGCCGGGCTGATCCAGCGCACCCTGGCACCGAAGCTGATCAGGCCGACCCGGTCGCGCGCGGCGAGATAGGACGCCCCGACTCCGGCCGCGGCCCTGACCGCCAGGTCGGCCGTGCTGGTTCCGGCCTCCCCGACGTCGGCGCTGACATCCATCAGGATCACCACCACCTGGGCGCGTTCGGCGGCGAACGTGTTCAGCTGGAGGGTGCCGCGCCGGGTGGTGGCCGGCCAGTTGATCCGACGCTGCCGGTCCCCGGGCACGAACTCGCGCACCCCGGAGAACTCGTTGCCCTCGCCGGCCACCCTGGCCGGGTGCTCGCCGAGCCGGGTGGGCAGCTTGCTGAGCACCACCCGCGACTCCAGCCTGGCGGGCAGCGGGTAGCAGAACGCGGTCGGCGCGTCCACCCTCAGCCGCCCCTGCACGAGCCGCCAGCGGTCGTGCAGCGTCAGCTCCAGCGTGCCGACCGGTCGGCGGCCCCAGCGCTGCGAACGGAACGGCAGCCTGAACCACCCGTCGGCGCCGAGCACTCCGGGCTCCGCGGCGATCCAGGCGGCCGCCTGCAGCCTGACCTGCGCGTCGAAGCCGGCCGCCCCGGTCACCCTGACCAAGATTGTGGCCCGCTCGCCCTCGGTCAGCCGGTCACCGGTCCCGGCGGCCAGCGCGACCCCGACCGTGGCCGGCCTGGCCGACCCGGCCGGGAGCAGCAGCAGCAGCGCGGGGGCTGCCAGCCCGGCGAACTCGGGCCTCCTGGCGAGCACCGCGATCAGCAGTCCGGCGATCGCGAGCGTGACCAGCCTGCGCGCATGTCGGGACAGCCGCCACGTGACCGGAGCCTGCATCGGCGGGCCGGCGGTCACCACGACGGCTGCGTTAATGCCAGAAGATTCAGGCATTATTCGAAACGGGAGCAGCGGGGTCGGTGCGCGGCACCGGCACGCCGGCCAGGATCCTGGCGATCACGTCCTCGGGGCTGACCTTGCGCACCCACAGCTCGGGGCGCAGCGTGATCCGGTGGCCGAGCGCGGGGACCGCGACCGCCTTGACGTCGTCCGGAATCACATAGTCGCGACCGCGCAGCACCGCATGACCGCGGGCCAGCTGGACGAGGAACAGCCCGCCGCGCGGGCTCGCGCCGACCTGGATCTGAGCGTGTTGCCTGGTCGCGCCGATCAGCGCGACGACGTACTCGAGCAGGTCGGGGGAGACCTCGACCTGCTCAAGCGAGCGGCGCATGGCGATCAGCTCGTCCGGCCCGGTCAGCGTGGCCAGGCTCACCTCGTCGGCGGCCCGGTCCAGGCGGCGCTGCAGCATGGCGACCTCGTCGGTGCCGCTCAGGTAGCCGAACCGCAGCCGCATGCCGAACCTGTCGAGCTGCGCCTCGGGCAGGTCGTAGGTGCCCTCGTACTCGATCGGGTTGGCGGTCGCCAGCACGATGAACGGCCTGGGCAGTGCCCTGGTCTGGCCGTCCATGCTCACCTGGCCCTCGCCCATCGCCTCAAGCAGGGCGGCCTGAGTCTTCGGCGGCGTCCTGTTGATCTCGTCGGCGAGCAGCAGCTGGGTGAAGACCGGCCCGGGCCTGAACACCATCTCCCCGCTGCGCTGGTCGTACATCGGGGCCCCCACAACATCGGAGGGCAGCAGGTCGGGGGTGAACTGGATCCTGGTGAACTCCAGGCCGAGCACCCTGGCGAAGGACCGTGCCGTCATCGTCTTGCCGAGGCCCGGCAGGTCCTCGAGCAGGATGTGACTGCCCGCAAGGATCCCGGTCAGCACGAGTTCCAGCGCGGTCCGCTGGCCGATGATCGCCCGCTCCACCTCGTCGAGCACGGCGGCGCAGCGTTCCGCCGTCTGCGCCGGGGTTAGTGTCACAGCTGCTCCAGTCGGTCGATCAGGGCGGCGAGCGCGCCCGGCGGGATGCCGCGCTGCGCGCCAGCGTCGGGCGGGGTAGGCCGGTCCGGGTCGATCCAGAACCACAGGTCGTGCCGGCTCGGCCTGCGCAGCAGCAGCCGCCTGGCCGCGTCGGGGTCGTCGGCCAGGCTGATCCCGTGCCGCTCGGCGAGCCGCGCGGCGAACAGGTTCGTCAGCCTGCGGCGCGCGCCCATGTCCCAGGCGCTCAGCGACCTGGTCGCGTCGGCGAGGTCGGCCTGGGTCCGCCAGAAGCCGCGGAACGACTGGGTCGGCGGGCCGGAGCCCGGCGGGTGCGGCGGTAGCTCGGCGTCGTGGCCGAGTACGGCCCGCAGCAGGACCAGGCTGAGCGCGACCGAGCCGATCACGACCACCGCGGCGGCGGCCGGCCCGTCCAGCGCCCAGGCCGCGGCGGTCAGCGCGGCGACGAGCCCGGCGGCGACGGCGACCTCGCGGCGGGCGGCGTTCCAGCCGGTGCCGCTCATTACCCGGCCTGCCCTTGGCCGCGCGAGCCGGCCTTCTCCGCCTCGGCTGGGCCGCTAGCGGCCGAGACGGCCTCGGCGGGCCGGTCGGGCCGACCGGGCTGGTCGGGCTGGTCGGGCAGCGTGGCGGCGAGGTCGGCGAGCGCCTGCTCGGCCTCGTCGCGCCTGGCCGGCGGCATCGGGTGGGTGGAGAACCGCGCCTCGTAGAACAGCGCCGTCAGCCGCCCGGCTGGCCCGGCGCCGACCACGCCGAGCCCGACCGCGCGCGCGAGCAGTTCGTCCGGTGTCTCGGCCGCGGCCCGCTCGGCCCCCGCGTCGGCGAGGCTGGACTCCATGGCCACGTAGCACTCGATGATCGCGGCCCGCGCCTGGTCGACGTCGCGGAGAGCCTGGCGCGCCGACCGGACCGCGCGGGCAAGCTCGGCCGGGGTGTCGCCGGCGTCGTCGACGTCGGTCCCGTCCGGCCGGCGCGACCAGGCCAGTCGCCGCCGCCAGACCGCGATCACCACGGCCACGACCGCGACGATCAGGATCGCGATGAGCAGGTAGTGGACCAGGCCCGCGAGGTTCGGGCTGTGGCCGGCCCTGACCGCGGGAGTCTTGATCCGCCGCAGACGAGTGGGCTTGAGCGCCGGGGGCAGCGGCCGTGCCCGCTTCCAGCGGCCGAGGCTGGCGACGGCCACCGCGATCGGGATCACGACCAGCCCGGTCACGAGCGCGGCCGACAGCGGCCGGCGCAGCCGGGCGCCGAGATCGGCCTCGGCCGGCCGCCACCGCAGGGCGACCAGCAGGCCGGCGAGCACGGCTTCGAGTGCGCAGCCAACGGCGAGGACGACCGCCCGTGACGGCAGGTGCCAGCCCACGGTCGGACCGACGGCACGGGTCCCGGCGATCGTCAGCAGGACCAGCAGAGCCATCAAAGCGACGCGAGCGGTGAGTCGATCCGGCATGTCGCGCAAAGCATAGATTCAATCCGCCGGTGTGTCGCCGGTCGGCGTGGTACCTGGGAATTAGGGCGGATCAGACCTGCGGCGGATGACGGCGACCCGGCCGGGCGGGCAGAGTGGGGTTGCGCGATCCTGGCCGCCCGGCCAGCCGCGCCAGAAAGCGAGGCCGCGCCGCTGTGACGAGGGAGCCGCTGTGACGAGGGAGCCGCTGTGACCACGGACCAGGCCGCTCTGGCCGGGACCCGGCCGGGCGAGCCTGAACCCGGGCCGGTGATCGCCACGACCGCGCTGACCAGGAGGTTCGGCGGGTCGATCGTGGCGCTCGACGAGCTGACGGTAGCGGTCGGCCCGGGCATCACCGGGCTGGTCGGGGCCAACGGTGCCGGCAAGTCGACATTGATCAAGGTCCTGCTCGGGCTGCTGCGGCCGACGAGCGGGGGAGCGAGCGTTCTCGGCCTGGATACGGTGACCGATGCCGAGCAGATCCGGGGGCAGACCGGCTACATGCCCGAGCACGACTGCCTGCCGCCGGATGTGACGGCGACCGAGTTCGTCACGCACATGGCGCGGATGTCCGGGATCCCGCCGACCGCGGCCAAAGAGCGCGCAGCGGAGTCGCTGCGGCACGTCGGCCTGTACGAGGAGCGGTACCGTCAGATCGGCACCTACTCCACCGGCATGAAGCAGCGGGTCAAACTGGCCCAGGCGCTGGCCGGCGACCCGAGGCTGCTGCTGCTCGACGAGCCCACCAACGGGCTCGATCCGGCCGGGCGGACCGCGATGCTCGATCTGATCGCCAGGATCGGCGGCGAGTTCGGCATCTCGGTCGTGGTCTCCTCGCACCTGCTCGGCGAGATCGAGCAGATCTGCGACCACCTGATCGCGATCGACGGCGGCCGCCTGCTCAGGGCCGCCACGATCAGCTCGTTCACGCAGGCCAGCCAGGTGCTTGCGGTGGAGGTGGACGAGGGGGCCGACCTGCTGGCGGCCGAGCTCGCCAGGCGCGGGCTCCGCCCCGTCGCGCACGAGCGCGAGCTGCTGGTGCGGATCGACGGCGACGTCACCTACGACGCCGTGCGGGACGCGGTCGCCGACCTCGGGCTGCCGCTGACGCGGATGGAGCAGCGCAGGCACCGGGTCGAGGAGATCTTCCGAAGCGACGGGAGAGCGGCCGATGTCGACTGACACGCACCCGGGCCCGAGCGGCGGCACCGGCGCGGACCCGGTCAGCGCCGGAGTGATCCACGACATCGGGTACCGCGCTTACGACGGGCCGAGGGTGGGCCGCGGCCGGATCGCCGCGGCGCTGTGCTGGCAGAGCCTGCGGGCGGCGTTCGGGCTCGGCCGCGGCGCCAAGGCCAAGATCGTGCCGGTGATCACGTTCGTGATCATGTGCACGCCCGCCGTGGTCAACGCCGTCGCGATAGCGCTCAGCCGTTCGCACGACCGGGTTTTCGATTACGACACCTACACGAACAACCTGCGGGTGCTGGTCACGATGCTGTTCATCGCCGTGCAGGCACCCGAGCTTGTCGCGCGCGACCTGCGCAGCCGGGTGCTGCCGCTGTACTTCGCCAGGCCGATCAGGCGGCGAGACTACCCAGCGGCGAAGTACGCGGCGTTCGTGCTCGCGTGCCTGGCCCTGATCGACATCCCGGTGCTGCTGCTCTACATCGGCACCATCATGCAGGTGCACAGCGGCAGCCAGGTCTGGGCGCAGACCAGGGCCTTGGTGCCCGGCCTGCTGGTGGGGCTGATGTGGTCGGTGCTGCTCGCCGCGATCGGCCTGGCGCTGGCCAGCGTCAGCGGCCGCCGCGCGTTCTCGGTCGGATCGGTGGTGATCTTCCTGTTCCTGACCTGGACGCTCGCGAACGTGCTGACCAAGATCGTCGAGGCGCCGGTCAGGCCCGGCCCGGTCCCGGCCGGGCCAGGCGCGGCGGTATCGACCGCCGCGGTGCCCGCCTCGGCGCACCTGTTCGGCCTGATCAGCCCCTACACCGTGCTGGACGGGGTGCGGCAGTGGCTCGGCGGCACCGACCCGGGGATCGTGGCCAGGCCGGGTGGCTACGGGATCGCGTACGGCGTCATGCTGCTCGTCTTCCTCGGGGTCAGCCTGGCCGCGCTGTTCGCCAGGTACACGAGCGTGAGCGTCGCATGAACCCGGAGGCGCGCAGCATCGAACTGCGGAACGTGTCGCGCTGGTACGGCAACGTCGTGGCGGTGAACGACGTGTCCATGACGGTCGGCGCCGGCATCACCGGGCTGCTCGGCCCGAACGGCGCGGGCAAGACCACGCTGCTGAACCTCATGGCAGGCTTCCTGCCGCCGTCGCGCGGCGAGCTGACCGTGGGCGGCAGGCCGAGCTGGCGCAACCCCGGCGTGTTCAGCACGCTCGGCCTGGTTCCCGAGCGCGACTCGGTCTACGCGTTCCTGTCCGGCTACGACTTCGTGCGGTCCACGGCCAGACTGCACCGGCTGCCCGACCCCGACGCCGCCGCCCGCCGCGCGATCGGGATCCTGGAGATGACCGAGGCGCAGGACCGGCGGATCGCGACCTACTCCAAGGGCATGCGCCAGCGGATCAAGGTCGCCGCCGCGCTCGTGCACGACCCGCAGGTGCTGCTGCTCGACGAGCCATTCAACGGGATGGACCCCAGGCAGCGGCTGCAGATGATGGACCTGCTCGAGCAGATGGCCGCCGAGGGCAGGACCATCCTGTTCAGCTCGCACATCCTTGAGGAGGTCGAGCGGATGTCGGGGACCATCCAGGTGATCGTGGGCGGACGGCTGGCCGCCTCCGGCGATTTCCGCGCGATCCGCCGGCTGATGACCTCGCGGCCGCACGTGTTCCTGGTGCGCTCCTCGGCTGACCGGGTGCTCGGGGCCGCCTTGATCGGCCGCCCGGCCGTCACCGGGGTGGAACTGACCGCGCGCGGGCTCCAGGTCCGGACGTCGGACTTCGGCGCCTTCTCCAGGGAACTCGCCGGTCTCTGCCGCGACGGCGACATCCGGCTGCGCGAGGTGCTGCCGTCGGACGAGTCGCTGGAGAGCGTGTTCTCCTACCTGGTGGCGTCGTGAAGCGGCCGGGCGCGATCTTTGGCCTGCTGAACCCGGTCGTGCTGCGGATCACGCTGCGTGCCACGCTGGGCCGCAAGCGGGCGCTGGTCTTCATGCTGATCCCGCTGGTGCTGATCCTGCTCACCGTGGCGCTCCGGCTGACCGCGACGAGCCCGGCGTGGCCGCCGGAGTTCCTCGGTGACTTCGGCTTCTCGGTGGTGCTGCCGCTGACCGCCCTGATCATCGGCACCAGCGTGCTCGGGGCCGAGATCGACGACGGCAGCATCATCCACCTGCTCGCCACGCCGGTCAGCAGGCTGTCCGTGGTGCTGTCCAAGTTCGCCGCCGCGGCGGCGCTGACGGTGGTGTTCGGCGCGATCCCCGAGTACCTTGCCGCGGCGATAGCCAGGGGATTCACCGACAAGCTCAGCCTCGGCTTGCTGGCGGGCGCGATGGTCGCCTCGATCGGCTACAACGCGCTGTTCGTGCTGTTCTCGCTGCTCACCACCCGGGCGATCGCGGTGGGGCTGCTGTACCTGCTGGTCTGGGAGGGCCTGCTCGGCAACTTCGTCGGCGGGGTGCGGGTGCTGTCGATCGGCCAGTACTCGGTCAGCGTGGCGAACTCCATCGCGCGCACCTCCGCCCTCAACGCGCACCTGACCGTCCAGACCGCGCTGATCATGGCCGCGCTGGTGACCGTCGTGACGCTGGCCGTCGCCGCCCGGCGGCTGGCCGCGTTCACGATCAAGGGCGATGCGGTCTAGTGCCCGGTCAGCGCGGCGTGTCCGGTCCGGGCACGAAGCTTGGCCCGTGGCCAGGGATGATCACCGATGCGATGCCGAGGATCCGCGCGCGGCTCTCCGACAGCACCTCCTGGTCAGGGCTGAACGGGTCGTTCGCGGGACCGTCGGCACCCCACCAGGCGTGGGTGCAGACGTAGACGCCGTCCGGCGTCGCCGCGACCGTGCTGATGTCCTGGTCGGTGTGGCCAGGGGTGAGGATCAGCCTGATCGACGGGCTCAGCTCGGCGCCCTCGGCGTCGCGGGATACCCACAGGTCGCCGTCGTAGACCGCCCAGAAGTCGTGGATGCGCGCGGCGGGGAACAGCGCCGCGTTGACGGTGTGGTCCGGATGATGGTGGCTGAACACGACGTCGGTCACGTCGTCAGGGCCGACGCCGTGCTCGGCCAGCGCCGAGATCAGGGCAGCCCGTGACCACACCATGCCCGGGTCCACGATCACGGCCACATCACCGTCGGTGATGAGCGTGACCGTGCTGCCGACCCGGTCGCCGTCTTCCTCCTCGCGCGCGTACCCGTCCTGGAGAACGTGCACGCGCGCGGTGCTGGCCGCCGGAGTGGCGGCAGAAGTGGCGGCGGAAGTGGCAGGCGGAACAGAACCGACCTGGCCCGCGGGACCGGCCGGGATGTCAGACTCAGGCATGAGGCGAGACACTACCCGCCCCGCCGGTGCAGCGCAGTGCCCTCCCTGTGCGTCTTACTCGTGAGCGGCGTACGCAAGGGCGGGTGAGGGAGGATCTGTGACCGCGTCGGAGAACGGCAAGCGCACCCCGCGCATTCGCTTCCTGGTGCGCCGCGGCCGGTGGCCTGCCGCGATCGCCGGCACCGTGGCGGCGGTTACGGCGTGCCTGCTTGGTCTGGCCATGTCCGGCCTCTGGTCGGCCAGCGCGATGCCTACTTCCGGCCGTCCTGGCCGCGCCGCCACCGCCGCGGCCAGTCGTCCTGATATGCAGGGCCGCGCGGCCGGCGACATGGCCGACCCGCCGGTGGTGGCCGTCACCGGATCCTCGGGCTCGGGCGCGCACGAGTCGGCGCGGCTGATCTCGGCACGCACCGGCCGCCTGGTCAAGGTGCTCGCGCCGGTCGGCTCGGGCAACGGCTTCGCCCTGTCCCCGGACGGGGGATCCGTCTTCGTGGTCGGGCTGCACAGCGGCCGGATCGTGGTCAGGCAGATCTCGGTGGCGACCGGGAGGATCAGCGTCCTGGCCGACGGCGCCTATCCGTCGGTCAGCCCGGACAGCCGCTACCTCGCCTACGCCACCGGAGATCAGTTCTCGCCGACCGCGTTCTCCTCGCTGGCGGTCAGGGACCTGCGCACCGGCACCACCAGGGTGATCTCGCTGGCCGGCCTGATCGGCCCGAAGTCCTCGCTGCTCAACCAGGGCACGGTCGCCTGGCTCGGCGACGGGACCCAGGTGCTCGCCGTGCCGCAGCCGGACGCGGTCGCCGTGTCGGCACAGGCAAGCCGCGGTGTGGCCGCAGGGAAGTCCGGCAACCGGAAGGCCGGCAACCGCTGCGGCCAGCAGAGGTCGCCCAGGGGCCTGTGCGTCATCGTCGTCGACGTCACCGCCGCGGGCCTCTCGGCGCACATGGTCTTCGTGCCGCACCGGTTCACCTCGCCGTTCGAGGTGATCAGCGGTGACTACGCCGCCGGGCAGAGCTTCGTTGTGGCCAGAATGGGCGGAAGGTCAGCCGGCCCGATCGACGAGATCACGCTGCACGGGTCCGTAGTGACCGGCCGCCAGATCGCCGCGCTGCCGAGGGGAGCGCTGCCCGTTGCGTTCGCACCGGACGCAGACCGGGTGCTCTACCTGGTCGGCCATACGCCGCCGGCGCTGTGGGTGGCCACGATCAGGGACGGCAGGCTGACCGCACGGCACCTGCTGCTGACCGACAACCACAGCTTCGGGCTGGACAACGCCGCCTGGTAACCGCGGTCACGCGCCGACGGCGGCCCGCTGCTGCTTCATCGCCTTCTTGTACGAGCGGACCCTGGCAAGCGAGCCGTCGTCGCTGATGTCGGCGACCGAGTAATGCGATCCGGCCTCGCCGAAGTGGCCGGCCGCCTCACGCCAGCCCGCCGGCTGGATCCCGAGCTGCTTGCCGAGCAGCGCGATCGTGATCTGGGCCTTGTAAGCGCCGTAGCCGGGCAGCGCGGACAGACGCTTGCGCAGCTCGGCGGCGTCGGCGGCGCTTGCCCAGACCGCGCTGGCATCGCCGTCGTAGCGGTCGGCCACGATCCTGGCCAGCTCCTGCGCCCGGCCGGCCATGGCGCGCGGGAACCGGTGCAGGGCCGGCCGCTGCGCGAAGATGGCGACCAGCGCGTCCGGATCGAAGTCCGCGAGCTCGGCGGCGGTCGGCTCGTGGCCGAGCCGCAGGGCCAGCTGATATGGCGAGCTGAACGCCTTCTCGAACGGCACCTGCTGGTCGAGCATCATCGCGAGCAGCAGCGCCAGCCCGTCTCTGGACAGGTACTCGTTGGCCTCGGGCTCAATCGGCAGTGAGAGCGGCATCGGTTCCTCCTTCACCCCATCATCTCGCATCGGATGTGGTCGGAGTCCGTCCGACGGGGAGCTACGGTGGTGCTAGCAGATGCGGCATGGTACTGCTCAGGCCGGAACTGGTGGGTTGGGCCGGGATGAAGGCATCCCGGCGGGAAAGAGGAGACCGGTTATGTCGCGCAAGTGGCAGCTGGCAGCCGCCGGAGCCGTGCTGGCGATCATCTTGTGGATCGTGGGCATCCCGTGGTGGGTGCCGTTCCTCATCCTGCTCGCCGCGCTGGCCGTGCCGGTCGTCGGCTACATGATGCTGGACTCCAACCAGCGGGCCAGAATCCGCCGGATGCGCCAGCGCAATCAGCTGCGCTAGCGCCGGTCAGGCGAGCTGGCCGGGGTAGAGCAGGGCAAGCTCGCGCGGGTAGGCGGCGATCAGCCGCAGCTCGTCGTCGGTCAGCGGCTTGCCGGTCGCCGACGCGCACAGCTGGACGAGCTGGAAGACCAGATCCTCGTGCACGCCCACCTCGATGCCGAGTCCGTCCATGACGTGCCGGAAGCCGGCCATCCCGCCGTACTCGCCGGTGAGCACCACTCGTCCGGTCCGCGCGTGCCAGTCCTGCGGGAATGGCCCGAGCGTGTCGTCGTCGTAAAGCTCGTAGTTGTGCCTGTCCTTCAGCGCGCCGTCGGCGTGGATGCCCGACTCGTGCGCGAAGGCGTTGCGGCCGGTACCTGGCTGGTTCTGTGGCAGCGGCTGGCCGAAGGCGTAGCTGGCCCACAGGCCGAACCGCCGCGCCCAGGTCAGGTCGATCTCGTCGCCGACCTCCACCCGGTCGGCCACGCCGAAGGCGTGCTCGAAGGCGAGGACGCAGGACAGCAGGTCGGCATTGCCCGAGCGCTCGCCGATGCCGTTCACGCAGGTATTGACCCAGGCGTCCTGGCCGGCGTCAAGGTCGCCGAGCGCGCCTGACACCGAGTTCGCCACGGCCATGCCGAGGTCGTTGTGGCAGTGAGTCTCCACCGGGATCCCGGTCGCGGCAGCCAGCTTGGCGAAGCGCTCCCTGATCCGGTTCGGCGCGTCACCGCCGATCGTGTCGCAGTAGCGCAGCCGGTCGGCGCCGGCCTGCACCGCGGCCAGCGCGAACTCGGTGAGGAACCCCTCGTCGGTGCGCGAGCCGTCCTCGGCGTTCACCCCTACGGTCGCCGCGCCGCCCTCCTTGACCGCGTGCACCGCCGCGGTCATCTCGGCGATGATCGCCTCGCGGTCCAGCCTGCCGCGGAACTTGTGCGCGATCATCTGGTCCGAGGTGGAGATGGACAGGTTGTAGTGGGAGAGGCCGAGCGGCAGGGCCTTCTCGACGTCGGCGGTTACCGCGCGGCACCAGCCCGACAGGCGCAGGCTGCCGAAGGCCCCGGCCTCGGCCAGCGCCACGTTGGCCCTGATGTAGGGCCCCTCGTGGAACAGGAAGGGGAACCCGATCTCGGACTGCGCCACGCCCAGCTTGGCCAGGTAGAAGTTGACCATGGTCTTGCCGAACTTCGACAGGCCGGTCCTCGCCGTCTGCACGCCGTCGCGGTTGGTGACGTCGAGAAAGTGAACCTTGGGCATGCGGCACCTCCGTATCACGGACCCGAGCTTGATTATCGACTGCGATATTACAACTCTGTCAATGTTGATTATTATCAATGTAAATGCTGGGACGGGAGGGAAGCCGTGGTGACGGAGCGGGCCGGAGCGGGGCAGCGGGCCGGGTCGGGGCAGCGGGCCGGGTCGGGGGAGCGGGCTGGAGCGGGGGAGTGGATCGGGGCGGCGGAGGCCGCCGAGCGGCTTGGCGTGAAGCAGGCCAGCCTGTATTCCTACGTCAGCCGGGGGGTGCTGACCAGGCGCAGGGATCGGGGATCGCGGACCAGCCTGTTCAGCGCGAGGGAGATCGAAGGGCTGGCCAGGCGCGGGCGGCCGCGGCGTGCGCCGCGCCGCGGCGAGCTTGTGATCGAGACCCAGCTCACCGAGATCACCGGCGAGCACCTGCGCTACCGGGGACTCGACGCGATCGCGCTCGCCGCCGAGCGGAGCCTGGAGGACGTCGCCTACCTGCTCTGGACCGGCACGCTTGGCGATCCCGAGCCGGCCGGACGGTGGCGGGCGACCGACCCTGCCATCGCGGCCGGGTCGGCGGCCCAGGCGGCGCTGCCCGCGGGCACACTGTCGCTTGAGCGGCTCCAGGTCATCGTGCCGGCCCTCGCCGCCGCCGATCCGCTCCGGCTGCACCTGGACCCGCCGGCGGTGATCGCGGCCGGGCGCTGCCTGATCGCCGGGATGACGGACTGCCTTCCGCCGGCCGCACCGGATGGGCCGGCCACGGCCGCTGGGTCGGCCTCGGGCGTTGGGCCGGGCGCCACGATCGCTGAGCGGCTGGTGCCTCGGCTGTGCCCGCGCCAGCCCGAGCCCGGGCTGGTGGGCGCGCTCCGGGCGGCCCTTGTGCTGCTCGCCGACCACGAGTTGGCGGCGTCCACGCTGGCAGCCAGGGTCGCCGCCTCGGTCAGGGCCGATCCCTACGCCGTGGTCTCGACCGGGCTCGGCGCCGTCGGCGGCTCGCTGCACGGCGGCGCGTCGTTCGGCGCCGAGGTCATGCTCAGGTCGGCAGCCGAGCCCGCCGACGCCACCAGGGTGGTCGGCGATCTGCTCAGGCGCGGCGAGCGCATCCCTGGGTTCGGGCACTTCGTCTACCGCGGCACCGACCCGCGCGCTGCCGCGCTGCTCGGGCTGATCAGGACGGCGGCACCGGGGTCTGGCCGGCTTGCGGTGGCCGAGGCGGTGATCGCCGAGAGCAGGCAGCGGGCGCTGCCCGAGCCGAACATCGACTTCGCCCTCGCCGTGCTCGCCTCCGTCGCCGGGATGATCCCGGGGGCGGGGGAGGCGATCTTCGCGGTCGCGCGGGCGGCAGGATGGCTGGCGCACGCGCTCGAGGAGTACGCGCGGAACACTCCGATCCGGCCGCGGGGTATCTACACCGGTCCCAGGGCAAGTGATGCCGAACCCTGTTTCAGTAGTTAGCCTCGGTGACATAGCAGCAGATGTAATGTGCCGCCAACCAGGCACGAAGGGAGGGCGGCCAGGTTGATCGACATCGTCGTCATCGACACTCCGTCGCTCGGGGACCGCAGTTACCTCGCCACCGACGGCTCGGTCGCCATCGTGATCGACCCGCAGCGTGATATCGACCGGGTGCTCGCGGCCGCGGCACAGCGGGGCGTCCGCATCACGGGTGTCTTCGAGACCCACATCCATAACGATTACGTGACCGGCGGGCTGGCGCTCGCCAGGGCGGCCGGCGCCCCCTACTACGTGAACGCCGCCGACCAGGTCTCCTTCGACCGGTCACCGGTCGCCGACGGCGATGAGATCGACACCGGGCAGCTGCGGGTCAGGGTCATCGCCACCCCCGGGCACACGTTCAACCACCTGTCGTACGCGCTCAGCGACCAGGGCAGGGTGATCGCGGTGTTCACCGGCGGATCGCTGCTGTACGGGTCGACCGGGCGCACCGACCTGCTCGGCGCCGAGCACAGCGCGGAGCTTGCCAAGGCGCAGCACGGATCGGCCCGCAGGCTGGCCGCGGAGCTGCCGCACGATGCCAGGGTCTGCCCGACGCACGGGTTCGGCAGCTTCTGCTCGGCCACCCCGACGTCGGGAGCGGACTCCACGATCGGCAGGGAGATGATCGTCAACCCGGCGTTCACCCTCGCCGAGGGCGACTACGTCGAGACGATCCTGGCCGGGCTCGACGTCTACCCGGCGTACTACGCGCACATGGCTCCGGCCAACCTGGCCGGGCCCGGCGCGCCCGACCTTGAGCTGCCCAGCCAGGCCGACAGCGGCGAGCTGCGCCGCCGGATCGAGGCGGGCGAGTGGGTCGTCGACCTGCGCTCGCGGATCGCGTTCGCGGCCGGCCACCTGCACGGCACCGTGCACTTCGAGCTCGGCGACAACCTGGCCACCTACCTCGGTTGGCTGCTGCCGTGGGGCGCGCCGCTGACCCTGCTCGGCGACGCGCCCGCCGAGGTGGCCGCCGCCCAGCGGCAGCTGGTGCGGATCGGCGTGGACCAGGTTGCGTCCGCCGCCACCGGCGGCCCGGCCGCGTGGGCGGGCGGCGCGCCGCTTGCCTGCTACCCGGTCGGCACGTTCGCCGGGTACGCGCAGGCCAGGTCGGAGCGCGCGGTCGTCCTGCTCGACGTGCGCCGCGACTCGGAGTGGACCGCGTCACGCATCGACGGCGCCGTGCACATACCGCTGCATGAGCTGCCCGGCCGGATCGCCGAGATACCTGACGGCGAGATCTGGGTGCACTGCCAGGCCGGGTACCGGGCGTCGGTGGCCGCGTCGCTGCTCGACGCGGCCGGACGCAGCGTGGTGCTGATCGACGACGACTTCGGCAGGGCGCAGCAGAGCGGGCTCGCTGGCGCGGGTGCGGTCCCCGCGTACTAGACCGGTCAGGGAATCTCGGGCCACCGGGCGGCAGTTGTTCCCGATGACGATCTGACCGCAGGAGAGCTGAAATGCCGGTACGCCGCCTGAACCATGCCGTGCTCTACGTCCGCGACCTGGCCGCGACCGTGGACTTCTACCGTGACACCCTCGGGTTCGAGGTGCGGATGGAGATTCCCGGCCGGGCCGCGTTCCTGCGGGCCGCCGGGTCGGCCAACGACCACGACCTCGGGCTGTTCGCTACCCCGGACGGCCAGCCGCCGGCCGGCCCCTACCTGGGCCTTTACCACCTGGCATGGGAGGTGGGCACGCTCGCCGAGCTCGCCGAGGTCCGGGCACGGCTGGCCGCCCGCGGCGCGCTGGTCGGCGCCAGCGACCACCGGGTGTCCAAGTCGCTGTATGCCAAGGACCCGAGCGGGATCGAGTTCGAGGTGATGTGGCGGGTGCCGTCGCAGGCCTGGGAGCAGGAGACGGCCAGCGGCAGCATGATCCAGCCGCTCGACCTCGACGCAGAGATCGCCCGCTGGGGCGGCAGGGTGACGGGTGCCGCAGCGGGCTCGGTGACCTGAGCCCGGCTAGGCGGGCACGCTCGGCTGCGGCGCGGTCAGGGCCGGCGCCGGGGCGAGCCCGACGTCGATGCCGCCCTTGTAGGCCAGGCCGCTGATCCGCAGCACCGGCGCGCCGGGAGCGGGCGTCCCCGCTGGATAGTCGTGGGACACCCCGATGCCGGACACCTCGACCCGCAGGCCGGGCGGCAGCACGATCGCGACCCGCGACTTGTAGGCGACGGCCCCGATCGTGGTCACCGCGGCGGTCAGGTCGGCCTCGGTCAGGTCGATCCGGCCCGATCCCTTGTAGACCACGCTGGTCAGACGCCGCGGCACCCGCCAGCGCCCGGCCCGGGTGATCGTGCCCTTCCAGGCGACCGCGAGCCGGCCGGTTCTGTCGCCGGCCGCCGCCGGCCGGTCGCCGGGCGCCGCGAGCCGGCTCACCCGGGCCGCCGGCAGGTCGGCGGTGAGGTCGTCAAGCTCGGCCGTGGTGCGCGCGGTGAGGGCGGCATGCATCCGCTCGTCGAGTTCCGCCCCGTCGATCCGCCGCTCGGCGAACGCCTCCTGCAGGCGCTGCGCGGCGGCCTCCCGATCGCTGTCGGCGGCGCGCAGGGCGCGCGGCTCAGGCGCGGACGGAGCGGCTGGCACGGGCGAGGCTGGCACGGGCGAGGCTGGCACGGCCATAGCCGGTCTCCTTCACGATGTATCTCAATAACGAGATGCATCTTAACGCTGGGGCAGCTCCGCGTACAGCGTCGCGTATAGCTCGGCGGTCTGGGCCGCGATCGCCGCCCAGCTGAACTCGGCGGTTACCCAGCGCCTGCCGATCGCGCCCATGGCCGCCGCCCGCTCCTTGTCATCCGCCAGCGACATGATCGCCTTGGCTAGCTCGGCCGGGTCGTCCGGGGGGACGAGCAGGCCGGTCTGGCCGTCCACGACCACCTCGGGGATGCCGCCGACCCTGGAGGCCACCACCGGGGCGCCGCAGGCCATCGCCTCCAGGTTGACGATGCCGAGCGGCTCGTATAGGGACGGGCAGACGAACACGGTCGCGTGGCTGAGCAGCTGGATCACCTGGGCTTTCGGCAGCATCCCCGGGATCCAGGTCACTCCGGTTCTGGCCGAGCGCAGGTGCTCGACCAGGCCGGTGACCTCAGCCTCGAGCTCGGGGGTGTCGGCCAGCCCGGCGCAGAGCACGAGCTGGATCGCCGGGTCCAGGTGCTCGGCGGCGCGCAGCAGCACCGACAGGCCCTTCTGCCTGGTGATCCGGCCGACGAAGAGCACGTACGGCCGGCCGGGATCGATGCCGTGCATGGCCAGCGCGTCGGTGCCGGGATCGGGGGCGTACTCGGTGGTGTCGATGCCGTTGCGGATCACGTGCACCCGGCCCGGGTGAAGGGCCGGGTAGGCGGCCAGCGCGTCGGACCGCATGCCGGCCGAGACCGCGATGACCGCGGCCGCCGACTCGACCGCCACCTTCTCGCACCACGAGGACAGCGCATATCCGCCGCCTAGCTGCTCGGCCTTCCACGGCCGCAGCGGCTCGAGCGAGTGCACGGTCATCACGTGCGGTATGCCGTACAGCGTCGCCGCGAGGTGCCCGGCCAGGTTGGCGTACCAGGTGTGCGAGTGCACCAGGTCGGCCGAGCCGACCGCCGCGGCCATGGCAAGGTCGGTGGAGATCGTCTGCAGCGCCGCATTAGCGTCGAGCAGCAGATCCCACGGCCGGTGCGCGACCGCGCCAGCCCGGTCGGCGCCCTGGCAGTGCACGGTCAGGCTGACCAGCTCGCGCAGCTCCCTGGCCAGGTACTCCACGTGCACTCCGGCGCCGCCGTAGACCTCGGGCGGGTACTCCCTGGTCAGCAGGGCCACCCGGAGCGACCGTGGTGCGCCCTGTGCTGGCTGGTACTGGGCGGGCTCGCCGGTCACGGCGCCACCTTCTGGCCCTTGCCGACCACGGTGATGCCGCCGGCCGAGACCACGAAGCCGCGTTCCCTGTCGTGCTCCTTGTCCACGCCGACCTCCACGCCGTCGGGGACGAGCACGTTCTTGTCCAGGATCGCGTTCTCCACCACGGCATGCCGGCCGATCCGGGTGTTGTGCATGACCACCGACCGCTCCACCCGGGACCAGCTGTTGACCCGCACGCCCGGCGACAGCACCGAGTCGCGCACCAGGCCGCCGGACACGATCACCCCGTTGCTGACCACGCTGTTGATCGCCCGCCCGATCCGCTCGCCGTCGTCGTGCACGAACTTGGCGGGCGGCTGGGACGGCACGTAGGTCAGGATCGGCCAGCGGTCGTTGTACAGGTTGAACACCGGGTGCACGGCGCACAGGTCCATGTGCGACTCGAAGTACGAGTCGAGCGTCCCCACGTCCCGCCAGTAGCCCGCATCGCGCTCCTCGGCGCCCGGAACGTCGTTGCCGAGGAAGTTGTAGGCCTGCGCGCAGCCCTGCCTGACCAGCATCGGCAGGATGTCACCGCCCATGTCGTGCCTGCTGCCATCGTCGGCCGCATCCTGGTGCAGCGCCTCGACGAGCACGTCGGTGCTGAACACGTAGTTGCCCATCGAGGCGTAGCAGCGCTCGTCGTCGCCGGGCATGGTCGGCGGATCGGCCGGCTTCTCCAGGAAGGCCTCGACGGACCGGCCGTCCTTGCCGGTCTTGATCACCCCGAAGCCGCTGGCCTCGGCCCGCGGGACCGGGATGGCCGCCACGGTCACCCCTGCGCCGCCCGCCAGGTGCTGGTCGACCATCTGGGTCATGTCCATCCGGTACACGTGGTCGGCGCCGAACACCGCCACCAGGTCAGGGCCGTCGTCGTAGATGAGGTTCAGCGACTGGAAGATGGCATCGGCCGATCCGGTGTACCAGTGCGGCCCGAGCCGCTGCTGCGCGGGGACCGGGGTGACGTAGTTGCCGAGCAGGTTGCTCAGCCGCCAGGTGGTGGTGACGTGCCGGTCCAGGCTGTGGCTCTTGTACTGGGTGAGCACGCAGATCCGGCGGCAGCCGGCGTTGACCAGGTTGGACAGGGCGAAGTCGATCAGCCGGTACAGCCCGCCGAACGGTACGGCCGGCTTGGCGCGGTCGGCGGTGAGCGGCGCGAGCCGCTTGCCTGCCCCGCCGGCCAGCACGATCGCGAGTACGTGCGGAGCGGCCATCCGGTACTCCCTCGGTTCGGATGTCAGCACTGCGGGTGCCCGTACTGCCGATCGTGCCAGCAAGCCGGCCCCCGCCGACAGTGCCCGGCCGCGTCCGCCTTATCCCGTCGGCTCCTGCCCGGCGACAGGCACCGTGATCCGGATCTTGGACTGCTGGTGCCCGGTGGCGTCCCAGTCGTCCAGGTAGGTGCCCTCCAGGCCGTGGCTGGCGGCGAGATCGATCAGGGTCTGGGTCCGGTAGTAGAAGTCCTCGTGCAGCACGTGGTGCTCGGCGCCCTCGGTCTTGTCGAAGGTGAAGTCGAAGAAGCCGCCCGGCGCGAGCACCCGGCCGACATGGGCGAAGCACTCGTCGATGACCTCGATGGGGGAGTGCGAGAACACGCTGTGCGCGTGCACGAAGTCGAAGGACGCATCGGGCAGGAAGTGCAGCCGCAGGTTCTTCACCAGGGTCAGGTGCGGGAGCTTGGCCGCCAGGCCAAGCTCGGCGATAGTGTCCTGCGCGGCGATCAGGATGTCGGGCGAGATGTCGATGCCGTAGAAGTTGCCAGGATCGAGGTAGTCGATGAACAATCGGCCGGCCCGCAGGTTGCCGCAGCCGATCTCCAGCATCCGCATGTCCGGCTTGAGCCCGTGGCTGGTCGCGTAGTCGAACTGAAGCTGGCCGAGTGCCAGCCAGGACTCGTGCGTGTGGCTGCCGACGGCGCCCTCGCGGCTGCGTGCGGCGTCCGAGGCCATCACCGCACGGTAGTAGCTGACGTGGTCGGGCGACTTCATCCGCAGCACGGCATCGCGGCCGCGCCGCCTGGCGTAGCCGGCGATCCGGTGCGGGTGCCTGATCGCGTACAGCACCTTGAACGAGAGCCTGGAACGGTCCTTTGAATGCACGGACACAGATTAGGGCCAAACGCCGCCGCGCACGCGCCCGCCGCGCAGCATGGCCGGCGCGGCCCCCCTCACTGCTCCGGTTCGCCCGACGACCTGCCGAGCTGCCTGGCCGTCACCCGCACGGCGAGAACGCGGGCGACCGCGACTCCCATCCCGAGCACCAGGGTCCAGACCAGCGCCTCGCCGATGGCGACGTCAGGGTCCTCGGCCTTGCCAGGGGGCTGCCTGCCGGTGATCTTCGTCCAGGCGAAGATGATCAGCTTGCGCGCGACGAACGCGGCGGCCGCGCCGGCCAGCGCGTTCACCGCCTTGCCGCCGTAGTCAGCGCCCTTACCAGGCATTGCCTTCCCTTCCGTGCGCCGCTGCGTCGGCTCGCATGGACCCGATGTCCAGTTCAAGCCGCGCCCCCGGAGCATCATCATCGCACGGCGGCTCGCCTGCCGGCCGCGGCCTGGCCCGCTCGATCGCCTCGGCGAGTTGCTCGGGCCTGCGGGTGCCGATCAGCCAGTAGGGCCCGCTGGCCGGGCGCCCGATGATCTCCACGTAGACCGACTTCGGCAGGTAGGGCCTGACGATCAGGAAGGCGGCCGGGTCGGCCCTCGGACCGCGCAGCGCCCTGGTCTGCTCGGCGTCAAGCGCGGCCACCTCGCCGATCACGCCGAGCGCGATCCGCCGCGACCCGGCGACAAGCTCGGTCTCGGTCACCTCGATGCGCGTCGAGCCCCAGGTGGTCAGCAGCACGGCGCACCCGGCTTCGAGCACGGCATACACCGCGAGCCCGATAAGGATGCTGAAACCGGCCCACAACAGCGAGCCGAGCAGCACCACGCAGGCGGTGCTCCACAGCCACCAGGTGGCCGGCGCGGACAGACGTTCACGGTACGCGCGCATGGCACCACCGTAGTTGGTTACATGGGAGCCATGACTACGGACGGCCGGTCGATGATGGAGGCGGCCCGCGGGTTCGCGAACCGCCTGCGCGCGGCCCGGGGGGCGGGCCCCGCGTCGACTAGCCCATGGCACGGTGCCGACCACGAGCCAGCGCAGGACTCGGCTGCGGCGTCGGCCGACTCGTCGGTGCCGCGGCTGCTCAAGGCGGCGGCGGCCTGGAGCTGGCGGCTGATCCTGGTCGCCGCGGTCGCCTACCTGCTGTTCAAGGTGGCTGACGCGCTGCGGCTGCTGGTCATCCCGCTGATCGCGTCGCTGCTGTTGTCCGCCCTGCTCCAGCCGCTCACCAGGCTGCTGAGGCGGATCGGCCTGCCAGCGCTCGCGGCGACCTGGGCCACCGTGCTGGCGACCATGGCCGTGCTTGTCGGGCTGGGGACTCTGATCACCAACCGGGTGCAGGCGGATTACCCGCGACTGGCCGCAGAGGTCAGGCGGACCGTGCATGAGGTCCAGGTCTACCTGGCAGGACCGCCGTTCCGGCTGAACGGGGCCCGCCTGGACGATCTGTTCAGCAGACTGCTGAGCTACCTGGCGCAGCACAAGTCGCTGGTGGCTGGCACGGTGCTGACCGGGGGCAAGTACTTCCTTGAGGTGCTCACCGGGCTGATCCTGACCATGTTCATCACGTTCTTCCTGCTCAAGGACGGCGAGAAGATCTGGACGTGGCTGATCAGCGGGCTTGCACCGGCGGCGCGGCGGCGCGCGCACCGTGCCGGGGCGGCCGGCTGGCAGGCGCTCGTCAGCTACGTGCGAGGCACCACGATCGTGGCCGCCATCCACGCGCTGCTGATCGGGCTTGCGCTCTGGCTGCTCGGCGTGCCGCTGCTCGTTCCGCTGGTGATCCTGGTGTTCATCGCGTCCTACATCCCGCTGATCGGCATCCTGGTCGTAGGCGCCCTGGCGATCACGGTCACCCTGGCGACCACCGGCTACGTCGCCGCGCTGATCCTGCTCGCCGTGTTCCTGGCCGAGAATCAGCTGGAGAGCCACCTGCTCCAGCCGCTGGTGGTGGGGCGGATCGTGCGGCTGCACCCGCTGGCGATCATCGTGGTGCTTGCCGTGGGCGGGATCGTGGCCGGCATTCCCGGTGCGATTGTCGCCGTGCCCACCGCAGCCGTGATCAGCTACGCGTGGCCGTACCTGCGTGCCGATCCGCAGCCCTCGGGAGACGTGGGCCAGGCATCGGCCGGCCTCGTCGAACCTGGCCCCGTTGCCGAGGCCCAGGCGACGCGGCCCGGAGAGGAGGTACCGCGATGAGCGTCGTGCCGGAGGCGCGCAGATGAGCGACGCAGCAGACGCCGCGGGACGCGAGGTCGAGGTGCTGATCAAGCGCCTGGATCCCGGGCTGCCGCTGCCCGCGCGGGCGCATCCGGGGGACGCCGGGGTTGACCTGTACGCGGTCAGCGACGCCGAGCTCGGCCCCGGCGAGCGGACCGTCATGCCCACCGGCATCGCGATCGCCCTGCCCGACGGCTACGCGGCGTTCGTGCACCCCAGGTCGGGCCTTGGCGCCAGGCACGGCGTGACTCTCGTCAACGCGCCTGGGACCATCGATGCGGGGTACCGTGGGGAGATCAGGGTGGTACTGCTGAACACCGATTCCCGCAGCGCGGTACGTTTCAGGCGCGGCGACCGGATCGCCCAGCTCGTGATCCAGCGGGTGGAGCGGCCGGTCTTCTTCGAGGTCACGGCCCTGCCGGGGACCTCGAGAGGTGAAGGCGGGTACGGCTCGACCGGGGGGCACGCCGACAGCCAGGCTTGATACTGCCGGCGCGCGCGGTCGGCGCGAACCTGCCCGCCGCCGGCGAGTCGGCTTGGGTGCGGGAGCGCAGCAGTGTGAGTCTTCAGCGAAGCGCGAGGTAGGGAGCAGGCAGGTGTTGCGACGCCGCCGCCGCGATGGCGGGGACCAGCCGGGCCAGTACGAGGGTCGCCACGGCGAGCTTGCGGGCGGCCGGGAGGCCGGCCCCGAGGAGCCCCCCGGCCAGCAGGCCGGCGGGCCGTGGGACATCGCCGAGGACTACCCACGGCAGGAGCGGATCGACTGCGGCAGCCTGCTGATTCCGGTGCGCGACGGCTTCGACGTGCAGATCAACGTCGCCGAGGAGCAGGGCGCCTGGGTCGCTGTCGTGCACGCGGAGAGCGGCATGCAGCTGCAGGCTTTCGCCGCGCCGCGCAGCGGCGGGCTCTGGGACGACGTCAGGCACGAGATCGCCGCGAACATCGCCGACACCGGCGGCACCTGGCAGGAGGCCAGCGGGCCGTTCGGGACCGAACTGCACGCCGAGGTGCCGGTCGGCGAGGAGGGCCAGCCAGGCGAGCTGCACTCGGTCAGTTTCCTCGGCTGTGACGGCCCGCGCTGGTTCCTGCGCGGCGTGATCAGCGGGCCTGCGGCGACCGACCCCGTGCGCAGGCTGCCCTTCGACGAGGTCTTCGCCGACGTGGTCGTGGTGCGCGGCGATTACCCGGCGCCGCAGCGCCAGCAGCTCGAGATCCGGCTGCCCGAGGAGGTCAGGCAGGCTATCGACGAGCAGTTCGCGCAGGACGAACCGGGGTGGGGCCTGAGCGACCCGTTCGAGCGCGGCCCTGAGATCACCGAGACCCGGTAGCCAGCAGCAGCGCGAGCTCGGACTCCACGTCCTCGCTCGTGACGAACAGCAGCTCGTCACCGGCCTCGAGCGGGTCGTCGCTGTTCGGCACGATCACCCGGCCGTCGCGCAGGATGGCGACCAGCGCGGTGTCGGCCGGCCAGTTGATCGCGCCGATCCGCTCGCCGACCAGCGGCGCGTCGTCCGGCATGGTCAGCTCCACCAGGCTGGCGGCGCTCTGCCTGAACGTCATCAGCCTGACCAGGTCGCCGACGCTGACGGCCTCCTCCACCAGGGCAGAGAGCAGCCGAGGCGTGGACACCGCGACGTCCACCCCCCAGGACTCGTTGAACAGCCACTCGTTGTTCGGGTGGTTGATCCTGGCCACCACCCTCGGCACCCCGTACTCGGTCTTGGCGAGCAGCGACACGACGAGGTTCACCTTGTCGTCGCCGGTCGCCGCGACCACGACGTTGCACCGCTCGAGCGAAGCGTCGTCGAGCGAGGCAATCTCGCAGGCGTCGGCGAGCAGCCACTCGGCGCGCGGCACGCTGTAGACCTTGATGGCCCGTGAGTTCTTGTCGATCAGCAGCACCTCGTGGCCGTTCTCGAGCAGCTCCTTGGCGATCGACCGGCCGACGGCCCCGGCGCCCGCGATGGCGACCCGCATCAGTGGCTTCCCTTGGCGAGCGGCCTGGAGAAGACCGCGGCGATCTGCTTGAGATCCTCGTCCCTGGCGATCACGTGCAGGACGTCGCCCTGCTGCAGCACCGTGCCCGGGCCGGGGATCAGCGCCTCGCCAAGCCTGGAGATGAGCGCGATCCTGGTGTCCGCGGCCGCCTCAAGCGCGCTGACCTTCTCGCCGAGCCACTCGTCGCAGCAGCCGAGCTCGGCGAGCACCACCGAGCCGGTGGGATCGCGCCAGAGGGAGGCCGCGTCGTGCGGCATCAGCCTGCGCAGCATCTGATCCGCGGTCCACCTGACCGTCGCGACGGTCGGGATGCCGAGGCGCTGGTAGACCTCGGCCCGGCGCGGGTCGTAGATCCTGGCCGCCACGCGCTGCACGCCGAACGACTCCCGCACCACCCGGGCGGCGATCACGTTGGAGTTGTCCCCGCTGCTCACGGCCGCGAAGGCGTCCGCCTTCTCGATTCCGGCCTCGACCAGGACGTCGCGATCGAACCCGACCCCGGTCACCTTGCCGCCGCGGAAACCAGGCCGCAGCTTGCGGAACGCTTCCGGGTCCTGGTCGATGACGGCAACCGAGTGACCCTGGTCCTCCAGGATGTGGGCGAGGGTCGAGCCGACCCGACCACAGCCCATGATCACGATGTGCATGATCATCCTTCCAGCAGCAGCGGTGCTTGTTGAGGTTATGCCCTCTGGCCGACCGGGCTAGCGCAGGGGTCGGCACCCGTTGCGCGAGGAGGGCGCCGCAGGCGGCACCATGGTGGGCGTGAGCGATGAGGGGACCGGCAGGGCGGTGGGCAGCGGGGTTGCCGCCGGCGACGTGCTTGAGCTTGCCGTGGGGGACGTGGCGCATGGCGGGTGGTGCGTGGCCAGACCGCAGGGCATGGTGGTCTTCGTCAGGCACGCGCTGCCCGGCGAGCGGGTGCGGGCCGTGGTCACCTCGGCGACAGCCAGGTTCGCCCGTGCCGACGCGATCGAGATCCTGCAGCCGGCCCCCGGCCGGGTCAGCCCGCCGTGCCCGTACGCGGGCCCTGGCGGCTGCGGCGGCTGCGACTGGCAGCACGCCAGCCTGCCGGTGCAGCGCGAGCTCAAGGCCAGGGTGATCGCCGACCAGCTCAGGCGGCTCGCGGACCTGGACCTGCCGGTCACGGTCGAGCCGCTGGGTGTCGGCTCCGATGGCTCCGACGACGCCGCCGACTCCGGCGGGTTTGGCTGGCGCACCAGGGTCAGATTCGCGGTCGGCCGCGACGGCACGGCCGGGCTGTACCGGCACCGCTCGCACGACATCGTCGCTGTGACGGACTGCCTGATCGCCCATCCGCTGGTCAGGCAGGCCGGCGTGACCCGCCAGCGGTGGCCGGGGGCACGCTGGGTGGACGTCGCGGTGGCGCCCGGCACCGGCCAGCGCGCGGTGCTCGCCTCAGGCGATGCTCAGCACGCGGTGCTTTCCTCAGGCGGGCAGCCGCGCTTTCTGACCCAGCGGGCGGTCGGCCGGGACTGGCGGGTCGCGGCCGCCGGATTCTGGCAGGTGCATCCGCTCGCGGCCGACACGCTGGCCGCCGCGGTGCTCGATGGGCTTGCCCCGCGACCTGGCGAGCGGGCGCTCGACCTGTACTGCGGCGCCGGGCTGTTCGCCGGGGTGCTTGCCGATGCGGTCGGGCCTGGCGGCGCGGTGACCGCGGTCGAGCAGGACGCCGCGGCGGTGCGGGACGCCAGGCACAACCTGCGGCAGGCGCGGTGGGCCAGGGTGCACCGCGGCGATGCCGCGCAGGTGCTTGCCGACATCGGCACCGGCGACGCGTCCGTGGCCGTGCTCGACCCGCCGAGGTGCGGCGCGGACCGCGGCCTGCTCGCCCTGCTCTGCGGCGCCGGGTTGCGCCGGATCGCCTACGTCTCGTGCGACCCGGCGACGCTGGCGCGCGATATTGCGGTGGCCGCCGGCCACGGCTGGCGACTCGACGCGCTGCGGGCGTTCGACGCGTTCCCGATGACCCATCACGTCGAGTGCGTGGCGTTCCTCGCCCCGCCGGCCGGCTAAGCCCGCTGTCACCCCATGGGGCAAGATTCCCCTTATGCAACTGCGGATCTTCACCGAGCCACAGCAGGGCGCCGACTACACCACGCTGCTCTCGGTGGCCAAGGCCACCGAGGACCTCGGGTTCGACGCGTTCTTCCGGTCCGACCACTACCTGAAGATGGGCGACGTCACCGGCCTGCCAGGTCCGACCGATGCCATGATCACGCTGGCCGGCCTGGCGGTCCAGACCAGCCGGATCAGGCTCGGCACCCTGGTCTCCCCGGTGACGTTCCGTCACCCGGGCCCGCTGGCCATCAGCGTCGCGCAGATCGACCAGATGAGCGGCGGGCGGGTCGAGCTGGGGCTCGGGGCTGGATGGTTCGACACCGAGCATGAGGCCTACGGGATACCGTTCCCCGGCCTGGGCGAGCGGTTCTCCATGCTCGAGGAGCAGCTCGCGGTGATCACAGGCCTGTGGGCGGCACGGGACGACGAGCGGTTCTCCTTCACCGGCAAGCACTACACCGTGACCGACTCCCCGGCGCTGCCCAAGCCGGTGCAGCGGCCTGGGCCGCCCGTGGTGATCGGCGGCGGCGGCCAGAAGCGGACGCCCAGGCTGGCGGCGGCGTACGCGGCCGAGTACAACGCGGCGTTCGACAGCCCGCCGGGGACGCAGGCCGCGTTCGACCGGGTGCGCGCGGCCGTGCAGGCGGCGGGCAGGGACGAGTCGTCGATGGTCTACTCGGCCGCCCAGGTGGTGTGCTGCGGCCAGGACCAGGCCGAGATCGAGCGGCGGGCGGCAGCGATCGGGCGCGAGCCTGACGAGCTGCGCGAGCATGGCCTGGCCGGGACTCCGGACGAGATCGTCGCCAAGATCGGCGAGTTCGCCGCGATCGGGACCGAGCGGATGTACCTGCAGGTGCTCGACCTGAACGACATCGAGCACCTCGAGCTCATCGCCGCGCAGGTGCTGCCGGCGATCTGAGGCCGGCTGCAGCTGTTCAGCAGCCGCTCAGCAGCCGCCCTGCGGGCCGGGGTAGCCGGGTCCGGACTCGGGGGTGTCGACCATGCCGACCGCGGGCCTGACGACGCCGCCGAAGTGCACCACGTACCACACGCCGCGCCAGGAGATCAGCGACGCGATGCCGAATGACCGCTCCTGGCCATGCTCCCGGTACACCACCCGCGCGTTCGCGACGTGCCAGTAGCCGATGTTGTTGTAGCAGACGCCGGGATCGATCCAGGTCGCGTCGGCCGACGCTACGTTGACACGAACCAGCCTCGCCCTGGCTGCGCCCGGGCCGAGCAGCCGGTGCGCGGCCTTCACGTCGAGCGTGAAGTCCAGCCAGAGCCGGCCGCGCCAGTCCGCCGCCGGGTCGTCGATCGCCTTGACCTGCTTGTAGGCGTCCACGGGGAAGAACGCATCAAGGCCGTACTTCGGCTTTCCCGTCCTGACCGCTAGCCAGAGGTCCGTGATCATCGCGCGGAACTGCGGCCCCGATGCCCTGGGCCTGGCCATGGTCTGGTGCGCCATCCCGGCGCCCGGTGCCACCGGCAGCGCGGCGGCGGTGCTAGGGGACGGCGAGGGCGACGGAGGCGGGCTGGCAGGGGTGGCGGTGGGCCTGGCTGCCGCCGTCGGATGTCCGTCGGCGGCCGATGGTCCGCAGGCGGTCAGCAGCGCCGCGGTGCAGAGCACCGCGGCGCCGAGCAGCAGCCGGGCGAGTGCCGCGGCGCGGGTCGGTGCCGCGGCGCGGGACAGGGCCGGGCGGGGGGCCAGAGCCGCGGGTGGCCGGGAGTGTGGCGGGTGCGGCACGGGCGGGCGCGAGTGGTTCAGCGGGAAGGTCATTGGTTGTCCATGGGGTACGCCAGCCGACGGGCCGAGCATAGCGGTGCCTGGCCGACAATGAGGCGTGGCCCACCAGACGGCAACGCTCACGATCAGGGTGCATCCCGGCGCGTCCAGGGCGCGGGTCGGCGGGCTGCGCGCCGAGCCAGGGCACGAGGCCGTGCTGGGCGTGTGGGTCACCCAGCGGGCCGTGGACGGCCAGGCCACGCAGGCCGCGCTCGGCCTGCTCGCCGAGGCGCTGGGTGTGCGCCGGAGGTCGGTGTCGCTGGTCAGCGGCGCACGGACCAGGCTGAAGGTGGTGGCGGTGAGCAACCCGCCGCCGGACCTGGCGCAGCGACTGGCTAGCTGGTCGGGCTGACCGACTAGCTGGTCGGGCCGACCGACTCGGGCAATTCGACCGGCGGCTGGTCGCTGTTCACCTTGATCGTTACGGCGGCAAGCACCCCGGCGCCCGCGACGAGCCCGGCGGACACGTACAGCGCGTCGTGCAGGCCTGACTGGAAGGCCGTGTAGGTCGCGTGGATCACCTCGCGGACGAGCTTGAGCTCTCCGGACGGCCCCTGGTGGGACTTACCGTACGACGGCTCCTGGCCGGTCAGCACGCCGCCGATGACGACTTGCTGGAGCGCCTTCGACAGGCCGAGCTTGGTGAGGCTGGCAACCAGCGCGGTCTGCAGCTTGCCGATCACGATCGCGCCGAGAACCGACACGCCCATGACAGCGCCGACCTCGCGGCTGGTGTTGGTGCTCGACGCCGCCATGCCGGACCGCTCCGGCGGGACGGCGGCCAGCACCGACGAGGTGATCGGCACGACGCAGGTGCCGATGCCGATGCCGGTGAGCGCCAGGGCCGCGGCCAGCGGCAGGTACGGCGGGTTCGGGCTGATGATCGCGTTGGTGGCGACCAGGCCGCCGGCGAATGCGGCGCAGCCGGCCACGATCGACCAGCGCACGCCCACCGTTCCGGTCCACCGCCCGGCCAGCAGCGAGGCCAGGATCATCAGCGCCGTCATCGGCAGGAACACCTCGGCGATCTGGCCGGCGTTGTAGCCGGCGACCTCCTCCAGGTACAGCGCGGTGAAAAAGAAGATCGCGAAGGTGGCGAAGTAGGCGCAGAACGCCACGATGTTGGGGGTGGCGAACCGCGGCACCCGCAGGAACCTCAGGTCGAGCAGCGGGTGCGAGGCGCGGCTCTCCCGCACCAGGAACGCGACGGCCGCGACCAGGCTGACGCAGAGCAGCGCGATCACCTCGGCCGAGTCGAAGCCGATGCTCTCCGCGTTGATGACGGCGAAGATCAGCGACGCGAGCGCGACCGCGCCGAACACCGCGCCGGAGACGTCGATCCGGCGCACCTCGGGGTCGGAGTTCTCGGGCAGAACGATGGCGGCGGCGACGAGCGCGATCAGCCCGAACACCACGTCGAAGAAGAAGATCGCCCGCCAGCTCTGCGCGCTCCAGCCGTGCACCTGGCTGACCAGGTAGATCAGCCCGCCGCCGATGACCGGGCCGAGGGCGAGCGAGAAGCCAGAGACCGCGGCCCAGACGCCGAGCGCACGGTTCCTGCTCGTGTACTCCGGGTACAGATGCCGCAGCATGGACAGCGTGCCAGGCTCGCTGGCTGCCGCGCCCAGGCCCATCACCGCCCGGCTGGCCAGCAGCAGCGGCAGGGCAGCGGACATCGAGATCGTCACCGACAGCCCGCACAGCAGCGCTCCGACGCAGTACACGCCCACCCCGGCCAGCATGACCTTCTTGCGACCGAAGAGGTCGCCGACGGTACCGAACAGCAGCATCGTGCTGGCGAACGTCAGGGCGTAGGCGCCGACGACCCATTGCAGTGACGAGACCCCGGCATGCAGTTCGGTCTGGATTCCGGCGAGCGCGACGCTCACGATCGTTATGTCGAGAAACGTCAGAAAAAGAACAATGCAGAGAGTGGCCAGCGCGAGCCGCTTGCGGCTGGCGACGGCGGCGGGGTCCGTGCTCGCCGTCAGCGCGCTGCCGCCGCGTGCGCTGCCGTCGCCCGCGCTGCCGTCGCGCGCGCTGCTTATCCGCGCGTGTCCATCGCCCGGCCCATGGCCATCGGCATGGCCATCCGCCCCCGTGGCCGTGGGCTCAGGTGGTGCTTCAGCCATATGGCTTCTCCCAGGCAACTACCGTCAAGCACGGACCGCGTCCAGCAATTGACTGGAGACGGTGCGCTACGGGCCGGCATGCTGACAACCATCAGATTACGCACCATCGACTCGGTTATGAAGGTCCCCTTACCCGCTGCAGGCAGCCGGTAGTCCGGACGACTTCCCGCCGTTTTCCAGCTTCAGCAGACCGCAGAAGCTCGCGTCGCCGACCTTCCAGACGCCGTCCTGGTAGATCGCCTGGCCGCTCTGGTTGGACAGCGCCGGCTTGCCGCCGACCAGGATCGTGTAGGTGACGGCGGCCTGGCTGGTGCCGGTCAGCGACACGTGGCTGACCTTCGACGTCGCGAGGCTGGCCAGCGAACCGCCCTGCTGTGCCTTGATGACCGAGGCGAAAACCTGGCCGTTCTGTAGCAGGGTCAGGCGCTTGGCGAGCGGGGTCTTGGCGTTGAAGAACGTGGCCCAGTTCGACTCGATCGCCGAGATTGCCCCGGCGCCGGAAGTTGGCTCGCCCGCTGGTGACGACGAGGCGGGTGCCGAGGTGGGCGGCTGCGAGCTGGGCGGGGCCGATGACGTGCTGCTGCTGCACGCGCCAAGCGCGAGCCCGAGTGTGCTCAGCGCCACCGTGACCGCGAGGCTCGAATGACGAAAATGCAGACTTGGCATAGCAACAGTGTGCCGCACCTGGCAATGGCCCGCGCAACAGCCCCGCGCAACGGGCCCGCGAATCTCATGGGGCAGGTGATTCACCTGTGACCTTCCGCGGGTCGGCGATGCCGTCCCACGGGTCGTAGTCGACCTCAAGTTCTTCCTGCGGCGGGCGCTGGTCCTCGGGGACGTTCCGCAGGTTCAGCCGGATCCTGGTCCAGGTCGACGACCGGCCGCGCATGGAGTCGACGAGGATGTCGGCGGGCGCAAGCAGCGCCGCGACCTGCGGATGCCGGTCCTTCCACCGGTTGAGCCCGGCCAGTGCCTCGGCCTGGCTGGCCGCCCGCGCCACCTCGATCAGCGGAATCGTGGTCCGCCTGCGGCCGCTCGGACCGTAGCTCTTACCCGGCGGCGGTGGCGCGACGCTCGGCGCCTGCTTTTGGCGTCTGGACGGCTGTACCCGCGCGGGTTCGCCGTCCGCCTTGGCGAAGTGCGGCGGCCACGGCGCGTCGGGCACTCCTGCGCGCTTGTCCTGCTCGGCCAGTTCAAGGAGCGGCTCGAGCGAGCCGGCCGCTGCGTCCATGCCTGCCCACGGGTCGCCGGCTCGGGCGAACCGCTCGGGCATCGTGTGGATCGTGAACGCGGCCGGGTCGCAGCCAGGAACCTCGTCCCAGGTCAGCGGTGCCGAGACCCGGGCATCACCGACCGGCCTGACCGAGTAGGCGCTGGCGACCGTCCGGTCTTTGGCGTTCTGGTTGTAGTCGACGAATACGCCGTGCCGCTCCTCCTTCCACCACCGGGACGTGGCGAGATCGGGCGCTCGCCGCTCGATCTCCCTGGCCAGGGTCACCGCGCAGGCGCGGACCTGGGTGAAGTTCCAGCGGGGCTCGATCCTGGCGTAGATGTGGAAGCCGCGCGAGCCTGACGTCTTCGGCCACCCGGTCAGCCCGAAGTCGGCCATGGCCGCCCGTGCCACCAGCGCCACCTCAAGTATCTGCTGGTACGGGATGCCGGGGACCGGGTCGAGGTCGACCCTGAGTTCGTCGGGATGCTCGAGGTCGCTGGCGAGCACGGGGTGCGGGTTGAGGTCGATGCAGCCGAGATTGGCCACCCAGACCAGGCCAGCCGCGTCGGTCACCACCACCTCCTCCGCGCTGCGGCCGGAGGGGAACCTCAGCTCCACGGTCTCGATCCACGGCGGCCGCGAGGACGGCGCCCGCTTCTGGAAGAAGGCCTCCCCGGCGGCACCGTTCACATACCGCTTGAGCACCATCGGCCGCCCGGCGACGCCGCGCAGCGCGCCCTCGGCGACGGCGAGGTAGTAGCGGACCAGGTCAAGCTTGGTAATCCCGGTGCCGGGAAAGTAGACCTTCCCCGGGTTCGAGATCGGCACCTCGCGCCCTGACGCCTCGATGATCTCCTTCGGGTCAGGCATGTGATCACGATAGCCGCCCGCTCGCCCGCTCCCCGCCGCTGCCGACGACCCGCTCCCCGTCGCTCGCCCGCTCCCCGTCGCCCGCCCGCTCCCCGTCGCTCGCCCGCTCCCCGTCGCCCGCCCCTGCCTCCGACCCGCAGCCCATCTATGGATGTGGAGTTAGGTTCGTATATCGCAGTGGATGTGGCATCCATTCCAACGGGCATTGCGGTAATTAGGTGCGAACCAGGTCAGAGTTCCACCGTCGGCTGGACTGGCTGGGCCGTCGCTTGGCATGCCAGTGTGGCCGGTGACCCTGGTGGTGCGGCCGAGATCCTGGCCGACGTGCTCGCCTCGCGCTAGCGCCCGCGGCTCGCTACGACACCCCGGCCGCCTCGCGCATGCCGCGGTTGGCCAGCGCGTCGGCGTGCTCGTTGCCTGGGTCGCCCGCGTGGCCCTTCACCCAGAGCCAGCTGACCTCATGCTGGCCCACCGCGGCGTCCAGCCGCTGCCACAGGTCGGCGTTCTTCACCGGTTTCTTATCGGCGGTGCGCCAGCCGTTCCGCTTCCATTTCGGCAGCCAGGAGGTGATCCCGTTGCGCAGGTAGGAGCTGTCGGTGTGCAGCCGGACCGTGGACGGCCTAGTCAGGCTCTCCAGCGCGCGGATGGCGGCCATCAGCTCCATCCGGTTGTTGGTGGTGCCAGACCGCTCGCCGCCGCAGATCTCCCTGACGTGCGATCCGTACCTGAGCACGGCACCCCATCCGCCGGGACCTGGATTGCCGCTGCAGGCTCCGTCGGTATAGATCTCCACCACCGGGCCCGGGTGGGCGTGCTGCTGCGCCATCGGACGAAACCTACACCGGCCGGCCGCGCGGTCAGGCCAGGGGCGCGAGCCGGTCGGCGAGCGGGCCGAGTATCGCCGGAGTGGCTTGCAGCGGCAGCCCGATCACGGCGAGGTCGGCCCCGGCGTCCCGGTAGGCGGCCGCGGCCTGCGCGGCGGCGTCCAGGTCGTCCTCCGAGTCGGAGTCCAGCCTGACGTTGATCGAGCAGGTGATCTCGGCGGGGTCGCGGCCGAGGTCGGCACAGTGCCCGAGCAGCACTTCCTTCAGGCCGACCCAGTCCGCGGTGTCGGCGGTGATCGCGTTCCACTGCTGCGCCCACCGCGCCGTCGTCCGGAGCGTCCTCGTCTTGCCGCGGCCTCCGATCACGATCGGCGGGTGTGGCCGCTGCACCGGCTTGGGTTCGCAGCGCGCATCGGTGAGCTGCACGTACTTGCCCGCGAAGGTCGTCGTGGTGTCAGAGAGCAGCCGGGCGACCGCCTCCACGCCCTCGTCGAACCTGTCGAACCGCTCGCGCAGCGGCGGCAGCTCGATCCCGTACGCGTCGCACTCGATCTGGTTCCATCCGGCGCCGACGCCGAGCTCAAGCCTGCCGTCGGAGATGATGTCGACCGTGGCGGCCATGTTGGCGAGCAGCGCGGGGTGCCGGTAGATCATCCCGCTCACCTGGCAGCCGATCCTGATCCGGCTGGTCGCCTCGGCCATCGCCGCGAGCATCGTCCAGCCCTCCAGGTTCGGCCCGGCCAGATCACCGGTCAGCGGGTAGAAGTGGTCCCAGTTCCAGGCGGACTCGAACAGCTCGATCTGGTCGGCGGCCAGCCACACCTCGCGCATCTGCGCCCAGGTCTGGTGCTCGGGCCTGGTCTTGATCGCAAAGCGCATCTGCGTGCTCCCTGAAGTCGCTGCCCGCTGCCGACGTGGCGCAGCCATGCTACGCCCGCATCATGCGCCGAAGGCGGGGCCGGCCTAACGGGGGCCGGCCAACGGGGCCGGCCGAGGGGACCGGCACCGCGGCGCGGTCGCTCGGAAAGGGAAGCGGCCGCGCCGCGGTGACCGGCGGGGTGGCGGCGAGAGGTAGCCGGGGCGTGCTACCGGAGTTCCCTGGCACGACCGAAGTCGGTCAGGCCCGCCGCCTCGAGTGACGTCTGTTCGAGCGATCTTGCCTCTCGTTGCTCCCATTCATCGATGCTGCGCAGCATCCCCTCGGTGTAGGCGCGCAGATGCGTCCGGTACACCTCGCCGAACGCCCTCAGGTAGGCGAGCTCGGCCCTGAGCGCATTGCGGTCGGTTTCCGTCTGCGGGCTGGCCGGACTCGGGCTGTTCAGCGCCTCGATGGCCGCCTCCCTGGCCCGGGCCGAGGCCTCCTCGAGCACCATGTCGGCGTGCTCCTGGGCCTGGGCAAGTATCTCGTCGCGCCGGGACCTGGCCTCCTCGGTGAGCCGGTGGCTGTAGGCCTGGGCGTCGGCGACGTACCGGTCGGCGGTGAGCTGGGCGTTCGAAAGGATCCTGACGGCGTGCACGTGCGCGTCCTCCTTGCCGAACAGGACGCCCTCGGTGCCCGACTTCATGCCGCTGATGATCCGCCTGCGCAGCCGCTCGACCTCGTTCCACAGCGACACCTTCTCGTTCAGCAGCGTGACGATCTCCTGCTCGACCTGGCGAAGGAACGCCCGAACATGGTCCTCGTCGTAGCCGCGCCTGCCCAGCCGGGAGACGGGAAACGAGATCTCCTGGATCTCCTTGGGGGTCAGCCTCTTCTGATCCTCGTGCCACGCCACAGTCATGGCTCACTCCAGCCGAAATCCTCGACGTGAATCTGGTTCCGCGGCGTGCCCGCTGAGGTCAGCCGCGTGGTGGTCTCGTGGACCAGCTCGGTCGGTCCTGCGAGATAGACATCGCGGGTGGACCAGCTGCCATGCCTGGTCACCACATCGGGCAGGCTGCCGGTCTCGCCGCGGTGACGCGAGTCCGCCGAGACGCTCGGCGTGACGGTCAGCCAGTCGTACTCGGCCGCGAGCTTGTCCAGGCTGGGCAGGTCATACAGGCCGTCCGCGGTCCGGGCGCCGAAGAACAGGTGCACCTGCGGCGGCGCCGGGAGCATCGCGACATGCTCGATGATCGCCTTGAGCGGCGCCAGGCCGGTGCTGCCCGCGACCATGAGGATGTCCCGGCCGGACGTCACGTCCAGGGTGAGCACTCCGACCGGGGGCCCCATCCGCACCTCGTCGCCCACGGACTGGCCCTGGGTGAGCGCCATGCTCACGGCGCCGCCGTCGATCAGCCGGATGTGGAACTCGAGGGTGCCGTCCTCCCGGGGCGCGTTCGCGACGGAGTAGTACCGCCACAGCCGTGGTCGGCGCGGCGACTCGACGGCCACCGACTGGCCGGGCAGGAAGTCCAGCCGCGGCTCGGGCTTGACCTGGAGCACGGAGATGTCGAACGACCTGGGGTCGCAGCCGACCACGGTGCCCGACCAGACCGCCGGCCGCAGCGCCTCGTCCCGCCTCGCGGCCGCGATCATCACGCTGGAGATGAGGCTGTACGCATCGGCCCAGTCGGCGGCGAGCTCGGCCGACCAGCCGTCCCCGCAGAAGTGCGCCACGGTGGTGAGCAGGCTGTCGCCGATCGCGTCGTAGTGCTCGGTGAGGGCGCCGAACTTTCGATGGTCACGGCCGAGGCCCTGAAGGAACGGGGTGAGCTCGTCGGCGCGGTCCACGCTCGAGACGATCTGAGCAAGCGCTCCGACCAGATGGTCGCGCTGGGATCGCATCGAGATCGGGAACAGGTCGCGGACTTCAGGATGCCGGATGAAAAGGTCAGAATAGAAGAATAACGGTACTTCGTCGCCAAACATATTGACACGGGAGAAACTGTCCCGCAGGCGCTGCGCGTCCACTGCGTCTCTCCCTCCTTCCCTGCGCCCCGGCGGCCAGGCTTCCCCTAGCCAGCGTGCGGGCGCAGGACCCGCCGCCCGGAATTCTGGTCCTTCGGCCGAGCCTGGTACCCGCTTCGCTAACTGCACCGTAGCGGAGTGCAAGGGCCTTTTCAGAGAGTTTCCTAACAATGGCTGGCGAGCTGGCCAAATTCTTGCTCATAGGCTCTGACCAGCAAAGATACCGTGTCAATCACAACCTGCTACCGAAGGTTTTTGTGATTCAGATATTCGTCGTTCTCTAATTTCGCCGGCCCTATCCGCCAGGTCGATCCGGCCCGCGCGGCGGCGGCTTAGCCAGTCAGCTCGGCCGCGGCGGCGGCGAAAGCCTCGGTGTGCAGGTCGACGTCGGCGGCCGTGGTCTGCGGGCACATCACCGCCATGTTGTGGAACGGCGTGATCAGCACCCCGCGGTTGGCCAGGTACAGGTGCAGGTACTCATCGAGTGCGAGATCCGCCGCGGCGTTCGACTCGCCGCCGGTGCGCGGCGGCTGCGGGCAGAACCGGTATTCCGCCCTGGCGCCTAGCCGCACGACGCTCCACGGCAGCCGCCGGTCCGCGATGACAGTCCCAACCCCTTCGGTGAACCGCTCGCACAAGCTGATCATCGATCCGAAGGCCGCATCGGTGAGCACGTGCTCGAGCGTCGCCCGCATCGCCGCGACCGAGAGCGCGTTGCCGGCCAGCGTGCCGCCCACCCCTCCGGTGTCGATGATGTCGGCGGACTCGTCGGCCAGGATCTGCTCGGCCAGGGCTCCGGATAGCCCGAACGCGCCGCATGGGACGCCGCCGCCGATCGACTTGCCGATCGTCACGATGTCAGGGTTAAGGCCCCAGGCCGCGGTGCAGCCGCCCGGCCCGGCGCTGAACGTGTGCGTCTCGTCGTTGATCAGAAGCGTGCCGTGCGCCCTGGTCACCTCGCGTACTGCCGCCAGGTAGCCGGGCTGGGGCAGCACGATGCCGATGTTGGTGAGGGCGGGCTCCATCAGCAGCGCGGCGACGTCGCCGCCGTAGAGCTCACGCTCGAGCCCGTCGATGTCGTTGAACTCGCAGACCCTGGTGGTGAGCACCGGGTCCACCGGGGCGCCGGTGTTGCCCGGCCGGCTGCGCGGCCCGTCGGGCGTCCCGACGATGAACGACTCGTCCACGCTGCCGTGGTAGCAGTAGGAGTTGACCGCGATCCTCGGCCGCCCGGTGAGCTGGCGCGCCATCCGCAGCGCCCACCGGTTGGCGTCGGTGGCCGACAGCGTGAAGCTCCAGTGCGTGGGGCCGAACCTGCGGGTCAGCTCGGCCGCCACCCAGGCGGCGTCCTGCGTCGGCAGCATCGTGGTCGCGCCGCCAAGCTCGCCGTACCGCCTGGCCACCGCCGCCTGCACGGGCTCGGGGGAGTGGCCGGCCATCGCGCCGGTGTCGCCCAGGCAGAAGTCGGCGAACACGTTCCCGTCGATGTCGGTCAGCCGGGCACCGCGCGCCGTCGCCAGGTACAGCGGGAACCCGCCCGGCCACATCCGCATCCAGGTCATCGGGACCCCGCCGAGCAGGTGCTCGCCCGCCTGCTCGAAGGCCCGCCGCGACCCGGGATGACGGGCCTGGTAGGCGGCGCGCTCGCGGCCGATGAGCCCGGCGAGGCGCGCCGGGTCCACGGCCGTCAGGCCGCCGGGCTGGTCTGCTGGCTGGCTGCTGGCTGGCATCATCGACCTCCGGAATCTGTTCGGCGAGGTTACCGTGTCCGCCCGCCGCCCTAGACTGACGCCGTGACTACGCCCGCGGCCGCCCTCCCCAGCCAGGCCCCGGCGGGCGGCGACCTCACCCCCGCCGGCGTGCTGCGCCGGGTATTCGGCTACGACTCGTTCCTCGGCGCGCAGCACGAGATCATCGAGCACGTCACCGGCGGCGGGGACGCGCTCGTGCTGATGCCCACCGGCGGCGGCAAGTCGCTGTGCTATCAGATACCCGCGCTGGTCAGGCCAGGCACCGGCGTGGTGATCTCGCCACTGATCGCGCTCATGCAAGACCAGGTCGACGCGCTGCGCGCGCTCGGCGTCCGCGCCGGGTTCCTGAACTCCACCCAGGACCCCTGGCAGCGCCGCCAGACCGAGTCCGACTTCCTGGCGGGCGACCTCGACCTGCTCTACCTGGCGCCGGAGCGGCTGCGCGCCGAGTCTGCGCTGCGGCTGCTCGACCAGGGCGCGGTCTCGCTGTTCGCGATCGACGAGGCGCACTGCGTGTCCCAGTGGGGCCACGACTTCCGGCCGGACTACCTGGCGCTGTCGGCGCTGCACGAACGCTGGCCGTCGGTGCCGAGGATCGCGCTGACCGCCACGGCGACAAGGGCGACCCGCGCGGAGATCGCGGCCAGGCTCAACCTGGAGTCGGCCAGGCACTTCGTGGCCAGTTTCGACCGGCCGAACATCAGGTACCGGATCGAGCCGAAGTCCGAGCCGCTCAGGCAGCTGCTGACCCTGCTGCGCACCGAGCACGCCGGCGACGCCGGGATCGTCTACTGTCTGTCCCGCGCGTCGGTCGAGAAGACCGCCGAGTTCCTTGAGCGGAACGGAGTCACTGCGCTGCCGTACCACGCCGGGCTCGACGCGCGGACCAGGACAGCCAACCAGGCAAGGTTCCTGCGCGAGGACGGGCTGGTGATGGTGGCCACGATCGCGTTCGGCATGGGCATCGACAAGCCGGACGTGCGGTTCGTCGCGCACCTTGACCTGCCCAAGTCGGTCGAGGGCTATTACCAGGAGACCGGCCGGGCCGGCCGGGACGGCCTGCCGGCGACCGCCTGGCTCGGCTACGGGCTCTCCGACGTGGTCCAGCTGCGCAAGCTGATCGACGCCTCCGAGGGCGACCTCGCGCATCGGCGCCGTCAGTCCGCGCACCTGGACGCCATGCTGGCGCTGTGCGAGACCGTGCAGTGCCGCCGAGCCCAGCTGCTCGACTACTTCGGCGAGTCCGCGGCGGCGTGCGGCAACTGCGACACCTGCCTGTCACCGGTCCAGGCCTGGGATGGCACGATCGCGGCGCAGAAGCTGCTGTCGGCGGTCTACCGGCTGCGCCGGGAGCGCGGCCAGAAATACGGGGCCGGCCAGATCATCGACATTCTGCTCGGCCGGAAGACACAGAAGGTCATTGAGAACGATCACGCGTCGCTGACTGTGTTCGGCATAGGGGAAGAGCTGCGGGAGGTGCAGTGGCGTGGCGTGGTGCGGCAACTGCTCGCCCAGGGACTGCTCGCGGTGGAGGGCGACTACGGCACGCTGGCGCTGACTAAGGCGAGCGCCGCGGTGCTGTCCGGCGAGCGCACCGTGATGCTGCGGCCCGAGCAGGCGCCGGCGGCGCGGTCGGTCAGGGCCGCGAAGGCAAGCCGCGCGGCCGGGGCCGCCGGCGGTGCGGCCGGGGTCGCTGGCGCGGTGGACGAGCTCACCGCGGAGGCGGCCGGGCTGTTCGAGCGGCTGCGCACCTGGCGCGGCGCCGCGGCCAGGGAGCAGGGTGTCCCCGCTTACGTGATCTTCCACGACGCTACCCTGCGGCAGATCGCGGCCGAGCGGCCGGCCACGCTGGCCGGCCTGAGCGCGATCAGCGGGGTCGGCGATGCCAAGCTCACCAGGTATGGCCAGCAGGTGCTCGACGTGCTGGCCGGACTCGACGTGCTGGCCGGGCAGGACTGACCGGGCGCACCGGATCGGCCGAGCAGCCGGCTGCCAAAACGCTCAGAACTGCGGCGACCTGAAGCGGCCTGCCTCGGGGCCGGTGCGGTCCAGGTGCCGCTCGCCCGAGCCGCCGAACGCGATGTCCAGCCGCGCGCCGAACCGCATGGCCAGGTCCTTTACGCCGGCCGCGTCCGGCCACGCCGGGACGTCCTCGCGCAGCAGGACCTGCTGGTCAACCGCGGCCGGGGCGTCCGGGGAGGCGGGGCCGCCCGGATCGGCCCAGCCGGTGCCCAGGTCGCCGAGCCCGGCGTTAGCGGTGTCGGCGACGCCGAGCAGTATCCGGAACGGCCCGTCGATGCCAAACCGGCGGACGATCTTCTGCTGGAAGCCGAAGGCGCCCCAGGCCCAGCCCACCGTGCGGCGCAGCCAGATCAACCGGTGCGCACCGCGGCTCGGGTCGGCGGGCTGCCCGCCGGACTGGCCGAGGTAGAAGTCCACGCCGCCGTGCCAGTGCACCGCGACGAACCTCGGCCACGGCTTGCCGCGGCCAGGATCGGAGTAGCCGACATAACCGTCGGAGGTGCCGCGCACCGTGCCGATGCTCGGCAGCTGACCGCCGCCGGGCATCGAGATCTGCGGCGGGATGACGGTCTTCGGGTCCTGCACGGAGACCGCGACCGACGCCGGATCCCCGGGCAGCACCACGATCCGCACGGTGGGCGGCACTGCGAGCGCGGCCATCCCGCCGAGCGCGAACGCCGACGGCGGCGTGTTCCTGGCGAGGCCGAGGAGGGTCTGTTCGTCGGCCCAGCGCCGGACGGCAGCGTCGTCGCTCATCGGTGTGGTGGTCTCCGTTCCCGCGATCGCCGCACACAGGGCGCGACCGGCATTCCCGACTCTAGTGACATCTGTCACTCCTAGCTACGGCGCCGAGACGTGCTTGGCTACTGTGCGACATGGACGGATTCCGCGGGGCCGCCGCGTACACGTCGTACTCGGTGAGCGACTTCGACGCCACCCGCAGCTTCTACGAGGTGAAGCTGGGCTGCACGCCGGTCATCGCGTGGGACCGCGCCGATGGCCAGGGCGCGTACTACGAGCTCGGTGACGCCCCGGTGGCGGAGATCCTCGGTGCGCCGCGCGGCGAGGCTGCGCTGTCGCCCCCGGTACCCGGGTCCTTCTCGATCGTCGTGGTCGTCAGCGACGCCAGCCGCGCACGCGAGGAACTCATCGCGCGCGGTGTCACCGTCACGACGCCGCCCGTCATCGAGCCTTGGGGTCGCTACTTCGGCATCGAGGACCCCGATGGCGTGCCGTTGTACTTCGTCGAGCACTGATCATCCGATA
>DATIZP010000164.1:0-10131 GCA_035517035.1 Streptosporangiaceae bacterium | reverse complement strand
GGACCCGCGTAACTTCCACCGCAAGGTGACCGGGGCCGAGGGGTTCCTCGTGGAGACCGGCTCGGCGAGCTCGTCGGGCGGCCGGCCGGCGCAGCTGTACCGGCGCGGTGACACTGACCTGCTGCACCCGCCGATGCTGCGGCCGCGCCCGCCCGGCGCCTGCGAGCCGGTCAGGCAGTCGCCGGGCGGCCCGGTCGGCCAGGAGCCCGCAGGGCATGCGCCCGCCGGCCAGGAGCCCGCTGGGCAGGCCGCCGCCGAGCGCGCACTGGCCAGCCTCGCGCCAGCCGCTCAGCCTGACCGGTATATTTCCGTGACCCCCGACCGCACGCAGCCCCTACCAGCCCTGGAGGACGACGATGTCCGAGCAGACGCCACGTTTCCGGCCGGTACTTGACCAGTTCGCGCCCTACAAGCCGGGCAAGCCGCCGTCCACCAACCTCGGCGAGGCGTACAAGCTCTCGTCGAACGAGTCGCCGTTCGGGCCGCTGCCGTCGGTGCTGAAGGTCATCGCCGCCGCCGCCGCGGACGCCAACAGGTACCCGGACAACGGCGCCGCCGAGCTGACCGAGGCCATCGCCGCGCGGTTCGGCGTGCCGCTGACCCACGTAGCGGTCGGCTGCGGCTCGGTCGGCCTGGTGCAGCAGCTGCTTGAGGCCGCCTGCGAACCCGGGGCCGAGGTGCTCTACGCCTGGCGGTCGTTCGAGGCGTACCCGTACCTGTCCGACCTGGCCGGGGCCACCTCGGTGCGGGTGCCGCTGGCCGACGAGCGGCACGACCTTGAGGCGATGGCCGCGGCGATCACGCCCGCCACGAGGCTGATCTTCGTGTGCACGCCCAACAATCCGACCGGGACCGTCGTCACCACCGCCGAGCTTGAGCGCTTCCTCGACCAGGTGCCCGGCGACTGCCTGGTGGTGCTGGACGAGGCGTACGTCCAGTACGTGCGCGACCCGCAGGCGCCCGACGGCATCCAGATCTACCGCGACCGGCCGAACGTGGCGGTGCTGCGCACCTTCTCCAAGGCCTACGGCCTGGCCGGCCTGCGGGTCGGGTTCCTGATCGGGCACGAGGCGGTGGCCAGCGCCGCGCGCAAGACCATGCTGACCTTCACGGTGAACGCGGTCGCGCAGGCTGCCGCCGTCGCCTCGCTGGCGGTCGAGGCCGAGCTGCTCGAGCGGGTCGAACTCGTCGTGGCCGAGCGCGTCCGGGTGCGCGGCGAGCTGCTTGACATGGGCTGGGCCGTGCCGCCGTCCGAGGGGAACTTCGTCTGGCTCAGGCTCGGCGACCGTACCGCCGAGTTCGCCGCCGCCTGCGACAAGGTCGGCCTTGCCGTGCGCCCGTTCGACCCCGAGGGGGTGCGGGTCTCGATCGGCGAGAAGGCGCCCAACGACCTCTTCCTCGAGGCGGCGCGGGCCTTCCTGCGGGCGTGACCGGACGGCGTGACCGGACGGCGTGACCGGAGTCGGCTAGCGGCGCCCAGCTGGCGCTCGGCCGACCGGCCTCGGCCGGCCGTCAGTCGATCTCTTCCTCGCAGATGTCGGCGCCCAGGGCGGTCAGCCGCGCGGCCACCGCCGCGTGACCGCGGTCGATGTAGTAGCCGGGCGCGACGACGGTCTCGCCGTGGGCGGCCAGCCCTGCCACGATCAGCGCGATGCCGGTGCGCAGGTCGTGCGCGATCACCTCAGCGCCGTGCAGCTCGGTCGGCCCGTGCACGACCGCGACAGCGTTGGTCACCTCGACCTTCGCCCCCATCTTGTTGAGCTCGCCGGCCATCATGTACCGGCCGTCGAAGATGGTCTCCCTGATGTAGCTCGTGCCGTCGGCGAGGCAGCTGACCGCCATGATCGGCGACTGGAGATCGGTCGCGAAACCCGGGTACGGGCTGGTGATCACGTTGATCGGGCGGAGCGGGAGTTCCCTGCGCACCTGCACGATCGCGCCCTGGGTGGCGAACTCGACGCCCATCTGCTCGAGCTTCCAGCGAACCACGCCCATGTGGTCGAGCGAGGCTCCGACCAGGCTGAGCTCGCCGCCGGTGATCGCCGCGGCCATCGCGAACACGGCGGTGTCGATCCGGTCGGGCATGACGGTGTGCTCGACCGCGGTCAGCTCATTGACCCCCTCGACCGTGATGAACCCGGTGCCGCCGCCGCTGATCCTGGCGCCCATCTTGGTCAGGAACGCGATCACGTCCTGCACCTCGGGTTCCTGGGCGGTGTTGTCGATGACCGTGATGCCGGGCGCCAGCGACGCGGCCATGATCAGGTTCTCGGTGCCGGTGTGCGACGGGGTGTCCAGGTACAGGTGCGCGCCGCGCAGGCCGTTCGCCTTGACGTGGATCTGGCTTTCGCCCTCTTCCACGGTGGCTCCGAGCCTGGCAAATCCGCGGTAATGGAAGTCCAGATTCCTGCTGCCGAGATTGCAGCCGCCGACCTCCTCGAGCACGGCCTCGCCGAGCCGGTGCAGCAGCGCGGGCACGAACAGCACCGACCCGCGGAACTGCCTGCTGATCTCGGCCGGAAGCACCGGACTGGTCAGCTCCGATGCGTCGACCACGAGGGTCCGCTCGACCTCGTGGAACTTCACCACCGCGCCGACCGCCTGGGCAAGCTCGACGGCTCGGCGCACGTCCTCGATCACCGGGACGTTGCGCAGGACGGTGCGTCCCTTCTCGGCCAGCAAGGACGCGGCGATCATCTTCAGGGCCGCGTTCTTGGCGCCTTGGACGAACACCGTTCCCTGGAGCGGGTTGCCGCCTCTGACGCGGTAGCGGGTCTGGTGACCGCTGCTCATAATGCCGGAGCTCCTGTCCCTGGGGGGGCGGGAAATCATTATCCCGGGTTGAGACACGTGCACGGGCCAACCGTGACCATCTGTGACCGGACTCAAAGTCCGGGTTTCGGCCACGTCGTGCGTAGTCCAGTATTCCACTGCTGCCAGACCCCCCTGGACGATGTCGATGCCGATACATAAAGTAACCGACCGATTCCGTTAGGTGATCGGGGGGATGGCTTCTTCGGTTCCGGGCGGATCATCCCACGTCAGCCCGGTGATCCGTTCGTAGGCCTGGACGTACCTCTGCCTGGTCCGGTCGACGACGGCCGCGGGAAGTGCGGGCGGCGGGTGCCCCGCTGCGCGGTCCCAGCGCGCCTGCGGCGAGGTCAGCCAATCCCGGACGAACTGCTTGTCGAAGGACGGCTGGCTCCGGCCGGGCTGCCACCGGTCCGCTGGCCAGAACCTCGACGAGTCCGGGGTCAGCACCTCGTCGGCCAGCCTGAGCGTGCCGTCGGCGTCGAAGCCGAGCTCGATCTTGGTGTCCGCCACGATGATCCCGCGCTCGGCTGCCAGCCGCGCGCCGCGCTCGTAGACGGCCAGCGTGACCTCCCGCAGCCGGGCCGCGAGGCCGGCCCCGGCCCCGGCGGCAAGCTGGTCGAAGGTGATGTTCTCGTCGTGCTCGCCGTGCGGTGCCTTGGCGGCGGGCGTGAACACCGGCTCGGGCAGCCGCGAGCCGTCCTGCAGTCCGGGCGGCAGCGCGATGCCGCAGACCCGGCCGTCCCGCCGGTACTCGGCCAGGGCGGAACCTGCCAGGTATCCGCGGGCCACGCATTCGGTATTAACCATTCGCAGCGGCATGCATGTCATTGCCCGGCCGGCGTACTCCGCCGGAACCGGGGCGTGGACCACGTGGTTGGGCACCAGGTCGGCCAGCCGGTCGAACCACCACAGCGAGAGCTGAGTCAGTATCGCGCCCTTGCCGGGGATCGGCGGGTCGAGCACGTAGTCGAACGCCGAGATCCGGTCCGTGGCCACGAGCAGCAGCAGCCCGTCGTCGGTGCGGTAAAGCTCCCGGACCTTGCCCGAGTACAGGTGGGTCAGCACGATGGCTGCTCGTCGTCCGGATACTCGCCGCCCGGCTGGTGCGGGTCCAGCTTCTCCAGCCGGTCGAAGACGGCGCCCAGCCGCGCCACGTACCGCTCGGGCCGGCACACCTCGTCAAGGCGCGCCTCGTCCAGGCGCTGGCCGCGCATGGCCGCGTGCTCGGTAAGGCTCGCGCGGAAGCTGGTACCACTCTCCCAGGCCGCCATCGCGGCCTGCTGGACGAGCGCGTAGGCGTCCTCCCTGGACATGCCGGCCTCGACCAGCGCGAGCAGCACGGCCGATGAGTAGATCAGCCCGCCCGTCGACTCCAGGTTCGCCAGCATCCTGGCGGCGTCCACCACCAGGCCGCTGATCAGCCCGGTGGTCTGGTCGAGCAGGAAGTCGGTGGCGATCGCGGCGTCGGGCAGGCAGATCCGCTCGGCCGACGAATGCGAGATGTCACGCTCGTGCCAAAGCGGTATCCCTTCGAGCACGGGGACCACCTGGGCGCGGACCACCCGCGCCAGCCCGCAGATCCGCTCCGAGCGGACCGGGTTCTTCTTGTGCGGCATCGCCGACGAGCCCTTCTGGCCCGGGCCGAACGCCTCGGCAAGCTCCCTGACCTCGGTCCGCTGCCCGTGCCTGACCTCCAGCGCAACCGCCTCGCAGACCGACGCGATCACCGCGAGAACGCTGACCCACTCGCCGATCCCGTCCCGCAGCACGACCTGGGTGGCGACGTCGGCGGGGCGCAGCCCGAGCCCGGCCATCACCGTGGCCTCGATCGCCGGGTCGATGCTCGAGTAGGTGCCGACCGGGCCGGACAACTTGCCGATCGCGACCGCATGCCTGGCGTGGCGCAGCCGCCGCACGCACCGCGCCATCGCGAACGCGAAGTCGGCCACCCGGTGCCCCCACACGTCGGGCTCGGCGTGGATGCCGTGGGTGCGCCCCACCCGCAGCGTGGCCGAGTGCTCAAGCGCGTGCGCGCGGAGCGCGGCCGTGAGCGCCACGGCTCGGTCGATCAGCAGATCGGTGGCCTCGGCGAGCTGGACGGCGAGCGCGGTGTCGAGCAGGTCAGAGGAGGTCATTCCGAAGTGCACGTAGGCGGCGGCCTCGCGCGGGCTCGTGTTGTCGGCCCAGGCGGAGAGGAACGCGATCACGTCGTGGCCCGTGACGGCCTCGATCGCGGCGACCGCATCGGGCGACGGCGGCGGGGCGGCGAGCACGGGCGCGACGCTGTCGGCGGGCACCACGCCGGCCGCCGCGTTCGCTTCAAGCACGAGTCTCTCGACCGTGCACCAGAGCTCGTACTTGTGCGCCTCGCTCCAGACCCGGCCCATCTCGGGCAGCGTGTAGCGCTCGATCACCTGGCCATTCTCCCTCAGGGCCGCGTCCTGCGCTGGCGCGGGCTGGTCCGTCCTCAGCCGGGTGGTGCGGCAGACCCGCCAGCCGAGCCGGTGCCAGTCGAGCCGGTGCCAGCCGGGCCGCCAGCCGGGCAGCCAGCCGGGCAGCCAGCGGGGGCCGGCGCGGCCGGCCCCCGCTGGCTGGCGATGTCGGTGCGGTACCAGCCGCCTCGCAGCCTGATCAGGGCAGCCGCCTGGTACGCGGCCGCCGAGGCGGCCGCGAGGTCGGGCCCGGACGCCACCACGTTGAGCACCCGGCCGCCGCGGGACTCCAGCGTTCCGTCCCTGACGGCGGTTCCCGCGTGCAGGACGTAGGCACCGGGGACCCGCCGCGCCGCCTCGATGCCCTCGACCGGGTCGCCGGCCGCCGGCGCGGCGGGGTACCCCTGCGCGGCGATCACCACGGTGACCGCCGCGCCGTCGGCCCAGCGCAGCGGCCCGGCCGTGCGCAGGTCCCCGTCTGCGGCCGCCGCGAGCAGCCCGCACAGCGGGGAGTCAAGACGATCGAGCACCACCTGGGTCTCCGGGTCGCCGAATCGCGCGTTGAACTCGATCACGGCGATCCCCGCCCTGGTCAGCGCCAGCCCGGCGTAGAGCAGCCCGCGGTACGGCGTTCCGCGGGCCGCGAGCTCGGCCAGGGCCGGCCTGACCACCTCGGCGACGGTGCGCTCGGCGAGGTCGGCGGGCGCCCACGGCAGCGGCGCGTAGGCGCCCATCCCGCCGGTGTTGGGACCGGTGTCGCCGTCGCCCGCCCGCTTGTACTCCTGCGCGGGCAGCAGCGCGACCGCGTCCGCGCCGTCGGCCAGCGCGAACACCGAGACCTCCGGGCCGGCCAGGTACTCCTCGATCACCACCTGGCCGCAGTTCCTCGCGTGATCGAGCGCGGCGCGCCGGTTGCTGGTGACGACCACGCCTTTGCCGGCGGCGAGGCCGTCGGCCTTGACCACGTACGGCTGCCCGAACTCGTCGAGCGCGGCGTCGGCCTCGGCGTCGGTCTGGCAGTACCGTGACGCCGCGGTCGCGATCCCGGCCGAGGTCATGACGTCCTTGGCGAACGACTTGGACCCCTCGATCATCGCCGCGCCCCGGTCGGGGCCGAAGCACCGGATCCCTGCGGCGCGCAGCGCCCCGGCGACGCCGGCCATCAGCGGCGCCTCGGGGCCGACCACCACCAGGTCCGCGCCGAGGCGGGCGGCGAGGCCGGTCACGGCCTGGCCGTCGGTGATCGTGACGTCGTGCAGGTCGGCGAGCTCGCCGATGCCCGGGTTGCCCGGGGCGGCGTGCAGTGCGCTGACCGCCGGATCGGCGGTCAGCGCACGGGCCAGCGCGTGCTCGCGCCCACCCGAGCCAAGCAGCAGAACCCGCACCCCGCGAGCCTAGCTCGCCTCCTGGCCAGCCCGAGCGCGCCGGGCCCGAGCGCCGGTGCGGTCGTGGGCTGGGAGCCGGCCCGCCTTCGGAGGGCCGGCGGGAGCCGCCGGCGCCGCCCTCAGATCAGCGGGCGCAGCGATATGGTCTGGTCGCGCCGCGGGCCGACGCCCACGGCGGCGATCGGCGCGCCGATCATGTCCTGCAGGGCGAGCACGTAGTCGCGAGCACGGGCGGGCAGGTCGGACAGCGACTTCGCCTCCGATATGTCCTCCCACCAGCCGTCGAGGTACTCGTAGACGGGTTCAGCGTGATGGAACTCGGTCTGGGTCATCGGCACTTCCGCGTGCACGGTCCCGTCGATCGAGTAGCCGACGCAGACAGGAACCTTGTCGAGGCCAGACAGCACGTCGAGTTTCGTTATAAAAAAATCTGTGATTCCGTTCACGCGCGTGGCATAGCGAGCGATCACCGCGTCGAACCAGCCGGTGCGGCGAGCCCGCCCGGTGGTGACGCCGTACTCGCCGCCGGTCTTGCGCAGCCACTCGCCACGGGCGTCGGTCAGCTCGGTCGGGAACGGGCCGGCCCCCACCCTGGTCGTGTAGGCCTTGAGAATGCCGATCACCGTGGTGATCCTGGTCGGGCCGATGCCCGACCCGACGCAGGCGCCGCCCGCGGTCGGCGACGACGAGGTCACGAACGGGTAGGTGCCGTGGTCCACGTCGAGCAGGGTCGCCTGGGCGCCCTCGAGCAGGACTACCTTGCCGTCGTCAAGCGCCTTGTTGAGCACCAGGCCGGTGTCGGCGACGTATCTGGCCAGCCGCTCGCCGTAGCCGATGTACTCGTCGGCGACCGCGGCCGCGTCGATGCCGCGCCGGTTGTAGACCTTGGCAAGGACCTGGTTCTTCTCGCGCAGCACTAGGTCGAGCTTCTCGCGCAGGATCGCGGGGTCGAACAGGTCCTGCACCCTGATGCCCATCCTCGCGGCCTTGTCGCTGTAGGCCGGCCCGATGCCGCGACCGGTGGTGCCGATCCTGGCCTTGCCGAGATAGCGTTCGGTCACCTTGTCGAGTGCTACCTGGTGCGGCATGATCAGGTGCGCGCTGGCCGAGATCAGCAGCCGCTCGCAGGACACCCCGCGGGCCTCGATCCCCTCCATCTCGGAGATGAGCACCGCGGGATCGACCACCACGCCGTTGCCGATCACCGGGATGGCGTGCTCGGACAGCACCCCGGACGGCAGCAGGTGCAGCGCGTAGCTCTCGTCCCCGATCACCACGGTGTGCCCGGCGTTGTTGCCGCCCTGATACCTGACCACGTAGTCGACGCTGTCGCCGAGCAGGTCGGTCGCCTTGCCCTTGCCCTCGTCGCCCCACTGGGCGCCGACGATCACGATGGCGGGCATGAGATCAGGCTAGCGGCCGACCCGACATGGGCCGGGCAGGCGTGCCGGGCGGGCGTGCCTGGCGGGAGGGCCGTGCGGGCGAGCCGGAAGGGCCGGGCGGGAGGGTCGGGCTGGCCGCGGACCTGGGCGCGCGGGAGCGCTCAGTGCCCGGTCAGGGCGGCGACGGCGGCCGGGCTCGACTCGCCGAGGAACTCATCGATCCGCCTGACCTCGTCCTCCTCGCCGATCGCCGCCGCGGCGGCGCCGAGCAGGTACAGCGAGCGGAGGAAGCCACGGTTCGGCTCGTGCTCCCAGGGGATCGGGCCGTGCCCGCGCCACCCCGCGCGCCTGAGCTGGTCGAGGCCGCGGTGGTAACCCGTCCTCGCGTACGCGTACGCCGCCACCGGGTCGGCCCCGAGCGACCGCTCGGCCAGGTCGGCCCAGGCTGCGCAGCAGGAGGGGAACCTGGCCGCCACCGAGGCGGGATCGGCGCCGGCGCGCAGGGCCGCTGCCGCCTCGGCGTTCTCCGGGAGGTAGGTCGCCGGAGGGGTGGGCCCGGCCAGCAGGTTCTCGTGCGTCATGGCTCTATCCTGCCGCCCCGGCCGGTGTGCGTGCTCTCGGGTCCGTAGGCTCCCGCGGCCGTCCCTGCCGGGCGGCGCCGCGGACCCGTCCCTGCCGGGCCGGGCGTGCTCCCGGTCCCTGCCGGGCCCCGCGTGCTTCCGGTTCCTGCTAGACCGCGGGGCGGCCCCCGAGTCTGCCGGGCCGCGGCGAGCCCTCGGTCCCTGCCGGGCCGCGGCGAGTCGGCCGTCAGTAGATTTGGCCCATGACTGACGTCAGTACCCCGGCGACGGCAAGCGGCGTGTTCTCACTCGGCGGCACGACTCCGGTCACCAGGCTCGGCTACGGCGCGATGCGCATCACCGGTTCTGGCATCTGGGGCGACCCGCCCGACCGCAGCGAGTCGATCAAGGTGCTGCGCAGGGCGGTCGAACTCGGCGTCGACTTCATCGACACCGCAGACTCCTACGGCCCGTTCGTCAGCGAGGACCTGATCAGGCAGGCGCTCCACCCCTACCAGGGCATCACGATCGCCACCAAGGGAGGGCTGGTCAGGACCGGCCCGAACCAGTGGCACCCCGTCGGTCGACCCGCCTACCTCAGGCAGTGCGTGGAGATGAGCCTGCGGCGGCTCTCGATGGAGACGATCCCGCTATACCAGCTGCACAGGTTCGACCCGGAGGTGCCGTTCCCCGACCAGGTCGGAGTACTCGACGACATGCGGAGGGAGGGCAAGATCGCGCTGATCGGACTGTCGCAGGTGTCGGCCGACGAAGTGGCCGAGGCCAGGCTCACCGCTCCGATCGCGTCGGTTCAGAACCTCTACAACGTCGTAGACCGCCGGTCGGAGCCCGTCGTGGAGTACTGCGAGCGGGAGGGACTCGGGTTCATCCCCTGGTTCCCGGTCGCTACCGGCGACCTGGCCAGGCCAGGCGGTCGGCTGGTCGCCCTCGCCGCCGAGACCGGCGCAACCCCCGCGCAGCTCGCGCTCGCGTGGCTGCTGCGCAGATCGCCGGTGATGCTGCCGATCCCTGGCACCAACTCGATCGCGCACCTCGAGGAGAACGCGGCCGCCGCGTCGGTCCAGCTCACCGATGCCCAGTACGCCGCCATGTCGGCGCTCAAGTAGCCCGCCGGGCCTCACTACCCCGCTCCGCGTGCCCGCCTCGCTCCCGTCGGCCACGCGACCCCCGCTCCCGGCCACGCGACCCCCGGTCCCGGCCACGCGACCCCCGGTCCCGGCGGCCACCCCGGTGGGGGCCACGCGATTCTGGTCGGCCCCGCGACCCCCGGTCCCGGCGGCCTCGCGGCCTTGCTCCCACTGGCGCCACCAGTCCCACGGGACTCTGTCGAAACACGGGTCTCGGCCCGCGCGCCCAGATCCCGGTTCCGCGTGCCCAAGGTCCCGCGCGCGGGCCCGCCGCATCGGCGGCGGCACTGACTTTGCATCCGCTGGCGTCTCGCAAAGCAGGTCAAAAAGGACGTGATCATGACGCTACCGGGTGATAAGTGGCCGCAGGGGGTGAGAAGTGGCGCTGGAGGATGAGAAGTGGTCGCCGT
>DATIZP010000163.1:0-3705 GCA_035517035.1 Streptosporangiaceae bacterium | reverse complement strand
ACCGGCGTGTCCTGGGCGACGAACGCGATGCCGTCCAGGGCCTCCGGCGACCCGGCGGGCAGGCCGCCGAGCACCGTGACGCCGCCCGCGGACGGCGCCGCCAGGCCGACCGCCAGGTTCAGCAGGGTGGTCTTGCCCGCGCCGTTCGGGCCGACCAGCGCGGCCACGTGACCGGCGGGAATCGCCAGCGAGCACTCGCGCAGTGCCCACGTGCCGCCGTACCGCTTGCCCAGGCCGCTGGCCTCGATGACGTTCATGTTCATGCGACGCCCTCCGTTCCGTCGCCGGCCGCGCCGCCGCGGGTGCGCGGCCCGCCGCGGCGCTCATGGAAATCCCGCAGCGCGCTGGTGAACAGCGCGACCATCCCGTTCTCGTCCAGGCCCGCCGCGTCGGCGGCGGCCAGCCAGCCGAGCAGGGTCTTGCGCAGCGCGGCGAGCTCGGGGAGAGCGATCTGGCTCAGCGCGGCCTGGACGAACGTGCCCTGCCCGGGCCGGCCGGCCGCCAGGCCCTTACCCTCCAGGTCGCGGTAGGCCTTCAGCACCGTATTCGGGTTGATCGCCAGCGACGCGACCACGTCCCTGACCTTGGGCAGCTGATCACCGGGCTTGAGGTAGCCGAGCCGCAACGCGTGCTCGACCTGCTGGACGAGCTGCAGGTAGGTCGGCACGCCCGAGGCCGCATCCAGCCGGAACTCGATCGGCGATGCCGGCCGGCGGGCCGTGGCCGGCGCGGTCCCCTCGCCCGCGCCGTCCGGGGACCCGCCGGCACCACCCGCCGGATACTTGTCCCCTTTATCTATTGTCATAAGACAAAGTTACAGCACGCGGCGACGCTGTCAAGGGAAGGATGCGGCTCAGCTCGCTGGTCGGGTCAGGGGCGGCCGACGCCGGGTACGGAGACCGGCAGGGTCAGGATCTGCCCGGTGCGAGGCCCGTTAGCCAGCCGGTCGAGGTTGGCGACGTGGCCGTCGGCTAGCCGCCATTCAGCGGTCAGGATAAACAGGGTCCGCCGGTCCGGACCGCCGAGCATCAACGCGAACGGGGCCCGGTCCTCCGCCAGTTCGACACGTTGCAGGACTTCGCCGCCCGGGGCGACGCGGGCCACCGAGAATCCGCCGGCGCTGGCCCAGACCGCGCCTTCAGCGTCGAGGCATATGCCGTCCGGGCCGAGTCCTTCGGCGAAGACCCGGCGGTTGGATAGCTCGCCGTCGGCTTCGATGTCGAACGCGGTGAGCCTCCCGGCGAACGACTCGGAGATGATCAGTGTCCGGTCATCGGGCGTGACGACCATGCCGTTGGGAAACTGGATGTCACCGGCGACCTGGCGCAGCTGGCCGTCTGGCGTGACGAGCTTGATGTAGCCGGGCTTGGGCGGTGCTCCTGCGACGAAATCGAAGTCCGCGCCGTTGAGGTAGATGTTGCCGCGACCGTCCACCACGATCTCGTTCGCACGCTGGTCGGCGTGGAGGGCCATCGACCCGTCGGCCTCCTGGCGCCGCAGCTTGTCCCCGGTGACCAGCAGCCTGCCGTCGGGCAGCCAGTCGATGGAATAGCCCATCGAGTGGCTGTCGGGATCTCGTGTGGCCATGACCTCGGCCTTGCCGTCCACGCCGACGGCCACCACCTGACGCTCGATCCAGTTGCAGAACCACAGCCGACCCTCGTGCCACCGTGGCGACTCGGGAATTGCCAGGCCAGTCAGCAGGGCCTTCGGCTCGGACATTGACGCCTCCTCGCTTCGCCGGGCTGCACCGGCCGCAGGGCCGGGCTCCTTTACCCCTACACGAACGACAGCCCGGCCGATCGACGCGGCTTTCAGCAGAACCCGGCCTTCGGGTGGTCATCCGCCCCGGACGTCACCACCACGGACCGCGAGAGCTGTTCGCGGCCCGCATCGCGCGTACATAGCCCGCGCGCTCGTAGGCAGGCTGGTCGGCACCCGCAGGCAGGGCCAGCATTCCGCGCACTCCGGCGACCGACGGGTATCCCTTGCGGGCCATCCACCCGGACAGGCCGTCGAGCAAGGCGGCGGCGTACGCGGGGCCGTGCCGGATCAGCGCGGACGCCGTCATCACGACATCGGCGCCCGCCAGCAGGTACTTGATCACGTCGGCTGGTCCCTCGACGCCGGTCGTCGCGGCGAGGGAGGCATCCAGCTGCCTGCGCAGGATGGAGATCCAGGTGCACGGCAGCCGGGCCTCGGCCGGGCTGGAGAGGTAAACGTCGGGCAGCACCGCGAGGGTCTCGGGGTCGATGTCGGGCTGCAGGAACCGGTTGAACAGCACCAGGCCGTCCGCGCCCGCCTCGTCGAGCCGCAGGGCCATCTCGCCGACCGAGCTGAAGTGCGGGCTCAGCTTGACTGCCACCGGCACGGTCACCGCGTCCTTGACCCGGCACAAGATGTCGATGTGCCGCTGCTCGACCTCGCGGCCGGTAATGTGCGGGTCGCCTGGTATGTAGTAGATGTTCAGCTCGATCGCCGCCGCGCCTGCGTCTTGCATCGCGCGCGCGTAGCCGGTCCAGCCGCCCGGTGTCGTGCCGTTGATGCTGCCGATGACCGGTATCTCGACCGCCGCCGCGGCGCGCTCGAGCAGGCTCAGATAGCGGCGCGGGCTCGGTTCATCCGCGCTGCCACCCTCCGCCGCATCGGCCTCCGCCTCGGCCGGGAAATAGGACAGGGCCTCGGCGAAGACCTCCGTGCCGGCCTCGGCCAGCCGCGCGTTCTCCGCGGCCTCCCGGCGCAACTGCTCCTCGAACAGGGAGTAGAGCACCACCGCGCCGACGCCGGCGTCGGCCAGCCGCCGGACGCCGTCGACAGAGTTCGACAGCGGGGAGGCGGAGGCGACGAGCGGGTTGTGCAGCGCCAGGCCCAGGTAGCTGGTCGAAAGGTCCATCAGCTTTCCTTCCGCGCGTCAGCCGGGAACCGGTGGGCGCCGCGAGCAGCCATCTCCTCGTAGGTGTCCCAGCGCTGGTCTACCGCTTCCTGGGCCAGGGCCGCCAGCCGCTCGGCCTCGGCCGGGTCGGTGTTGGCGAGCGAGCGGTACCGCAGCTCCCGCTGGGTGTAGTCGGTCAGCGCGATGCGCGGCCTGGGCGAGTCGAGCATGAACGGGTTGCCGCCGGTCGTCCGCAGCATGGGATCGTAACGGACCAGCGGCCAGTAGCCGCTGGCCACGGCGCGGTACTGCTGACCGAGCCCGTCGCGCATCTCGATGCCGTGCGCGATGCAGTGGCTGTAGGCGATCACCAGCGAGGGCCCGTCGTAGGCTTCCGCCTCGCGGAAGGCGCGCAGGGTCTGCTGCGGGTCGGCGCCCATCGCCACCCGGGCGACGTAGACGTAGCCGTAGGCGATCGCCTGCAGCGCGAGATCTTTCTTCGGCACGGTCTTGCCCGCGGCGGCGAACTTGGCCACGGCACCGAGGGGCGTGGACTTCGATGACTGCCCGCCGGTATTGGAGTAGACCTCGGTGTCGAGCACCAGCACGTTCACGTTACGGCCGCTGGCCAGGACGTGGTCGAGGCCGCCCGAGCCGATGTCATAGGCCCAGCCGTCACCGCCGACGATCCAGACGCTGCGCCGGAGCAGGTGATCCACCACGCTGCGCAGGTCGATGGCGAGCCCGTCGGGCTGATCCAGCTCGTCGAGCCGCTGTTTCAGCTCGGTAATCCGGTCGTGCTGCGCGCGCAGCTCGGACTCGCGGAGCTGCGG
>DATIZP010000162.1:0-2146 GCA_035517035.1 Streptosporangiaceae bacterium | reverse complement strand
TACCTCGACGAGGACGGCTTCCTGTTCCTCACCGACCGCAAGGCGTTCACGATCATCTCCGGCGGCGTCAACATCTACCCGCAGGAAACCGAGAACGTGCTCGCGCTGCACCCGGCCGTCTACGACGTCGCGGTCATCGGCCTGCCCGACCCGGAGATGGGCGAGTCGGTGGCCGCGTTCGTCCAGCCCGCCCCCGGAGCCGTCCCGGGACCTGAGCTCGAGCAGGAGATCATCGCGTTCGTGAAGTCCAAGATCGCCGGCTTCAAGGCGCCCAGGACCGTCCGCTTCGTCGACAGCCTGCCGCGCAGCGAGGCAGGCAAGCTGATGAAGGGCGAGCTCAGAGCCTGGTACGCCGGCGCCTGAAGGACGGTACTGAGGGTGACCGAGGAAGTTGACGATGCCGCCGAGCTCGACCTGACCAGGTACATCAGGCCGGGTGCCCTGGTGGCCTGGGGTCAGGGCTGCGCCGAGCCGCTCACGCTGACCGAGGCGCTGGCCGGGCAGCGCCAGCGACTCGGCGGTGTCCGCTGCTTCTCCGGGATCTCGACCACGGCCGCGGTGCGCCCGGAGCACTGCGACCACCTGTCGTTCAGCTCGTACACCGCGGCCGGCGCCAACCGGGCGCTGAGCGAGGCCGGGCTGCTCGACATCGTGCCCTGCCATTACTCCCAGCTGCCGGATATCCTCGGCCGAGGCCCGCTCCGGGCCGACGTGCTGTTCCTGGCGCTGCCGCAGGCCGGACCCGACGGCACGTTCGGCCTGGGCCTGGCCGCGGACTACCTGGCCCCCCTCATCGGCCGGGTCGGCACGGTGATCGCCGAGGTCAACGACCAGGTGCCGGACGTCGGTGGCGACCGCAGGCTGTGCCGCGGCGAGATCGACGTGCTCGTGCGCACCTCGCGGCCGCCCGCCGAGTATCCGGGCCAGCCGGCCAGCGATGTCGATATGGCGATAGCAGAGCACGTCGCAGGCCTGGTGCCCGACGGCGCCACCCTCCAGGTCGGTATCGGCAGCCTGCCCGCCGTCGTGCTGCGCCACCTGCGCGGCCACCGTGACCTGGGCGTGCACTCCGGGATGATCACCGACGAGATCGCGGAGCTGATCGAGGCCGGCGTCGTCACCGGGGCACGCAAGCGCGCCGATCGGGGCCTGACCGTGACCGGCCTCCTGCTGGGCACCAGCACCCTGATCTCCAGGGCCGCCGTCGATAAGTCGATTCAGCTGCGCGACACCCGCTACACCCACGACCAGGCGGTACTCGCCGCCCAGCACGCGCTGGTCGCGGTCAACTCGGCTATCGAGGTCGACCTGACCGGGCAGGCCAACGTCGAGGTCGCGGCCGGCCGCTACGTCGGCGGCACCGGCGGCGCCGCGGACTTCCTGCGCGGCGCGGCCCGGTCGGCCGGCGGCATTCCGGTGATCGCGCTTCCCTCGACCGCGGGGCCGTCCTCCACCGGGACCTTTAGCCGAATCGTGGCCCGGCTGAGCGGCCCGGCCGGCCTGTCCCGGGCTGACGCAGGCGTGATCGTGACCGAGTATGGAGTAGCCGACCTGCGCGGGCTGAGCCTGGCCCGGCGGCGCGAGCAGATGATCGCGATCGCCCACCCGGACCATCGGGCCGCGCTCGAATCAGCGGCCGCAAACTGAACGGAGGACCAGCATGACCATTCGCCGGGCTGCGATCGTCGCACCCATGCGGACCCCGGTGGGCACGTTCGGCGGGAGCCTGCGGGCCGTGCCAGTCGAGGAACTCGCCGCCACCGCGATCAAGGCGGTGCTCGAGCGGACCGGGATCGACCCGGAACTCATCGAGGACGTCTCCTTCGCCCAGTCCTACGTCAACGGCGAGACACCCTGCATCGGGCGGTGGGCGGCGCTGCACGCCGGCCTGCCGGTCAGCGTGCCCGGGCTGCAGATCGACCGGCGCTGCGGCGGTGGGCTGCAGGCGGTCGTCACCGCGGCGATGATGGTCCAGACCGGCGCCGCCGACGTGGTGCTGGCCGGAGGGGCCGAGTCGATGAGCAACGCCGAGCACTACACGACCTCGGTCCGCTGGGGCGCCCGGGCCGGGAACCAGGTCCTGTACGACCGCATCGACCGGGGCCGGGAGCGGTCGCAGCCGGAATGGCGGTTCGGCAAGATCTCC
>DATIZP010000161.1:0-27391 GCA_035517035.1 Streptosporangiaceae bacterium | reverse complement strand
GACGGCGACCATGATCACCGCGGCGCTGGTGACCACGCCCGCACCGCGGGCAATCCCGCCGACCACGGCGTTCTTCGTGGTTTCCCCCGCCGTCCGGAGCTCCTTGATCCGGCTCAGGATGAACACGTGGTAGTCCATGCTCAGCCCGAACAGGAAGACGAACATGAACAGCGGCACCCAGTCCATGATCCCGCCGAACGAGGTGAACCCGAGGAGGCTCTCCAGGTGGCCATCCTGGAAGATGAGGGTGATCAGCCCGTAGGCCGCCCCGACCGAGAGCAGGTTGAGGCCGATCGAGACCAGCGGGATCGCCAGCGACCGGAATGCCACCAACAGCAGCACGAACGCCAGCGCGGCGACAATGCCGAAGACCAAAGGCGCGGCCGAGCGGAGGGTGGCGCGGTAGTCGTGGCTGTTCGCGGTGGCGCCGGTGACCGCGTACCTGGTCCCGCCGACCTTGCCGATGGTGGCTGGCAGAATGCGGCCGCGCAGCGCGAGCAGCGCGCTGGTGGCCGTGGCGTTGGCGCTCGACTTAGCGCCGGCCCCGGCCAGCGGTACCGAGATCAGCAGCCCGCGCCCGGTCCCCACCGGCAGCACGGTGACCGGCCCGTGGATCGGCCCGCCCCGGCTTGCGTCGGCGTCGAGCCTCGCGATCGCGCTCCGCATCGCGGCGCTCTGCACGCCGTTGCCGGTGACCACCACCTGCGCCGGGGCTGGGCCGCCCGGGAAGTCGTGCTGGATCATCTCCAGCGTCTGCACGACCGGCAGGCTGGACGGCAGGTTGATGTTCGGGCTGCCGATCCGCATGCCGAGCGCGGGGAACGCCAGCGCGCCGAGCGCGAACACGGCCAGGCCGCCCCAGATCAGCGGCCGGCGGACCACCTTGCTGACCAGCGCGCTCCACATCCTTGAGCGGGCCGCATTGGTCCTGCCCTTGCCGAAGATCGGTATCCGGCCGCGGTCCGCCCACCGCCCGAGCAGCGAAAGCAGCGCGGGCAGGGCCGTGAGCGACCCGACCACCGCCACGCCGACCACCACCATGGTGCCGATCGCGAAGCCGGTGAACATCGAGATACCGGTGAACAGCAGGCCGGCCATCGACACCATGACGGTCAGGCCGGAGACCACGATGGCCTTGCCCGAGGTCGCAGCAGCGGTCCTGAGCGCGTCGTGGAACGAGGCGCCGCTGGCCCGCTCCTCCCGCTCGCGGCGCAGGTAGAACAGCGTGTAGTCGATCCCGACCGCCATTCCGATGATCAGGACCACCTCGGACGTGCCCTGCCCGATCGGCAGCCAGCGGCTGGGGATCGCGAGCAGCGAGATCGTGGTCATCACCGCGGTCCCGGCCAGGATCACCGGGATGCTTGCCGCGATCAGCGCACCGAACACCAGCAGCAGGAGCAGCAGCGTCAGCGGGATCGACGTCAGCTCGGCCTGGTGGAAGTCCTGGCCGAGCATGGCGGTGGCGGCCCGGTCCACGCTCGCGTCGCCGGCCTCGGCCACGATCAGGCTCGGGTACTTGTGCTGCACGGCGGCGACCGCCTGCAGCGCCCGCACCACCGTGTTGTCCGCGGCGTCGTGCGGGCCGGCCACCCGGAACGTGATCAGCACGCCGCCGCCGTGCGGAGAGACGAGCGCCTTGCCGTTCCTACCGAACGGCGACTGGATGTCGGACGCGGTGGCGGGGAGCGCCCGCAGCGCGGTCACCACGCTCCGGGCCGCCAGCCGCATCTGCGGGTCGGCCGCGAAGGTCTGCTCCGGACCCGGGGTGCGGGACTGGATCAGCACGCTCTCCGAAGGCGGAGTGACCACGTGCAGGCTGTTCAGCATCCGCTCGGCCACGCCCGAGGGTCCCGGGTCGTACTGCGGCTGGCTCTGGGTGCCGTAGAGGTGACCGGCCAGCATCGCGCCGCCGACCATCACCAGCCACGCGACGAGCGCGATCACCCGGTGCCTCGCGCTCCAGCAGGCGATCCGCTCCACCACCGGGCGGTGCCGCGGGCGGCCGGCGCCCGCGGCCGGGGATCCTGGGCCGGCTGAGTCTCCCGTCGTCTCGGACTGAGTGACTGGGGGGGTGCTCAACCGCATCTAGCCGAACCTTCCGGGTCATCCTGGCCTGCCCCGGCAGCGACGTACTGCCGTGGAAAGTTCCCTGTAGCCGCGGGCACTGAAGTTCTGGCGTCACGGCTGGTCAGCCGCTGCCTTCCCAGTGATAGGGGTTCGCTGCGCAGGGCACCCGCGCCGACCTGACGCCAATGTCACATGCAGTCCTGATGGAGATTACCCGACAGCCGGGCCCGACCGGCCCGGATGGCAGGAAAATGACCCGAGCGCGATACGTTTCTTACCCTGGTAACGCCCTGAACTGCGGTCTTGCCGTCGTGCCGGGCCAAGGTGTGGCCAACATCACAGGGAGGCGGCCCGGTGGGCAAGCTGATTCTGGTCCGGCACGGCGAGACCGAGTGGAGCCGCGAGCGGCGCCACACCGGCCGCACCGACGTGCCGCTCACCGCCGCCGGCGAGAAGTCGGCGGCCAGCCTCGCCCCCGCGCTCGCCGCGCACCACCTGGTGGCGTCGTTCGTCAGCCCGGCACAGCGGGCCGAGCGCACCGCCGAGCTTGCCGGGCTGGAGGGCACCGTGACCGATCCTGACCTCGCCGAGTGGGACTACGGCGGCTACGAGGGCCGGACGACCGCCGAGATCAGGGCCGACCGCCCCGGCTGGTACCTGTGGCGGGACGGAGTGATCCCCGGCGACGCCCAGCATCCTGGCGAGTCGGTACTCGACGTGGGGCGCCGGGCCGATGCGGTGCTCGGCAGGGTGCGTCCGCTGCTGTCGGCCGGCGACGTCGCGCTGATCGCCCACGGCCACCTGCTGCGGATCCTGACCGCGCGCTGGCTGGGCCTGGGGCCGTCGGACGGGCGGTTGTTCCGGCTGGACACCGGAACCGTGTGCGCGCTCGGCACCGAGCACGGGGAGCCGGTGATCTGCCGGTGGAATGTGCCGGCGGCGGCCGGCTAGCTGGGCGGCTGGCGCCCGTTTCCTAGCTGACGGCCGGGTCGGCTACCCAGGCCAGCATTAGCGGCTCGCCGGTGAGCGAGTCGGTCAGCACGAGCAGGTAGGGCCGGTCGAAAGCCAGCCTGATCTCCTCGGCCGACGGCGCGATCCCGACCGCCGTAGCCGCGCTGGCCACGGTGCCCTTCTCGGCCACGTCCAGGGTGGCCGCGTGCCGCACGAACCCGATGCAGCATGCCTTCGGCGACAGGCCGCTGAAGTCCGCCTGCTGGCTGAACGCGATGCCCATGCCGAGCGCACTCAGCACCGGCCGCAGCGAGGCACTGGTCGCGAGCTTGACCCTGGGCAGTGAGATTGCCATGTGCGAGGCCCGCGCCGATAGCCCGGCGGTCAGCGCGCCGAGCGTGGCAAGACCGGGCAGCGGGCAGCCGTGCCCGGCTGTGCTCGTCGGGGCAGCGGTCGGCGGCAGCAGCGCCAGCATCCGGAGCCGACCGCCGCGGTAGGGCAGCGCGGCCGCAGTCCAGCCGTCGGCCTTCGCGACCGGGAAGCTGCCGCCGTTCATGTAGTGCGCCGTCACCTGGCCTGATGTCGTGGCGAACGACCCGGGGCCGGACATCGCGCGGTTGAACGGCTGCGCCCACCTGGCGTCCAGGTACAGCGCGTCGGTCAGCACCCAGCCGACCTGGCCGAGCGATCCTGGCGGCAGCAGGTCGTCGATGTGCCCGCGGGTCTGCGCCGCCACGGCCGCGTTAATCGTGCGGCGCGCCTGGTCGGGCTGGCTAAGCAGCGGGACCCTGGTCAGGCCGGCCTGGTAGCCGGCCCGCAGCGCTGCGGCGAACGATGGCCTGGTGGGCAGCGAGGGGTCGGCCCAGATCCGGTTACTCGCCGCGAACACCACGCCGGGACGGTCAAGCGAGCGCAGCAGCGCCCACCTGGCGTGCAGGCCGGCGGTCAGGTCCTGGCCGGCGGCGGGCAGGTGCAGCACCCGCGCCATCGCCGCCGCCGTCGACCCGCGGGCGCCGAGGTAGGCCATGCCGAGGCCGGTCGCCAGGCTGACCGGCGAGATCACCTCGTTGCTGCCGGGCCGCTCGCGGCAGAGCGCGGACAGCACCTCGAGGCCGAACGCGCTGTCCCCCCTCCCGTACGCCCGCAGCGCAGCGACCTGGCTCGCGGTCAGCACGACCGGCTTCGCGGGCCTGCTCGCCGGAGCCGTGGCGCATCCGGACACGGCGCCGACCGCGAGCGCGACGGCCAGGGAGGTGGCCGCGGTCAGGCGGGAGATCGCGCCCGAGGTATTCGATCGCGGGGTGCGAGGGCGCGGAGTGAGAGGGCGCGTGGTGCTCATGGCGATTGGACGCGGCAATGGTGCCGCCGGTTCCTGGCGCGGCGGCCCGGGCCGGCCGACTATGCCGCCATGGGCATGCCGAGCAACTGGCGCGGGATGCGGGTGGTGGCCTGGTGCAGGGCGCGCAGCGCGACGGTCGTGCTCAGGTCGGTGACCGGGCTGCCCGGCGCGCCGTACTTGCGCCGCGCCCAGCGGGGCAGGCTGGCGAATGCCAGCGTGTTCAGCGGCGGTATCACCAGCCGCAGCCCGGTGAACGGCCAGGGCACCTCGGGGACGTAGGAGCGGAGGAACGCCTGCCTCGCCTCGGCGCAGGCATACACGGCCGGCCGCATTGCCTCGTAGTAGACGGCGAGCTCGGCCATGCAGCCAGGCACGCTGGCTGGGTCAAGGCCGACCAGGGCCGCGCTGCGCCGCTGCTCGGCCACGAACTCGTCGAGCTCGGCGGCGGACAGGCCCATGCCCGACCTGGCCGCGATATTGGCGTAGGAGGCGATCTCGCCGCAGTGCACCCACGTAAGCAGCTCAGGCTCGTCCAGCCTGATCACCGAGCCGTCGGCGTCGGTGCCGGTCAGCGACGCGTGGATCCGGCGCACCCGCCGCCCGGCCCGCTCGGCCTCCTCGGTGCTGCCGTAGGTGCGGCACCTGACGTACTCCAGCGTCCGGCCGAACCGGCCCCAGGCCTCGCCGTGGCGCGCGAAGGCCGTGTTCTGCCAGGTGGCCCGCATCGTCCTCGGATGCAGGGCCTGCAGGTACATCGCGCGCAGGCCGCCCACCCACATGATGGGCTCGCCCATGATCCGCCAGGTGACCGAGCCAGGGCCGAACAGCCCGCGGTCCGGTGCCGGTGTCGCCGCCATGCCGGCCTCCTGTCCCAGGCCGAGCGCGGCGCCGGCCCCGCGCGCGGCGGCTAGCGCGGCCTGGTCTCCTCAGCGATCCAGTCTAGGTAGCCCGGCGAGCCTGCCACGATGGGCATCGCGATGATCTCTGGCTCGTCGTAGCTGTGCCGCTCATAGAGGAAGTCGGCGAGCTCGCGGTAGCGCTCCGCGGGCAGCTTGAGCATGACCATCCATTCCTCGGCGCGCTCGATTCCGTCCTCCCACCAGAACGTGCTCGCGACCGGCCCGGCCACCTGAGCGCACGCGGCCAGGCGGGCCCGGACGGCGTCGTGCGCCAGTTCCATGGCCTCAGCCCGCGAGTCGGTCGTGGTCTGGACGTGCAGGAATCGTGCTTGCCCGCCGGCTGCCGCACCGTCGCCTGCCATAGCACCTGATCGTACGCCGATGCGGCGGTAGCCTTTGCATTCCTGGTAACGAGGAGGAATCGGGTGGACCGTCCGCTCTGTCTCATCGTCAACCCGGCGGCGGGCAACGGGCGTGCCCGTGCGCTGCTGCCCCGGGCCACCTCGGCGCTGGCCGCCATCGGCGCCGAGCACCAGGTCACCGAGTCGGCCAGCCTCGGCCACGCCAGGGACCTGGCCGCCGCCGCCGCGGAGCGCGGCGACGTGGTGGTGGCCGTCGGCGGTGACGGGATGGTCGGCGCGCTGGCCGGCGTCGCCGCCGCGGCCGGCGCCAGCTACGGCCTGATCCCCGCGGGCCGCGGCAACGACCTGGCCGGGGTGCTCGGCATCCCCACGGACCCCGAGGGCGCGGCGCGCGTGCTGGCCGGTGGCGTGCTGCGGCAGGTCGACCTGATCGGCGTCGGCACGCCGAGCCAGCCCGAGACGGTGGTGGTCGGCAGCGTCTACGCGGGGATCCCGGCCGTGGCCGGGGAAATCGCCAACGCGACCCACCTGCTCGGCGGCTCGCTGGTGTACCCGGTGGCCGCGCTGCGCGCGCTTGCCCGCTGGCGGCCGGTGACGTTCACGGTCGGCATCGACGGCACCGACCTGTCGCTTGAGTACCTGGGCTACGCCGTCGTGGTGGCCAACTCACCGAACTTCGGCGCCGGCATGCAGGTCGCGCCGCCGGCCGTGCTCGACGACGGCGTGCTTGACGTGGTGCTGATGCGCCACGCCCCCAAGCTGGTCTTCGTCCGGGCGCTGACCAAGATCAAGGACGGGTCGCATGTCGCGCTGCCGCAGATATCTCTGCTCCGCGGTGCCGACGTGACGATCACGATGAGCCGCGACGTGCCTGCCGCCGCCGACGGCGAGCCGCTGGCCTGCGCGGCACCGCTGCGGGCCGGCACGCCGCTGCGGATCCGCGCCCTGCCTGCCGCGCTCAGCGTGCTCGTGCCGGCGGGTGGGCATGGCTCAGCCGGGGCGGCCTCCGAGGAATGAGGCGACGAAGTCCAGGCTCGCAGACAGCTCGGCCGGAGTCCCCTCCATCCGCAGCTCGCCGCCGCCCATGACATAGGTGCGGTCGGAGATCGCGAGCACCGCCCTGGCCCGCTGCTCCACGATCAGCACCGCCGCTCCGGCCTCCGCCAGGTGCCTGACGTGCTCTCCGAGCAGGACGCTGGCCACGGCCGGGGCCAGGTTGGCGGTCGGCTCGTCGAGCAGGAACACGGCGGGCCGCAGCATCAGCACCCTGCCCATCGCGAGCATCTTGCGCTCACCGCCGCTGAGCCGGCCGGCCGGCCGGCGCAGCATCCCGGCCAGTCTGGGGAACACGGTCAGCACGTACTCGACCCGGTGCGGAATCTCGCGGTGGTGCAGCAGGTAACCGCCCATCTCGAGGTTCTCCCGCACGGTGAGCGGTGCGAACACGTCGTCAGTCTGCGGCACGTAGCCGACGCCGGCCCTGGCCATCTCCTCCGGCGGTAGGTTGGTGACCTCGCGGTCGCCGACGAACACCCGGCCCGCGGTAACCCGCAGCACCCCGGTCATGGCCTTGAGCAGCGTGCTCTTGCCCGACCCGTTCGGCCCGACCACCGAGACCACGGTGCCGGGCTCGGCCCGCACGGTCACTTCCCTGATCACCGGGTCGCCGCCATAGCCCGCCGTGACGCCGTCGGCCCGCAGGTCATCCGACAAGGCCCGCTGGTCATCCGACAAGGCCCGCTGGTCATCCGACAAGGTAGGCCTCCACGACCTCGGTGCGGTCGCGCAGCTCGGCCATGGTGCCCTCGGCCAGCACCGCCCCGTCGGCCATCACGATGACCGGCTCGCAGAACTCATCCATGATCGACAGCTCATGCTCCACCATCAGGATCGTCATCCCGTCCTGGCAGAGCCCGACAAGGGCGGCGCCGATCCGGCGGGCGAGCTCGGGATGCACGCCGGCCATCGGCTCGTCGAGCAGCAGCATGCTGGGCTCCGTCATCAGCGCCCGCATGATCTCCACCAGCCGGCGCTGGCCGCCTGACAGGTCACCGGCGTAGTCGTTGGCGTGCCTGGCGAGGCCGAAGCGCTCGATCAGCTCGGTGGCCCGGCCGATGGCCAGGTCCTCGGCACCGCGCCAGTACCGCCGGCCGGCCACGGCGCCTGCGAACGTGTCGCCGCGGTGGCTGGGCACCGCGGACAGCAGATTCTCGAGCACGGTAAGCCGCTTGAACTCGCTCGCCAGCTGGAACGTCCTGACCAGGCCGGCTCTGGCCCTGCGGTAGGCGGGCACGGCGGTCACGTCCTGGCCCTGGTAGATCACCTGGCCGGCGGACGCCTTGGCGGTGCCGGCCAGCAGCGAGAGCAGCGTGGACTTGCCCGCGCCATTGGGCCCGATCAGGCCGGTGAGTGTGCCCCGGCCGACCGCGATGGTCACGCCGGCCACCGCGTGCACTCCGCCGAACGCCTTGCTGACCCCGGACGTCCGCAGGATCGGCTCGGTGACCGGGGCGGGCACTGGCGCCCTCGCGGCCGGCGCAGGCGCGGACTCCACGGCTGGCTCTGCTGGCGGCTCCGGCGGCGCCTGCGCGGCCGGACTGCGCGCCGGGGCCCGGATCATCCGGCGCCGCTCCGGCAGCAGTCCCTGCGGGCGCAGCCAGAGGAAGACCGTGATCAGCAGCCCGATCGCCACCCACTGCAGTGACGGCAGCAGGTTCGGCGGCAGGTTCGGGTTGTTGTTCGAGATGAACCTGGTGACCTCCTCGAAACCGACAGGCACAAGCACGGCACCGAGGACCGCGCCCGCGTGGTTGCCAGCCCCGCCGATGATCACGGCCGTGAACAGCACGATCGTTTCTGCGTAGCTCCACTCCGCCGGCGACCAGACGCCGATGAAGCTCACCAGCACCGCGCCGGACAGGCCTGCGATCGCGCCGCCGGTCACCAGTGCGCCGGTCCGCAGCGCGACCAGGTTCTTGCCGAGCGAGTCGGCCACCTTGTCGTTGTCGCGCATCGCGCGCAGCGTCCTGCCGTACGGCGACTCGGTGATCCGGCGCACGAACACGTAGACCGCTGCGGCCAGCACGAGCCCGGCGGCCGCGTAACCGTATTGGTATGCGTTCGACGTGGTCACGAACATCGTCTGCCGCAGCGGCGTGGGCACGAGCGCCAACCCGGCGTCGCCGTTGAACAGCGGCCGGTAGTTCATCACGAGCAGGTTCAGCAGCACCGCGGTCACCAGCAGGCCGACGGCGGCGAAGTCGCCGCGCAGCCGGCGGCCGACCAGGAACGTGAACGGCAGCGCGAGCACGCCTCCCGCGACGGCGGCGCCGATCCAGGGCAGCGGGAACGGCAGCGAGAGGCCGCCGATGTAGGTCTGGAAGCCGCCGTCCGCGGTGTCGGGCGGCAGCGCGAGCACGGCCGCCACGTACGCGCCCGCCGCCTGGAAGATGATGAAGCCGAAGTTCGTCACTCCCGCGACGCCGAACTGCTGGCTGAGGCCGAGGCAGGCGATCGCGTCCACCGCCGCGTAGACCAGCAGGATGATCAGGTAATACATCGCCGCTCCCCCGGTCCCTCAGGCCCTCGCCCCGAGCAGGCCGGTCGGCCGGACCGCGAGCATGGCGAGCAGTGCCACGAAGGCCACCACGTACTTGTAGTCGGGCTCGATGTAGGCGGCGCTGACCTCGGTGGCCAGGCCGATGACCAGGGCGCCGAGCATCGCGCCGTAGGCATTGCCTGGGCCGCCGAGGAAGACCGCGGCCAGGATCAGGATCAGGAAGATGTCGGTGCTCGACGCGTTGAAGCTGCCCACGTCGATCGCGAATACCGTTCCCGCGAGGCCGCCGAGCGCGCCGGTCAGCGCCCAGGTCAGCGCGATGACCTGGCTGGCCCTGATGCCGCAGCCCCTGGCGAGCATCCGGTTGGCCGCCGTCGCCCGCATCGCCTTGCCGAGCTTGGTGTAGCGCAGCAGTGCGTGCACGGCGGCCATCACCACCACGCTGATCGCGATGATGATCAGCTGAACGGTGCTCAGGAGCATGCCGCCGATCGTGACCGTCCTGCCCTGGCTCATCTGGTAGGACACGTCGATGCCGCCCGCCACCGAGGCGATGCCGAACTCCACGATCAGCGCCATCCCGAGCGAGACGATCACCAGCGTGATCGGCGCGGAGCCGCGCCGCTGGAACGGCGCGTACACGAGGTAGTTCAACCCGGCGGACAGCGCAGCGCACGCGACCATGGCCGCGGCCAGCCCGACCCACACCGAGTAGCCCGCCTGGTTGACCAGGTAGGCGGTGAACGCCCCGGCGGTCATCACCGCGGCAAAGGCCAGGTTGAGCACGTCGGTCACGGCGAACTGGAGCGTGAAGCCCACCGCGGCGATGGCCAGCACCGCCGCGGTGATCAGCCCGAATCCGACCGAGGCGAGCAGCAGGCTCACGGTGCTTGCCCGCTCGCCTCCGGGGAACCCGACCGGCTCGCTGAGCTCACCACGAGGTCACGCTCACGGCTCGACCGACCGAAGCTGCGCCGCGCTGATGCCGCCCGAGACCACCACAGCGCCGGTGGGGCTGTAGGTGTCGATCTGGAAGATGCCCGGCGAGTCGTGGTAGGCGTCAAAGCTGGTGGGCCCGCCCGGCCCGACGTAGCGGATCTTCTTGCCCGCCTTCAGCTCGGCGACCCCCTGCGCGAACGAGTGCACCACCACAGCGCCGGGGACGCCGTCGCCGATGGTGGTGATCCAAGGCTTCCACTTGGCCACCTCGGTGCTCCCGGCAGCCACCATCGCGAGGGCGGCGAGGTTCATGCCGTCGTACAGGTGCACCGCACCGGGGGCGGTGAAGTAGGTGCTGAAGTTGCCGGTCTGGGCTCCGCTGACCTTGCCCTTGACCGCGAGCAGCGCCTTGGTGAAGGCATCGTAGGCTGGACCGCTTGTCGCCGTGACCAGGTTGTCCGCGTGGAAGTTGGCCGAGAAGTCGGCCGCGCCCACGCCCTTGACACAGGCGGAGTAGAAGGCGGGCGAGATCGAGGCGGACGTGCCCACGATCGGAATCATCTTGCCGTGGTTGAGCTGCTTGATCTCGGCGAACAGGGTGGGGTCGGCGTTGCCGAGCGCCTCGGTCATGATCGCGTCGGGGTGCGCCGCCACGATCTTCTCGGCCTCGGTCCGGAAGGTGGTGGCGGTCAGGTCAAGCGTCTCGTTCGCGACGACGGTGAGCCCGGCCTTGGCGATCGCGGCCATCGCGGGCTGCACGAACGTCTGCGAGCCGATGTCGTTGCCGAACGCCAGCGCGATCCGCTTGTAACCGAGATTCTTCGCGATCACGGTCATCGCGTAGGACTCGGCCAGGTCCGGCGGGACCAGCCGGTAGAAGTACGGGTACTTGACGTGGTCGAACTCGGACTGGCCGGTCATGCAGAACATGACGACCTTGGCCTTGTTCAGGATCGGAACGACCGAGGCAGCCTCGTCCGAGGTGCAGCCGATCACCAGCTGGAGGTTCTTGGTGGTGGCGAGCAGGCTGCCGACCGCGGGGACCGCATCGGCAGGCTCGCCCCTGGTATCGGCCGAGGTGCAGGCGACCTTGTGGCCGAGTATCCCGCCGGCCTGGTTGATCGCGTTCGTGGCGCCGTCGCAGGACACCAGGTAGATCGGGCCGAGCGCGGCGTCCGGCCCGCTGAACGGCGCGACGTCGGCGAAGATGAGCGTGGAGTGCGAGCCGGCCGCCGAGCCACTGCTGCTCGAGCACGCCGCGAGCGCGGCGCCAAGCACCACCGCGCCCGCCAGGCTCACCGCTCGTGCCAGCCAGCCGCGACGCCGTCCGTGCTGGCCGGCGGATGCCACTGCGTCAGGGGATTCGAACATCGCTGTCACCTTCGTGTTCGGACTGTGATCCGGCCCGGTCTCGGGCGGGCCCTAGTTGTGCGCGTGCCGGATTCGGTCAGAACCCGGCGGGCGTCTTCGCGGCCGGCCGCCACCGCCACTCGCTGAGGTCCGCATCCTCAGCAACGACGCGGTTGCGGATCGTCCCGACGCCCTCGACGGTCACCTCGATCAGGTCGCCCGGCTCCAGCCAGACCGGTGGCTTCCTCGCGAAGCCGACTCCGCCCGGAGTGCCCGTGGCGATGACGTCACCGGGCCGGAGCCTTGTGAATGAGGAGAAGAACTCGATCGCGCTCGGGACGTCGACGATCATCTGGGAGGTGCGCGCGGACTGCATCACGGCCCCGTTGAGCGTCGTGGTCAGGGACACGTCGCTGATGTCCACCTCGTCGGCGGTCACCAGTTCGGGGCCGATCGGCATACTGGCCTCGAAGTTCTTGCCGGCCGTCCACTGGGTGGCGGCTCGCTGCCACTCCCGTGCGGTCGCGTCGTTCAGCACCACGAACCCGGCGACCGCCGCCATGGCCTCGCTGGCCCGCAGGTAGCGCCCGCCAGCGCCGATCACCACGCCGAGCTCGCCTTCGTAGTCGAACCGGCTCGTCAGGGCCGGCCTCACCAGGTCGGCGTACGGTCCGAGCACGCTGCCCGGCCCGCGCACGAACGCCTCGGGCCAGGTCGGCACCTCGCGGCCGCCCTCGATCGCGTGCTCGCTGTAGTTCACGCCCAGGCACAGGATCCGGCCGGGTGAGGGCACCGCGGGCGCGAAGTCGGCGGGCCCGAAGCTCGCGCCGTCCCGTCCGGCCACCGCGCTGATCGCCGCCAGTGCCGGAGCGCCCGCCGCCAGCACGTACCCCAGGTCGGCGAGCCGCGGGTCCCCGGCGGCCTCGGCCACGTCCACATAGCCTTCGGCGCCAGCCACGTGCAGCCGGAGCCCGCCTGAGGTGATCATGGTCGCGAGCCGCACGCAGCCTCCAGATGACGGGCCGGACCTCGCCGGTGACCAGTGGCCAATTTGGTCGCCAGCGGTTGATTGGTTGAGCATAGGTCGGCGTGCAAACCGGGTCAAGACCCATTCGGCGATCGATTGCCGTCGAAAGATTGACTCTCGAGCCGACAGCATTGGTAGGATTGGTTAAGAAAGGTCCAATGGGCTTCTGGGAGGTGGGACAGGGCATGCGGGACAGCGCATGACCGGGCAGCAGACGGCCGACGGCGGGAGCCGGAAGGCCGACGGCCGGGACGCCGCGGCGCGCGGGCTTGAGCTTGCCGAGCTGATCATCGCGCGCTCACTGCAGGCCGGCCTCGGCCCGGACGGGCGGCTGCCCACCGAGCGGCGGCTCGCCGTCGACCTCGGCGTTACCCGGTCATCGGTCAGATACGCGCTCGGCATCCTGGAAGCGCAGGGCCAGATCTCCCGCGAGGTGGGCCGGGGCACGTTCCTGCGCTTCGCGGCCGACCGGGCCACTGCCGACCAGCCGCCGGCCGGCGCCGACGGCGGCCGGTCCGCGTTCGCGCCCGCTGACGTGATGATGGTACGGCGGCTGCTCGAGCCACCCGCCATGCCGCTTGCGGTGGCATGGGCGACGGCGGCCGACTTCGCCGAGATGGATCGCTGCCTGGCCGGCGGCGACCGGTCAGCCAGCTACGAGGAATTCGAGACCTGGGACATGGCGCTGCACCGCGCGATCATCGCCTCGGCGCACAGCCCGCTGCTCAGCACCCTGTACGCCTCGATCGAGGCCGCCAGGCACGGCCACATCTGGGGCGACCTCAAGCGCCGCAGTGCCTCGGCCGAGCGCAGGCAGCTGTACCAGGCCGACCATCACGAGATCGTGGCCATGCTCAAGGCGCGCGACCCGGCCGGGGCGGTCAGGGCCATGCGCGCGCACCTGGCCAGGGTCTCTGACCATCTCAACGCGACCGACCCCGCCGCCACGACCTGGTAGCCAGGGCCAGGCCCGCTGACCGGGCTTGACCTGGGAGATAGCGCATATGGTGCGCGATCGGGCAGTTCGGTTCAGTAGTGTCGGGCGGGATGGCTCGGCAGGACGCGCCGGGCTGGATGACTCGATGCGAGGAGGCCGACCGTTGCGAAATGCGGCGTTCGGGGTTAGGGGCACATCGCCCAAAGGCGATCCGCGCGAGAGGGCCGATGGCTGGCTGCCCTGTCCGATGGCCGAGTCCGAGCCGGCGGCCTGCTGCGCGTGGTGCGGTGATGTGTTCGACGCCTCTGACGAGCGCATGGCCGGCCGAGTCCGGTGCAGCCGGTGCGGGGTCGCGACGACATCGCCGTGGCCGAGCGACGCGCAGCTGAAGGAGGCTTACGACGGCTGGTACCGGCCTGCGGGCGGGCGCTTCGCCGGCCTGGGTGACGCCGTACTCCGCCGTACCCGTTCCTCGCTCGCCCGCCGCGTGGACACCAGAGTTCCGCCGGGCCCGATCCTCGATGTCGGAGCCGGCGACGGGACTCTCGTGACGGCCTTCGTGCGGCGCGGGCGCGAGGCGGTCGGACTGGAGCCGCATGCGTCCGGGCCGCGCATACTCAACGCCGAGGTGCAGGACGTGGAGGGAGAGTACTCGGCGGTAATCTTCTGGCATTCCCTTGAGCACCTGCGCCAGCCGGCGGCGGCTCTGCGCCATGCGGCGGAACTCGTCGTCCCCGGCGGCCTCGTGGTCATTTCCGTGCCTAACGCAGTGAGCTGGCAGGCTCGCATCTTCGGGGACCGGTGGCACGCCCTGGACGTGCCCCGCCACCTGGTCCATCTCAGCCCGCAGGCGCTGCTGTCCACGATCGGGGACCTTGGGCTGCACGTCGAGCGGGTGAGCTACCTGCGCGGAGGCCAGGTGGTCTTCGGCTGGGTCCACGGCCTTGTCGGTCAGCTGCCCGGCCATCCCGACCTCTACGACGTGATCCGCAGAAAGCAGGCGCGCAGGACCGCCCAGGGCCCGCTGCGGCGGCTCTTCGCCCTCGCCGCCGCCGTCGTAGCCCTTCCGCTCGCCCTGGCCGCGACCGCCATCGAGGTCGCCGCCACGGCCGGCGGCACGATCTACGTCGAGGCCAGGCGGAACCCGGCCGGGTCGCGCCGAGCGTAGGCTTCCGAATGTGAGCAAGACCGGCGCGACAGGGCTTATGGTTACTTGACCACGTTTCCCGGCGGTCCTGCCAGGAAGGTCACTGTCAGCCTGCCGAGGAACAGGGAATGTCGAAGTCAACTGAGGTGGACGGCTCGCCCCAATCGCAGCAGCGCCCGACCCCGCGGCCGTATCCGTCGTCCGCGTCGGCATCGCCCGGGGAACCGGCGGCGGGCCGTGCCGGGCAGGAAGCAAGATCAAGGAGGCAACGCTTGTCCGTCGCAAGCCTCGCGCTGGTTCTCTCCGCCGTCATCACGGCGGCGTCCGCGCAGGTCATGCTCAAGCACGGGATGCGGCTCGCGTCAGTCCGCGCCTCGGACACCCGCGGCTCGCTGATTGCAAGCGCGGCCACCTCGCCTTGGGTGTGGCTGGGGCTCCTGGTCTTCGCCATCTCCGCGATAGCCTGGCTGGCCGCATTGTCCCGGGTCCCGCTGAATGTCGCCTACCCGTTCAACGCCCTCGGATACCTGGTCATCCTGACCGCCAGCGTCCTCGTGCTCCATGAGCGTGCGGGCGTGCTGACGTGGGTCGGCTCCCTCCTGGTCGTGTCGGGGCTGATCATCGTGGTGTTGTCCCAGGGTTCCTAGGCCCACCTATGCGCGCTGGCGAGCGGTACACGAGCGGTGCCCATGTGACAGCCGCGGAACATCGGCCTCCATCGTCGCCACGCAGGCTCGAGGCGCACGGCGAAGCACCGGAACAGGTGCCGCCGACATGGAACCGAAGATTGTCCACCGCGGCGTGGATTGCAGGGTTCGTAGCACTCTTCGCTTTTCTGCTGCGGATTTCGCTCAGCTCCCCGATTAACTCCGACGGGGCTAACAACGCACTGCAGGCGTGGAGCATCCTGCACGGAGACCTTCTGCTGCACGGCTGGATCATCGGTGACGCCACGTTCTACACCTTCGAGCTGCCGCTGTACGCGGTGATCGAGAGCATCGTTGGACTGCACAGCCTCACCATCCACGCCGGTTCTGCGATCACGTTTGTGATCGTCGCGGCATGCGCGGCGGCCATCGCGATGACCGGCAGTCGCGGCGCGGCCCGCGCCGCTCGCGGCGGAGTCGTCGTCGCCGTGCTGGCCGCGGCGCTGCTCACCCCGCGGGGCGTGGCGATCCTGCTGGAGAAGCCCGATCACACCGGAACCTCGGCGATCATGCTGGTCTCCTTCCTGCTGATTGACAGGCTGCCGAACCGGCGCTTCACGCCACCCGTGCTTTGCGCGATCTTGACAGCCGGCCAGCTAGGCGACGCCACGGTGCTATACGTCGGCGTGCCGGCCGTCATGCTGGTGTGCTGCTATCGGATCGCGGCCGAGCGCGGGATGCGCGCGGCTGCAGCGGCGCAGCTGGTGGCGGCGGCAGCGTCGGTGCCCCTGGCCATGCTGATCCGCTCGGTGGTGGAGCATCACGGCGGCTATCTGATGGTCGCGCCGAGGACCGGGATCGCCCCTATCAGCACGTGGCCGCAACACGCGTGGCTGACGCTGCGCGCCATCGGCGTCCTGTACGGGGCCGCGGCCCCGCAGGGTTCAGCGCTGGGCGTGGCAGGAGCAGTGATCGCGGCATGCTGGCTGCTGGCAGCCGCGGTCGGCTTCGTCAAGGTGATCTGGAGGTGGCGTACTGCCAGCCGAGCCGAGCAGATGCTGTGCGCGGCAATCGTCTGCAACATCGGCGCTTACCTGGTCTCCACGCTTCCGAATCCCACCAACGAGAGGGAGATCGTCGCCGTTCTGCCCTTCGGCGCGATCCTGGCGGCCCGGGCCTGCGTGCCTGGCCGTATCGCCGACGTTTCACGTCGCCGCCTGGCAACGGCGGCGGTCGGGGTCGCCGTGTTGCTCCCCCTGGCGGCCGAAGCCGTGCTGCCGCCTGCGACGCTGGCCGCGGCTCCGCTCGCCTCGTGGCTTGAGGCTCACGGGCTCAGGTACGGCGTTGCGGGGTACTGGGATGCCTCGGCCATCACCGTGCAGTCGGGTGACCAGGTCCGAGTTCGCGCTGTCTCTGTGACGAGCTTCATGGGGCCGACGCGACTCGGCGCCCAGGACTGGGAGACAGATGCCTCCTGGTACAACCCGTCGCTACACTACGCGAACTTCGTCGTTGCCGACCTGAGCCACACCTACGCCGATGACAACGTCCCCTGGGGCCTGTTCGAGAAGTACTTCGGTCGACCGGTCTCGATGCACCGGGTGGCCGGGCGGGTCATCTTGATCTACCGGAGGAACCTGCTCAGGCAGGTCCGGCCCGCATTGCCGCTTCCCAAGCACGACCGCTGAGCAGCGTCAGTCAACCCGGCAGCGTCAGTCAACGCAACAGCCTCAGTCAATGCGCGGCGGCTGCCCGAAGTTCCGCGGCGTGTGCCAGGCAGGACGCATAGCCAGGCAGCAGCCCGGCCTGCTTGGCCTCGGCCAGCGAAGGGGCGCCGGCGTCCTTTTCCGACACGATGACCGGACCCTGATCCGGCCAGTCGATGCCGATGGCCGGGTCGAGCGGGTTGACACCGTGCTCGATGCCGGGAGCGTACGGCGTCGAGCACAGGTACACGACCGTGGCCTTGTCGGTCAGCGCCATGAAGGCGTGCCCGAGGCCCTCGGCGAGGAAGACCGCGCACCGCGTCTGATCATCCAGCCGCACGGCCTCCCAGCGGCCGAATGTCGGAGAGCCGATTCTGACATCCACGACGACGTCCAGGATCGCGCCGGCGGCGCAGATCACGTACTTTGCCTGTCCAGGAGGGGTCTCGGTAAAATGTATGCCACGGACCACTCCGCGGCTGGACACCGAGCAATTCGCCTGGCTAAGCCCGAACTGGTAGCCAAGCTCCCCGGCAAGCTCGGTGCCGACAAACCACTCATGAAAGCTCCCGCGGTTGTCGCGGTGAATGCGAGGCGTGTAGACCCAGGCGCCATCTATCCCGAGCGCGTCCATCGCGGGACCGCTACGCCGACGTGCTCCGGCCGGCCGCATCGCTGGCCGCAGGCAACCGCAGAAGCACCCCGTCGTGATCGAAGTCGAGGTAGCCGTACCGGCGCATTCCCCGCTTGTGCAGCCAGTACTGCCCGCACGTGCGCAGCACCCCGAAGCCGTACTTGGTGCTCCGGCGCAGGTTGATCGAGGAGGAGTCGGCCTCGTAGCGGGTCGGGCAGGACACCTCTCCGATCCTCGCGCCGGCCGCGATGGCCTGGGCGATGATCTGGTTGTCGAAGACGAAATCGTCGGAGTTGCGCTCGAAGGGCAGGCCCGCCAGCAGCGTGCTGCTGAACGCGCGCAGTCCGGTGTGGTACTCCGACAGCTTCTGACCGAGCATGAGGTTCTCGACTAGGGTGAGGAACCGGTTGGCGACATACTTGTACCGAGGCATGCCACGGTCCACCGGATTCTGCGCGAGAATACGCGAGCCGAGAACGAGGTCATATTCCCCGTAGGCGATCATCGATGCCATCGCCGGAACGAGCCGCGGCGAGTACTGATAGTCCGGGTGCACCATCACGATGATATCGAGTCCGAGCTCGAGCGCCCGCCGGTAACAGGTCTTCTGGTTTCCGCCGTAGCCAAGGTTTGACTCGTGCCGGATAGGATCAAGGCCGAGACTGTGAGCCAGCGCGACAGTCTGGTCGGTGCTGGCGTCATCGACGAGCACAATCTCGTCAATCAGCCCGCGGTCGAGCTCGGCCGCTGTCCTCGACAACGTGGTCTCTGCGTTATAGGCGGGAAGCACGACCCCGATTCTGCGACCATTGAGCATGCGGGCCACTATACCCGCCGGGCCCAAGCATAGTGGGGCAAAACGCTAGCCGGCAGACCGGTGGGCCGCGGCCCGCTAGGCGGCCATCCGCTGGCACAGCCACGCCAGCGAGAGCGGGTAACGGTAATCGATCGCGGCGTGGGTGGCGTCGAACAGCTCGAACCTGATCACCTCGTCGGCGACTCCGGCCTTGGCCAGAGCGGCCCTGAACGCCTCGGCGCCGAGGTCAAGGAAGTAGTCGTCGGCGGTGCCCGCGTCGATCCAGATCGCGCGCATCGACCGCAGCGCAGCCGCGTGCGCCGGCACCATCCGGACCGGATCCCAGGCCAGCCAGCGCTGCCAGACGTCCTGCCTGACCACGCCGGTCCTCGGGTCGAAGGGCAGCTCGGGCGTTCCGTCCGGCGCGGCCGAGAAGCAGGCGGCCACCCCGAGAATGCCGAGCAGCGTCTGGTCGGCCTTCCTGGTAAACGCGGTCCGGCTGCGAAAGTCGTCCCACCAGCGCATGATGTCGCCGTCGTACTCCCTGAGCAGCCGCACGCACGGCCCGAACTGCGGGCCGTAGCACAGCTCGTACAGCGTGTCGCCGGCGTGGGTGGCCAGGGCGCCGAACAGGTCAGGCCGCAGCATCGGGGTGATCATCGCGCCGAATCCGCCGCTCGACTTGCCGGCGATGGCCCTGTGGTCGCGGTCGGCCAGCGTCCGGTACCGGCCGTCCACCCACGGCACCACCTCCTCGCACAGGTAGGAGTGGTACCTGCCGGTGCCCGGCGAGTCGACGAACTGGCTGCCGCCGTATGCGGTCCAGGCGTCCACGTAGACCACGATCGCCGGGGGCGCCTGGCCGGCCGCGAACACGCGGTCGGCGGTCTCGGTGAAGGGCTGGCGGAACGGCGAGCGGTTGCGCCACATCGCGACATGCCCGGTGTAGCCCTGGATCACGTACACGGCCGGGTACCGGCGCCTGGGCTCGTCGTCGTAGCCGGGCGGCAGGTAGACGAGCACGGGCCGCTCGAAGGGATCGCCGAGCGTATTGCCACGCAACAGGTCGCTGCTGATCACCTGCTCGTCGATGCGTCCGGACAGCTCCTCCGACCACGGCAGCATGGGCAGCTCCTGACGACAGCTCTCGCCTATCACACCACACGTCACCCGGCGCACGCCGCGCGACATGTGCCGGGGCTGGGCGGGTAGCGTTGCGGCGGTGACCGTGACCGACCCCGCGATGGAGCGCGCGGACCGCCACCTGATCGAGACGATCGGCGCGCTCGCACCCGCCACGGCCGGCCCGGCGCCGGCGCCGACCGATCCGGTACGGCCGGGCAGCGCGCTCACCGCCGGGCTCTGCGCTACGGTGCTCGATGCCCAGATGTCGAGCCGCCACCTGGACGAGGCGGCTCGGTGGCTGCGCGCCAGGGGCACCGGCTACTACACGATCGGCTCGTCCGGCCACGAGAGCAATGCGGCCGTCGCTGCCGCGCTCCGGCCGACCGACCCGGCACTGCCGCACTACCGGTCGGGCGCCTTCTACCTGCTGCGGTCCTGCCAGGCCGGGCGCGGCGCCGACGGCCAGCGCGACGTCCTGCTCGGGGTGGCGGCCGCCGCGGCCGAGCCGATGGCCGGCGGACGGCACAAGGTATTCGGCCACCCGGACCTGCACGTCATCCCGCAGACCTCGACGATCGCCTCGCACCTGCCGCGCGCCGTCGGGCTCGCCTTCGCCCTCGGCCGCATGGCCAGGGCAGGGCTGCCGGCGCCGTGGCCGGCCGACTGCGTGGTGACCGCCAGCCTCGGCGACGCCTCGGTGAACCATTCCACCGCCGCCGGGGCGATCAACACCGCCGCCTGGTGCGCCTACCAGGCCCTGCCACTGCCCCTACTGCTGATCTGCGAGGACAACGGGCTCGGGATCAGCGTCCGCACCCCGCCTGGCTGGGTCCGGGCCGCTCTGGACGGCCGGCCTGGCATCCGCTACGCCCACGCCGACGGTGCCGACGCCGCGGCGGTGTACGACACCGCGGCCGACCTGGCCGGCCACGTGAGGGCGACCCGCTCGCCGGCCGTCCTGCACCTGACCACCGTCCGGCTCGGCGGCCACGCCGGCTCGGACGTGGAGTCGGCCTACCGCACCGCCGCCGAGATCGCCGCCGACCTGGAAGCCGATCCGCTGCTCGGCACGGCACGCCTGCTAGTCGGGGCCGGCGCGATCACGCCGGCCGAGCTGATCGCCAGGTACGAGCGGTCGCGGCAGGCCGTGTTCGCGCTCGCGGCGCAGGTCGAGGGGGCGCCGCAGCTCAGGACCGCGGCCGAGGTCATCGCGCCGCTCGCGCCGCGTCGGCCGAGGGCCGTGGCCGAGGCGATCAGGGCGGCCGGCCCGCAGGCCAGGCAGCGCGCATTCGGCGGGCGCCCGCCAGAGGATGCCGGACCGCTGACCCTTGCCCAGGCCATCAACCGGACGCTGGCCGACGAGATGGCGGCCTGGCCGCAGGTGATCGTGTTCGGCGAGGACGTGGCGCGCAAGGGCGGCGTGTACGGGGTCACCAGGGGCCTGCGCGCGGCGTTCGGGGCGGGCCGGGTCTTCGACTCGCTGCTCGACGAGCAGTCCATACTCGGGGTCGCTCTCGGTGCCGGACTGGCCGGCCTGCTGCCGGTGCCGGAAATCCAGTACCTCGCCTACCTGCACAACGCCGCCGACCAGATCAGGGGCGAGGCCGCCACCTTGTCGTTCTTCTCCCAGGGCAGGTACCGCAACCCGATGGTGGTGCGCGTCGCCGGGCTTGCCTACCAGCAGGGTTTCGGCGGGCACTTCCACAACGACAATGCCGTGGCCGCGCTGCGCGACATTCCCGGCCTGATCGTCGCCTGCCCGGCGAGGCCCGAGGATGCGGCGGCGATGCTGCGCACCTGCCTCGCCAGCGCCCGCACCGACGGCAGCGTGTGCGTCTTCCTCGAGCCCATCGCCCTGTACCACGAGCGTGATCTGTATGCCCCGGGCGACGGCGGCTGGCTGGCACCGTACGACCCGCCGCCGATGTGGGGACTCGGCCACGTGCCGGTCGGCCGGGCGCGGGTGCACGGGCACGGCGCCGACCTGACGATCGTCACGTTCGGCAACGGCCTGCGCATGAGCCTGCGTGCCGCCGCCCGGCTGGAGCGTGACGGCATCGGCTGCCGGGTGGTCGATCTGCGCTGGCTGGCACCGCTGCCCGCCGACGACCTGCTCCGCGAGGCCGCGGCGACCGGCGCGGTACTGGTGGCCGACGAGACCAGGCGTACCGGCGGCGTCTCAGAGGGCGTGATCACCGCGCTGGTCGACGGCGGATTCGCCGGCCGGATCGGCCGGGTGGCCAGCGAGGACAGCTTCGTGCCGCTCGGCAGCGCCGCCGCTGCCGTGCTGATGTCGCAGCGCACGATCGAGGCAGCCGCCAGGGACCTCGTGAGCTAGCCCCACATGAGGACCTGGCGTCGCCGACCCGCCCGGCCGGCACCGGCAGGTCAGGCGCCAGCTGCCCCGCTCAGCGCGCCGGCGCCGGCGGCCGCGGCATCGGTGAGGGGCGTCCTCGTCGCCAGCGCCAGGAGCATCGGCGGCCGCTCGATCAGCAGCTCGGTGAACTCCTCGAGCTCGACTCCGCGGGCCGCCGCCACCGCGTGCAGGTAAGAGCCCATCTCGCCGTCCGGCGACTCTGGACCTGGCTCGGCCGCCACGGGCTGCCCCTGGTGCTGCATGGCCCTGGTCAGCACCGCCCGCAGCACCGCGTAGCCCATCCGGCTGAGGCTGCCGAGGTCCTGATGCCGGTTCTTCCGCATGCCGGCGTCTACCTGCGCCATTGCCGACAGGCCGCACGCATTCAGCACGTCGATCAGCATTCCTACCTCGACTGCGTAACCGCTCATGAACGGCACAGAGAACATCAGATCCCTGGTGCCGCCGAATTCTCCTGCCAGCGGCTGAACAAATCCAGCCAGCTCAGGAAACAGGAGGTTAAGAGCGGGCTTCGCGGTCAGCTCGGTAACTCGCCCGCCGCCATCTGGCACGGACATGTCCTGCTGGGTAAACGGCCGCCGATAAGCGGCCTTGACGAACTGAATATCGGACCTCGACACCAGGCAGCCGACGACGCCCGTAACCAGCTGACGGCAGAAGTTGCCGGTGTCGGTGTCCGCGAACGCGATCACGTCGCCGGTCGCGACGGACAGGCCGCGCCACATCGCGTCGCCCTTGCCCTGCGCCGGGCCGTACTCCGGCATCAGCGCGTTCTCGGAGTAGACCTCGACGTCGTAGCGCCTGGCGAGCCCGGCCGTCCCGTCCGTCGAGTCCGCGTCCACCACGATGACCTGGTCGATCAGCGCGACGTCCGGGCGGCGCAGGTTGCTGACCTCGTCAAGGACCGAGCCGATCGTCTCCGCGACGTTCCTGGTCGGCAGGATCAGGGAGACGGTGATCCCGCGCTCCCGCTTCGCCCGCCCTAGCTCACGGACGCTGCCGAACTGCCGATAGTGGAAACTGTTCGAGCGAAACCACTCGTGTGTTCGCATAAGGCTCTCCTCGACAGCGGGGCGGGCCGTTCCTGCCACCAGATACCGTATGACCGCAACCTTAAACACAGTGCGCGAGTTTCGCGTACTGGGCCGAACGGTTATCGGTCCGTACGTTTTGGGCTTACCGTCTATACCGTTTAGCCGGTGACTCGACTGTTATGCCTCCGATGTAAGGATAATCCGAAGTGCCGGATCGTTTCGGTCATGCAGATACTACATACTGGGCCGGTGGTCGTGGCGATTATGAGAACTCCTGCAGCAACCTCTCAGTTCCCCCTGAAGGAAGGCCGACGCGCGGGGGCGGGCACGCAGCGGCGCGGGAGGCGGGCACGCCGGGGGTGGCCCCGGCGGGCGGATCGCCGCCCGGCCGACGTCGGTGCGCCTGCCCCATCTATTCTTCCGCTATGAGCCTGCACTCCACTGTTGGCGGACCAGGGCTGGTCCAGCGGCGTCACCTGGTTACCGAGATACCTGGTCCTGTCTCCCGCGAACTGCTCGAGCGCCGGCAGCGGAGCGTAGCGCGCGGGCTCAGCCACGTGCTGCCGGTCTTCGTCACGGCGGCCGGCGGCGGCGTGCTGATCGACGCCGACGGGAACTCGCTGATCGACTTCGGCTCGGGCATCGCGGTGACCTCGGTCGGCAACAGCGCCGAGCTTGTCGTCACCCGGGTCACCGAGCAGGTCGCGCACTTCACCCATACCTGCTTCATGGTGGTCCCCTACGAGGGCTACGTGCAGGTGTGCGAGGAGCTGAACCGGGTCACGCCCGGCAGCCACGACAAGCGCTCCGCCCTGTTCAACTCCGGGGCCGAGGCGGTGGAGAACGCCGTCAAGATCGCCAGGCACGCGACCGGCAGGCAGGCCGTGGTGGTGTTCGATCACGCCTATCACGGCCGCACCAACCTGACCATGGCGATGACGGCGAAGAACATGCCGTACAAGGACGGCTTCGGCCCGTTCGCCGGAGAGGTCTACCGGGCGCCGATGGCCTACCCGTTCCGCTGGCCGGGCGGCCCGGCCCGGTGCGCGGCCGAGGCGCTCGACGTGGTGACCGGCCTGATCCACGCCCAGATCGGCGAGAGCCGGGTCGCTGCCGTCGTGATCGAGCCGATCCAGGGCGAAGGCGGCTTCATCGTGCCGCCCGACGGCTTCCTGCCCGGCCTCGCCGAGTTCTGCCGTGAGCACGGCATCGTATTCATCGCCGATGAGATCCAGTCGGGCTTCTGCCGCACCGGCGACTGGTTCGCCTGCGACCACGAGGGCGTCGTGCCCGACCTGGTGACCACGGCGAAGGGCATCGCCGGCGGGCTGCCGCTGGCCGCCGTCACCGGCCGGGCCGAGATCATGGACGCCGTGCACGCAGGCGGGCTCGGCGGCACCTTCGGCGGGAACCCGGTCGCGTGCGCGGCGGCGCTCGGCGCCATCGAGACCATGGCGAAGGAGGACCTCCCCGCCACCGCCCGCCGGGTTGGCGAGATCATGCTGCCGCGGCTGCGCGAGCTTGCACGGCAGCATCCGGTGATCGGCGACGTGCGCGGCCGCGGCGCGATGCTCGCCATCGAGCTGGTCAGGCCGGGCACCACCGAGCCGGACGCCGCGGCCGCGGCGAAGATAGCCAAGGCCTGCCACGCCGCCGGCCTGATCGTGCTGACCTGCGGCACCTACGGCAACGTGCTCAGGTTCCTGCCGCCGCTGGTGATCGGCGAGGAACTGCTGATCGAGGGACTGTCGATCCTGCAGGACGCGTTCGCGGCCCTGTGAGCCCGGCCTGTGAGCCGGCCCTGTGAACCCAGTCCTGTGAGCCCGGTCAGCCCTGGTAGTAGCCGTCCACGGCGGTGAGCACCTCGTCGAGGATCGCCAGGCCCTCCTTCGCCTCGGCGTCGCTGATCGTGCACGGCGGCACCACGTGCAGCCGGTTGAAGTTGGTGAACACCAGCAGGCCGTGCGACTTGGCCTGCGCGGCGAGCGTGTTCATGGCCTCGGAGGCACCGCCATAGGGTGCCAGCATCGCCCTGGTGCGGCGGTCAGAGACCAGGTCGAGCGCCCAGAACACGCCGAGCCCGCGCACCTCGCCGATCACCGGATGCCGGTCCGCGAGCTCGGCGAGGCCGGGCCCGAGCGTCTGCGCGCCGATCGCCGCGGCGTGCTCCACGATGCCCTCGTCGCGCATGGCATCGATGGTGGCGACGATCGAGGCGCACGCCAGCGGGTGCCCTGAGTAGGTGAGGCCGCCGGGGAAGACCCGCTCGTCGAAGGTTGCCGCGATCGGTTCGGAGATGATGACGCCCCCGGCCGGGACGTACCCGGAGTTCGCGCCCTTGGCGAACGTGATCAGGTCCGGAGCCACGCCGTGCGGCTCGAAGGCGAACCAGGACCCGGCCCGGCCGAAGCCACACATCACCTCGTCGGCGATCCAGATGATGCCGTACCTGTCGGCGAGCGCGCGCACCCCGGCGAGGTAGCCGGGCGGCGGCACCAGCACTCCCGCCGTGCCCACGATCGTCTCGATCAGGATCGCCGCGATCGTGTCCGGCCCCTCGAACTGGATCACCTGCTCCAGGTGCTGCAGCGCGCGCTGGCTCTCCTGCTCCTCGTCGGCGGCCCAGAACGATGACCGGTACAGGTAAGGGCCGAAGAAGTGGACGTGGCCGGTCGCGTACTCGTTCGGCCAGCGCCGCGGGTCGCCGGTCGAGGTGATCGCGGCGCCGGTGTTGCCGTGGTAGGACCGGTAGAAGCTGAGCACCTTGTCCCTGCCGGTGTGCAGCCTGGCCATCCGGATCGCGTTCTCGTTCGCGTCCGCGCCGCCGTTGGTGAAGAACACCTTGCTGAACCCTGCGGGGGCGAGGTCGGTGAGCCGCCGCGCCGCCTCGCCGCGTGCCTCGTTGGCGTGCTGCGGCGCGATCGTGGTGAGACTGGCGGCCTGCTCCGCGATCGCCTTGGTCACCTTCGGGTGCTGGTGCCCGATGTTGGTGTTCACCAGCTGGCTGGAGAAGTCCAGGTACCTGTTGCCGTCGTAGTCCCAGACGTAGCTGCCCTGGCCGCCGGCGATGACCAGCGGCCTGAGAGCCTTCTGCGCCGACCAGGAGTGGAACACGTGGGCACGGTCGGCGGCGTAGACCGCGGCGCCGCGCTGGGGGTCTGGGGTGAACTCGGTCATGATCGTCTCTCCTGTCGCCGGCTCGCTGCTGCGGCCTACTGGTTCACCGGGAAGCCGAGGTTCACGCCGCCGTGGCTGGGATCCAGCCAGCGCGAGGTGACGGCCTTGCCCCTGGTGTAGAAGTGAACGCCCTCGGTGCCGTGCACGTGCGTGTCGCCGAACAGCGACGCCTTCCACCCGCCGAAGCTGTAGAAGGCCATCGGCACCGGGATCGGCACGTTGATGCCCACCATCCCGACCTCGACCTCGCTGGTGAACCTGCGGGCCGCTCCCCCGTCGTTGGTGAAGATGGCGGTGCCGTTGCCGTACGCATTGGCGTTGACCACGCCGAGCGCCTCGGAGTAGGAGGCGGCCCGCACGACCGAGAGCACCGGCCCGAATATCTCGTCGGTGTAGCAGCTCATCGCCGGCCTGACCTGGTCAAGGACGCTGGGCCCCAGCCAGAACCCTTCGGCCGCGCCACCGCTCACCGGGTGCTGCCTGCCGTCCACGGCAAGCACGGCCCCGTCGGCCACGCCGGCGTCGAGGTAGGAGGCGACCTTGTCCCGGTGCGCCCGCGTGACCAGTGGGCCCATCTCCGACTCCGGCTGGTCGCCGGGGCCGACCCGCAGCCTGGCGACCCGCTCGGAGATCTTCGCGACCAGGTCGTCGCCGATCGGGTCCACGGCCACGAGCACCGAGATCGCCATGCACCGCTCGCCCGCCGAGCCGAACCCGGCCGACACGGCGGCGTCGGCGGCCAGGTCAAGGTCGGCATCGGGCAGCACGACCATGTGGTTCTTCGCGCCGCCGAGCGCCTGGACTCGTTTTCCGGCGGCTGTTCCCACTTCCGATACATAACGGGCAATCGGCGTCGATCCGACGAAGCTGACTGCTTTGACGTCGTGGTGGATCAGCAGGGCGTCCACGGCATCCTTGGCGCCGTGCACGACGTTGAACACGCCGTCCGGCAGCCCGGCCTCGGCCAGCAGCTCGGCCAGCCTGAGCGACGCCGACGGGTCTTTCTCCGAGGGCTTGAGCACGAACGTGTTGCCGGCCGCGATCGCGACAGGGAACATCCACATCGGCACCATGGCAGGGAAGTTGAACGGCGTGATCCCGGCCACCACGCCGAGCGGCTGGCGGATCGAGTACGCGTCGATGCCCGTTGACACGTTCTCGGAGAAGGCGCCCTTCAGCAGGTGCGGCATGCCGCAGGCGAACTCGACGACCTCGAGGCCGCGGGCGACTTCCCCGGCGGCGTCCGCGGCCACCTTGCCGTGCTCGTCGGTGATCAGCTGGGCGAGGTTCTTCGCGTTCGCCTTGACGAGCTCGC
>DATIZP010000160.1:0-73400 GCA_035517035.1 Streptosporangiaceae bacterium | reverse complement strand
CAGCAGCTGGATCCCGAGCTCGTCGCTGCACATCCCCCTGACCACGTCGATCGGGCACTCGTCGTCATGGTCGAGTTGCAGGAGCCTGGCATCTGGGATGGCATCACGGATGTAGTCCGTGATCGCCTCCAGCATGATCTTGAGCGAGTCGGCGTCCAGGCCGACCGGGGCGGCGGCGACCGGGGCAGAGGCAACAGGGGCAGGAGCAGCGCCGGGGCCAGCGGTAATAGTCATGGCCGCATTCACCTTCTCTTTACCCGACCGTGCGCCCTGCCGAGCCGGAGCGGAAGAGTACTAGGTCCCGCAAGGCCGGGGCCTATGGACCGACCAATGCCCGTAGACCGGCCTGCCGCGGTGACGACAGGGTGGAAGGACAGAAGACCAGTTGGCCCAACGGGACGCGCCAGGAGATCTGGCCACCAGGCCGTTCGGCCCTGGATGGACTCTCCGACGCGCCGGGAGCCGCCATGTCGAACCTCGCCAGCACACTTACCCAAGCCGCCAGCCAATACCCCGATCGGGCCGCCGTCCGTCTCGACGAGCGGGTTCTGACCTACCGCGACCTGGACGACGCCAGCGCCCGCGTCGCCGCCTGGCTGCTCGAACGCGGCGTCACCGCCGGCGACCGGGTCGGCCTGATGCTGCCGAACGTGCCGGAGTTCGCCGAGCTGTACTACGGCGTCCTGCGGACGGGCGCCATCGTCGTGCCGATCAACCCGCTGTTCAAGCCCCGCGAGGTGGAGTACTACCTCAGCGATTCCGGCGCATCGGTCATCCTCGCCTGGCACGGCGTGGCCGAACAGGCCGGGCAGGGCGCGGAACGGTCGGGGACCGCACTGGTCGTCATCGAGCCAGGCGCGCTGGCCGCCACTCTCGCCGAGCGTGATCCGCTGACGGCGCTTGCCGACCGCCAGCCGTCGGACACGGCGGTCATCTTGTACACATCGGGAACGACCGGGCAGCCGAAGGGCGCCGAACTGACCCACGACAACCTGCGCCGCAACGTCGAGGTGACCAGGACGACGCTGCTGGGCATGAGCCAGGACGACGTCCTGCTCGGGGCACTGCCGCTGTTCCACTCGTTCGGCCAGGTCGTCGGGATGGGCTGCGCGGTCGCGTCGGGCGCGTGCCTGACGCTCATCACCAGGTTCGATCCCGCGCGGGCCCTTGAGGTCATCAAGCGGGATCAGGTTACGGTCCTGCCCGGCGTGCCCACGATGTACGCGGCGGTCCTGCACAGTGCGGCCGGCACGGCGGGAGACGTGGCCAGCCTGCGCCTGTGCGTCTCCGGCGGGGCGGCGATGCCGGTGGAGCTGATGCGGGCATTCGAGAAGGAGTTCGGCTGCATGATCCTGGAGGGCTACGGCCTGTCCGAGACCTCGCCGGTGGCGTCCTTCAACCACCCCGATCGGCCCCGCAAGCCAGGCACCATCGGCCAGCCGATCGCGGGCGTGGACATGCGGGTCCAGGACGATGCGGGTGTCCCGCTTGCCGCCGGAGAGATCGGGGAGATCGCGGTGCGCGGCCACAACGTCATGAAGGGCTACTGGCGGCGGCCAGAGGAGACCGCGGCGGTGCTCGCCGACGGGTGGTTCAGCACCGGAGACCTTGGCCGCGTCGACGAGGAGGGCTACTTCTCCATCGTTGACCGCAAGAAGGACATGATTATCCGTGGCGGTCTCAACGTCTATCCGCGCGAAGTGGAGGAGGTGCTGTACGAGCACCCGGCCGTTGCCGAGGCCGCGGTGGTCGGCGTCCCCGATGACACGCTCGGCGAGGAGATCGCAGCGCTGGTGACGCTCAAGCCCGGCGCTACCGCCACTCCTGGCGAGCTGCGCGAGCACGTTCGCGGCCAGCTTGCGGCGTACAAGTACCCGCGTCAGGTCTGGATCGTCGACCAGCTACCGCACGGTGACACCGGCAAGATACTCAAGCGCGCCATCCAGGTGCCGCCGCCTGCGTAGGAAGGCAGCGGGCGGGCTGGCACGGGTGCGCCGCCAGGGACTTGAACCCCGAACCCGCGGATTAAGAGTCCGCTGCTCTGCCAATTGAGCTAGCGGCGCAAGGAATTCCAGCGATCGTAACAGCCGCCGAGGCGACGCGCGAACCGCGCCGGAGCACGCGGCGCGGCCCTGCCTGGACGGGTCCTTGGCACTAGACGAGACCGTTGTTTCCGTCCCCATCGGCGGTCGCAAGAGATCCGTAATCTCGCCTTACGGTTCTGTGACGCGAGCGGCAGAGTCGTATCCGCGCCGGCGCATTGGGAGTCCACTGGACCAGGGGTCCCGGGATCACGGCAGATCCACCCCCTGAACCTAGGAGAACGACATGCGAAAGCGCCTTTGCCTGGCAGCGGGCGGCAGCCTGCTGGCGGCAGCGATCAGCGTGTTCAGCGCGGCGACCTCGGCTAGCGCCAGCACCGCCTCGCCGGTCGTCGGCTACGCCTACGTCAACGACAACACCGCGACCGCCAACACCGTCGCTGGCTTCGACCGGCACGCGGACGGTTCCCTCACCCCCATCCCCGGCTCCCCGTTCGCCGTCGGCGGCGCGGGCCTGGGCGCGGGCCTGGGCTCCCAGGGCGCGATCCAGGCGACTGAGGACGGCAGGTACCTGCTCGTCGTCGACGCGGGGTCCAACCAGATATCGGTTCTGCGCGTCACTGGTGACGGCGTGCCAGTTCCGGTAGGCCAGCCGGTCTCCTCCGAGGGCGTAGAGCCGGTCAGCATCGCGGTCTTCCATGGCCTGGTCTACATCGCGAACACCGGCGCCGGCGGCAGCAACTACACCGGGTTCTGGCTAGGCCGCGACGGGAGGCTGACCCCGATCCCGGGTTCGACGGTCGCGGTCCCAGCGGGCTCGGGCCTGGGCGATGTGTTCTTCAACGCGACCGGCACCCGCCTGGTCGGCACCCGTGCTGCCACCTCGCAGATCGACAGCTTCGTGGTACTGCCCAGCGGCCGTTTGCTCACCGCCCCGGGCTCTCCCTTCGCCGGGCAGGGCCTTGGCCAGATCGGCGCGGAGTTCAGCCCCGTCAGCCCGTGGCAGCTGTTCGTGAGCAATGCGCACAACGGCTCCGGTCTCGGCACCGTATCCGCGTTCCGCGATGGCTTCCTCGGCCAGCTTTCCCCGATCGGATCGTCACCCTACCCCGACGGGCAGACCGCGCCGTGCTGGGTAGAAATCAGCCATGACGGCCGGTACCTGTTCACCGTCAATACCGGCTCGGCCAGTGTCTCCGGCTACTCCATCAACCCGGACGGCTCGCTGACCCTGATCGGCAGTACGCCCATCGCCGACGGCGGCGGTGACACCGACGCCCGCCTGTCCCCGGACGGCAGGACGCTCCTGGTGACCGGCTCGGGCATGCACTTCGTGTCGGTGTTCGCCGTGAACGGCGGAACCCTCACCGAACTGCCCAGCTCCCCGGCGCCTCTGCCCGCCGGCTCCTCCCCGGTCGGCATGGCCGTCACTGGCGGCTAGCCGGAAGTACCCGCTGGCCCGCGGCAGGCCTCTCCGGCTGAACGTTTCGGGGAGGCCGCGCCGTGGCCCGGGATGTTCTGCCGGGAATCTTACGAACCCGTGACGGATCGTCCGTCGCCCGCCGAGCTGCGCCTCTGCGGCTACCGTGTCCACTGTGACCCTCAAACACCCATGGCCGCTGGCGCCTGAGTTCCGGGAACCCGGATGCTGAGCAACCCGGATCCGCCAGGCCGGATCATGGTCGTGGATGACGATCGGACACTGGCCGACGTGGTCGGACGGTACCTAGTCCGCGACGGCCACCATGTGGAGTGCGTGCATGACGGGCTCGCGGCGCTGTGCAGGATCGAGGAGGAGCCGCCGGACCTGGTGGTGCTTGACCTGATGCTGCCCAGCGTCGGCGGGCTGGAGGTGTGCAGGCAGCTGCGGTCGCGGTGGCCCATACCGGTCGTCATGCTGACCGCGCTGGGCGAGGAGACCGACAAGATCGTGGGCTTCGAGACTGGTGCCGACGACTACATGACCAAGCCCTTCAGCCCGCGGGAGCTGGCGCTCCGGGTCAGGTCGGTTTTGCGCCGCGCCCGCAGTGGGCTGCAGGGCGCGCCGTCTCAGGGCGTGCTCGCTGACGGCGGCCTCGCGGTGGACCTGGGCGCGCACGAGGCCAGCCTCAGCGGCCAGCAGGTCTCGCTCACCTCGCGCGAATATGACCTGCTGGTCTTCCTGATGCGCCATCCCCGGCAGGCGTTCACCCGCGAGCAGCTGCTCGAACAGGTATGGAACTGGTCCTTCGGCGATACCTCCACGGTGACTGTGCACGTGCGCAGGCTCCGGGAGAAACTGGAAGCCGATCCGGCGCAGCCGCGGCGCATCGTCACCGTCTGGAGCGTGGGCTACCGGTACGAGCCGGAGGCGCCATGATTACCGCAGGCGATCTGTGGACCGTCAGCTACACCGTTGCGGGGACCGCCGCCGCGGCCGCGATCGCCGGAACGGCCGTGCTCCGGCTGCTCGCCGCCCGCTCGGTCGCCACCAGCCTGACGGTGGTCGCGGCGGTGACCGTCGCCGCGACGCTCGCCGGGGTCGTGGTTATCTCGATGGAGATGTTCATCTCCCGCAAGGACCTCGCCGTCGTTCTCACAGTCGTCGCCATCGCGGGGATCGCAGGCTTCGCCGTCGCCCTGCTTCTGGGACGGCGGGTATCGGCGGCGAGCCGCCTGCTCCTGGGAGCCGTCCAGCAGGTGGGCCAGGGCGGCGGGTACCGCCCGCCCGCGGCCACTCTCCCGGCTGAGCTGGCCGGCCTGTCCGCGGGACTGCAGACAGCACATGGCCTGCTGGCCTCAGCCAGGGATCGCGAGCGGGCACTGGAGCTAAGCCGCCGGGAGCTCGTCGCGTGGGTCAGCCACGATCTGCGGACGCCCCTAGCCGGCCTGCGGGCCATGGCAGAAGCGCTTGAGGACGGCGTCGTCAACGACTGGCCGACGGTCAGCAGGTATCACGCGCAGATCCGCGCCGAGGCCGACCGGCTGGCTCTAATGATCGATGACCTGTTCGAGCTGTCCCGCATCCACGCCGGCGCGCTGCGGCTGTCCCGCCAGGTCGTCGGCCTCGGCGACCTCATCAGCGATGCGCTCACCAGCGCCGAGCCGCTGGCACGGGCGAAGAGCGTACGGCTGCGCGGCTCGGCCGTTCCCGGCCTGCCGGTATGGGTGGATACTGCGGAGGTCGGGCGCGCGCTGCTCAACCTGGTCGTTAATGCGATCCGGTACACTCCCGCGGACGGCACCGTGGATGTGCTCGCCGACATGGAGGCCGGAATGGCCGCCGTCAGGGTCTCTGACTCCTGCGGCGGGATCCCTGCCGAGCACCTGCCCCGGGTCTTCGACGTGGGGTTCCGCGGCAAGACTGCGCGCACGCCGGTCACCGGCGAGGGTGCCGGGCTCGGGCTCAGCATCGCGCGGGGCATCATCGAGGCACACCAAGGGCAGGTCGCAGTACGGAACGCGGGCGGCGGCTGCGAGTTCGTCGTTCGGCTGCCGCTGGCTTCCGGCGCCGCTACCCCGCCTACGGGGCGGCTTGAGGTGGTAGCACGCGCCGCGCCCGCCCCGGCGGCTGGTGCGCGCCAGCGCTGAGCCGCACGTGGTCAGTCGCCGGGCGGGGCCAGGCGGTAGCCCACCGCCGGTTCGCACTGCAGGAAGCGCCCGCTCTCATCGTGCACGTTCTCCAGGATCATCCGGCGGGTCCACACCTTCCCCGAGTTCCTCGCCAGGTAGGCAAGGAACTCGAACTCCTTGGGCGTCAGGTCGAGTGGGCGGCCCCGGTAGGTCGCCTGGTAGTGCGCGGCGTCCAGGCTGAGGGGCCCGACGGTCAGTTCGGCGTGCCCGGCGTCCGCGGCGTCGCCGGCTCTGGTGTGCCGCAGCGCCACCCGTACCCTGGCGTCGAGCTCACGCATTCCGAACGGCTTGGTCATGTAGTCGTCGGCGCCCTCGTCAAGCGCGCCGACCTTGCGGTCCTCGGTGCCGTCGGCCGAGAGCACCACGATCGGCACTTCGCTCCACGTCCTGATCCGCCGGCATACTTCCAGGCCGTCCAGGTCGGGCAGGCCGAGGTCGAGCACGATCACGTCGGGGGAGCGGATGGCAGCCTCGGAGAGCCCGGCCGCGCCGGTGCCCGCGCCCCAGACCTGATGCCCGAGCGCCTCAAGGCCGACGGTGCAGACGTTGACCAGGTCGGGGTCGTCGTCAATGATGAGCACTCGCGGCAAGGTGCTCCTCCTCGGCAATCGCGGCCGCAACCGGCAGGGTGCAGCAGAATCGCGCGCCGTGCGCCTTCGGCTCCGCACCTTCTGCGGTACGGGTCGTCTCAGGTGTCGTCCCCTCGAGGGCGATGGCAGACGGCACCGTGCCGAACGCCTTCGTCCTGCCGGTCGGCCTCCGGCCGGTGAAGACCGTCTACGTGCCGGTGGACCTCTGCGACGCGAACAACGGGCGGCTGGAGATCGAGCACGACGGCGAGGTCTTCGTGCAGCAGGGTGACGACTTCGAGCACGCTACGTGCTTCACCTCGCTGGACGGGGCCTGGTTCGCGCTCTAGCGACCTCCGGGGGGATCGGCTAGCGGGTCCGCCGCGGCAGCGGCGGACCCGCCAAGCACGCGCCGGGCCCAGCGGTAGTCGGCCTTGCCCGACGGCGACCGCACGATCTGCGGCACGAAGTGGATCCGCGTGGGCACCTTGTATCCGGCCACGGCCGCGCGGCAGTGCGCGCGCAGCGCCTGCGCGTCCACCGGGGGAGCGTCCGGCCGCAGTTCCACCACGGCCGCGACCCGCTTGCCGTACCGCTCGTCGGGAACGCCGGCCACGAGGGCGTCGAGCACCGCAGGGTGCGACTTCAGCGCCTGCTCCACTTCCTCGGGGAACACCTTCTCCCCGCCTGTGTTGATGCACGTCGACCCGCGGCCGAGCACGATGATGGAGCCGTCCTGCTCCACCCTGGCCAGGTCGCCGAGTATCGCCCAGCGCTTTCCGTTCATGCTGGGGAATGTCCGGGCAGTCGCCTCCTGGTCGCCGAAGTATCCGAGCGGGACATGCCCGGACTTGGCGATCCAGCCGGTCTGCCCGGGCGGCACCGGCCGCAGGTGCTCGTCCACCACGCACACGTCGAGCTGGGGGATCAGCCGCGCCTGGCCGGCCTCGCCGCGCTCGATCTGCCCGTCGGTGCCGGTCTCCGAGCTGCCGAACCTGTCCGTGATGAACAGCTCGGGCCGGACGGCCAGCAGCTGCGCGCGCACGCTCGGGGACAGCAGCGCGCCGCCCGAGCCGAGCACCAGCCAGCTGGACAGGTCGTACTCGCCCGGCCGGGCCGCGAGCTCGTCGGCGAGCGGGCGCGCCATCGCGTCACCGACCACGGCGACCAGCATGATCTTCTCCTCGGCCATCAGCCTGGCGACCCTTGCCGGGTCGAACCGCCGGGTGATCACCACCTTGGCCGCCATCAGGAATGCGGTGAAGATCGTATAGGTTCCCGAGCCGTGCATCAGCGGCACGGCGAGCAGGTAGCCCATCTCCGGGGTGCGCTCCGCGGCGGCGACGAGCTCGCCGACGGTGCCGCACGGCGCGCCATAGTGGTTGCCGCCGGCCAGGGCGGAGAAGTAGAAGTCCTCGTGCCGCCAGAGCACGCCCTTGGGCAGGCCGGTAGTCCCGCCGGTGTAGATGATCAGCCGGTCGTCGCCGCTGCGGCCGTTCTCGGGCCGGGTGGCCGGCGCGGCGCTGGTCGCGGAGGCGTAGTCCAGGACGGTGACCTGACCGGGAAAGCTCACGCCGGCCGGGTCACCGCCGGCGACCAGCACGTGCCGCAGCGCCGGGCAGGCGGGGGCGACCTGGGCGGCGAGACCGGCGTACTCGGCATCCACCACGAGCGCGGCGAGCCTGGCGCCGCCGAACAGGTGCGCGAGCTCGGGCCCGGTGTAGCGGTAGTTGATGTTCACCGGGATCGCCCTGGCGACCATGCAGCCGAGCAGGGACTCCACGTAGGCGACCGAGTTGGGCAGGTACAGGCCGACCGTCTCGCCCGGTTCGATTCCGGCGGCGATCAGGTGCTGCGCTACGTGTTCGCTGCGCGCGGTCAGTTCGCGGTAGGTCAGCCGCTGCCCATTGCAGACCAGCGCGCAGCGGTCGGGCGCCGTGGCGGCCACGGCCGCGCACAGGTCGGCGAGGTTGACATCCATGGTCAGCGGCTGATCGTCGCTCATCCGGGCTCCGCTCACTTTCGTGTCCTGCTTACTCGGCTCCTGCTTACTCGGCGCTGATCTCAGTCGGCGCTGGTCACTCGGGCTCGGCGATCGACTTGATCTCCAGGTACTCCTCGAAGCCTGGCACGCCCATCTCGCGGCCCATCCCTGACTGCTTGCGGCCGCCGAACGGCACGTCAGGGGCGTACCAGATGCCGCCGTTGATGCCGACCGTGCCGGTACGGAGGCGTGCGGCGACTCCGCGAGCCCGATCAAGATCGGTGCCGAAGACCGCGCCGGAGAGACCGTAAGGCGAGTCGTTGGCCAGGCGCACCGCGTCCTCGTCGCCATCGTGCGCCAGCACCACGAGAACAGGGCCGAAGATCTCCTCGCGCGCGGCGCGCGCGGCGCTGGCCAGCCCGGCGATCACCGTGGGCGCGATCCAGAAGCCCCGGTCCCTGCCGGGGACCCGGCCGCCGCCGCAGGCGAACGTGCCGCCGTCGTCGGCGGCGGACCGCAGGTAGGACTCGACTCGGTCGCGCTGCGCGGCCGAGATCACCGGTCCGCAGACGGTACGCCGGTCGCGCGGGTCGCCGACCCCGATCCCGGTCATCGTCCGCGCCGCTGCCGCGACCGCCTCCTCGTAGCGGTGCCTTGGCACGATCAGCCTGGTGGTGAGCGCGCAGCCCTGCCCGGCGTGCACGCACACGCCGAACGCGGTGATCGCCGCGGCGGCGGCCGCGTCGTAGTCGTCGAGCACGACCGCCGCCGACTTCCCGCCGAGCTCGAGGAACACCCGCTTGAGCGTGGCCGCCGCCGCGGCCATGACCTCCCGACCGGTCGCCGTCGACCCGGTGAACGAGACCAGGTCCACCCGCGGGTCGGCGGTCAGTGCCCGGCCCGCGCCTACCCGACTCGACGTGACCACGTTGACCACGCCGGGCGGGATGTCGGTCTTCGCCGCGACGAGGCGGCCGAGTTCGGCGCCGGTCCACGGGGTGTCCGGCGCGGGCTTGAGCACCACCGTGCAGCCGGCCGCCAGCGCGGGGCCGAGCTTGGCGAGGTTGATCTGGTTCGGGAAGTTCCATGGGGTGATCGCGGCCACCACGCCAGCCGGCTCGCGGCGCACCTGGCGGCGGGTCGCGATCCCCATCGGCGTCGCCGTGCCGAGGTCGGTCGTCCAGGGATAGGACTCGGCCAGCCCGATCACGTAATCGAGCCCGTCGATCGGGATCCGCAGCTGCGGGCCGTCGGTCCATACCCGCGGGGCGCCCGCCTCGGCGATCGTGATCTCGCTGAGCACCTCGAAGTCCTCGTCGAGCGCCGCCCTGAGCTGGCGCAGGCAGCGGGCGCGCAGGCCAGCATCGTTCGGCCAGGCGGTCTCGTCGAACGCGCGGCGGGCGGCGGCGATCGCGGCGTCCACGTCGGCGTCGGTCGCGTCAGGAGCGTGCCCGATGACGTCTTCGGTGGCCGGGTTGACGATCGGGAAGGTGTCGCCGTCGCGGGCGCCGCGCAGTTCTCCCCCGATCAGCAGCCGGAGAGGGGGCAGGGCCGGGGCTGGCGGCTGGGCGGGTGCTGGCGGCCGGGCGGGTGCCGGCGGCCGGGCCTGGGCCGGCGGCCGGGCCGGGGCTGGCGGCTGGCTCATCGCAGCCCCAGCCGACCGGCCAGCCTGCCGAGATAGGCGATGACCTCGTCCGGCGACCGGTCCGGCATGCCGAACACGGCCTCGGTGACGCCGATCTCGCGCCAGTGCTCGAGCTGCGCCTGGTCCGGCCGGCCGGCCAGCACCGCGATCTGCGGATCCCCGGCCCGGTCGGCGTCCTTCCAGGCCCGGCTGAGCTGTGCGGCCTTCTCGTCCAGGTCCGTCTCGCCCGGTGTGGTCAGCCAGCCGTCGGCCGACCTCGCGATCCAGGCGAAGGTCTTCGCACTCCCGCCCGCGCCGAGCAGGATCGGCATCCGCGGCTGCTGCACCGGCTTCGGCCATGCCCACGACCCGCCGAAGCTAACGAACTCGCCGTGGTAGCTCGCCTCCTCGTGCGTCCAGAGCGCCTGCATGGCCTCCAGGTGCTCGCGCAGGACGGTGCGCCGCCGGCCGGCCGGAACCCCGTGGTCGGCGAGTTCGTCGGTGTTCCAGCCGAAGCCCACCCCAAGCACCACTCGTCCGCCGGACAGGTGGTCGAGCGAGGCGATCGTCTTGGCCAGGGTGATCGGGTCGCTCTCGGCGGGCAGCGCGACCGCCGTGCCGAGCCTGATCGTCGAGGTGACGGCGGCGGCCATGGCAAGCGACACCCACGGGTCGAGCGTGCGCAGGTACCGGTCGTCCGGCAGCTCGGCCGTGCCGGTCCGCGGGTGCGCGGCCTCCCGCCGGACCGGGATGTGCGTGTGCTCGGGCACGTAGAAGCAGCCGAAACCGGCATCCTCGGCCGCCCGCGCGGCCTGCGCCGGGCGGATGCCGCGGTCACTGGTGAACAGCACCACCCCGTAGCGCACGGGCACTCCTGTCGGTCAGCGGTCCGGCTCGCCTCGCTCAGCGGTCCGGCTCGGGCTCGGTGGCCTGCGCGGTACCAGCCTGCGCGGTACCGGCCTGCGCGGTACCGGCCTGTGCGGCCTGTCTCGCCGCGGCCTTCGTCGCCGTCGCGATCACCTTCTCGGTCAGCATGCTGAGCTTGGCGCCGCTCGGCCAGCCCGCGTAGTGCGTCAGGAAGATCACGATCTCCCTGAGCTGCTCGACATCGAGCTCACCCTGGCGCAGCGCAGCATCGACCTGGATCTCGGCGACATCGTGCAGGCCCTGGCCGACGAGCAGGCCAATCAGCAGCAGCCGCCGGTCCCGCTGGGTCAGCCCGGGCCTGGTCCAGATCTCGGCGAACAGATGCTCGACCGTGAGGCCGAAGAAGTCCCCTGGGCCGTCCTGCACCTCCCAGCCGTACACCTGCCCCATAGTCTCCAGCCCGCGCCTGCGCCGGTCGTCGTCGGTCATGTCACCGGATCCTCCTGGCTTCCCCGGCCTGCCCGGCGCTCCCGGCCTGCCCGGCGCTCCCGGCCTGCCCGGCCCTCCTGGCCTGCCCGGCCTCGCTGGGCGTCTCCTGTTCCCGTTCGGCGTGCGGCACGCCGAGGCAGGCCGCGAGATGCTCGAACGCGAACCGTGCCAGGGGCAGGTCGACGCCGAGCTCGGCTCCGAGCGCGAGCGCCAGCCCGAGGTCTTTCTCCCCGAGCGCCCTGACGTGCTCGAGAATCTCCCTGAGCGGATCATCGCCGGGGACCGGCGCGGTCGTCCGGCGCAGCATGATGGCTCCGGGTCCCCCGGTCACCGCGTCCGAGTGCCTGACCACCTTGGCCAGCTTGCGCAGGTCGAGCCCGGCCGCCTCGGCCAGCCGCTGTGCCTCGGCGGCGGCGGCGAAGGCCGCGAAGTGCAGCAGGTTGCGCGCCAGCTTGGCGTGCGTCCCCGCGCCGGCCGGTCCCATGTGCAGCACCAGATCCGCCCACCGCCCGAACGGCTCCCTGCACCGCTCGAAGGCCGCACCCGAGCCGCCGACCATGACCGCGAGCCGTCCCTCCTGCGCGCCCATGAACCCGCCGCTGACCGGCGCGTCCACCACCTCGGTCCCGGACCCCGCCAGCTCGGCGGCGAGCGCCGGGGCCGTCGGCGCCGCGATGGTGGAGTGAATCGCGATGATCACCGGGAGGCCCGCGGCCTGCCCGGTGCCGCGGGCGGCCACCGCGCCCGCCACGGCCCTGGCCACCTCGCGGACCTGGTCGTCGTCGCGGACCATCACCGAGACGAGGTCGGCCGCCTGCGCCACCTCGGCCGGGCTGGCCGCACCGCGCGCTCCCGCCCGCACCAACGGCTCCATCGCCTCGGCACGGATGTCGTAAACGATCAGCCCGCCCGGCCAGTCGGTCAGCCTGGCGGCCATCGGGCCGCCTATCTGACCGAGCCCGATGAACCCGACCGCCTGCTGGCCGCCGCTCATGGCCGGAAGACCTGCCCGCCGTCGACGTTCAGCACCTGCCCGGTGATCCAGCCCGCCTCGTCCGACAGCAGGAACAGGCACGCCCCGACCATGTCGGCGGGCTGCCCCATCCGCTTCAGCGCCAGTGACTTCACCAGGTCACGGGTCAGGTCACCGACCACGGACCTGGTGGCGGCCGTGTCGGTGGGTCCCGGTGCGAGTGCGTTCACCCTGATGTTCATTCCACCAAGCTCGTGGGCGAGCTGCTGGGTGAGCGCATTGACCCCGGCCTTGGCCAGTCCGTAAAAGCTCGAGTACAGCCAGGCCGCGGTGGACGACTGATTGACCACGGCGCCGCCGCCGCGGCTCGCCATGTGCTCGTAGCAGGCGCGGGTGCAGGCCAGCGCGCCGTCCATGTTCACGCCCATAAACGACTTGTAGTAGTCCCAGTCCACGGTCAGCATCAGGTCGAGCCTCATGGTGCCGTAGATGGCGGCGTTGTTGACCAGGTAGTCGATGCCGCCGAAGCGCTCGACCGCGAGGCCCGCCATGGCGCGCGCCGACGCCGGGTCGGAGACATCCGTGCGCGCGAACTCGGCCAGCCCGCCGGCGGCCTCGATGCTCGCGGCGACCGCCGCGCCGGACTCGGCGTTGACATCGGCCACCACGACCGCGGCGCCGGCCGCGGCCAGCGCCCGCGCGTAAGCCTCGCCGATGCCCTGCGCGGCCCCGGTCACGATCGCGACCTTGCCGCCGAAGTCATGCCTCCCGCCCGGGCCGTCGCCCGCGCTTCCTCCCGCGGCGCTGTCCGCGCTTCCTCCCGCGGCGCTGTCCGGGCTTCCTCCTGCGGCGCTGTCCGCGCTTCGTCCCGCGCCGTCACTCCTTGTGCTGGACATGTGTCCAGACTACAGTTCAGGCCATGGCCGAGCACAAGGATTACTCGGGGGACTTCGATCCCGATTTCCGGTATGAGGACCTGTCGAAGGAGGCCCTCGTCCGCCTGGTCAGGGAGTACGCGCTGATCGCGCAGTTGCTTGACCGGTCTGTGTTCACCGCCATCGGCCTTAGGTACGGCCAGCAGGCGGTGGAGGAGCTCGCGATCGAGGAGTGGCGCGGGGCGAGCCCGATCTACACCGAGCGGATAGGCAAGATCATGAACATCGAGGGCGACGGCGTCCCGGCGATCTTCAAGCAACTCCAGCTCGACCCGGGCTTCGCCCAGCACTACATGGACGTGCAGTACGAGGTCGTGGACGAGAACCACGGCTTCTTCCAGCTCCGCTCCTGCGGAGCGCTGCTCGACGTCGAGCCGTTCGGGGAGCGCGCGGTGACCAGCATGTGCCATGCGATCGAAGACGGAACCTTCGACGTGACCGCCCAGGCCGTGAACCCCAAGGCCAGGATCCGCGCCGTGCACCGGCCGCCCAGGGTGCCTGCCGGCCGGGTACCCGTCTGCCGCTGGGAGGTCGTCATCGACGACGACACCGAGGTGCTGCCCGAGGCGGACATCACCAGGATGACCCGCGGCACCACGGCGGCTACCTACCAGTTCCCGCCCATGCGCGACGGCACCCCGCACGTCCCGGCCGGCGTCCCGCACGTCCCGGCCAGCGGCGCGCCCGAGCCGTCGGCGCCTCCTCTCCCGCCTATGGCCACCTGATCCCGGTCCCAGCGGACGACATTGTGGACCGTTGATGCGGTTATTCGCGACATCAACGAGGCACGATGTCGCGATGGGTGGCGGCGCGGGGCGCGCCGCATGCGGACTTGCCAGAGCGGGGCGGGTCCCGTGCCGAGCGGGGTGGCGGCGCGGGGTGCACTCGCGCGGGGGTCACCAGAGCGGGGTCACCAGAGCGGGGCGGGTCACCAGAGCGGGGCGGGGCCGGTGCCGAGCGGATAGTGGCCGGGCAGCGGCTGGCCGGAGACCGACCGGTCCATCCGCCGTCGCATCCCCTCGGACAGCACGTCGGCCTTGATCATCTCGATGAACAGGGCGGTCGCGTTCCCCAGGTCGAAGAAGTCGCGCTGCCAGGACCACTGCCAGCCGCCGCCGTAGCGGAACCAGCTGCCGCCGATGCCCGCCACCTCGTACCGTCCGCCGTCCGGCCGCCGGGCGCCGGCGACCTGCTTCCAGAAGCCGACGACCTCGCCCTGGACGTCGTCGATCAGCACCTTCTGGTACGGGTACGACCAGCCGTCGAGTCCGCCCATCTCCAGGGCCAGCGCGATATCGCGGATCTGGTCGCGCCCGGACACCATGAACTCCTCGGCCGGACCCATGTTCCAGCCGTAGGTCGCGTCGGGGGTGTACATCTGCGCCAGCGGCCGCCAGTCGCCGTCTTGCTCGCAACGCCGGTTGGCCGCCAGCCAGCGCTGCACCATCTCGTCGAGCTCGGCTCGCGGAAAGGCGGGCATGTCAGACCTCCTTTGTCGGCGTAGGCCGGCGGATCAGGCCCGGCCCGCCCGGCGGCCCGCTCGGCGGCCCGCCCGCCGGCCCGCTCGGCGGCCCGCCCGCCGGCCCGCTCGGCGGCCCGCCCGCCGGCCCGCTCGGCGGCCCGCCCGGCGGCCCGCTCAGCGGCCCGCCCAACGGCCGGCTCAGCGGTGCGCTTACCGGCCCGCTCAGCGGCGCGCTCACTCCGGCACCAGCCGAAGCGCCTGGGTGGGGCAGTAACGCACCGCCGCCTCGACTGCCGCGCGCTCGGCCTCAGGTGGCTCGGGGTCGGTCACCACGACCTTGCCCTTGCGCGGGACGGAGAACACCGCGGGCGCCTCGAGCTCGCACATCGCGTGCCCCTGGCACAGGTCCAGGTCGACCTCGACCCTCATCGCGGCACCCCCTGCCCCGCCCGCGCAGGCGCGGACCCGCGGCGTCGGTAGTTCGCCAGGCACGGCTGGGCGAGCTGGACGACCATCTTGGAGTGGTCGTTGCGGTACGTCTCCGGCGGCTGGGCCAGCTCGAACTCCCAGTCGCGCAGCAGCACCGAGAAGATCGCCTTGAGCTGAATCATGGCGAAGTTCGCGCCCACGCAGCGGTGCCTGCCCGCGCCGAACGGTATCCACGTCCAGCGGTTGACCAGGTCCTCGGCCCTCGGCTCGGCGTACCGCTCGGGCGTGAACGCGTCCGGGTCGGGGAAGTCGGCGGCGATCCGGTTCGAGATCGCCGGGCTCGCGCCGACCAGGGCCCCAGCCGGGATCGTGTGACCGCAGGCCTCCAGGTCCCTGGTCGCCGCCCGCAGCAGCAGGATCAGCGGCGGGTGCAGCCGCAACGTCTCCTTGATCGCGCCCTCCAGCCTGGGAATCTCGCGCAGCGCCTGGAAGCTGACCTCGGCCCCGCCGCGGTACAGCGCGTCGAGCTCCGCGGTCACCTCGGCCAGCACGCGCCGGTGGCGCAGCAACTCGATCAGCGTCCAGGCAGCGGTGCCCGAGGTGGTGTGGTGCCCCGCGAACATCATCGAGATGAACATCCCGGTGATCTCGTCCGCCGAGAACGCAGGCCCGCCCACCGGGTCCCGCAGGGACATCAGCACGTCCAGCAGGTCCCGCTCGTCCCTGCCGGGCGGCGGCGCGGCCGACCGGGAGCTCATGATGCCTTCGACCAGCCGGACCAGGCCTGCCCTTGCGGCATCACGCCGCCGGAAGCTGTCGATAGGAGCATAGGGATTAACGAAGGCCAGCGCGTCGGTCCCGCGTTCCAGGTCGTGGTAGAGCGCGGCGAACCTGCCGTCGAGCTGGGCGCGGAACTTGGCGCCGATAAGGCAGGCCGACGAGGTGTAGATAGTCAGTTCGGCGAACCAGTCGAGCAGGTCGATCTGCCCGGCGTCGCCCCAGCCCGCGGTCATCGCGCTGACCTCGTCGGCGATGGTCTGGGCGTGGCCGCGCATCATGTCTCCGCGCAGCGCCTGGTTGCGCAGGGCCTCCCTGCGGCGCTCGGGCGAGGCGTCGAACACCACGCCGGGGCCGAAGATCGGCGTCATGAACGGGTAGGCCTCGGCCTGGTCGAGGTCCTCGTCGGCGGCGCGGAAGAAGAACTCGTTGGCCTGCGCGCCGGAGAGCAGCACCACGGTACGCCCGGCCAGGTCGAACGCCCCGACCTCGCCGCACTCGTCCCGGACCCGCCGCATCAGGGCGATCGGGTCACGCCGCAGTTCCTCCAGGTGCCCGCCGGGCTCCTCGGCGCCCGAGACCATGCGGAGCTCGCTGGCGGTCACGACGGCGCTCCGTCGGCGGGCGGTGCGGAGGGCTGCCGTTCTTGCGCGTCGGCGAGCGGGGCCTCGGGCTCAAGTTCGACCAGGGTCAGGTGCGCGCCCCTGGGCGCCGACACCACGGTCAGCACGGCCGCCGCCACGTCGGAGGGGCGCAGGAAGTACGGGTGCCTGGCCAGGCCCCAGCGCGACCAGTCATCGATCACCGCCTGCACGGTCGGGCCGTCCCAGTCCATTCCCATGCCCGTCATCGTGGGCCCGGGCCTGACCACCGAGGCCCGCACGCCTGAGCCCTCGAGTTCCATCTGCATCGCTCGCGCCATTCCCTCCACCGCATTCTTCGCCGCGACATAGGAGCCCATCCGCGGGCGCGGCGTCCGGACCACGTCGGAGGAGATGAAGACCACGTCGCCGCGGCGCCTGGCGATCATCCCCGGCACGATCGCCGAGACCAGCCGGTGCACGCCCACCAGGTGCACCTGTACCTCGCCGAGGAACTCGGCTGGGCTCAGCTCGTGCACCAGGTGCGCATCGAGGTCGCCGGCGCAGCAGACCAGCACCTCGGCCGGACCGATCCTGGTCGCCGCCTGCGCCGCGAACTCGCGCACCGAATCGTCGTCGGCCACGTCGAGCGCGAGCGCGATCGCCTCGCCGCCGCCTGAGGTGATCGACTCGGCTAGTTCGGCGAGCCGGTCGAGGCGGCGCGCGCCGAGCGCGACCGGATGCCCGGCCGAGGCCAGCGCGAGCGCGGTCGCAGCGCCGATCCCTGACGACGCCCCGGCCACCACGGCGGGCCTGCGCTGCGGATGCGGCTCGAACCTGGGCATGTCAGCGCGCCTCGAGCCGCATCGGCAGGGCGGCGAAGCCGCGCACGTTCACCGAGTGCACCCGCCGGGCGCGTGCCTCGTCGATCTCGTAGTGCCTGAACCTGCCGACGAACTCGGCGAGCGCGACCTGCGCCTCCAGCCTGGCCAGGCTGGCGCCTAGGCAGTAGTGCCGGCCAGCGCCGAAGCTGATCAGCGCCGATGTGTCGCGGTCCAGGTCGTAGCGGTCGGGGTCGGCGAAGACGGCCGGATCGCGGTTGGCCGATCCGATCAGCAGCAGCAGGCGGTCCCCGGCGCTGACCTTCCGCCCGTACGCGCTGAAGTCCTCGGCGACCGTGCGGGCGATGATCTGGGTGGACGCGTCGAACCTGAGCGTCTCGGACACCCAGTCGGCGACCCGCGCCGGGTCGGCCAGCGGCTTGGCCAACTCGCCCGGGTAGCGCCAGCCCCAGTAGACCGCGTTGGCGAGCAGCTTGGTGGTCGTCTCGTTGCCGGCCACCACCATCAGGAACAGGAAGCCGATCACCTCGTCGTCGCTCAGCCGGTCGCCGTCGATCTCGGCGTTGACCAGCGCGGAGGTCAGGTCGGCCTGCGGCCGGGCACGCCGCTGGGCGACCAAGTCCGCGTAGTAGCCAACCAGGGCGAGCGCCGCCTCCATCCCGGCTCGCGGCACGTCGAGCAGGCCCTCGTCCCTGTGCACCACCAGGTCGGCCAGCCGCCGCAGCTCGTCCCGGTCGGCGGAGGGGACGCCCATCAGGTCCGAGACGACGTCCATCGGCAGCCGCCCGGCGAAGTCGGCCACGAAGTCGAACGTGCCGGCCGCGGCGTCCAGGTAGCGGCGCGCCAGGCCGGCGATGCTCTGCTCCAGGCCGCGGACCCGCCGTGGCGTGAAGCCCCTGGATACCAGGGCCCGCATGCGGGTGTGCCTGGGCGGGTCGAGCGCGAGGAAGGACATCGTCCGGTGTGCCTGCGGCCCCCAGGCCGCTGGGTCGAGCGAGACCCCGTTCGCGCTGGAGAACCTGGTCGGATCCCGGAACGCCTCGGCCACGTCGGCGTGCCTGGACAGCGCCCAGAAGTCCTGCTCGTCGTTGCGGTACAGGGGCGCACGCTCGCGCAGCCTGGCATATGCCGGATACGGGTCCTCGTGGACCGCGTAGTCATACGGGCTGAAGGTCACGGTCGCCAACGGGCTATCCCATGATCGCCTCGGCCGCCTCGGCCAGCCGGTCGGCCATGTGCCCGTAGGTGGTGTAACCGAGGCCCGCCTGCACCATCGCGCCGAAGTAGGCGAGCTCGAGCAGTCCGGCCGCCGGGCTGTCCGACCCGGCCGCTGAGACGATCCTGCGGTGAATCTCCGTGCCGATGTTCAGCCGCAGCTGGCGCACGTCGGGCTCGCTGCCGAACAGCGCCGCGGTGCAGCCGGCGGCGAGCTCGGGTTCCTCAGAGACCAGCAGCGCGAGCTCGCGCAGCACGGCGACGACCCGGGCCTTCGCCGCCTGCTCGTCGGCCTGCACCGGGGGCAGCACGTGCAGACGCCGCCAGAAGATCTCGCTGAGCAGGTGGTTCTTGGACGTGAAGTACGTGTAGGCGGTGGCCGGCGCCACCTTGGCCCTGCGGGCCACGTCCCTGATGCTCAGGTTCTCGTAGCCGACCTGCCGCACCTCGGCGACGCCCGCCTCGGTGAGGCGACGCACGGTGTCAGCCTGCCGGGGCGTGAGCTGGCGCCGGGTCGGCTCGGTAGCGAGAGTGTCGGACATGTGTCCAGACGTTAGTCCGGAATCAAGGTCGGCGCAAGACAGGCAGCGGCCCGGACAGGTGCCCTGGCGGGAAGCAAGGTATCTATTCGGTCCCGGACCAGGCCTTGTCCGCCGAGCGGCAGACGATGCGCGTACCGTGGCTGTAATGAAACCAACGCGCGTCAGCCCCGGAAGGCGCTATCTGCCGGGAAGTCCGTTCAATGTCCCCGTCATCGAGGAACCTGCCGAGACATACGAGCGGCAGGATCTGGTGACACACGACAAGTACGGCCTCGGAAGCGTTCTCGAGGTCGAGGGGCAGACTGCCGTCCTCGTGGACTTCGGTACGTGCCGGATGCGCGTGACGCTTCCGTGCGCCAAGCTCTTCAAGTTGTAGTTACGCTGGCTCAGCGCCGGGTGGCTCTTCGCGTGCGAAGGAGCCACCCGGGCTGGCGCAGCTTGGCCAGCGGGTCTGCTAGACCGGCTGAACCTGCTCGGCCTGTGGTCCCTTCGGACCCCGCGTCGTGGTGAACTCCACGCGCTGGTTCTCCTGGAGGCTGCGGTAACCGTCAGCCACAATCGCTGAATAGTGCACGAAGACATCGGCGCTGCCGTCGTCCGGTTCGATGAAACCGAAGCCCTTATCAGCGTTGAACCACTTCACCGTGCCCTGAGCCATGTAAATCTCCTCTTGCTTGAACCATCTTCGGGACTACCTGATTGACGCGTCCCATGGCCGTCGCGATCGCCTGCTGAGAGAGACCTGGCTTGGCCCAGGCACAGGCGCCCGCCGTCAGAATTCGCAGGCGCTGTGACACGTGAACGAACTTCGACTACAACCGCGTCTAGTAAACACCATCGCGCGACGTGCTTTCACCCGAACCGGCCTTCACGGCGGATCGGCTGTCGCGGGCAGCTCGCCGTCGGCCAGCAGGGCCAGGACTTCGCCGACCGTGCGTTCCCTGCTGCTGGCCTCCGGCAGCGGCAGGTGGGCCCGGATCTGGTAGCGATTGCGGCGCCCGGCCTTCTCCTTGATGATGTATCCCGCCTCGGCCAGGTCAAGGACGATCCCATAGGCACTGCGCTCGGTGATGCCCACGCGGTCCGCGATGTCACGCAGGCGGACGCCGGGGTCGCGCGCGATGCACAGGAGCACCTGAGCGTGGTGAGTCAAGAAGGTCCAGCCAGCAGCGGGCATCGAGGCTTCTATTCTGGAAGAAATTTGCTAGTAATCCTCTGCCAGTGTAGCGTCGTCAGCGAGGCATCGGTCTCAGCCGCCGATGGTGGCGGAAGCCGCGGCATCGGAGGAGCCTACACCCCAATGGCCTGGTTGCCCTTGATTGCGATGCCCGCGAGGGGCGCCGATGTGTCCTGGCGGACCGACCGGAGCCTTCTCGTTGCCACCATCGAAGGCGCGCTCGATGCTGCTGTTGCGCCGGCCCTGCGCGAGTCTCTGCGGCGCCTGCTGCACAAGGGCGGGGGCCGCCTGATCATCGACCTGTCGGCAGTCACGCACGCCGACATCAACGGCCTCACCGTCCTGGTCGGGACCGGGCGGCAGGCGAGCCTGCTCGGCGGCCTGCTGCGGCTGGCTGCGCCGGCAGCAGAGCTTTCCGGTCTGCTCAGAACCACCGGACTCGATCGGCAGCTGCGCGTGTTCCCGAGCGTGGAGGCGGCAATCAGCGGTGTCGGATCGCCATGACCATGGCCGAGCAGGCAGCGCAGGCTATCAACGGGTCAGCAGCTAGGTCGGGGGGCAGCGACTACGCGCACCTGTCTCGCGTGGTCAGGCAGGCGGGCCTGCTGGACCATCGCACGGGAAACTATGCATGGCGGATAGCGATCACCGCCTTGCTGCTGGCCGCGGGCTGGGCCGCGTTCGTGCTGCTGGGGAACTCGTGGTGGCAGCTCATGCTGGCCTGCTTCCTCGCCGTCATGTTCACACAGGTCGGGTTTCTCGGCCACGACGCCGGGCACCGGCAGATCTGCGCGTCCCGGCGGCTCAGCTACATCCTGGGCATCCTGATGGGTAACCTCACGATCGGCCTCAGCTTCGGCTGGTGGGTGGCCAAGCACAACCGGCATCACGCGAACCCGAACACCGAGGGTGCCGACCCAGACATCATGATGCGCGCCCTGGCGATGACGCCCGGACAGGCGGGCCTGAGCCGGGGCGCATCCAGAATCGTGTACCGCTGCCAGGCGTTCCTCTTCTTCCCGATGCTGCTTGGCGAGGCTTTCAGCGTGCACGCCGCCAGCATCCGGGCTCTGACGAGCCGTGCTCGCCAGTATCGGCTTGCTGAGACCGCCCTGCTCACTGTGCACTTTGCCGCGTACCTCGGGGTCGTCTTCCTGGTCCTGAGCCCAGTAAAGGCGGTCATGTTCATCCTGGTCCAGCAGGGCCTCTTCGGCCTGTACCTGGGTGCGTCCTTCGCGCCCAACCACAAGGGCATGCCCATCCTGCGTCCGGAAGACGATCATGACTACCTGCGCCGGCAGGTGCTGACATCCCGCAACATCAAGGGCGGCTGGTTCACTGACCTGGCACTCGGCGGCCTGAACTACCAGATCGAGCATCACCTGTTCCCGTCCATGCCCCGCCCGAGCCTGAGTCGGTCTCAGCCGCTCATCAGGGAGTTCTGCCAGCAGTACGGACTGCCGTACTGCCAGGCCAGCCTGGTTGGCTCCTACGCTCAGGCCCTGCGCTACCTGCACGCAGTCGGCACGGGAACGACTGCCTAGCGGAGTGGGCGGGCCTATCGCCCGCGCCGGCTACGGGAGCGGGCGGAGATGGCGGCGGCGGCGCGGCCGGTGGCCAGCGTCGCTGACGGGGTCGGCTCATGCCTGGGTCGCCGCGTCGGAGGCGTGTTCGGCCTGCTCGGCCCGGCCGGCTCGCCTGCGAGAGCACGCAGCAGCGGTGAGCCGGGGTGTGCGGTGGCGGTCATCGGACTGATGTTCGCCTTCCGCATCAGCGCGCGCACGTCGCCGGCCTGCTGGGGCGTCTGCAGGGTGATCACCACGCCGCTCGCGCCCGCCCGTGCGGTCCGGCCTGAGCGGTGCAGGTAGGCCTTGTGCTCGGCCGGCGGATCCGCGTGGATGACCAGGTCGATGCCCTCTACGTGGATCCCGCGGGCCGCGATGTCGGTCGCCACAAGAACACGCGTAGCGCCCGAAGCGAACGACTCAAGATTGCGCTCTCGAGCGCCCTGCCCTAGGTCGCCGTGCAGCTCGGCTGCGGGTACGCGTGCGGCGGCCAGCTGACGGGCGAGCCGCTGCGCGGAGCGCCTGGTTCGGGTGAAGATCAGCGACCGGCTCTTGCCTGCGGTCAGCGCGGCCAGTACGCCCATCCGGTCAGCAGGCGTGACAGTCAGCAGGTGGTGGACCATCGCGGCGGGCGCGGCAGCCGCCGCGTCGGCGGCGTGCCTCGCCGGATTGACGAGGAAACGGCGCACCAGGACATCGACGTCCTTGTCGAGAGTGGCCGAGAACAGCAGTCGCTGGCCGCCAGCCGGGGTCGCGTCAAGCAGGCGTCTCACCACGGGCAGGAATCCGAGGTCGGCCATGTGGTCAGCTTCGTCGACCACGCTGACTTCGACGTCGCCGAGGTGACAGTGGCCCTGCTCGATGAGGTCGGCCAGTCGGCCTGGGCAGGCGACGACGATGTCGGTGCGGGCGCGGAGCGCGGCCACCTGACGGCCCTGGGGGGTGCCGCCGAAGACCGTCGCCGCGCTCAGCCCCACGGCTTCGGCCAGGGGCAGGATCGCGGCGTGGACCTGGTTGGCCAGCTCGCGGGTGGGCACCAGCACCAGGCCGCGCGGGCGGCAGGCCATGGTGTGTCCCGCAGCCAGGGCACTGACCATCGGGATGGCGAAGGCAAGGGTCTTGCCTGAACCGGTCCTGGCCCGGCCGAGCACGTCACGTCCGGCCAGCGCGTCCGGCAGGGTGATGGCCTGGATCGGGAACGGGGTGGTAATCCCGGCGCTGGCAAGCACGGCAGCTATCTCAGCTGGCACGCCGAGAGAAGCGAAGGTCACGTCGGCGGGGATGAGGCCCGACTTGCTGCGACGACCGTCGCGGGCAGCATCAGATGTTTCGATGGGCAAGGCTGACAAGGAGATGTGTCCTCCGGACTTTGGTGGCCGCATAGTCGTGGGCCGCCACGTCCGTGGGGATCCTGCTCGGTCTACCGAGCGACATACGACCGGCGCGCCCTCGTGGCGCGCCGTACATGATCAGCCTACTGCATGCCGGGGCCGACGGGGGAAGCGGCCAGCGTCGGCGCCAGGGACACCGGGTGCGGCCGAGGGACGCGGCCCAGAGACAGAGACAGGGGCGGGTGCGCCGCCAGGGACTTGAACCCCGAACCCGCGGATTAAGAGTCCGCTGCTCTGCCAATTGAGCTAGCGGCGCAAGAACCTCAGTGATCGTATCAGCGACTTAGCGGCCCGTGCGAACCGGCCGATCGGCCCGAGGCGTGGCGGCGCCGCTGCCGGCGGCGCGCCGACCTCGACTGGCGGCGGCGCTCCTGGCGCGCGGCGCCGGGTCCGGCGGGCGGCGTCAGGGATTAAACATGCCGTGGGGTTTCTTTGCATTCAGAATGTGAATGTATTCCCGGTTATTCGGTCGACTTTGGCGATCGGTTGACTTCGCGCTTGGCGCAGAATTACGTTGTTATCTGGGCTTGCGGAGATCCATGCAAGCAATATGCGCGCGAATCGTCGGCTCCCAAGGCGCGACGGCGCGGCCGCGATCGCGTGCGTGATCGCGAGGGGGGATCATGGTATTCGCGATACGCCGGACGTTGCTCGTCACGCTCGGCATTCTGATACTGCTCGGGAGCACGGTGCTCGCCACCGGCACGGCGGGGGCGGCAACCACCTCGCCAGCCAGGGCGCAGGCCCACTCGGCTGCGGCGCTGAGATGGCCGACGGTGCAGTTCGGGGACAAGGGTAACCGCGTCTTCGCCATCCAGTACCTGCTGCGCGCGTGGGGGTACGCGATCGGTCCGAGCGGCGTGTTCGGGGCGGTAACCAGGCACGACGTCGCTCACTTCCAGCGCGTACGCGGCATACGCGGCACCGGCGCGGTCGGCTCGCTGACCTGGCCACGGCTGATCATGCAGGTCTCCTTCGGCAACCGCGGCAATGCGGTGGCTGGCGTGCAGCAGAACCTGCATTTCGGCTACGGGTACACGTACCTTCCGGTGACCGGATTCTTCGGCTCGATTACCCGCCGGGCCGTCCGCAGCTTCCAGGCCAGGTACCACATCGGCGTCGACGGCATCGTCGGCCCGGTGACCTGGAACACCATTATCCGCTTCGAGAAGTAGCCTTTCTTCGCCGCGGATAAGCCGGAGCTGGCGAGATGGCCGCGCGCCGTGCGCGCGGCCATCTCGGCTCGCCGTCGGCTGCGCCAGGCCGGCTGGTCCGGCCAGTCGGGCTGGCGCGACCGCTGCTCGTGCCGCTGGCCGGTGCGCCGCGCGGCCGGTCAGGCGCCGGTGAACCTGCCGAAGGCCGCCGCGGCACGCGACGGCCTTCCGTTCCTTGACTCGGCGTGATCCGCCCAGGTCATCGCGCGGAGCCCGGCGTTGATGCCGAGCCAGCGCAGCGGCTCGGGCTCCCAGGGCGGCGACCGATGGCCGACCCACGGCAGCCTGACCAGGTCGTCGTCGGTGCCGGTGATCAGAGCGGCCAGGGTCCGTCCGGCCAGGTTGGTGGTCGACAGTCCGTCACCGACGTATCCGCCCGCCCAGCCGATGCCGGTGCGCCGGTCAAGCCCGACCGAGGCGCACCAGTCCCTGGCGATCCCGATCGGGCCGCCCCAGGTGTGCGTGATCGAGATGTCGGCCAGCGCAGGGAACAGCTCGATCAACGCCTTGCGCAGCGCGGAGAACACCGCAGGTACTCGGTCGAACGTCGGGCGGACGGCCGAGCCGAAGTGGTAGGGCGCGCCCCGGCCGCCGAAGACCAGCCGCCCGTCGGCCGTGCGCTGGCCGTAGATGATCATGTGCCGCAGGTCGTTGAACGTCGGCCGGGTCGCCAGGCCGACCTGGTCGAGCACCTCGTCGGGCAGCGGCGCGGTGGCGATGACCAGCGAGTAGACGGGGACGACCGCGCGCTCACTGCCGGGCAGCTGCGGCGTGTAGCCCTCGGTGGCCCGGATGACGTGGCTGGCCCTGACGGTTCCGGCGGCAGTGACCAGGCGTCCTGGCTCGATCCGCGTCACCGCGGTCTTCTCGTAGATCTGCACGCCGCGCGAGCGCAGCACCCTCGCCAGGCCGCGGGACAGCCGGGCCGGATGGATCGCGGCGCAGTGCGGGGTGTAGACGCCGCCGAAGAGGTTCGACGCGTCGCCGAGGTCACGCGCCTCCGTCGCCGATAGCAGCCGCATGTCGGCCTCGGTGAAGCCGTAAAGCCTGGCCTCGTGCACCTCTTCCCTTGCCCGCTCCAGCTGGACCGGGGAGCGGGCGAACTGCACTGTACCGCCCTTCGCCCAGTGACAGTCGATGCCCTCCTCGGCGGCTACCTTGCCGACCTCGTCCACGGTCTGCTGCATCGCCCGGTACATGGCCACGGCGGACTCGCGGCCGGCCATCCGGTCCAGCTTCGACAGCGAGGCAGGAAACAGCGCCGAGCACCAGCCGCCATTGCGCCCCGAAGCGCCGAACCCGGCGATCTCGCGCTCGCAGATCGCGATCCTGATGCCCGGATCGGCCCTGGTCAGGTAGTACGCCGTCCACATGCCGGTCAGCCCGGCACCGACGATCGCGACGTCGGCGTCGGTGTCACCGGCGAGCGGGGCGGCCGGTTCGAGCGGCCCTGGCGCGGTGTCGTGCCAGAACGACAGCCGTCGATACTCCTCCGCCTGGCCCATAGCACTACCGTCCCACCTGCTCGAGGACGCCGGGGCGCCGGCCATCCTTGTGTTATGCCCGCTGGACGTCCGACCTTGCTGCCGCCACCGGCCCCGAAGGATTCGTTGCGAATATACAAGGTTTGCGTAGTATGCCTCGGCAACATCTGCCGCTCGCCGATGGCCGAAACCCTGATCCGCGCGGAGCTGGCCGCCGCCGGCCTGGCCGACCTGGTGAGCGTGGAGAGCGCCGGAACCGGTGACTGGCACGTGGGCGAGCGGATGGACAGGCGCGCCAGGGCGGAGCTAGCACGGCGCGGGTATGACGGGTCCGCGCACCGGGCCAGGCAGATCGGCCCCCACTGGATCGACCAATTCGACCTGCTGATCGCGATGGACGCGAGCAACCTGCGTAACCTTCAGGCCATGGCGGCAGGCAAGGACGGGATGACCGAGCGGATCAGGCTGTTCCGGTCGTTCGACCCGGCGGCGCCGCCCGGGGCGTCGGTGCCCGACCCGTATGGCGGCGGGCCCGACGAGTTCGCCGCCGTGTTCGACATGGTGCTCGCCGCCGCGCGCGGCCTGGCGGCCGGGCTGAGCGACATGCTGGCAGGTGAGGGCGATGGCTGACCACCAGTACCCGGCGGCAGGGCGCGGGGTCGGTGCCGAGCGCGCGCGTTGGTCGACCACCGCCCGGGCCGAGGCGCTCAGGCTGGAGACCGCCGCCGGGGTCGAGGTCACCGAGTTCCGCCAGCTTGGCGGTGAGCACCGGTCGCTGTACTTCGGCGGACGGCTCGCCGACGGGCGGGAGATCTTCGTCAAGGCGGCCGCCGGCGACGAGACCGCGGCGGCGCTGGCCGCCGAGGCCAACGGGCTGCGCTGGCTCGGCGAGGTGGGCGCGGTCTCGGTGCCGGGGATCGTGTTCGCCGGCGGCGGCCTGCTGGCGATCGAGTGGCTGCCGCTCGGCGCGGCCGACGAGAGCGCGGCGGATGACCTCGGCCGGGCGCTGGCGCGGCTGCACGTGGCGGGCTCGCCGCGCTTCGGTGCGCCGTGGCCCGGCTACATCGCGAGCCTGCCGCTGCCCAACGACCAGGCCGACTCCTGGCCTTCGTGGTACGCGCAGTGCCGGCTGCTGCCGTACTGTCGGCTCGCCAGGGACACGGGCAGCTTCCAGCCCGCCGACGTCTCCCTGGTCGAGGCCGTCGCCAGCCAGATCGACGACCTGGCCGGTCCCGACGAGCCGCCGAGCCGGATCCACGGTGACCTCTGGTCGGGTAACGTGCGCTGGTCGGGCGGGCGCGGCTGGCTGATCGATCCGGCCGCCCATGGCGGGCACCGGGAAACCGACCTGGCCATGCTCCAGCTGTTCGGCGCACCGTACTGCGACCGGATCCTGGCCGCGTATCGCGAGGTCGCGCCGCTGGCTGACGGCTGGCGGGCGCGGATCCCGCTGCATCAGCTTCATCCGCTGCTTGTGCACGTCTGCCTCTTCGGCGGCAGCTACCGCGAGTCCGCTCTTTCCGCCGCCCGCGCCGCCCTTTCCGCGTAGCTCGCCCCGCCCCTCGCGCCCGCCAGCAAAGTGCCCACGTTAATTGGGGCGGCGGAGTGCGCGGCTCCTCTACACAGCTGGGTTCGTGTGACAAGCAGTGCCGCTAGCTGCGCAGACGGAGATTGGCTGGGTCGTAGAGCGGGGCGGCATGCCGTATCGCGGGAAAGCGGTCACCCGCCACCTCGACCACGAACGACGCGTGCGGGCCATCCGTCGCCGACTGGGTGGTTGCCGGGATGGGGGCGGGTGGGGTCGTCGCGGCGGCGATGTCGGCGGGGAGGTAGGCCGAGAAGATGGTGCGGGCGACGGTGTAGCCGGGTCCCGCGCTGCGGACGCTGGCTCTCACGTCGTGATGGGCGTGGGTGAGGAGTTCTCCGCCATGCATGATGACGTCGGCGTCGGCGGTGAACCAGCACAGCCGCTGCTCGGGTCCGCTTCGGCGGATCCGCTGGAGGGCGGGGCCGGCGAGAAGGTCGGGTTTGCCTGGCTTGACCGCCCAGCCGAGATCCGCCGCATAGGGGTTGTCGTCGCTCCTGATGTCGGCGGCCCAGGCCAGGTAGTGCTTCTCGAGGCGCAGAGAGTTGACGGCGCGGTAGCCGACGTCGCGCAGGCCGTGACCGGCCCCGGCCTGGTGGAGGCGATCGTAGAGGTCCCGCACGTACTCGACAGGGACGTGGAACTCCCAGCCGAGTTCGCCGACGTAACCGGCTCGCAGAGCCAGCACCGGCGCGTGTCCGAGGTCGATCATCTGGGCGGTCATGTACGGGAATGCCGCGTTGGTGAGGTCGGCGCTGCTGAGTTGCTGCGCGATCAGCCGGGACGCCGGGCCTGCCATGGTCAGCACTCCGAACGCTGAGGTGACGTCCTTGATCGTCACCGATCCGTCCGCTGGCGCGTGCCTGAGCAAGAAGGCGACGTCATGGCGGCCGAATCCTGAGCCTGTGACCAGGTAGAACTCCTGCGGGCCCAGCCGGGTGACCGTGACGTCGGCCTCGATCCCGCCGCGCTGGTTCAGGAGCTGGGTATAGGTGACCTTGCCGGGAGCGACGTCGAGGTCTGCGCCGGCGAGGTGTTGCAGCAGCGGGAGCGCGCCTGGTCCGCTGATCTCGAACTTGCTGAACGAGCTCATGTCGATCAGTCCGGCGGCCTCGCGGACTGCGCGATGCTCGGCCTCGACGAATGGCCAGGCGTTGCTCCGTCCGAAGGTGAGCACTTCGGCGACAGCAGCGGGGAGGCCGAGGTCCGCGGCGAACCAGTTGGGCCGCTCCCAGCCGAACTTGGCCCCGAACACGGCGCCGCGGGCAGCAAGCACGTCGTGCAGGGCGCTGCGGCGCTGGCCGCGCGGCATGGAGAGCTCCCGGTTCGGGAACGCCACCTGGTAGTAGTTCGCGTAGGCGTCGATGCAGCGTTGCGCGAGGTAGCCAGGGACGCTGTGCGGGCGGCCGAACCGGCGGACGTCGAATGCCCACAGGTCGAGCCCGGGGTCGCCGTCGATGATCCACCCGGCGATGGCGTGACCAGCGCCGCCTGCAGCCGCGATCCCGGCGGAGAACCCGCAGCAGTGGACCAGGTTGTCGATGTCCTCGGTCATGCCGAGCAGCGGCTCGGCGTCGGGCGAGAACGGGATGGGGCCGTTAATCCAGGTGCGGATGCCGATGGTGGAGGTGACCGGGATCCTGTCCGCGCACGCGCTGGCGAGCGGGGCGAACCTGTCGTGGTCGGGCGGCAGCAGCTCTGGGCCGAGGTCCGGGGGGATCGGGCGCCAGGGAACCCGGCTGCCGTCCTCCCAGCCACCGATGGCCAGGGCGCTGGCCTCCGGCTTGACGTAGAACCTGCCGTCAGGGTCGCGGAACGTCGGCAGGTCGGGAGACAGCCCGGGGATCCGCTCGGTGACTACGTACTGATGCTCGACCGGACTGACCGCCAGGTCCGAGCCGGCCAGCGCGGCGGTCTGCGTACCCCACATGCCGGTCGCGTTCACGACGGTGTCGCATTCGATCCGGCCGGCTGTCGTCAGCACCGCGGCGATCCGCCTTGCGTGCCGCTCGAACCCGGTGACCAGCGTGTTCTCGGTGATCCTCACCCCAAGGGCGCGAGCGCCCGTGGCGAAGGCGTGAGTGAGCTGGCTCGGATCGGCGTAGCCGTCGGACGGCACCCAGACGGCGCCGCGCACGCCATCGATGCTCATCAGCGGGAAGAGATCGCGGGCCGCGGCCGCAGAGATCAGCTCGGCGTCGAAGCCGAAGCTCCGTGCCGCGGTCATCAGCCGACGTAGCTCGTACCACCGGTCGTCACTCGAGGCAACCCTGATGCTGCCGACCGGGTGCCAGCCGGTCGCGTAGCCGGCGTCGCGTTCGAGGGTCTGGTAGGTCGCCACGCTCCACCGCATCAGCGTCGTCAGGCTGCTCGAGCTGCGCAGCTGCCCGACCAGGCCGGCGGCGTGCCAGGTGCTGCCCTCGGTCAGCCTGCGGCGCTCCACCAGGGTCACGTCGGTCCCGCCGCGCCTGGCGAGCTGGTAGGCGATGCTGCAGCCGATCACGCCGCCACCGATGATCACGATCTCGCTGCGAGCCGGGAGAGCGGGGCGAGGGGAAGGGGCGGTGTGGTCGGAGCGGGCGGCGCGAGGGTGCGAGGGCGAGTGGGGGTGGGTCATGCGGCCCTGGCTTCGGGCGCCAGGGGGAGGGCGAAGCCGAAGGTCGCGCCCTGGCCGGGCTGCGACTCGACCCAGACGCGGCCGTGGTGGGCGTCGACCAGGGCGGCCACGATCGCCAGGCCGAGTCCGGTGCCGCCGGCCGCTCTGCTTCTTGATCGGTCCGTTCGGTAGAACCGCTCGAACACGTGCTCCTTCTGCTCGTCCGTCAGCCCCGGGCCGCGGTCGGTCACCTCGAGCACCACGGCGGGTGAGGCTGCCGGTGTCGGCGGGGGCGGCAGGGTCGCCGATTCGCCTGACGTGGATGAGTCGCCGGGGTCATGGCGGCCGTTGCTCAGCGTGCCCGCCCTGATCGTGATGTCGATCGGCGTGCCGTCTGGGGTGTGCGTCATGGCGTTGCTCATCAGGTTGCCGACCACCTGGCGGAGGCTGACCTCGTCGCCGATGACCAGAGCCGCGTCCGGGGTGCCGACGGTCAGGTTGATGGTGCGGGTCGGCGCGATCACCCGCGCGTCGTGCAGGGCATCGGCCGCAATGGCCAGCAGGTCGACGGTGCGGAAGTCCGGCGGGCGCTGCTGGTCGAGGCGGGCGAGCAGCAGCATGTCATCGACCAGGACGCCCATCCTGGTGGCCTCCTGCTCTACCCGCTCGATGATGCGGTCCAGTTCGGCGCGGTCCAGGCCGCCGTCGTCGCTGTCAGCGGCGCCGGCGACGTCAGCCGCGTCGGTCGCGCCCACGGCGCCGGCGGCCTCGCCCACGACACCGGCGGCCTCGCCCACGACACCAGCGGCACCGCCGGCCGCCCCGCCGCGCTGGCGGTAGTACTCGGCATAACCGCGAATGGCGGTCAGCGGGGTGCGCAGCTCATGGCTGGCATCGGCTACGAACTGCCGCATCCGTTCCTCCGATCGGCTCGCCGCCAGCGCGGACTGGCGGGCGGTCTCCTCCGACCTGCGCGCGGCCTCCTCGGACCTGCGCGCCGCCTCTTCCGAGGCGGTGCGGGCACGGAACGCCGCCTCGATCTGGGCCAGCATGAGGTTCAGCGAGCGGCCGAGCCTGCCGATCTCGGTGCGCGGGTCGGCGTCAGGCACCCGGCGCGCGAGGTCGCCGGCGGCGATCGCCTGCGCCGTGCGCTCGATATCAGTGAGCGGCCGCATGCTGGTGCGGATCATCGCGATGCCGACGACCGCGAGCACGCCGAGCAGGACCGCGCTGATGATCAGGTCGATCACCGTGAGCTCGTTCAGCGTCCGGTACACGCTGGTGACGTCGACGCCGACGATGACCGTGCCAGACTCCAGATGGAAGGCGGACGGGTTCGGCAACGTGTCCCTGAAGCTCACGACGCGCCAGCGGCCGCCGCCCGAGGTCGCGCCGACCGTGACCGGGGCTGAGGCCCGGCCGGTGGAGGACAGCCAGTTATCGCCGGGCTTGACCTGCGGACCGGGCGCGAGCTTCGTCGGCTGGCCGTAGCGGAAGCCGCTGACCTCGCCGGCCACCTGGCTGACCCGCCCGCCCTTGGTCATCCACTGGATCGAGAACCCCTGGGCCTCCGGCTGGCTGGTGCCCAGGTAGTGCTCGACCGGCAGCGACAGGTCGGCCTGGAGCAGGCTGGTCAGCTCGCTGTCGGCCTGCTGCAGCAGGTAGCCGCGCAGCACCGCGATGCCGGCCACGCTGATCACGGTGAGCGCGACCGTCACCAGCGCCAGAACCGCGGCGATCAGCTTGACTCTGAGCGAGACCCGGCCGGGCAGCCGCCCGGCCGCCCGACCAAGGCCGGCTGGATGCAGCGGGTGGGTTGCCATGCCTGAGCGAGCCGGCTAGGACGGGAGCCGCATGACGTACCCGACGCCGCGCAGGGTGTGCAGCAGGTGCGGCTCGGACGTGTCGATCTTGCGGCGCAGGACAGATACGTAGGACTCCACGATCCCGGTATCGCCGCGGAAGTCGTAGTCCCACACGTGGTCGAGTATCTGCATCTTGGACAGCACCCGCCCGGAATTGCGCATGAAGTAGCGGAGCAGCTTGAACTCGGTCGGCGAGAGCTGCACCTGGGTGCCGTTGCGCCACACCTCATGACTGTCCTCGTCGAGTTCGAGGTCGGCGAAGGATAGCCGCGGAGATGGCTCGGCCGCCCCGCCGCGGGTGCGGCGGAGCACGGCCTGGATCCGCGCGATGACCTCCTCAAGGCTGAACGGCTTGGTGACGTAGTCGTCGCCGCCCAGTGTCAGGCCGCGCACCTTGTCCTCGGTCGAGTCGCGCGCGGTGAGGAACACCACCGGGGTCCTCGTGCCGCCGCCGCGCAGCCGGTGCAGCACCTCGAAGCCGTCCATGTCGGGAAGCATCACGTCGAGGACGATGAGATCGGGCCGGTGCCGCTGAGCGGCCTGGACGGCCTCGGTGCCGGCGGCGGCGGTCATCACCTCGAAGCCGGCGTAACGCAGGCTCGCGGCGAGAAGCTCGAGGATGTTCGGCTCATCCTCGACCACGAGCAGCCTGGCGGTGGGCTGCTGGCGCTCGCCAGCCGCAGTGTTCATCGCCCTATTGTCCGGCACTCACCTGAGTGTTACCTGAACCCGGGCTGAAACACCCCTGACCGGCGGGTCGTGTCCGACGTGCCTGGTTCCGGCGGCTCCCAGCTAGCTTGCCTGCTGTGAGCCGGTAATCAGGCTCTTGGAGACCGGCTGGTCGTTGCGCAGCTCGCCGAACAGCTTGAGCGCCTCGGCCCGGTTCCACAGCAGGGCGTCCTCGCCGGTCGGTGTCACGTAAGTGGCGTTGGCGATCGGCACGGTGGTCGTGATCGGGTTCCGCAGCGCGAACGCCACCTGAAGCAACTGGTACAGGCTGGTACCCGAGTCCACGCTGAGCGTGCTGACCACTCCTGACGCGGCGGGGAACGCCTGGAACGGGTCGGCGATGACCCCGGCACTGGTGAGCTTGCGCAGCAGCGCCCGCAGGAAGATTCGCTGGTCCTGCACCCGCTGCAGGTCCTGGGTCGCGAACGGGTGCCTGGCCCGGACGTAGGCAAGGGCCTGGCCGCCGTCGAGCAGATGGCAGCCCGCCTTCAGGTGCAGGCCCGACGCCGTGTCGTTGACCGCCGTCTTCAGGCACAGCCGGACGCCGCCGATGGCGTTGACGACGTGGACGAATCCGCCGAACCCGATCCCCATGTAGTGGTTGATGTAGAGCCCGGTGGCGTCCTGCACGGTTTCGGCGAGCAGCTTAGGCCCGCCGAAGGAGTAGGCGGCGTTGATCTTGTTGTAGCCGTAACCGGGGATCGGTACCCACGAGTCTCGCGGCAGGCTGATCAGCACCGGGCGGCCGCCGTTGCTCGGCATGTGCAGGATGAGGATCGTGTCGGACCGCCCGCCGCCGACGTCGAAGCCGGTGTGCAGCCTGCGCTCCTGCGCGCGGGTCAGGCCCTGCCGGCTGTCCGACCCGGTGATCAGCCAGTTCTGCCCGGCGCCCGGCACCGGCCTGCCGGAGTAATCCACCAGGACGTTCTTCTTGGTCAGCTGCGAGTCGAAGTAGAAGTAGCTGGCCACGCTTCCGATCAGGACCAGCGACACCAGGACGGCCAGCACGGCGGCGATCCGGCGCGGCCGCAGCCAGCGCCGCCCGCGACCCCCGACCGCCGTTCGGCCACCAGGCCGCGGCGGCGCGCTGTATCCGCCGGGCGTCCGCAGGGCCGGCTGGTCCGGCCAGCCGCGCTGCCCGGCCCCGCCGGCCGGGCGGACGGGAAGCTGAACGGTGGGATCGCCGCTCGGCACGTGCGCGGTCCGTGGATTGCCTCCGTCGCCCGGAGCGCCGGGAGATCCCTGCTGCGGGCTCTTGCGGAACCAGTCGTCCGGCCAGTCGGTCATCGATAACGCCTTACCTCGTCGTGCTGCCTGTCGTCTCTCTATGAAGACGTACGAGCAGCCGGATCGGCTGCCGGCCGTACGCCTCCTCCCGGTACATCCGGTACGGCCCGGGCTCACCCCGGTCCGGGCTCATCCGGCCGGTCCGTCCTGCTCGGCCGTCCCGTCCCACCAGATTGAGACCACCTCGCGCCCCGACGAGCCGAGGTCCTGCGGCCTGGCGGGGTCCACACCCAGCTCCACTAGCGCCTGCGCGACCTCGTCCGCCCGCTCGGGCGGCAGGCAGAGCCGCCGCCCGGTGACATCGACAAGCTCGGCGAAGCTGGCGTAGTCGGGACCGGTCGGCCGGCGCCAGCGCTCCCACCCGGCCTTCAGGCCCATGGCGGCCAGGATCGCGAGCACGTCCTCGCTCGTCGGAACCGTCGGCCTGACCAGCCCCCAGAACCGCAGCCACAGCCCGGACAGCGAGCAGAGAGGGTGAGTCGTGGTCATCTCGACCACCACGAGCCGCCTCGCGTGGCCGGTCAGCGCGGTCACGAACGGCTCAAGGTCGGGAACGTTGTAGAGCACATGGTGGCAGGTCACCACATCGGCGGCCGGCGTCTGGGGCGCCACGTCCGGCCACCGGCCGCTGATGCACCGGGCGGTCAGGCCGCGGGCGCTGGCCCGCTCGGCGAGCAGTCCGAGCATCGCGTCGCTGACGTCGACCGCGGTCAGACCCGTGGCCCGCGGCAGCAGCGGCAGGCAGGCCGCGCCAGGGCCCGCGCCGATGTCGAGCACGCTGCCCGGCGGTTCCAGCGCCGCCCAGGCGCGCTCGAAGGACGGCCCGGACGGCTCGCCGCTCACCTGGTCGGCCCGGCGCGCGAAGACCTGCGCGGGAAGCACCCAGGGCGACTCGGCGGTCGCCGCGAGAATCTCGTCGGGGATGGCCCAGGATGCCAGGTCGTGACGCCAGCGGTCGAGCAGTGCGGGCAGGTCAGGTGGGCTCACCGCTGCATGGTATGCGTCATCTGCCCCCTGCCGATGCCAGCGCGCTGCCGCCGGACCAGCGGTATGACGAACCACAAGGTGGCGAAGACGCAGGCGACGAAGACGCCGATGAGGACGCCGGGCAGCCCGCCCGCCACGAAGCTCAGGACCAGCAGCACCGCGGCCGAGATCGCCAGCCCGACCGCGATCAGGCCGGCGATGGCCATCACGTTGGCGATCCTGACCAGCGGTTCCTTGAGGTGGTGCCGGAACACCATGCGGTGATAGGCGACCGGAGTCAGCAGCAGCGCCGTCGACAGCGCGGCGAGCAGCAGGTCGGCGGCGTACAGGGTGCGCTGCGGCGAGCTCAGCCCGGCAAACCTGGTGGTGAAGGGCAGCGAGAGCAGGAAGCCGAACAGCACCTGGACGCCGAGGCCGGCCACCCGCAGCTCCTGCAGCAACTCCATGAGGTTCCGGTCGTCCCGCTCGGCCTGCGACTCGTTCCTGTCATCGTCTGGCGCCCTCATCGCGAGGAGATAGTCCCCTCCCTGCGGCGATGTAATCGCCGCAGGGGCCGTGGTCAGCGGGCAGGGAGCCGAACCACCGTCACGAAGAACTCGTCGATCTGCCGGATGACCGTGAGAAAACGGTTGAAGTCGACGGGTTTTGTAACGTAAGCGTTCGCGTGCAGGTGGTAGCTGCGCAGAATGTCCTCTTCCGTCTCTGAGGTCGTGAGCACGACGACGGGGATCCGCTGCAGGTTCTCGTCGGACTTGATCTCAGCCAGGACCTCGTGACCGCTCTTGCGCGGGAGGTTGAGGTCCAGCAGGATCAGGTCGGGCCTCGGCGCGGCGGTGTAGGCGCCCTCCCGCCGCAGGAACGACAGGGCCGTCTCGCCATCGCTGACCACGCTGAGCTCGTTGCGCACCTTGTTCTCGGCGAAGGCCTCGCGCGTGATCAGCACGTCGCCCGGGTCGTCCTCGACCAGCAGGATCCGGATCATGATGCCGGGGTCCGATGCCATCAAGTCGGGTCTCTTTCCTCGGGGCGGGCTCAGCGCCCGGCCTGCGCGGCGAGGCTGTCGGCGACGGGCAGGGTCCACCGGATCGTGGTGCCGGGAGCCGCGCCGTTCTCAGTGTCCACCCAGATCTGGCCGCCGTGGAAGTCGACGATCTTCCGGCACAGGGCAAGCCCGATGCCGGTTCCCGGGTAGGCCTCGCGCGGATGCAGCCGCTGGAAGATCACGAACACCCGTTCGGCATAGGCGGGTGCGATGCCGATCCCGTTGTCCTGGCAGGAGAACTCCCACTGCGGACCGCTGCGAGTGACGTCGATCCGCACCACCGGCGGCTCGTCCACCCGCCGGAACTTGATCGAGTTGGCGATCAGATTCTGGAACAGCTGGGTCAGCAGCGTGGGGTCGCCGGTCACCGTGGGCAGCTCGGCGACTAGCACCTGGGCCTCGGTGTCGGCGATCGTGGCGTCCAGCGCGTCCACCGCCTGGTGGGCCGCATCGTTCAGGTTGACCGGCTCGCGCACGGTACCCGGCTGTCCCACCCTGGAGAACGTCAGCAGCTCGTTGATCAGCGCCTGCATGCGCTTGGCGCCGTCCACCGCGTAGGCGATGTACTGGTGGCCGCGCTCGTCGAGCTGGCCGCTGTACCGTGACTCGAGCATCTGGCAGAAACTGGCCACCTTGCGCAGCGGCTCCTGCAGGTCGTGCGACGCGACGTAGGCGAACTGCTCGAGCTCGCGGTTGGACCGCTCGAGCTCGTTGGCCTTGAACGACAGGTCCTGCAGGATGTGCAGCAGCTGGCGGCGCATGGCTTCCACGTCGGCCGCGAGCTCCATGACCTCCTTGGGACCGCTGACCCGCAGCTGGTGGTTGATGTCGCCGGAGGCGATGGCCTGAGCCTCGTCGCCGAGCGCTCCAAGCGGGCGGGTCACCCAGGAATTCAGGCCGCCCCAGGCGGCGGCCGCGCCCGCGATCAGCGCCACCGCCGCGGTCACCGCGACGACGATGACCATGGCCGTCGCCGAGTGCAGCCGATGCAGTGCCGTGCTCCGCTCCGCGGAGATCTCGCTGGTGAGCTGCCCGATAGCGGCGCGCAGCGAGTCGAAGTTCGTCTTTCCCGTGGTCTCCAGGCTCGTGCTGACCGTCTTGTGCGCCATCACGTCGGCGATGGCCGGCCTGGCGTAGGACGAGCGCCAGCGGTCGGCCTGACTCTCGACCGCCCGCAGGTCACGCCGCAGCCTCGGGTAGTCGTCGATCAGCCGGTGCAGTGCGGCCACGTCGCCAGTCGCGCTCGCGGTACCCATGCGGTACGGCCGGAGGAAGGTCGTCTGGCTGGTGAGGATGTACCCGCGGACGCCCGTCTCCTCGTTGATCAGCGAGGCGAGCAGGTCGGTGGTGTGGTCGGCGGCCGGGTCGAGCCGGTTCACCTGCAGGTCGACCGCGTCGATCATGGAATTCAGGGCGAACCCGCCGAGCAGGCAGCCAATCACGAGCAGGGCTCCTGCCAGCACGAACGCGTAGCCGAGCCGCCTTCGCAAGGACCAGGTTCCCTCGGTCAGGGCCCGCCTGGCGCGGGCCATGGCGGCGGCCGCCGGGGTGGTGGCCGCCGCGGTGGTGGCCGTCGCGGTGGTGGCCGTCGCGGCGCGGTCGGCGCCAGGCTGGCCCCCCGGTTCACGGTCCGCCGCGGCAGCGGGCTCCTGCGTCACGGGTGCCGACCGACGACGAACACGGCGACGTCGTCGGCCAGGGCGCCGCCGTTCAGCCTCTCGACGGTCTTCAGCAGCGAGTCGGCCAGCGCCTCCTCGAAGCCGCGCACTGACGGGCCTGGCTCGGCCGCGGCCACCAAGTCGAGCAGGCCCTCGCAGCCCAGGATCATCTTGCCCGGCCTGATCCGCCCCTCGATGAGCCCGTCGGTGTAGAGCATCAGGGACCACTCCTCACCGAGCGAGAGCGGGATCTCTGGCCAGTCCTCGTCGAACAGCCCGAGCGGCGGCCCGGCGAGCTCTGCGCCGAGCAGCGACGGCGATGTCCCGAGCAGGACGGGCGGCGGGTGACCGGCGATCTGCATGCTTCCCTCGCCGGTGGCCACGTTCAGCCTCACGGTGACCACGGTGGCGAAGACCTCGTCCCTGTGCCGCTCACGCTCGAGCACCTCCTGCAGGCAGGCCAGCGTCCTGCCCATGTCGTGCCCGGCAAGCACCAGGGTGCGCCAGGCCACCCGCAGGCACACCCCGAGCGCCGCCTCGTCGGGCCCGTGGCCGCACACGTCGCCGATCATGGCGTGCAGGGTGCCGTCGCTCAGCTCGACGAGGTCGTAGAAGTCGCCGCCGAGCAGCGCCTGGTCCCGGCCAGGTCGGTAGCGCAGCGAGTGGTAGACGCTGGGATCGTTGACGATCGGCACCGGCAGCAGGCCGCGCTCGAGCCTGGTGTACTCGGACTGCCGCAGGGCCGCGTCGTGCAGTTCCCTGGCCGAGTCGTTGGCCCGCTTCCGCTCGACCGCATACCTGATGCACCGACTGAGCGTGGCGCCGTCCACCTGGCCCTTGACCAGGTAGTCCTGCGCTCCGGCGGTCATGGCCTCGATCCCCAGTGAGGTATCGCTCGCGCCGGTGAGCACCAGCACGGCGGCGTCCGGCGCAGCCTCAAGTACCCAGCGCAGGCCGTCGAAACCCACGGAGTCGGGCAGGCCGAGGTCCAGAAGCACGCAGACCGGGCTCTCGTCGAGCGCCGACGCGGCGTCGGCGAGGCTACGGCGCCAGGTGAGCGAGACGGCCAGGCCGGCGTCGCGCAGGTACTCCTCGACGAGCAGCGCGTCGGCCTGGTCATCCTCGATCAGCAGGACCGGCACGACGTCGCTCGAGGTGCCTTCTGTCGCATGCCGCGGCATTACGCTGTGTCCTTCGCGGGGTGTCGGCGAGCTAGCTCACGACCCCGGAGCATACTCGCGCGGCAGCTGCAGGCCGGCCTCGTCGGCGGCGCTTCGCTGCTGCGCGGGCCCCGCGGGAACCGCGGGGTGAACCGGGACGTTATAGCTAGCCCTGGGTGCCCTTCTGGTATAGCAGCATTCCGGCAAATACTAGATCGTGGTAGGTAGCAGCGGCGATTCGATGCGCGGCCCGCGGTCGGCGGCGCGTTCGGCAGAAGGGAGGCGGCCGGTGACCGGCAGCGATTATCGCGACCCAGGCGCGGAGCTTGCCCAGGCCGCCGCCGATCTGCTGACCCTGGCCAGCGTGTCTGAGTCGCGGGCCATGTTCCGGCTGGTCGAGCTTGCCGCGCAGCACGTGCCCGGCTGCTCGGGCGCGACGGCCGTGCTATGGCAGGCGGGCGAGGTCTCGGTGATCGCGGCCAGCCATCCCGACCTTTCCGAGCTCGCCGAGGTGCAGCATGCGACCGAGGGCGGCCCGAGCCTGGAGGCGATGACGTCCGGCAGGCAGGTCGGCTGCCCGGACACGCTCAGCGAGACCCGGTGGCCGGAGTACGCCAGGCAGGCGCTGTCACTCGGCGTGCGCTGCTCGCTCACGCTTGTGCATCAGTCCGGGCCGCTCGCGCTGACGCTGACGCTCTACGCGACCAGGCCCCGCGCCCTTGACCCCGACCGGCTGCCGACCGGCGAGCTGCTCGTCGCGTTCGGCGGCACCGCGGTCAGGAACACCTCGGCGTTCGGCGCCGCGCAGCGGACCGCGCGCCAACTCACCGAGGGCGCCGACTCGCGCGCTGTGGTCGACCAGGCGAAGGGGATCTTGATGGCGGGGTTCAGCTGCAGCGCGGACGAGGCATTGCGCCGGATGCGCGACATCTCGCAGGCCCACCAGATCAAGGTTACCGAGGTGGCCAGGCGGATCGTCGACTCCCATGAGCTCGGGGTCGGCTGACGTGCAGCGAGCCCCTGACGGTGAGCAAGCCGCGCGTCAGGTCGGCGAGCTGAAGAAGCGGTACGCGGCGCTGCGCCAGTCGGCCGGGCTGCCGGCGGCGGACCTGGGCGCGCTGCTCGACGCGGCCTTCACCGAGCTCGACGGCGCGATCGGCATGCTGGCGGAGGCGAGCACCGCGGCCGGTCCTGGCGGCGGGCGTGTCGGTGCCGGTGACGGCGCCGAGCGCCGCCTGCTGCGGGCGGTGTTCCAGGACGCCCCTGTTCCCCTGTTTCTGCTCTCGCTGGATGGCACCGTGCTGCGGGTCAACAAGGCGGCGGGCGAGTTGCTCGGCGCGAAGCCTGGATACGCGACCGGGCGGCTGTTCACCGCGTTCGTCGCGCTGCCCGGCCGGGCCGCGGTCCAGACGCAGCTCACCGCGGTGGCCCGCAGCGGCCGGTCCCGGCGGATCCGGTGCGACCTGCTCGGCCCGGACGGGACCGCGGCCAGCGAGCTCGTGGTCGGCCTGGCCGGCATCAGCGGCGACGCTGACCAGCTCGTGGTGGCGGTGGCTGGCAGCGGCGCGGCCGGCGAGAGCCAGCGGCCGCACCGGCCTAAGGCGCGAGGCGCAGCCCGGGGCGTGGAGGCCATCACCGCGCGGATGGACATGATGACCGCGGTGACCAGGCTGCTGCTCGAGAACGAGAACTTCAGCGAGTCCATGACGCTGCAGCGCTGCGCCAGGCTGCTGTCCGGCGAGCTGGCGGCCTGGGTGATCGTGGACATCGAGCGCAGGGACCGGCTGCGCAGGCAGTTCGTGATCGGGCCTGACGGCCCTTCGTTCGCCGCGATCGCCACCGTCGCGGCGGCGCTCAACCCGGCGCCTGGCTCGCTGCCGCAGCGCGTGCACGAGTCAGGCCAGGCCGTCCTGATCGCGCACGCCGAGGACGCCGAGATCCTGGGGCCAGGGCCGGGCGACGTTCCGCTGCTGATGCTGCTCGGCGCGACCTCGGTGCTCTCGGTGCCGCTCGCCGACGGCGACGACAGGTACGGCGTCCTCACCCTGGCCAGGCAGGCCGGCGAGGGTCACTTCGAGATCGCCGACCTGGCCCTGGTCGAGGAGCTCGGCGAGCAGCTTGCGCTGGCGATCCGGGTGGACCGCATGTTCCGCAGGACGACCGAGATCGCCGACGCGCTGCAGGCCAGCCTGCTGCCCAGGCGCCTGCCCGAGGTCGAGGGCGTGGACCTCGCCGCGATCTACGTGAGCGCGACCGAGGGCGTGGAGATCGGCGCCGACTTCTACGACGTGTACCGGACCCCGGACGGCTGGGGCGTCTCGGTCGGTGACGTCTGCGGCAAGGGCGAGGAGGCGGCCGCGGTGACCGCGGCGGCCAGGCACGCGATCAGGGTCATGGCGCACCGGGCCGCCGCCCCGGCCGACGTGCTCGCCGCGGCCAATGAGCTGCTGCTCGCCGAGCGGCTGACCGGCGGCTTCGTCACCACGTGCCTGGCCCACCTGAGCTGGCAGGACGGCGAGCTCGGGGTGCGGATCGGCGGGGCGGGTCATCCGGGTCCGGCCGTGGTCCGCGCGGACGGCCGGGTCCAGATGATCAGTGGCGGCGGTGTGCCGCTCGGGCTCTTCGCTGACGCCGAGCCCGGCACGGCCGAGCTGACCCTGGCCAAGGGTGACGTGCTGTTCCTGTACACCGACGGCGTCACCCAGACGCGCGGGCGGGACCGCGGCTACTTCGCCGACCGCCTCGCCGACGAGCTTGCCAGGCACGCCGGCAAGCATCCCGACCAGATCGTGTCCGCCCTGCGGTCGGCTCTGCTCGACTTCAGCGACGACAAGGTCACCGACGACTTCGCGATGGTGGTGCTGCGGGCGCGCGAGAGCCCGTAGCCTGGCGGAGCTGGACATGTGTAACGCCGCCGATCAGGGGCAGGGATGGCGGGACCGTCCAGCCGACGAGGGCGGCGTCGGCCGCGGGGCACGCGGAGCGCCGCATAGGGGAATGATCGCGATGCCGTACGACAGGGGTGACTGGCGCTCACGCGGCGCCTGCCTGACCGCCGATCCCGACCTGTTCTTCCCGCTGTCCTCGGTGGGGCCGTCGGTGGCGCAGATCACGCGGGCCAAGCGGGTATGCGGCCGCTGCCCGGTCAGGTCGGAGTGCCTGGAGTTCGCCCTGGCCACCTGCCAGGTGCACGGGATCTGGGGCGGTACCAGCGAGGACGAGCGGCGCAGGCTGCGGGCGCGCGGCGGAGCCCAGCAGGCCCCGGCCGTGCTGGCTGGCCGTCGCTAGGTCCGGCCGTCGCCAGGCCCGGCCGTCGCTAGGTCCGGCCGTCGCCGCCCGGTCGCCTTGGGGTGCAGCCTGGCCGGATTGTTTGCCGCCTGGCCCGCCGCCAAGGAGGCCGGGCCCGCCGCCAAGGAGCATGAGATCCAGAAGGTCAGCCGGGGGAACTAGCAGAACTCGCAGCACGGATAAAGCGTTGGTGCCCGCCGGCGGAGCCTGCGGGCACCAACGCGTCTGGCCGCTCGGTCACTTTTCCATGAATTCGACGATCGACTCGCGCTCGACCGGGCCGTCAGCGGCCGGCACGGTGTCGTCGCCCGCGATCGCCGACCGGCTGAGCACGGTGCCGGGCACCGGCGCCGCCGGGTCGAGCACGTCGCCGCGGTGCGGCGTGGCGGTGAAGTCAGGCGAGCCCTTCACCAGCACGGTGCGGCGGAGCCAGCCGCGGCCACGGCGCGGTATCACCAGCCCGCAGATCCCGGTCAGGATCAGGATCCAGCCGACCGCCTGGAGGTTGAGGAACGACGGATGGGCGGTGATGGCGAACGCGAAGATCGCGCCGATCGCGGTGATCGACAGGGCTGTCGCGGTCCTCATGGGGGTTCAGTCCCTTCTTGTGCGGCAGGGTGGGACGGGCGCGAGGCCGTGCATCACGCCGGTTGCAGCAGGCAGTCGCGCAGGTAGCCGAGCGCCTCGGTGAGCAGCCTGGAGACGTGCATCTGCGAGATGCCGAGCTGCTTGCCGATCTCGGCCTGGGTCATGTTGCCGTAGAAGCGCATGACCACAAGCTGCTGCTCGCGCTCGGGCAGCCCGCTGAGGTGGGTCCACACCGACTCCATGTCGAGCAGCTGCTCGAGCTGCGGGTCCTCGGTGCCGATCAGGTCGGCCAGGTTAGACCTGCCCTGGTCGTCGGCGAGCGGTGCGTCCAGGGAGGATGACTGGAAGGCCAGGTCCACCTGGCGGACTTCGCGGAGCTCGCCGACGCTGATGTCCAGTCGGCGGGCCAGTTCCTCCTCGGACGGCGCCCGGCCGAGGCTCTGGGTGAGCTCGGCGGCGACGTTGCGGGCGGCGAGCCGCAGTTCCTGCAGCGACCGCTTGACGTGCACCTGCCACCGCTTGTCACGGAAGTAGCGCTTGATCTCGCCGCTCACGCAGGGCAGCGCGTACCCGGCCAGGCCGGAGCCTGCCGCCGGATCGTAGTTGTTGATGGCCTTCAGCAGGCCGACGTAGCCGACCTGGAGCAGGTCCTCGTACGGCTCCGGGCTGCCGCTGAACCGGCGCACGCAGGACCGGACCAGCGGCCGGTACCTGGCGACCAGTACCTCGCAGGCCGCCTCGCGCAGCGGGCTCTCGCGCGGCAGGGAACGGATCATGGCCAGCAGGTCGTCGTCGCCGGCCTGGTTGAGCTCGGTGGGCGTCACGGGCCGGATCATCGTCGCTGCGCGGGTCATCCTTGGTCACCTCCGGCTGGCCAGGTGATGGTCGGCACGGACGCGCGGCACTGACCGCCGTCCGTCGAGCCGCCGGCGCCTGCGGTGGTCCGCGGTCGCGGCCCGACAAGAAGCTCGTCGATGCCGACCCTGACCCGGCCATCGTGGTCCGGGTCAGGGTCGAGCGTCCCGATCGTCCTGGCGCTGTGCGCCAGCAGGGCGACCAGCCGTGCTCGCCAGCGGGCGCGCCGGTCAGGCGCGGTGCGCAGCCAGGCGGCCGCAATCGCCCACGACGCGAGGATCAGGCTGATGGTCAGCAGGTCGAAGATCCTCAGCTGGCCGCTGATGGCAAAGGCCAGCAGCGCGCCAGCCGCCAGCAGTGACGACGTGCGCATGATCAGCTCGCGTGCCCCGTCACCAGCGGTACCAGCGCCGGCGCGCGGACGTGCCGCCGCGCAGCACGAAGCCGAGCAGCCATATGACGAGGACGATGATCGCGATGAACCACAGCACGTGCAGGGCGAACCCAAGGCCGGCCAGCAGCAGCGCGAGCAAGAACACGGCAATGACAATGGCCATGAGATCTGCTCCCTTCCGTTTTTTGTTCGCCCCGGTAGATGCCCGGCTGGCGGCGCTTAAACATCCGCAGAACGGACCGCTCGGCGTTTATCAGGCCGCTGCTGTGGTATCTGCGTGCACGCCGCCGGCCCGCGGGCTCCTGGCCCGCCGCCGCGGCCGCCAGGCGCCAGGTCGGCCGCCTGCAGCGATCGGAGGTGTGCCATGCGGATCGGCTCGGTACTGCTCATCATCTGGCTGATCATCGGCGCGGTCGCCGGCTATCAGCGGCATTACTACACCGGGGATCCTGGCTGCGCGAAGGCCGGGACGATCGTCGTCACGATCCTGGCTGGCCCGCTCAACTACGTGGGCCTGAACCCGAAGGTGGGATGCCACCTGCCCCAGCCAAGTAGGTGACGGGGCCGCCGGGCCGGGCCGGCTGCCAGACCCGGCACGGTCAGGTGCTGCGCCAGGACAGGCGCGGCGATCCGGCCAGGCAGTAGCCAAGCTCAAGCGGCGAGGTCGCGGCCGGATGCGACGCGGCTTCCAGGCAGAGTCCCGACGCGGGGCTCACGATCAGGGTGCCGGCCCCGCCGGGCAGGAGCAGCCAGCGCTGCGCCGCCGTGGTGCCGCAGGCGCTTAGCTCCACCAGCGAGCCCGCTCTCGCGGGCGCCGGCGCGGTCAGGCAGTGGGTGCCGTCGGCGATGGTGCCGTTCGCGGCGATCGACCAGGCCTGGCCGGACTTGGCCAGCTTGCCCGGCGAGGTCGCGCAGCGGCGAAGGTCGACCCGCTTGGCGTCGTGCGGGCCTGTGGCGGCCAGGACCAGGCACCCGGCAGGCAGGCCGTCGGAGACCGGCCCCGGGGGAAGGCTCCAGGCCTGGCCCTTGTCCCCGGTGCAGGCGGCCAGCGTCACCGCCGTCCCTGCCTTCTGGCTCGCGCCCGGGTCGGCGAGGCAGTCCCCGGTCGCGGCGCTGAGCAGCCCTCCGCCCGGCGCCTGCTGCCAGACCTGCGCGGGCTGGCCGGTGCAGGCGTCGAGCGCCAGCGTCGGCTGCTCGGCGGTGGTGACCGCGGTCAGGCACTCTCCTGCGATGCTCAGCGAGCCGTTCTGTGCCGCCTCCCACTGTTGCCCGGCCGTCTTGCCGCAGCGCCTGACCTGCGGCACGGCCCCTGGCGTCGCGGTGGATGCGCCGGACAGGCTGGCCAGGCACCAGCCGGGCAGGCCGAGCCTGACCGGCCCCGCCGCGACCACCGGCCCTGCCGTCACCGTCCAGCTGAAGCGCGTACCGGCCAGCGGCGTGCCGCGGGAGTCGGCGGCCCTGACGATCACCTGGTAGACGCCTGGTGCGGCCGCCGAGCCGGTGATCCAGCCGCATCGGCTGATCTCCAGGCCGGGGGGCAGGCCGGTCGCCGAGAAGGCCAGCGAGCAGCCGGCGAGCCTGTCCGCCGCCCTGATCTGCACGCTGGCCGACGCTCCGGCCATGGTGGACTGCCTGCCCGGCCAGGTCAGCCTTACCGCGCCGTGCACCAGCCAGGTGAACCGCACCACCTGCGTGCCCGCCGCGGTGTCGGCGGCCGTTACCGCCACGTGGTAGGAGCGAGCCACGGCCGGCAGGCCGCCGGACAGCAGCCCGGTCGTGGCGTCGATGCTCACGCCGGCCGGCAGGCCGGTCGCGCTCCAGGTCACCGTCCCCCCGGCGGCCGCGTTGAGCGAGTAGACCGGCAGGCTGGCCGCCGCGCCCTCGGGGTCGCTCTGGGCGGCGGGCACCGCGGTGGTCATCACGGCGGGGTTGAAGTAGCTGACGTCGGTCTGCACGCTGATGCCCGGCACCGTGGCCGTGCTCGTGTACTGCTGGTAATTCCACTGCGACCAGCCGGCCGGGAGCGACGGATTGGCCGTGTACGCGGCGATCCACAGCGGGTCGGCGGTGAACGCGGTGCTCATGCCGGTGCACTCGTTCCACCACCCCTTCGTGGTGTAGATCACCGGTGGCTGGCCGGTGCGCCGCTGCACCTCGGCGACGAACGCGCCGATCCACGCCACCATCCGCGCCGGCGTCAGCCCGTAGCAGCTATTGGTGTGATCCTCGCTGACGTACGGGTCGTACTCGGCGTCCAGGATCAGCGGCAGCGTCCGGCCGCCCGCGGCCGCCCCCACCTGGTTGAGTGCCAGGTCGGCCTGAAGCGTGCCGCTCGAGTTGTTCGGAATGGCGAACTCATAAGCAGCGGTGAACAGCCCGGCGGCGCTAGCCGCCGCCGCATCCGAGGCGTAGTACGGGTTGACGTAGTAGTCGCCCTCGGAGACCTTGATGAACGCGAACGTGTACCCGGCCGCGGCGACCTGTGTCCAGTCCACCGGCGCGCCGTTCGGGTGCTGGCGGGAGGAGACGTCAACGCCAAGCGTCTGGGCAGCGGCGGAAGCGGGCCTGTCCGGGCCGGCCGCCGTGCCCCTGGCCAGCATGCGCTCCACCTGCGGCGAGTGCGAGGCGGCGACGTTGTAGCGGCCCGCCGCTGCGCCTGGCACGGTGGCCGGCCGGCCGCCGAGCGCGGACACCGGATTCGCGATCCTGGCCACCACGGCGCCAGCCTGGCCGCCGGACGCGAAGCCGGAGGCGGCGGAGGTGATGGCCGCGGCGGCTGCGCCCAGCGCGGCGCCGGCGATGAGGAGCCTTCTGACCGGTCGCACCTGTCACCCTCTCGCCTTAGCTCGCCGCTCGTCGTGGGCCCCCGGGATGCCGCGCTCGCAGAAGTGTGGCACATGATCTGGTCAGAATAGGCGGCTTTGAGGGGTAAAGCGCTAACTTTCATCGAGGCGGCGGCCGTTCGGTGCCGGAAGCCATCCTCGCCACGGCGCGTCGGGTCCTAGGTATGGTGGGCGCCGTGCGGATCGCGCTGTTCGTGACCTGCCTGGCCGACACGCTGTTCCCGCAGGCGGGCCGGGCCACGGTCGAGCTGCTCGAGCGGCTCGGCCACGAGGTGGAGTTCCCCGCGGGGCAGACCTGCTGCGGGCAGATGCACGTGAACACCGGTTACCAGCGCCAGGCGCTGCCGCTGATCCGCCGGTACGTGGAGACGTTCGCGCGCTGCGACGTGATCGTGGTCCCGTCGGGTTCGTGCACCGGGTCGATCAGGCACCAGCACGCGATGGTGGCCAGGCGGCTCGGCGACGAGCGGCTCGCCCGGCGGGCGCAGGAGGTGGCCGCGAAGACCTACGAGCTGTCCGAGTTGCTGACCGACGTGCTCGGCACCGAGGACGTCGGCGCCTTCTACCCGCACCGGGTCACCTACCACCCGACCTGCCACTCGCTGCGGATGATCAGGGTCGGCGACCGGCCGCTCCGGCTGCTGCGCAACGTGGCCGGGATCGACCTGGTCGAGCTGCCAGCCGCCGACACCTGCTGCGGCTTCGGCGGCACGTTCGCGGTCAAGAACGCCGACGTGTCCACAGCCATGCTGGCCGACAAGATGCGCAACGTGCTCGCCACCGGCGCCGAGGTCTGCACCGCGGGCGACAGCTCGTGCCTGATGCACATCGGCGGCGGCCTGTCCAGGCTGCGGGCGGGAACCAGGACGGTCCACCTCGCCGAGATCCTCGCTGCCACGCGGGAGCACTCGTGAGCTCTGCGTTCGGCAAGATCCCGGCAGCTCCGCCAGGGGTGGGTCACCTGCGCGCGGCCGAGCCGTTCCCCGCGGCGGCGCGGCGCGCGCTGACCGACGCGCAGCTGCGCCGCAACCTCGGCAAGGCCACCGCCACGATCAGGGCCAAGCGGGCCACGGTGGTCGCCGAGCTGCCCGACTGGGAGGAGCTGCGGGAGGCGGGCCGGGCGATCAAGGCGCGGACGCTGGCCCACCTGGACCGCTACCTGTGCCAGCTCGAGTCCGAGTTCACCGCGCGCGGCGGCACGGTGCACTGGGCGCGGGACGCCGCCGAGGCCAACCGGATCGTCACCGGCCTGGTGACCGCCGCCGGCGCGGACGAGGTGGTCAAGGTCAAGTCCATCCTCACCGACGAGATCGGGCTGAACGACGCGCTCGCCGCCGCCGGGATCAGCGCCGTCGAGACCGACCTTGCCGAGCTGATCGTTCAGCTCGGGCACGACCGGCCGTCGCACATCCTGGTGCCGGCGATCCACCGTAACCGGGCCGAGATCAGGAAGATCTTCCTGCGCGAGATGGGCGACGTGGATCCCGGGCTGACCGACGACCCGCCCGCGCTCGCCGAGGCGGCGAGGCTGCACCTGCGGCGCAAGTTCCTGTCGGCGAAGGTCGGGATCAGCGGCGCCAATTTCGCCGTCGCGCAGACCGGTACGCTGTGCGTGGTGGAGTCCGAGGGCAACGGCCGGATGTGCCTCACCCTGCCCGAGACGCTGATCACCGTGATGGGGATCGAGAAGGTCGTGCCCGCCTGGGACGACCTGGGGGTGTTCCTGCAGCTGCTGCCCAGGTCGGCGACGGGGGAGCGGATGAACCCGTACACCTCGATGTGGACCGGGGTGACGCCGGGCGACGGCCCGCAGCAGGTGCACCTGGTGCTGGTGGACAACGGCAGGACCGCGGCCCTGGCCGACGAGGCGGGCCGGCCGGCGCTGGCCTGCATCCGGTGCTCGGCGTGCATGAACGTGTGCCCGGTCTACGAGCGGGTCGGCGGGCACGCATACGGCTCGGTGTACCCGGGCCCGATCGGCGCGGTGCTCTCGCCGCTGCTCACCGGCGTGCAGGAGAACGCGAGCCTGCCGTACGCCTCGTCGCTGTGCGGCGCCTGCTACGACGTGTGCCCGGTGAAGATCGACATCCCTTCGATCCTGGTGCACCTGCGCGCCAGGCACGTGGAGGAAGCCCGGGATGGGTCGCGGCTGCCCGATCCCGAGGCGGTGGCGATGGCGGCCGCCGCCTACGTGATGGCCAGCCCGGCCAGGTACGCGGCGGCGCAGCGGGGCGGCAGGCTCGGGCGGCTGCTCGGCCGCCAGGGCGCGATCAGGCGGCTGCCGCCGCCGCTGGCCGGGTGGACATCGGCCAGGGACGCCCCGGTGCCGCCCGGTCAGACGTTCCGCCAGTGGTGGCAGCGCGAGCACAAGGGGCCTGGGGCGGGGCGTGGGGTCCGATGAGCGCGCGCGATGAGGTCCTGGCCAGGATCAGGGCGGCGCTCGCCGGCGGGGCTGACTCCGGCGACCGGGCCGATGCCGTGGAGATCGCGGAGTCTGGCAGGGGAGAGGCGCCAGGCTACCGCCTGTCCAGCGGCCGGACCGGGGCCGAGCTCGTCGGCCTGTTCACCGAGCGGGTGCGCGACTACGGCGCCGCGGTGCGTGAGTGCGGGCCGGACGCGGTTCCGGCCGAGGCGGCGGCGGCTCTTGCCGCCCGGGGTGCTCGCCGCGTGCTCGTACCGCCCGGCCTGGACCTGGCCGGCGCTGTCGGCGGCGCCGAGCTGGTCGTCGACGACGGCCTCAGCGCCGCGGAGCTCGACCGGTTCGACGCGGTGGTCACCATGGCGGCGGCGGCGATCGCCGAGACCGGCACCATCGTGCTCGACGGCGGACCGGGCCAGGGGCGGCGCGCGCTCTCTCTGGTCCCCGACTACCACCTGTGCATCGTGGCCGGCGGGCAGGTGGTTGGCCTGGTGACCGAGGCCGTCGCGGCGCTGTCGCCCGACCGTCCCCTCACCTGGATCAGCGGCCCGTCAGCCACCAGCGACATCGAGCTCGACCGGGTCCAGGGCGTGCACGGCCCTCGCACGCTCGAGGTCATCCTCGTCATCGGCGAGTGAGACGCCGGCGCTGGTCCGGCCGGCCCCGGGCCGAATTGACCCGACCCTCGCCGAATCAACGTGGGCACCTTGCTGTCGCCCTGGGCCCAAATCAAGAGAATGACGCCCACGCCAGCAGTAACACGCGGCACCAACTAGTAGTCGAGTGGACCACCAGCGCCTGTCCTGTAGATCTCTGAGGGCACCGACGGCTCTACCGCGCGGCATCACCGGCCATGAACAACCCGGAACAGCGCGGCTGGCCTTCGCGCCGCGCGGCCGCGACCGCCCGGGCGAGCAGGGCCGCCCGGATTGCGGCATACCAGCCGAAACCGTACATGATCATCGGGCTGTCGGTGGAATGGATGCCACATCCACTGCGTATTCTGGGACATCCGCCACATCCATCAAGATCATCTCTGGGGACGGCCCGCGCCAGACTATAAGGCGGCCGTCAGGATCTGGCGCAACCCTTCGCGCTCGGCCGTCTCGTCCAGCGCAGGCGCAGGTCCGACCACCTCCGGGAAGTGCCCACGTTAACGGCCGGGCTGCGGAGTTAGGGGGCGACCCGCCTAGGGGTGGTCGGGCCAGGCGTGCACGGGCAGGTTGTCGTGCATGTGCTCGGTGTAGCGCTGGGTCATCAGCCGCAGCGCCTCGGCGCGGTCGGTACCGCGCTCGGCGTACGCGTTCATCATGGCGACCTGCCAGGCCGCGCCGGTGCGGCCGGTCAGGCAGCGCTGCTCGATGATGCCGAGCAGCCGGTCGGCGTGCGCCGCGGCCACGCCCCACCGGGCGAGCCCTTCGTGCGCCAGCGGCAGCAGGCGGCGAAGTACAAGCTCGGCCGCGGGGACCTCGCCGAGCCCGGGCCAGTACAGGTGCGCGTCCAGGCCCTGCCGGGCCGCGGCATGCAGGTTCTCCGCGGCGGTGGCGAACGACAGCTGGGTCCAGACCGGGCGCTCGGCCTCGGCCAGCATGCGGACCAGGCCGTAGTAGAACGCGGCGTTGGCGATCACGTCGGCGACCGAGGGCCCGGCGGGCAGCACGCGGTTCTCCACGCGCAGATGCGGCTTGCCGTCCACGACCGCGTAGATGGGACGGTTCCACCGGTAAATCGTGCCGTTGTGCAGGCTCATCTCGGCCAGCTCTGGACAGCCGCCCGCCTCAAGCACGGCCATCGGGTCCTCGTCCTCGCAGATCGGCAGCAGGGCGGGGAAGTACCGGATGTTCTCCTCGAACAGGTCGAACACCGAGGTGATCCACCGGTCGCCGAACCACACCCTGGGCCGCACGCCCTGCTGCTTCAGTTCCTGCGGCCGGGTGTCGGTGGCCTGCTCGAACAGCGTGATCCTGGTCTCGGCCCACAGCTGCCTGCCGAACAGGAACGGCGAGTTGGCGCCGGCCGCGACCTGGACTCCGGCGATGGCCTGCGCCGCGTTCCAGTAGCTGGCGAACGCGTCAGGGCTGACCTGTGTGTGCAGCTGCAGGCTGGTGCAGGCCGCCTCAGGGGTGATGCTGTCGGCGTGGGTCAGCAGCCGCTCGGCGCCGTCGATCTCGATCCGCATGTCCTCGCCGCGCGCGGCGAAGATCTGCTCGTTGAGCACGCGGTACCGCGCGTTGGCCGACATCGTTCCCTCGTTCACGTCCTGCTCGGTCAGCGTCGGCAGGATGCCGATCATCACCAGGCGGCTGCCGACGCTGCCGGCCTTGTGGTCGGCCTCGTTGAGGCTGGCCCGGACCTCGCGCTCAAGCGCGTCGAACGCGTCGCCGTCGAGCTGTCTGGGCTGCACGTTGATCTCCAGGTTGAACTGCCCCACCTCGGTCGACCAGGCCGGATCGGCGATCGCGTCGAGCACGTCGGCGTTGCGCATCGACGGGCGGCCGTCGGAGTCGACCAGGTTCAGCTCGATCTCCTGGCCAACCAGCCACAGGTCGGCGTCGAACACCCGCTCGCGCAGCATCAGCGCGAGCGCGTCGAGCGAGCGGTGCAGCTTCTCCCGGTAACGGTGCCTGTCCTCGCCGCTGATTCTGATCGGCTGAATGTCACGCCCCATGAGACCTCGCTCCGCGGAAGGAGTAAACCCCGTGCCCGCTCACTTACCCGCACCGGCGCGCGCCTGTCAAGGCCGTGCGCACCGCGGCCTGATGGCAGACTCGGGCCGGTCGCTGACCGAGATCCGCCCGTCACCGTGATCGCGCCGCCGGCGTGAGCACGTCGTCGAGCCGCGGGCCCGCGGCTGCTCCCGGCTCGACGAACCACTCCCTGCCAAGCGCGAGGCCGAATAGCGGCACGGGCAGCCGGATCAGCATCCTGGCCAGCCGCGAGGTCCGGCCGCGCGAGCTGAGCGGGGTATGGTGGGCGGCTAGCGCCGTGCGCTTCTGCGCCGCGTAGCGCCGCACGTCGACCCGGTGCGTGATCGCCGACCGCGGGCTGAAGCCCGCGCCGAGCACCGCACGCTCGTGCCTGACCACCAGCCCGAGCAGGCGCACCGGGCCGAAGGCGGCGGCGACAAACTCGCGCGGCACGGTCGCCTCGAGCACCCTCGTGGTCCCAGCGAGGTCCGCGGCCAGCGCGCCCACCTCATGCACCTTGACGTGGTCGCGGTGCCCGTAGCCGCCGTTGCGGTCGTAGCTGAGCAGCAGGTCGGCGTGCTCATCGCGGAGCAGCCCGGCCAGCTTCCCGGCTGCCCCGCCGACGTCGGCGCGGGCGAACCTGGCCCGGTCAGGCGGGTCTGGGTAGAGCACGGGCCCGTGGCCGCTGTCCGCGTAGCCCAGGTGCTCGACCCGCGCGACGCCGAGCGCCGCGGCGCTGGCTCTGAGCTCGGCGAGCCGGGTACCGTAGCCGGGTGCATCGGCCGGGCCCATGAATCCGTCCGTGGCCACGACCACGACCACCCGGTGGCCCTCGGCGGCCAGCCTGGCCAGCGTTCCCCCGGTCAGCAGCACCTCGTCGTCCGGATGGGCGTGAAATGCCACCACCGTCGCCATGCCGGTGATCCTGGCACGACGGGCGTGGTTCGCTCCAGGCTTTGCCGTTCCCCGCGTTCGGGTCGCGGGTCAGGTCGGCCCTGGCGCTCGGCCGGCCGTCCGGGCGGCGAGCCGCATCGTGATCTTGATGCCGCCGGGGTGTACCTCCTGCTCGGTCATGCCGAGGCGCCGGTACAGCGCTCGCGCCCGGTCGTTCACCGCCAGCACGTCGAGCACCAGGTCCTTGCCCCGCTGCCAAGCCTGGCCGATCAGGGCGCTGCGCCTGCTCCTCCCAGCCCCAGACCGCGGCGACGTACTCGCCCATCGCGGCCCGGTGCAAGGAGAAGCAGAACTCGCTGTCCGCCGGAGTGGCCGGCCGCAGACCGATGCCACGTGGGATAGCGTTCGCGCCCATGCCTTTCATGGTCTCGCCGGTGCGGCTGGCGCACGACGCTTGCGGTCAAAGCTCCTGGGTCCAGGTCGTGCCGTCCCACCGGAGGATGACCGCGCGGAAGGGGGTATGCCGGGTCGTGTAGCCGACCGCCCACGCGTTGCGCGCCGAGGTGGCGGCGATGCCGAACAGCGTGACGCCGCCGGGCGGGCTCGGGGCTGGCACCTGCTGCCACCAGTTGCTGCCCCGTCGCAGGATGAATGTGCCGCCGTCGGCGCCGGCCACGCTGGTGCCCCCCGCGGCCCAAGCGCTGCGCGCGGTGGCGGTCACCGCGAATAGCCAGTTGCCGCGCGGCTGGCTAGGCGGGTTGGCGCTGGGCACCCGCTGCCAGGCCTGGCCGTTCCAGTGCAGGATCAGCGGGCAGGCCAGGTCGCAGCCGGTTCGCCTGGTGTGGTAGCCGACACCGGCCGCCCAGGCATTCCCGGCCGGGGTGACGGCGACCGCGGACAGCGTCCCTGGCAGGGCGGGCACCCGCGCGGGTGCCCAGCGCGTGCCGTCCCAGTGCAGGATCAGCAGCCGGCCGCCGTCGCTGCCGACCGCCCAGGCGTTCTGGCCCGAGGCCGCCGCTACGCCGGTGAGATCGGCGCCCGGCGGGGTCGGCGGGGTCATGCGAGTCCAGGCCGCGCCGTTCCAGTGCAGGATCAGCGCGCCGTGCCCGGTGCTGCCGACCGCCCACGCGCTGCGGGCGGACGTGGCGGCGACGGCGTGCAGCAGGCCAGTGCCCGGGCTCGGTACTCGGGCCCAGGATGTGCCGTTCCAGTGCAGGATGAGGGTGCCGCTGTCGGCGTCGCCGACCGCCCAGACGTCGTAGGCCGATGGCGCGGCCACGCCGGACAGCTGGCCGCTAAGCGGACCTGGATAGAAGATCCGGTGCCATGACACGCCGTTCCAGTGCATGATGAGCGGGCTCGGCCCGCTGGTGGTGCCGACGGCCCAGGCATCGGCGGCGGACACCGCGGCCACCGCGTTGAGCGTGCCGCCGCCCCGGCTCGTGGTCGCGGCGAGCACGGGGGCCGCCCCGGTCAGCCCCGCAGTCGCGGCAATCCCTGCCGTCGCTGCGAGCCTTGCCGTTGCTGCCAGCCTTGCCGTCGCAAGCGGAATCCTGCGCATGTCGTCGAGCCCCCGTGATCCGTATAGTCGGCAGGGCCTAGCCAGGCGCCTGCGGCACGACCGGCCTGCCGTCGCGTACCACGCCATGGCGGCCGGCCCATGGTTGACATCGCCGGCCGGGCGGCCCGCATTACGATGCGAGGCTCGCGGGCTGGCACTGCGGCATCTGGCCGGTTTAGCCGTGTCACGATGGACCATGCGCCTGCAGCGGTTCAGCGCCGACGTCGCCGCCGGTCCCCAACCGAGGTGGCTAGGCGGGTTTCGGGTGCCCTGGCTTCACGAGATCTGGTCGGCGAAGTCCCAGGCCCGCAGCTCACCCGGTTCGAGGCGGATGAGGAGATCGTCGCCGGCCGTGTCGGCATAACGGGCACCGGCGTAGGGGCCAAGGTAGCGCGACGCGATCCGGCGCACCACCTCGTCTACTCCTGCGGTAACGAGCCGCGCTGTGCAGCGGACCTCCACCCCGCGGTATGGCGGGGAGTGATCGCAGACCACGATGCTCGCCCGCGGGTCTCGCCGCAGATGCGCGGCTTTCACATTGCGGCTGTCAGTGACGACGGAGAAGCCGCCGTCACGCCATTCGTGCCAGACCGGAGACAAGAGCACCGCGCCGTCCCGCCGGTAGGTGGCCAGCACCGCAAGCAGCGGGAGTTCGATGAGATCCCCGAGGTCGTCCACGGCCAGGCCGTTGCGCATACCTCGCAGGCTAGCGACGGCAGAGCCCTGATGTGATGACCTCAGCAGCTGCTGGCCCCGGTCGCGCTCAGCGCAGGCCCGGTTCTGGGGCTGACCTGGCAGCAGGTCCTCGCCCGCGTCGTCCCGGTCGGCGAGTCGGCCCAGGTCGTTGACAGGGCCAGGCCGAACTCGCCGATGAGCAGCGATGGTTAGACGGACCCGCGATGGTGACCGCCTGGGGTAGGCGCGCGGGCTAGGTGCTGACGGCTCCTGGCGCGAAATTTCATACTGCGCGTGGCGGGATCGGTGGTGGCCCGTTCGTAGCCGGTCGGCAGAATTCGGCGCGCCAGCGGCGCGGCCACGGCATCTGCGGGTCGGTGAGGTCCTCGATCCTGACCGATTCCAGGCCGTCGTCGGCGATGGCGTCGATCTCTGCCCGGCTCAGCGCCCAGGGCGGTCCGTGGACCACTTGGCCTGGCTCGCGGGCCCGCGCGATGGCGATCAGCGTTCCGTGCGGCGCGACGAGGCCGCCGAGCCTGGCGATGGCATCGCGCCTGGGCGGGTCGGGGAGCGCCTGCAGGGTCAGGCTCTCCACGACGAGGTCGAATGCCTGGTGCCATGCCGTCGGCGCGTTGAGCAGGTCGGCGGTCTGGTAGCGCACGGCGGAGTCCGGGAACCGGCGGCGCGCGGTGGCGATCGCCGTGGGCGAGATGTCGAACGCCGTGGTCCGGAAGGCGAGGCCGGCGATGAACTCCGCGTCATCGCCGAGCCCGCAGCCGACGACTACAGCGCTCCGTCCGTCGCCGTGCAGGTCCCGGGCCGCCGCCCATTGGGTGAGGTACCGGCTCGGCGTGCCCCGGTCCCACGGCACCGCCGCCTGGCCAGCCGCCGCAGCCGCGTACACCCGCTCGAACCAGCCGGTCGGGTCGCCGGCCGCGATCGACTCCGCCGCCATCCGTCCGGCGAACACCTCAGCATCCTCGGGAACATCCTCGGGCAGCGTCACATCCTCGATCGTAAGCGTCGGCCACGACGGCGGCGGCTGCGCTGGGCAGCCTGGTCATGTGCCCGGCAGCCAGGGCACGGGCGGGGCAGGTTCATGGCGTGACGGGCGCAGGCCGGTTCTCCTACTCGTACCTGGTGGACATCGGTACCCAGCCGAACCGCCGTCGGCGGCGAGCGAAGACCCGGCCGGTCTGGCCGCCGCTGACGATGTCGTTCAGCGCGTCGCCGATCTGCCGGAACGCCAGGACCACGAGCACCAGGGCGAACATCGGCGGGTAGACCTGCCACCAGTAGCCGTTGAACAGGTTGTTGACGCCGTCGGTCAGCATCGTGCCCCAGTCGGTGAACGGCGGCGGCGGGCCGATGCCAAGGAAGCTCAGGGCCGATAGCGCGTAGATCGCGTCGGCGATCCCGAACGTCGCGGTCACGATGCAGATGCCGAGAGTGTTCGGGATCATATGGCGGAACAGGACGCCCCACCGGGTCGAGCCCATGCTCGTCGCCGCCTGCGCGAACTCGCGGTTCCGCAGCGCCAGCACCTGCCCCCGGACCAGCCTGGCCACGCCCGGCCAGGACAGGACGGCCAGGATGAGGATGATCACGCTCAGGCTGAGCGAGAACATGCTGGCCACGATGATCAGCAGGATGAACAGCGGCACGGCGAGCAGCGTGTCGATGATCCGCATCAAGATCCCGTCGCCGACGCCGCCGACTACTCCGGACAGCGCGCCGTACAGGGCTCCGAGCACGGTGCTCGCGATACCGACGGCGAAGCCGAGCTCCAGGGACGACTGGCCGCCCACCATCAGCCGGCCGAGGACGTCGATGCCGTACTCGTCGGTGCCGAGCGGATGGCCGGGACCAGGGGGCTGGTTGATGATGGCCAGGTTTACCGTCACCTGATTGGTGTGGTACAGCACCGGGCCGATGAAGCAGAACAGCCCCATCAGCGCGACGATGCCGACGCCGCTCATGGTGCGCCGGTTGTGTAGGAACGCGGCGAGTGTGAGCCTCCCGCCGCCGGACGGGGCGCCCTGGCGGGAGGAGATCTCGCCGGCCTCGGCCGGCCCGCCGAAGGCCAGGGTTTCACTGGCTGACATAGCGGATCCTTGGGTCGAGCACTCCGTAGACGACGTCGGCGAGCAGGTTCCCGGTGACCGTGGCTATTCCGATGACCAGCGTTCCGCCGAGCATCACCGGGTAGTCGTGGGCCAGCGCGGACTGCCAGAACAGCAGTCCCATCCCCGGGTAGTTGAAGATGGACTCGGCGATCACCGCGCCCGCGACGATGCCCGGCAGCGAGAGGCCGAGAATGGTGATGACGGGCAGCAGCGAGTTGCGCAGCACGTGCCTGGTCAGCACGAGCTGGCGCGGCAGACCCTTGGCGCGCGCGACCTTGACGTAGTCGGAGGCCAGCACCGTAATGGCTGTCGAGCGCGAGTACTGACTGAAGTTCGCGACGCTGTTGATCGACAGAACGAAGACCGGCAGCACCAGCGCGCGCCAGTCTGTTAGAACGCCCACCACCGAGGAGATCCCGCCGGGGAATGTGGGCTGGAAGATATGGAACTCCACGCACAGCAGCGCGATCAGCAGGAACGCCTCGAGGAAATCCGGCGCTGAGTACAACGTGAACCAGGTGCCCGCGACAGCGTCGTCGACGAGCTCGTTATGGTGCACAGCCTGGTAGATGCCGGTCGGCACGCCGATCACGAGCGCGACCACGGTCGACAGGCCGAGCAGCAGTGCGTCGCGCGGAAGGCGCTGGGCGATCAGCGTGGACACGGGTTGCTGGTACTGGTAGGAGATGCCGAAGTTGCCGTGCAGCAGCTGCCACATGTAGACGCCGAACTGGTCGTATAGCGGCTTGTTCAGGCCGTAGAGGTGATCGAAGATCGCGACCCTGGCCGGGGTGGCCTTGAGCCCGAGCACGGCCCTGGCCACGCTCCCCGGCTCCATGTGCAGCAGAATGAACGTCAGCACCATGACGCCGAACACGACCGCGATGGCCTGGGCCAAGCGGCGGACCAGGTACCAGGTCATGAGCCGGGCTTGACGTAGTACCAATCCTCGGGATTGAGCGTCCCGGAGAACGGGTTCCACGGCGTGATGCCGGCCAGGTTCTTCTTGAACACGAAAATATTCGAGGCGTTGGGCAGCCAGAGGTACGGCAACTGCTCGGCGGTGTAGTTCTCGTAGGCGAAGAAGGCCGCGCTGCTCGAGCCGTACTCGGTCGCGTCGATCAGCTGGTTCTCTTTCGCACTGGAGTACCCGCCGTAGTTGCCGAATCCGTCCGTGTTGAACAAGCCCGCGCCCGACGGGTCGAGCGTGTAGGGGTTGTAGCCGTAATCCTGGAGCTGCCAGGAGCAGGTCGACGTCGGGTGCGTCTGCTGGTTGCAGTATCCGGTGGTCGACACGATCGTGTTGAATGGCTCGGGCTTCAAGATGATCTTGACCCCGGCGGCTGCCTCGGAGGACTGGATGGCCGCGTTCTGCTGGTCGAAGGACGCGATGCCGGAGGTGTACATCAGCTGGAACTGCAGCGGCTCGCCCGCGGTGATGCCGGGACCGCAGTCCCCGGCGGCGGTGCCCGCGTGCTGGCACGTGTCGGTCCCGTTCGGCACGACCTTCCAGCCGTTCGCCTTGAGCAGCGCGATCGCCTTCGACGGCGAGTACGGATAGGGCCCGCCCGCCTTCTCAAGCGGCGAGTCCCACTGCTGGCCGTAGAGCGTGGAGACCGGGCCGTTGCCGGGATCGGCATACCCGGCGTAGACCTTCTTGACGATCTGCGTCCGGTCGATCAGGTACTCGAGTACCTGCCTGATGTACAGATTGCGGAGCATCGGTCCGTTCACGGGATTCCAGAGGTTCGGCACGATTTCCGCGACGCCGGCCACCGGAAGCACGCCGACCACGTAGCCCTCCGCCTCCAGGTCGCTGGTCTGGCTGACGTCATTGAGCGGAAGGTTGCCCAGGTCGATGGTGGTGCCGGAGCGCAGCGTGTTCATCTCGGCGGTGTCGGTCGTGAACGGGGTCCAGATCACCTTGCTCAGGCGAGGCTTGTCCGGTCCCGAGTAGCTCTTGTTGGGCACCCAGGCGTAGTAGCCGTTGCTGTTGAACGTCGCCAGCTTCCACGGCCCGTCGACGACCTGCCACAGCGGGTTCGTCGCGAAGGTGCCCATGATGCCGCCCTGCTTCTGCAGGAAGGCGTACACGGCCTTGGCGCCGGCCTTCGTCTCGTCGTAGTTGCCGACCTTGCCGCTCAGTGAGGTCTTGTCCCAGGCGTGCTGCGGCATCAGGGCGATCAGGGAGAGCACGTCGTCGGTGTAGAAGGTCGGGTTGTAGGACCGGGTGAGGTCGAGCACCACGGTATGCGCGTTCGGGGTGATTACCTTCTTCACGTCGACCGGGAACAGGCCCTGGGTGTAGCCGATCCAGTTCTGGTAGTTCCACTTGAGAAGGTTGTAGACGAACGTGAAGTCTCGGCTGGTGATCGGAACGCCATCGGACCACTTCCACGGCTTCAGCACCATCGTGATGACCGAGTTGTTGTGCGAGTACGTCAGCGACTGGTACAGGCTCTCCTGCGGATTGACGATCGACTGGCCGCCATCGCCCGCGTACACCAGGTACGGCCACAGGCCCATGGTCAGGTTGACGTTGTAGCCGTTGCTGTTCGTGGACGGCGGATAAGGGAAGATGAAGTTCGGCGACTCGCCCACCTCCGCGACGGTGACGGTGCCGCCGTTCAGCGGCTTGCCGGCGACTTTCGTGGGGCCCGAGCCGATCTTGCTGCTGGTAGTCGCGCAGGCCGCGAGCACCGTCGCCAGGGCAAGCATCGCCGCCGCCGCGGCCAGTCGACGGGTCTTACGCATATGTAGCCACTCCTCGCGACCCTCGGAAGCCTGCTTATCAGGCTAAACCGATCTGATCTCCTTAGAATCGCATGCCGGCAACTAACAGGACAGATGGTCAAGTGACCCGGCCCTGTGACGTGTCGCGGCTTCAGTGAGGGCCGCGCCCAAGGGCCCGTGAGAGTTGACAGCGGCAGCGGAATGTCGCGATCGGGCCGCCGGTTAGCCAGGCATGAGCGTGTTCACCGATAAGGAACTCGAGTACCTGGCACAGCAGCGCCTTGGGCGGATCGCGACCGTCGGCCAGCAAGGACAGCCGCACGTGGTGCCGACGTCGTTTCGCTACAACGCCGAGCACGACGCGATCGACGTGGGCGGGCTGCGGATGAGCCAGACCAAGAAGCTCCGCGACGTGCAGCGCACCGGCCTGGCAAGCATCGTGGTCGACGATGTGCTGCCGCCCTGGCAGCCGCGCATGATCGAGATACGCGGAACCGCAGCGGTCGTGGCAGAAGGCGGCAAGGCCCTGAACGACCGGTTCGAAGACACCATCATCCGGATACAGCCCACGCGCATCATTTCCTTCGGCATCGACTCCAGCGACCTGGCTGCCCAGGCACGATCGGTCGGCGCACGCTGAGGAGGGCACTCGCGCTCGGGCGGGCTTGCGGCTGGTTCAGGACCCTCTCGATAGCTGCCGCGGCTGTCTGAGCGCGGAGCGAGTGGACATAATGACATCAACGACGGGAACGAGGTGCGGGCGGAGAGCGAGGTGCGATGAATAGCACAGCTGGAAGCCAGGGCCAGCCGGGGAGCTGGCCTGAGCTTGAGTCCGGGCCGCTGATCGCGGGCGGCGTGCTGCTGGGCATCGGCGGCATGCTCGCACTGATCGGACTGGCCATCGCTGGCTCCCACCTCGCGGCGGCGACCCGGCGGTGGGTCAGGGATATGGACGTGCCACCGGGTGAGCTGGCCAAGCTGAAGTGGGAGCAGGCCAGGACGGCCGCGGCGGCTGGCGCGAGTTCGTGGCGTGAGCACCCGCACTCCAGGATCGGCTGGTCCGGGCGCACGGCCGGCTCGGCCGACTGAGCCGCCCCCGCGGGCAGCGCGCCGTCCGCGGGTGGCCGGCCCTTGGTGCTCGACCCCGTCTTTGTGATGCGATGAAGGAGCGGGGCCTCCCGCTCCCTGGCGGATGCTGGAAGTAGTGAGCATCCGTCTCCACCAGGTAAGGGAGGCCACAATGGAGACAGCGTATGACGGCCGGCAGGTCGTCGGGATGGACCTGCACCGGCGCCGGAGCGTGCTGGTGCGGATGACGGAGGACGGCCGGCGGCTGGGCACGGCGAGGTTCGCGAACAGCCCGGCGGAGCTGCGGGCGCAGATCGCCCGGGCCGGGAAGTCCCCGCAGGTGGTGCTCGAGGCGACGTACGGCTGGTACTGGGCGGCGGACACGCTGGCGGCGGCCGGGGCGGAGGTGCACCTGGCGCATCCGCTGGGGGTCGGGGCGTTCGCCTACCGCCGGGTCAAGAACGACGAAAGGGATGCCGCGGACCTGGCGGACCTGCTGCGGATGGGCCGGCTGCCGGAGGCGTGGATCGCCCCGGCGCAGGTCCGGGAGCTGCGGGAGCTGACGCGGTACCGGCAGAAGCTGGTGAGCCTGCGGACCAGCTGCAAGGACCAGGTCCACGCCGTGCTGGCCAAGCTCGGCGTCGAGGTGACCTGCACCGACATCTTCGGCAGCGCGGGGTCGGCGTGGCTGGACGGCCGGGCGCTGCCGCAGCCGTACGCGGGGAAGGTCACCTCGCTGCGGCAGCTGACCGGCGAGCTCACCACCGAGATCAGCATGCTCGGCGAGGTCATCGCGGACCTGCTCGCCGGTCACCGCGGCTACCAGGTGATCCAGCAGCTGCCCGGCATCGGCCCGGTCCTGGCCGCGGTCATCATCGCCGAGATCGGGGAGGTGACCCGGTTCCGTACCGCCGGCCAGCTGTGCTCATGGGCCGGCCTGACCCCGCGGCACCGGGAGTCCGACGCCAGGGTCGCCCGCGGCCACGTCACCAAGATGGCATGTGCGAGCGGAACAGGTCCGCCGCAGCGGTGGGAGGTGTGTCATGGCGGTGGCCGGAGGGCTGGATCTGCACCGGGGTCAGCTGACGTTCGACTATGTCGACCTGGAGACCGGGGAGGCCCGCCGGGGGCGGATCTGTCCCGCGGACCGGGCGAGCCTGCGCGGGTGGCTGCGCCGGTTCGACGGCGCCCAGGGTGTGGAGTTCTCGGTGGAGGGGTGCACGGGATGGCGGTATGTGGTGGAGGAGCTGCAGAGTGCCGGGATCACGGCGCACCTGGCCGAGCCCGCTGAGACCGCGAACCGGCGGGGCAGCAAGCGCCGGGCGAAGACTGACTGGGCCGATGCCCGTCTTCTTCGTGATCTGCTGATCGAGGGCAGGGTGCCGGAGTCGTGGATCCCGCCGGCGCATGTGCTCGAGGCTCGCGCCCGGGTGCGCCTGTATAAGGACCTGCTCGAAGAGCGCACCAGCTGGCAGCAGCGGGTGCACGCCACGCTGTTTCACCAGGGCATCCCGGTGGTGCCCAAGCTCGGCACCGCGGACGGCCAGCGGCGGCTCGACGCCGCCGAGCTGAGCGCGGCGGGCCGCCAGGCCGTCGAGGCCGGCGTCCGCCAGATCGAGCGGCTCAGCCAGGAGATGACGCCGCTGCGCCGCGAGCTGGCCCGGCTGTCATCCCGCCAGCCCGGGTGCCGGGCGCTGCGCACAGCCCACTACGGCATCGGCGGCCTTCTGTCGGTGGCGGTCTGGGCGGAGCTCGGTGACTGCCGCCGGTTCTCCTCCTCCGATGACGCGCTGCGGCACACCGGGCTGGACATCACCGTCCATGACTCCGACGGCAAGCGCACCCGGGGCCACATCACCCGGCAAGGACCCCCGGTCCTGCGGTGGGCGCTCTACGAGGCGGCGCTGTACGCGTCCCGCCCGGCCTCACCCGACTACGCCTACTTCTGCCGGGTCCGCGAGCGGATCGACGGACAGCGCGCGCTGCTGTCAGTGGCCCGCAAGCTGGCCCGCCGCTGCTACCACACGCTGCGCGACCTCGGTGAGGACGCCCTGCGGCCAGCCGCCTGACCCCGACTGCGACCCGGTAACCCGCGGCAGCGCCCGCTCAGCTGATGACCTGCGGCTGGCTCCCGAAGCCCTGCTGCATGCCCGGGGCCGTGCGCGCATGACCCGGACAGCCATCCAAGATTGAGCAGCCGCACCCTGGCCTGGAGGCACCCGATCACCATCATGTCGCCGGCGGCACGCCGCTGCCGCGCACCCAGATAAGCCTGGGCGCTCCACCCGCGGACCCGGACTAGCCAGTACTGAACGGAGAGCAGCCATGTGACCGTCCCCAGCCTGTGCCCCGCCGCCCAACCGTGCCCGATGGCACGGCCCGGCTCAGGGGCGCTGCGCGTCGCTGTGCGACCGGCTCGCAGCCCAGGCCGTCCCATCCAGAACCAGGCAAGCAGCAGGCCAGGGAACAGCCTGCCCAGCTGCGGCGCGCACGGCCACGGCCTGGTTGACGCCCGGTGGGTGCACAGATAAGCAGGGCTCGCGGCTGCTGCGCTGGGCGCTGACCGAGGCCGTCCAGCGCATCCCCGGGGACTCGGTGACCGGCGCCGTCAAAGACGGCATCATCGCCCGCCGCGGCAAGGAAGCCCGCAACATCGCCAAGGTCGCCGCCGCACGCCGGCTCCTGACCCTGGTCTATTACGGGATGCGGGACGGGCAGATCCGCTGCCTGTCCAGGGCTCCCGGCCAGCCGCCCGCAAGCCCGGCCGGGCGGGCGGCGTGACTAGCCTTCCCCGGCCGGCGGCCAGGCGCGAGGTCGCCGATCCTTCTGCCCCGCCGCGACCTGCCGGCGCGGGCGTCCCCGTGATTGACCCCGCCTGACCGCTGCACTGACGCGGACCCGCCCCATGCCCCCCGGCCCCGGCCGGGGTCACGCGAAGGGATGAACGCAGCCAGCGGCACTGCCCGCACCGGAACACCCGGAACATGGGACGAACCTGCACGACAACCGAACACCCCCGGCACCACCCCCGGCTCCCGTTTCCCGCACCCGCATCATCGGGCTCCCGGCCCGCCGCCTCAAGGACGCCTCCGGCGCCGCACGCGGCCGGGCTCCGCCCGGTCCCTGACCCGCCCGGCCGCTCGCCACGGACCAGGCAGCTACCGGGAAACGCCAGACGCCACTAACGCACGCCCGCCAGGCCACCAAAACCCTGCCAAACCCCCCCTTGACACGGCCCCGCTCCTTCAGGGATGAAGGATCCGGCGAGCTATCCCGCGCCGGTCCTTCACAAGGCGCGCTGCACGCGCCGATCCTTCATAAAGGTCCCGCGAGAAACGGCGCGCAGGGGCGGGCGTGTCAGCGCCCCCTTGTCGTCAAGGGGCGACCCTTAGCTTACCGGCCTTGATTTAACCGGCAGCCCCTTCTGTCCGGTGCCAGGCGGTAGGCACAATATGCACCATGGCGGCAGACAAGGCGCCCGGCCTCACCCCTGACGGCGGGGAGTCGCCCCTGCTCCCGCCGGGCGGCAGGATCAGCCCGGCCGCCCCTACCGTCCGGGTCAGCCCGGCCGAACCGACCGTCCGGGTCGATCCGGCCGCCCCTGCAGCCCGGGTCAGCCCGGCCCAACCGACCGTCCGGGTCGATCCGGCCGCCCCGGCCGCCGGGGCCGGCCGGATCGCTCCGCGCGTCGCCGTGCCCTTCACGCCGGTTCTTCCGGCCCGTCTCGTCGCAGCCGACCGGACCATCACGACGCGGCTGGCCGCCGCGGCGGCTATCGCTCGCGCTTACGAGCCGCCCGCACCGCTGACCAATCCGCTGCGCCATCCGCTGAGGTGGCTCGCCGTCACCGCCGCGTCGCTGGCTGGCGCCATCGTCTTCGCCCATCTCGGCGCGCTGTTCATCACCGGGCTGTACTACCTGCTGTTCGAGGTCAATTCGAGCGCGGCAGCGTGGTGGCACTCGGTCATTCCCGATGCCGCCTTGCGGCACACGGTCAAGGCCGTCGCCGAGGGCTTCTACGGCGGCGCGGTCGCGCAGCAGCTCGTCTGGAACCCGTTCAAGAGCCGGCGGACCAGGTACCTCGCCAGGCCGATGAACCGGCTGGACCGGCTGGAGGACCTACTGCGGATACCGAACCTGCGCAGCGGCCGAGAACTGTCCTTCTGGCAGATCCCCTACTCGCTGGTGATCTGGGCTCCGATCTACGGCTCCGTCGGCTTCACCGCGACCTACCTGCTTGACTCGGTCATCCGGCGCGACATCGCCGCAGTGCAGCACACGGTTCTCGCGCTGAGCTCGCGTACGTCGATGTGGCAGCGCACGGCGTCGATGGACACCGCCGACTGGGACATGAAGGTGATGGGCCTGGCGGCGTCGTTCTGCTTCGGCCGCAGGCCGCTGCGCAAGGTCTTCGATGGCGTCCAGCTCTGGTTCGCCGAGCGGAACGTGATCCGCCACCAGCCAGTCCGCTGGTACTACCCGCCCACGTTCCGTGCCCGCTGCGGCCAGGTGAGCGCGAAGGTCTCGGCCGGCCAGGCCATCTCACTACGGCAGCACGGCCGGCTGCAGACGGCGCTGGTCGTAGCCACGCTCGCCGGGGTGGGCGTGCTGATCGCCCTCGGGTATTACGTGCTGACCTTCGTCGCCGGATGACCCAGGACCGCTGAGTGGGCGAAGTGGGCAGGTCTTCACGTTTGGGGTTGACCTGTGGTGATGGGGCTTGCGGGGTGGGCTGCCCGCAGGTTGAGCGCGTGCAGCCCACGTGGATTACTGGTTCCAGCGGGGTCGCTTTCTGCGATGCCGAGTCTCGGGACACGTCGGTAGTGTTCCCGAGGCCGAGCTGGCGGGTCGGTGTTCTCCCCCAGTACCACAGCGTGCCGTCGCTGCGGGTGGCGCAGCCGTCATTCTGGCCGGCGGTGACGCTGGTCCAGCCGCTCGCGGGCGGGGCAACTCGCTGCGGCAGTGCCGATGGTGACTTGCGGTCGTCGCCGAGCGCGCCAAACCGCCCGTTCTCCCAGCGGGTTGGCGGGGTCGACGGCGCGGCCCATGTGATGGGCCGCGCTTGTGACGGTCACAATCCGGGCGCCGGCCGTGCGCAGCAGCGCGGGCGGCAGCAGCGCGGTCAGCGACCAGTGCCCCAGGTGGTCCACGCCGAACTGCATCTCGAAGCCGTCAGCCGTCTTGGCCTCGGGGATCCCATGACTCCGGCGTTGTTGACGAGCAGGTCGATGCTCTCGTGCGCGGCCATGATCTGCTCTGCCGCGGCGCGCACCGACGCCTGCGAGGCGAGGTCGAGCGCCACCAGCTCTAGCGCGGTATCCGGCGCGCTGGACCGGATGTCATCGGCCGCGGCCGCCGCCTTGCGCTGGTTGCGTACCGCCATCACAACGTGCGCGCCCTTCGCCGCCAGCGCACGCGCGGTCTCTAGCCCGAGTCCGCCGTTGGCGCCCGTCACGACGGCTGCGCGACCGTGCTGATCGGGTATGTCCGCAGCGCTCCAGCTCACGATGAACTCCCTGGATGAAGGTCCGGCAGAAGCCTCGGCGGTACGGCAACACTTGTCACCTCACCCGGCCCTGACCCGCACTGGTGCGCTGGCAATCCGGTTCGTCAGCCGGAATGGCTCGGCGCGGCCGTCATCACGGTGTACTGGCAGCAGGGCGTGCTGGAGGCGCGGGTGGCGCCGCTGGTCACCTGGTAGGCCCACAGGTGGCCGCCCGGTCCCTGGTAGAACAGCCATGATCCCCTGACCGACCACGCGGTCCTGGCGAACAGGTAGGCGCCCGAGGACGGGACCGCCGCGGGCTGGCCGGACGGCCGGGCGATCGGCGCCAGATACAGGCGGACCAGGCCCTGCCCCTGCGGCCGGACCGCCGCGTAAGCGGCGATCATCCGATCTCCCGGGGAGATCGCGCTGACCAGATCGAATCCGTTGGGTACCCACCCGGCGGTGCCCGGCGGCGCCGGATAGGAGGTCAGCCTCCCGGTCACGACGTCAAGGACGCGCAGCATCGCGCAGGCTTCGTAGCCCGCGTTGGGCTCGCGGGCCGCGTGCGGCGCGGTGGCCTGGTCGGTGCAGCTCGTGCCGTAGGCGATCAGGCGCGCGGTGGCGTCGAAGCCGTCGGACAGGGACGGCGCGTACGGCAGCGTCCTCGGCCGGCTGCCCGGGCTCCACAGCGCCAGGTTAAGACGGCGGCCCGTCTGCAGGAGCAGCCCAGCGTCGGTGCCCCTGATGGCCGGCAGGGTGGTTCGGGCGGGCAAGGTGACCGCCGGGCCCGGCAGCCCTCCGGCGACCGGGACCAGCCGCGCCTGGATGCGGTGGCTGTGCCCGGCGCGGATACGGAAGAGCCAGACCTGCCCGGGCACCGCCGCGGGGGCGAAGAAGGGCGTCCGCCCGATGTCACGCGGTCGTCCTCGCAGGTCGTCCCTGATCGCGGTGGTTCCGTTGCCCACGTAGACAAGCCACCGGCCGGTCTGCGCCAGCAGGGGCTGGAAGTCGCCCGCGCTGATGCCCACCGCGCTGCTTTGGGTCAGCCGCCCCGTGCCGAGGTCATCGACGTAGGCCGCCGGCCCGCCGGCCGCGCTGAAGCCCGGGTAGCCGACCGGCCACATCAGCACCGTGGTGCCGACGCTGTGCGGGATCGGCGGCGGTCCGTGCGGCCGCCGTGCCGATACCGGCGGGCTGGCATGACGGGGCGGACGCGTCGGTGCGGGGTGCGCGCTACCTGATCCGTGCAGGCCGGCCAGCACGCTGGCGGCGCCGGCCAGCGCCGCGGCAAGGGCTGATCCCGCCGCCAGATAGCGACGGCGCTGATGCCTGCGAGCCTCCTTGATCAGCGCCTCGGGCTCGGCATCGAGGAGCCGGGTGGCCGGGGCAGTCTTCATCGCGGCTCCTAGGACACCTGCCTGATGATCTCGGTCAGGTCTTCCGGCCGGTACCCGTACTGCCGCGCCACCGCGACCAGCTCGCGCGCCTTCGCCACCACGACGCTGCGCTGCGGGGCGATCCCGGTCACCGACACCCCGCGGCCGCGGCGGAACTCCACCAGCCTCTCGTCCCGCAGCGTCCGCAGCGCCCGCAGCACCGTGTTGGCATTGACCCCGAGCACCGCGGCCAGGTCCCTGGCCGGCGGCAACCGCTCCCCGGAGCGTGCCTCGCCCTCGGCGATGGCCCCGCGGATCGCGGCCGCGACCTGCTCGTGCAGCGGCACCGGGCTGGAGTGGTCGATCTCCACAGTGTACTTAGTGCTACTCACATTGGCATCATAGCGCTGACTGGAGGTCAGGCGAGGGAAACCGGGCCCTCGCGGATCCCCGCCCGTACCAGATCCGGGGATGTCCCGTGTGCCGGGAACTCGGCCAGCCACCAGCTCGCGCCCGCTGCGGCGTACGGGGCCGGGTCGGTGCCTGGCGGCCGGATGGCGACGATGTCGAAGGGCTCGGTGCCGTGGGTGTCGGCCGCGGACCGCAGCGTGGCGATCTCGGCGGCCGCCTCGGCGAACTGGCCAGGATGCTCGATGTTGAAGGGGATGTAGCCAGGATGCCCAGCGACTCGTCCAGCATCCTGGCGCGCTGCGCGCTGCCGAGTGCCTCGTCGGTGATTGAGAACTCGCTGCCGAACTCGTCGCTCCCCAGCCCCGCCCCGAACGTGAGCCTGCCGCCGCTGAGCCGGTCGAGCGTCGCGGTCTCCCTGGCCACCTTCACCGGCCGCCGCCGGGCCAGCGGCGTGACCATCGGGCCGAGCCGGACCCGCTCGGTCACCATCGCGACCGCCGCCAGCGTGATCCACGGATCGGCGGCCGCCAGCACCGGCTCCCGCCACCGGACGTGATCCCAGACGAACACCCCGTGCCAGCCCGCCTCCTCAGCCTCGGCGGCGAACCGGGCGGCGACCGACGGCTCGGCGAGCGCATCGAACAGGGGCAGGTACAAGCCAGAGCGCATCGGCATCACCGAAGGCTACTGGCGCCAGTCGCGTTCCCGTCAGGGCTGAGGGTGTCGCCGGTCAGGTGAGCAGCCCGAGGAGCCGCTCGGGCTGGCGTTGCAGAGCGTCGGGCGGGTTGCGGCTACTGGACGGGCCGCCGGGCCGGAGCATGATCAGCCAGTACAGAGCTGCGAGGCGCCGGAAGTCCTGCACCCGGGCTTGCTCATTTCGGGTCAGGTCGAACAAGGCAAGGAAGCCCTCTGCGTCGAGTCGGGCATCTGACCAGGCTGAAATGTGCTCGGTCAGGACATTGTCACTACCGGGACATCGCCGGAGCAATTGTCAAGACCTGTGGATCAAGATCCAGACGAGCGCGTACCCGGGAGGCACCGCGACTGGCAGGCTGGGCCGCCGGCGGCGGCTCGACATTAGGCAGTTGAACTGTATATGCTGTCTTTATGACGAGCCGGGCGATGCAGGAGGCGACGTTCCTGATCCTGACGGCTCTGGCCGCGGGCAGCCAGCATGGCTACGGGATCATCACCGACGTCCAGGCGATCTCAGCCGGCCGTGTCCAGCTGAAGGCCGGGACCTTGTACGCGGCGCTCGAGCGTCTGCGCGCGGACAAGCTGGTCGAGGTTGACCGGGAGGAGATTGTGGATAGTCGGCTGCGCCGTTACTATCGGCTGACGGCCGCCGGCGCAGAGCTGCTGGCCGCCGAGGCAGCCCGGCTGCAGGCCAACGCCCGCGTCGCGATGTCGCGGCTGACGCCGGCGACAGGGGTGCTCACATGAGTGACTCCGCAGGCCTCGAGCGACGCTACCGGCAGCTGCTGGCCGGCTACCCGCGTGCCTTCCGGCGCGAGCACGAGCAGGAAATCCTCGCGGTCCTCATGGCCGGTGCCGGCGAGGGTCAGCGGCGGCCCGGGGTGGGGGAGGCCGCGAACCTGATCAGGTACGCGCTCTGGATGCGTCTGGGGCTTTCCCGAGGAGGGATCATGATCAACGAGAAGACGTTCCCGATCAGCGTCGACCGGCCCAGCCGCAGCCTTATGACGGCGTTCGGCGCAGGCCGGAAAGCGCCGCGCGTCACGATGAGTCCCTCGACGGTCGACATTCGCATGGGATGGGCGTTTCACGCCAGCATCCCCCGCCAGGCCGTCGCATCTGCCCGGCCGCTGAGCAGAGCCGAGCTGCGCGGCCCGTTCAGGCTCAGCGTTCTCCGCGGAGTCAACTACTGGCCATGCACCGCTCTTGTCAACGGCGCCAGCACCGGGCTGGTCGAGATCACCCTGGATCGCCTGAAGTGGGTGCGGCTCGGCCCGTTCGGGGCCCCGATGCGCCGGCTCATCGTGAGCGCCGAGGACCAGTCCGGGCTCGTCGCGGAACTGAGCCCGAGCACCCAGCGCCCGCCAGGTTCGGGTGACCCGGCTCTGTAGTCGCTTGCGCAGGCACCGCCGAGGCTGGCACCTGCATCGTCGCCGAACCGGGCGTGCTCGTTCCGCCCGGCGATTCTGGAGCCGGCGGGAGCACCCGCGTGCCCCGCGAAGGAGGTGCGCCGCCGGCGGGCCGGTCGCGCCGTCGCAGTCGCAGAGCACGTCGCGCGCCGACCGACCGGATAGCCGCTGCACGTAAGGAGCGGGAGCCGGGTGCCTGGCCCGGTGGGCGATGAAGCAGGAACGATCGCCAGGACCGGCGGATCAAGATCATTAGGCAGCTTCGGGCTGGGCCTGCTGTGCGGGCCGCTCGATGAGCTTGCCGCCGGTGAAGGTCGCTCCGGCGCGGACCAGGGCCACGAGGTGGGGCGCGTTGAGGGCGCGCCAGCGGTCTTGCGCCGACTCGATGAGCTTGAACGCCATCGCCAGCCCGGCCGCACGCGAGCCCTGGCCCTTGGTGACCTTGGTCCGGTGCCGGACGGTGGCGAAGGTCGACTCGATCGGGTTGGTAACCGGTATGACAAATGTCAGGCGTCGCTGGTCCGCTGGCCGCCCTGCCCTGGCGGGGCGGGGTTCAGCCGGCTTACGGTGCGACCGTCCGGGACAGGGGCGCCGGGAGTGAAGCAGGGTGGGCAGGCCGGTGTTGCACCGTGGGCTGAGAGCCCGTGTTAGTAAATGGCCGCCCCTGCGACCTGCCCGGTTGCGCTGTGCGCGCGGATCCGTAGGTGTCGCTTTGCCCGCCCGCTCCCGATCTCGCTGGAGCTCGTGAAGGGAGAGCGGCGATGACAGCAGCAAGGCGGTGCATCGGTCTGGATGTGCATCGCGATTTCGCGCAGGTGGCGGTCTGGCAAGGTGGCGTGATCACGCAGGCCGGGACGTTCGCTACGACGGCGGAGGGGGTCCGGGAGTTCGCCGCAGGGCTGGGCCCGGCAGATGAGGTGGCGCTGGAGGCGACCGGGAATACGTGGGCGATCGCGAAGGTGCTGGCCAGCCGGGCCGGGCGGGTGGTGGTGTCCAATCCGGCGAAGACCCGGGCGATCGCCGAGGCAAGGGTGAAGACCGACAAGGTCGACGCGGCGATCCTGGCCGGGCTGCTGGCGGCGGACTACCTGCCGGCGGTGTGGATGCCGGACGCGGCCACCAGCGCGCTGCGCCGGCAGGTGCTGCGCCGCGCCCACATCGTGCGCCAGCGGACGCGCCTGAAGAACCAGGTCCACGCGATCCTGACCCGCAACCTGGTGCCGCGGTGCCCGGCCGCGGACCTGTTCGGGATCAAGGGCCGGGCCTGGCTGGCCGTCCAGGACCTGCCCGCCGACGAGCACGCCGCCGTCATCGCGCTGCTGCGCCAGCTCGACTTCCACGCCCAGGAACTAGCCCTGGTCGACCAGGACCTAGGCCGGGAAGCGCTCGGGCGGCCCGAGGTCCTGCGGCTGATGACGATCCCGGCGTCGACGCGACCGTCGCGCTGTCGATCGTGGCGGCGGTCGGCGACTTCACCCGGTTCCGCACCCCCGACCGCCTCGTCAGCTACCTCGGCCTCAACCCCAGGGTCCGCCAGTCCGGCGGCCAGCCCGCCAGCCACGGCCGGATCACCAAGGCCGGCCCGGCGCACGCCCGCGGCATGCTGGTCGAGGCCGCCTGGTCCGCGTCCAAGGCACCCGGCCCGCTGCGCGCCTTCTACTGCCGGGTCCGGACCCGCCGCGGCATGCAGGTCGCCGCGGTCGCCACCGCCCGCAAGCTCGCCGTCTTGTGCTGGCACCTGATCATCAAGGACGAGGACTACGCCTTCGCCCTGCCCTCGCTGATCGCCCACAAGCAGCGCAAGCTCGAGCTGCGCGCCGGAGCCACCCCGGCCCGGGGCCGCAAGGGCAGCGCCGCCCGCTACTCCCTCAAAGACGTCCGCGCCGCCGAACGCGACCTGGCCGCACGCAGCGAGGCCGCCTACCGCACAATGGTCGCCGCCTGGCAGCCAGCCAGGCCCGCAGCCAGAGCGGTGACGGGCGCGGCTGCCAGCAAGGGGGCGCGACTCAGCAAGCCCGCAGGCTAAGCAGCGCGGCAGGACTCACAGCCCCGCGTCCTGCTCTTCGCTCGGCGGTCAGCCACGCCCGCCACCAGCACGAACCTACCGCCCTCCATGCCCCGGTCAAGGCCCTCCGCCAGCCCGGCACTCCGCTCTGCCCACCCGGGCTCGTCTTCTGGTTGACATTTTCATCCGTGGTCCGCAGATGGACCCAGTGCTCTGCGGGGTAGCCGTAGAAGGCGATCAGTTCCTCCGCATCGTCGGTCTTGCGGAACCAGCACCGGCCCTCTTTGGCCTGCGGGAACACCTCGCGCAGGCCGTTCCAGAACCCCAGTGCGCCGTCGCCGACGGCCAGCACGGGGGCGCGCATGCCGCGGCGGGCGCAGTCGCGCAGCAGGTTCGCCCACGACTCCGCGGACTCCCGGTACCCGTCAGCGAGGGCGACCAGCTCCTTGCGCCCGTCGGCGCGCACCCCGATCATCACCAGCAGGCACAGCTTGTGCTCCTCCAGCCGGATGTTCACGTGGATGCCGTCGGCCCACAGGTAGACAGTCCACCCCCGACAGGTCCCGGTCGGCGAAGGCGCGCTGCTCAGCCCGCCAGGTCTCGGTCAGCCGAGTGATCACTGTCGCCGACAGCCCGGCCGCCGAGCCGAGGAACTGGCCCAGGGCGGGCACGAAGGCCCCGGACGACAGGCCGTGCAGGTAGAGCAGCGGCAGCACCTCGGTGATCCTCGGAGTCTTCCGCGCCCACGGCGGCAAGATCGCCGACGCGAACCGCTGCCGCTCGCCGGTAGCCGGGTCCGCGCGCTTGTCGTTGACCCGCGGCACCGTCACCTCGACCGCGCCCGCGCTGGTCAGCACCTCCCGGCTCTGGTGGCAGCCATTACGGACCACCAGCCGGCGGCCGTCCGCACCGCGCTCGGCGGCGAACTGGGCGATATAAGCGTCCACCGCAGCCGCCAGGGCCTCGGCCAGCATCCGCCGCGCGCCCTCCCGCACGATCTCATCGATCAGCGACGACGGCCCCGGGATAGCACGGTCAGCGGGATCAGGGACTACGGTGAGCATGGGTGTACCTTCCCGACCGGCGTTGTCCCGCCGATCTTGCTTGAGACCTCTACGACTCGATCACCGGGAAGGCACACCCTCCTTCACATCCGGCCCTTCCCGGCCGATCCACAGACATCCGATGTTGCTAACTGTCA
>DATIZP010000159.1:0-11957 GCA_035517035.1 Streptosporangiaceae bacterium | reverse complement strand
CACACGGCCGCAGCCGTGAACGCCGCCGTGATGAGGGCGGCCACCATCACGGCGGCGAAGGCGACCCGATGCGTGACGACGTGCCTGAGAGCTGGGGGAGGCCTGCGCACGGCCTTCCGTACCTCCGTCCTGGACTTTTCGCATGCTTACACGGCGAAATTAGATGTTCTAGGGATGAGCTTTTACAGATATCTCATCGTGACGGCGCGGAGATCTACTCCGCCGGGCGGAGAACCCCTGTGGCGCAACGCGGAGTGAGTCTGCTAAGTCCTTGACTGGCGTGAGGGCCACGGCCAGGCATGGAGGCGCGAGTGGGCGGAGACGACTGGACGCCGGAGATCGAGCAGATCGTGCGCCGCCGTGAGCTGGCCGCCCAGATGGGTGGTGCGGCGAAGGTCGCCCGGCAGCGCGCCGCCGGGCGGTTGACCGTGCGCGAGCGAATCGAGCGGATGGCTGACCCTGGCAGCTTCGCCGAGATCGGCGCGCTCACCGGATTCGGGGAGTACGACGCCGACGGGCGCCTGGTCTCGGTGCTGCCGGCCAACTTCGTCGCCGGGACGGCACGGGTCGGCGGCCGGCCGGTGATGCTGGGTGCCGACGACTTCACGGTGCGCGGGGGTTCGGGCGACGCGGCGATCCACGCTAAGCAGATCTACTCCGAGCGGTACGCCGGCGACATGCGGCTGCCCGTCGTGCGACTGCTCGACGGGGCGAGCGGCGGCGGCAGCGTCAAGATGACGCTGGACGCGGGCTACACCTACCTGCCAGTCAATCCGGGTTGGGACGCCGTGGTGGCCAACATGTCGCTGGTGCCCGTGGTGGCCGCGTGCCTCGGCCCGGTCGTCGGGCTGGGCGCTGCGCGGCTGGTGACATCGCATCTCGCCGTGATGGTCACCGGCATCGGCCAGCTCTTCACCGCGGGACCGCCCGTGGTGCTCGGCGGTACCGGCGAGGACCTGACTAAGGAGGAGCTTGGCGGCGCGGCCGTGCACCGGCGCAACGGCACGATCGAGCGATTCGTCGGCTCGGAGGACGAGGCGTTCGGAGTGATCAGGGACTTCCTGTCGTACCTGCCGTCCAGCGTGCACGAGGTCCCGCCGGTCACCGGCTGCGACGACCCGCCGGGCCGGCGGGACGAGGCGCTGGCCGGCGCCGTGCCGAGGAACCCACGACAGCCGTACCGGATCTGGCCGGTGCTTGAGGCGATCTTCGACCGCGACTCAACCTTCCCGTATGCGGAGTACGGCGGCTCCACGGTGACCGCGCTTGCGCGGCTCGACGGCCACCCGGTCGGCGTCATCGCGACCGACCCGTACCGAGGCACGACAATGTCCGCCGAGGGCGCGCAGGCGATCATCCGGCTGGCCGACCTGTGCGAGACCTTTCACCTGCCGGTGGTGAGCCTCACCGACCAGGGCGGGATCACGATCGGCCGGGTGGCCGAGGAGCGCGGCACTGTCCGCGTCGCGGCCAGGGCCATCGCCGCCATGTACCAGGCCCGCGTCCCGCAGGCCGAGCTCGTCGTGCGCCGGGTGTACGGCGTCGCCGGAGCCGGCATCGTCAACCGGCACCGCGCCGGCCGCAGCTGGGCCTGGCCGTCGGGTGACTGGGGCTCACTGCCGGTGCGGGGCGGGGTGGAGGCCGCGTTCCGCGCGCATCTGGAGCTTGTCGACGACCCGGCCGCCGAGGCCGAGCGCATCCGCGCCACGCTCGCCGCGCTGACCTCACCCTTCCGGACCGCTGAGCGGTTCGGCGTGCAGGACCTGATCGACCCCAGGGACAGCAGGCCCCTGCTGTGCGCCTGGGTGCGCGACGCCTACCGGGTACTGCCCGAGCTCGCCGGGCCCCCGGCCTTCGGCACGAGGCCGTAGCGACACCACGTCCGTGATCTCGAAGACTTTCGGGGGAAAACGCCTACCTAATCCTTCGAGATCATGAAAAGCCGAACGTCGGCACGCGGATACGATCCGCGCCATGGCCCATATGACGCTGCCGGACGGGCGCCGCCAGGCGTACCAGGTGCTCGGCGACCCGAACGGGCGCCCCGTCGTCGTGCTGCACGGCACGCCCGGATCGTCGCGGCAGCTCGCTGGCCTTGGCCGGCCCGCAGCAGAGCGTGGGGTGGCGCTGATCGCGCCGGACCGGGCCGGGTACGGCGGCTCGGATTACGACCCGGCAAGGACGATCGCGTCCGGCGCGAGGGATATAGCTGCCTTGATAACGCACCTCGCCCACGGCGGCTGCGCCGTGATCGGCATGTCGGGGGGCGGTCCGACCGCGCTGGCCTGCGGCGTGGTGGCACCTGACCACGTATCCGCGGTCGCCACCGTGGGCGGGGTGGGACCGCTGATGCCCCGCGACCCCTCGCTGCCGCCAGACCGGCTGGTGATCAAGATGGCCCGGCGGTCGGCGGCCGGCACGCGCGCCCTGTTCGCCGCGACGGCGCTGGTCGGCCGGCTCAGGCCCGAGCGGACGCTGGACAGCTTCGCGAAGCTGCTCGCCGAGCCCGACGCGCGCCTGCTGCGCGAGGACGCGCAGGTCAGGGCGGGGTTCCTGGACGACATCAGGCACCCGTCGCCGACGACGGCGCGGGCGGCGGCCAGGGATTTCGCGCTGTTCGCGCGGGAGTGGGACGTGGACCTCGCCGAGATGGCCGTACCCGCCCATATCTGGCACGGCACGCAGGACCGCAACGTTCCCGTGCAGCACGCCAGGGTCATCGCGGACCGGTGCCCGGCGGCCCGCCTGCACATCGTGGATGGCGGCGGGCACATGCTGCTCGGCCAGCTAGACCAGATCATGACCAGCGTCGTGCCCGATCAGCGCTGAGCATCCGGGCGAACCAGTGGCGCGCAAACGGCTCCTCGCTAAAGGCCGCGACCTTCGCGTCACCGGCCGAGCAGGAAGGGCTGATTGGCTCAGCGAGCGCGCGACCGCGGCTCTTCGCGGCGGCGGTATTACATTGTCGCCATGAGCCGGCCAGCCGCAGAAGCGCTGATCGGCAGGCATGCGGAAGTTGCCATCCTCGACTCGCTACTCGAACGGATCTCGGCCGGGACCGGCGGCATCGTGCTGCTCTGCGGCGATCCTGGCATCGGCAAGACCAGGCTGGCCCGCGAGGCCGCGGAGCGGGCTGATGCGGCGACCCGGTTGTGGGGTGCCTGCCGGGAGAGCGTCGGGGCACCACCGCTGTGGCCGTGGGTCCAGGTGCTGCGACAGCTAGGGACCGACACGGTCACGGTCGGCGACGCCGAGGCGTCCGAGGGCGCCGCCGCCAGGTTCCGGCTGTATGCGCAGGTGGAGCGCGTGCTGAGGGAGTCCGCTGCAGACCGCCCGCTGATCGTGGTCATCGATGACCTGCACCGGGCCGACGACGCGTCGCTACGACTGCTCGCCTATCTCAGCGAGGTGCTCTGGCCTGCCCCGGTCGGGCTGGTGGTGACCTACCGCGACACCGAGGTGCTGCCGGCGACGGCGACCGCCGATGTGGTGGCCAGCCTGGCCCGCGGTCCAGGCAGCTGCCGGTGCCAGCTGGCCGGGCTCAGCCAGAACAGCGTGGCCCAGTGGCTCCGCGCCGCCGGCGTGGACGGGGTGAGTGCCCACGACCTGCACGCGAGGACCGGTGGGAATCCGCTGTTCATCGCCGAGAGCATCAGGCTGCTCGCCGAAGGGGCACGGCCGGAGACGCCGCTGCGCAGCATCGCTGAGGTGATCAGGGAACGGCTCGCGCCGCTGCCCGCCGAGTGCCGCGAGGCACTTGAGGTCGCCTCGGTGCTCGGCCGCGACTTCGAATACCCGCCGCTGGCGGTCGCGCTGCAGACCAGCCCGGCCAGGGCCGTTGCGGCGCTCGACCCGGCGGTCAGCGCGCGGCTGGTGACCCCGGAGGGCTCGCGGGCCGGCGCGTACCGCTTCGTTCACACGCTGATCAGGGATGCCGTCGAGGAGCAGCTCGCGCCGTCTCGCCGGGCCGAGCTGCACACGCGCGCGTTCGCCGCGCTCCGTGACACCGGCTGGGGACAGGCCTCCGACCTGGCCCACCACGCCATCATGGCGCGGCCGGGGGTGAGCGACGAGGTTGCCGCCGACGCCACCCGGAACGCTGCGGAGGCCGCTGATCGGCTGCTTGCCTGGGAGGACGCCGCCTCGTGGTGGCGGACCGCGATCGCGCTCACCAGGCATCCCGACCGGCTGGACATCGAGCTGCAGATGAATCTCGGCCGCAGCCTGCTGCTCGCCGGTCAGGTCGACGACGCCAGGGCGCAGTTCGAGGCGGCCGCCGACCAGGCGGCCCGCGATGGCGACACCGTGGCACTCACCGCCTGCGCCTTGGCGGTCGGTGACACGGTGGCGGAGGTGGCGGCCGATCACCGGCTCGTCACCCTGCTCGACCGCGCGCTCGCCAGCCCGGACGTCCAGGCAGCCCAGCGCCCCCGGCTGCTGGCCCGCTGGGCCATCGCGACGTACTGGCAGCCCGGCGGGCAGGACGAGAGCCGACGGGCAAGCGCGGCGGCGGTCGAGCTTGCCGAGCAGGCGGGCGAGGCCGATTCGCTGGGCGCCGCATTGATTGCCAGGCAGTTCACCCTGCGCGGGCCTGACTTCCTGGCCGAACGGCTGGCGGCCGGGCTGGCGGTGCTCGACATCGCGACCCGGCTAGAGGACCAAGACCTGCAGTTCCGCGCCTTGCAGTGGCTTGTGCCCGACCGGTTCCAGACCGGTGCACTGACCGCCGTGGCCGCCGATGTGGGCAAGATGGCCGCGATCGCCCGGGCGCGGCGAAACCCGCTGCAGAACTGGTGGGTGCAGATATACCGGGGACTGCTGGCCGGCGCCGCCGGGCGCGACCGGGAGGCCGAGGCGCTCGCCGTCGAGGCCGCGGCGCTCGGCCGCGGGCTCGGCCAGCCGGCCGCCGACGCCTACCGGGTCGGCCAGCTCGGCAGGATCTACTGGCGAGCGGGACGGCTCGGCGAACTCGAGCGTGACATCGCCGACGCGCTCGCCCGCTTCCCCGGCCTGGTCACGCTGCGCTGCCTGCGCGCCCTGGCCTGCGCCACCTCCGGTCAGCGCGGCGACGCGGTCGCCGAGATCCAGGCGCTTGAGGCGAACGGGTTCGCCGCGCTGCCGCAGGACTCGCTATACCTGGCGAGCCTGGCCATCCTGGCCGAGGCCGCCGTGACCTGCCGCGCCACGGACCAGGCTGGCCCGATCCTTGACCGGCTCGTGCCGTACGCGACCCGAAACCTCATCCAGGGCGTGCCGGTCGGCTGGGGCGCCGCGGCATGGTACATCGCCAGGCTGGAGTGGCTGACCGACCGGCCCGGCGAGGCACACACGTCTGCCGCGACCGCACAGCGGCTGCACCGCCAGTGGGGCATCGGCGGGTTCGGCGACCCGCTGGCCGACCTGCGTGGCGACAGCGCTCCGGCGGCACTCAGCCAACGCGAGTCAGAGGTCATCGGCCTCCTCGCGGCCGGCCGCGCGAACGCGGAGATCGCGGCCGCGCTGGGAGTCAGCGTCCACACCGTCGAGCGCCACGTCGCGAATATCTTCGTCAAGACCGGGGTGCGCAACCGGGCCGAGGCCACGGCGTGGGCGCATCGCCGCGGATTGGTCAGCTGACTACATAGTTTCCGTGATGCGCGCCTCAGGACGGCGGTGTGAGCATGGCCGCGGCGGACGCATCAGGCGGACCGCACCAAGGCTGACCGCACCAAGGGGAGGCGCCATGAACGACACCAAGATCGAGACCATCCAGAAGATCTACGAGGCGTTCGGCCGGGGTGATGTCGGCTTCATCGTCGACCAGCTCACCGACGACGTGGACTGGGCATCCTGCCCGGACAGCGACGTCGCGCCGTGGCATGGCGTCCACCGCGGCAAGGCGGAGGTGCCCAACTTCTTCAAGGCCCTGGGCGAGAACCTGCAGGTCACCGAGTTCACGCCGCTCTCGTTCGGGTCGAACGACACCGACGTCATGGTCGTGACGCACTGGAAGTCCTTGTGCCCGGCGACCGGCAAGTCCGCGGCCATGGACATCCACCACTGGTTCAGGTTCCGCGACGGCAAGGTCTGCCTGTACCGCGGCACTGAGGACACCGTGGCCACCAAGGCCATGCTGACCAGGGACTGAGCGCCGACCGGCCGGTCAGCCGACCGGGCCCGGCTACGGCCATCTCTTACGATGACAGGGTGAGTGCGCGGTTACCCGATCCTGAGCGGTTCAGCCCGCGGCAGGCCAATATCGCTCGGGTCTACGACTACCTGCTCGGCGGCAAGGACAACTTCGCCGCCGACCGGGCGGTCGGGGACCAGATCATGGCCAGCATCCCCGGCGTGCACGCCGGCGTACGGGCGCAGCGCGCCGTGCTCGGCCGGGCGGTCAGGTACCTGGTGCGGCAGGCCGGGATCCGCCAGCTCATCGACATCGGAGCCGGCCTGCCTACGGCCGAGAACGTGCACGAGATCGCGCGGCGGCTTGACCCGGCCGTGCGAGTGGCCTACATCGACAACGATCCGGTCGTGCTCGCGCACGCCAGGGCGCTGCTGGCCGACGACGCGCAGACCATCGTGATCGAGGGCGACCTGCGCGATCCGGCGCAGGTGCTCGAGACCTCCGAGCTCTGCGGCCACCTGGACCGCCGACAGCCGGTCGGCGTGCTGCTCTGCGGCATCCTGCACCACATCATGGACTGGGAGAATCCGGGCGCGGCGATGCACTACCTGTGCCAGGCGCTCCCGTCCGGCAGCTACGTCTTCATCCACCACCTAGTCAAGTCCGACAACCCGGCATCGGCCGGACTCCAGGCCGCGATGGCGCGAGGGCTCGGGCGGGTGCGGTTCCGCACCCGCGAGGAGATCCTGAGCCTGTTCTGCGGGCTCGATCTGGTCGAGCCTGGCCTGGTGCCGGTGTCGGAGTGGCACCCCGACCCGCAGACGCCGCACCTGGCCGACCCCGTAGTCGGACTGGCCTTGGCCGGCCTGGCACGCAAGCCCTAGCTGACCTGGCCCGGGTTCACCCCGGTGCCGCCTGCCGCACTGCTCGCGTACGCGGCGAGCGCGAACCGCAGGACGTCGACGGCCTCATCGGCGCTCCACATCAGCGGCCCCTCGCCGGTGTGCAGCCAGCGCAGCCAGTGCCGGCCTGAGTCGCGGAAGCTGCTCCCCCAGTCGTCGTCCAGCGCGTGGTAGCCGCGCATCTCGCCGTCAACGTAGATCTCCAGGCTGGGCTCCTGGATGGCCCTGGCTGTGCAGCGGTTGACCCGCGCGTAGCCCTTGAAGCCGGTCACCTCCCACCGCTCGTCGGTGGTGTAGTAGTCCGACCGCAGCAGCAGGTCGGGCGCCAGCGCGATGTCCCAGACGCCGCGCACGCCGTTCTCGTGCTCCCAAGAGATCACGGTAGGCGCGTCGACGTCCACGCCGGGTCCGAAGCAGGTGTTCCCGATCCAGGCCCTGACCTCCTTGACCGGGCCGAACAGCCAGAGCGCGGTCGCCAGCTTGTGCCAGCCGTCGTCGAACACCATGATCCCGCGGCCGCGCTTCATCTGCTCGAGCTGCACCTCGAAGCTGCTCCACGGCACGTCCCAGCCGCCGTTGCCGCTGCCGACCGCCCTCATGTGGTAGCCGGTCACCTCGCCGATCTCGCCGGCCTTTACCGCGGCCTTCAGCTTGCGCAGCGGCTCGTAGAACAGGTAGTTCTCCATGACCCTGAGCACCCGGCCGCTTGCCTTGGCCGCGTCGAGCATCCGCTCCGCGTCGCACAGGTCGTTGCACATGGGCTTTTGCATGTTGACGTGCCAGCCCCAGCCCAGCATCTCCACCACCCCGTCGGCGTGCAGCGGGATCGGCAGCAGGACCTCGGCAGCGTCCACCTCGATGCCGCTCGCCGCAAGCTCGGCCGCCGTGGCGAACAGGGCAGCGTCCGGCCAGTCGGCCCTGCGCTGCGCCAGCCGCTCCTCGTCGGGGTCGACAAGCGCGACCACCTCGACGTCGGGGTTGCCGGTGTAGGCGCGGACGTTCAGGTCGTAGATCCGGCCGAGTCCGATGAACGCGGCCCGCACCGGCCGCTCGTAAGGAACGAAGGTCACGACGATCGGTCTCCCAGAGCAGGCTGATCAGCGCGAACTCCCTGATCAGGGCTGAGTACGACGCGGGTTGCGGCGCATATGACCGGACATAATAATCCGGCACCACCCGAAGCGGGGCGACAGGTACCAGCCAGCCCAGACTTGCCCGCTCAGTCCAGACCGGCCCGCATAACGCAGACCAGCCCTGGTGAGCCGAGCGCAGGCATGCATGCAGTACCGCGCCGACGACCCCCCGGCGCGCTGGGCGCCCTAAGAATGGACGGCCGCCGCCCGAAGGCTAGTGGCTCGCCTCGTACCTGCGCATGACCTCCGCGCTGATCCTGCCGCGCTCAGAAACCGTCAGGCCGGCCTGCTTCGCCCACGCCCGCACCATGGAGCGATCGGCGAGCATACCGACGGCTCCCTTGGCCGGACGGCTGCGGGCACCGCGCGGCACCCGTCTTCCGGCCCTGATAAACGGGGCGAACGTCTGGTTCATCCGGTCCCGGTTCTCCTTGCTGAGGTCAATCTCGTAGGCAACGCCGTCGAAGCTGAACGTCACCGTCTCGGCGCCAGCCGAGCCGTCGAGATCGTCCGTCACAACTACCGACACGTTTCTGGACATACATAGATAGTCGGTCATGAGGTGAGACTGTGTAAAGATCGGACCCGGAATTGCGGCGAACTCGCCACGAAAGCCGGCACCTGGCATGCTCAGCAGCCGATATTCGATTGCCCGGGGAATAGCGGGCTCAGCGGACCGGCCGCCATTGCGGCTCGACTCCCTGTGTGATGGCGAGCGACTGGACGAAATCGGCGATCTGCCGCAGAGTGCGGCATTCCCTGACCTGAGCGCACCATGGAGCATAACGGCTGATCACCGAGTCGCCGTCATTCCAGTACCGGCGCGGCTCGGGGTTCAGCCAGTAGACCTGTCCCGCGCGCTGGCGGATCTCCGCAAACGACGACTCGGCCGGGTCCAGGTAATTAGTCCGCGCGTCCCCGACGACGAGCACCACCGACCGCCTGGTCAGCTGGTGCGCGTACTGGCTCGCGAACTCGCGCATCACGTAGCCGTAGTCTGAGCTGCCGCTCAGCCGGACCGCCGCCTGCGCCGCCTCCCGCTGGCCGAGCCGCCGACCGGCCGCCCGCGCCTCGCGCACCAGGCCTGTGATGTCAGCGAGGCCGTCAACGAACGAGAAGACCCTGAGCCTGGAGAGCCGGCTGTCCAGCGCGATCAGCAGGTCGAGCGTGAACCTGGAGAACGCCGACACCGAGCCCGACATGTCGGCGAGCACCACGATCTCGGGCTTGGGCGGCCTGGCCGGCTCGGTGGCCAGCCGGAACGGCACTCCGCCCGTGCCCATGGCGCGCTGCAGCGTGCCGCGGATGCTGAGCTTGCGCTTGCGGTAGATGGCCTGCTGTGCCAGCACGTGGGTGAGCTGCTGCGCAAGCGGCCCGATCGCGGTCGCCATCGCCGCCTGCTCGGTGGCGGATGCGCTGGCGATATCGATGTCCTCGGCCAGCCCGACCCGCATCGTGGCCCGCACCGCCCGGGCGCCGCGGTCGGCGACCAGGGCCCGGCGCACCGCGGCCTGCAGGTCGGCTCGGAAACCCGCGATCTTCCGCTCGGCCGCTGCCGCGTCCAGCCTGGCCCGCAGGCTGCCCCGGTAGCCGGAGCCCGAGCCGCCGCCGAGGCCCTGGCCGCCACCGCCACCACCGCCGCCGCCGACCGCGTCCAGATCATCGGAGCCGCCCGCGGCGAGCTCGCCACCGATGGCGTCGAGGTCGGCTGCCTCGTTGACCGCGATGGTGGCGAACACCCCGGCGACCGCGCTGCCTGGCTCGAGCCCACCGAACCGCCGGACGTACTCGTCCGCCAGCAGCCGCCTGACGAGGTCGTCGTCCGAGCCGATCACGGCGCGCAGGGTGTCCCGCAGCTCCTGGTCGGTCATCGCTGCGATCAGGTCGGCCCCTGGCTGATGCGTTCCCGCCGTATACAGCTCGAACAGCAGGCTGAACGTGCTGGCATGCTCAGGGTTCTTGATCAGCGCGCACTGCAGGGCCGCGCGTACGACCTCCTTGTCCTGCAGCGAGATCCTCGACAGCGCGTGCGCGGCGTCCAGATGCTCGCCAAGGGACACGCCGATCCCGACGTTCCTCAGCTCGTCGACCAGCGTCGCCAGCATCTCCTGCACGAGGCCGCGTCCCTGCTCAGGCCCGGCCGGATCCGAGCTCAGCGAGCGCGGTGTCGATGTCGCGCTCGTATTTCAGCAGCACCGACAGCGTCTGCCTGGTCACCTCGTCGGTGACGTCGGTAGCGCCGAGCGTGAGCAGCGTCCTGGCCCAGTCCAGCGTCTCGGCGATGGACGGCGGCTTCTTCAGGTCGGCCTGGCGCAGCAGCGCGACCAGCTCGGCGATCTCGGCGGCCAGATGCCCGGCCAGCTCAGGCACGTGCAGAGCGACGATCTCGGCCTCCCGCTCCACGGTCGGGTAGCCCAGGTGCAGGAACAGGCAGCGGCGCTTGAGCGCCTCCGACAGGTCCCTGGAGTTGTTCGAGGTCAAGAAGACCTGCGGGATGTGCCGCGCGGTGACCGTGCCCAGCTCGGGTATCGACACCTGGTACTCAGACAGCACCTCAAGCAGCAGCGCCTCGCTCTCGATGTCCAGCCGGTCCACCTCGTCGATCAGCAGCACGACCGGGTCGTCTGACCTGATCGCGGCCAGCAGCGGCCTGGACAGCAGGAACTCCTCGCCGAAGATCCCGGCGGCGTCCAGGGACGATTCCCCGCCCTGCTGCAGCTGCAGCTGCAGGAGCTGGCGCCGGTAGTCCCACTCGTAGATCGCCTTGGACTCGTCCAGGCCCTCGTAGCACTGCAGCCGGATCAGCCGCTTGCCCGCGGCCAGCGCCACGCTCTTGGCGAGCTGCGTCTTGCCGGTCCCGGCCGGCCCCTCGACCAGCACCGGCTTGCGCAGCTCGGCGGCTAGGTGCACGACCGTCGCGATGGTCGCGTCGGCCAGGTACCCGGCCCCGCGCAGGCCGTCGAGCACGCGGTCGACCGGACCGGGAATCTGCGTCATGACCCAAGTATCCCCAAAACGCCCAGAGCATCGCACCTGAGTACCGAGCGCCAGGCCGTCTTGTCCCCGCTGGAACCGTCTTGTCCCCGCTGGAACCATCTTGTCCCCGGAAGGCCGATGATCATGGAAAGTTTGGTGGCTTTCGCGGCTTTTGACCGGCCGCTGCGGAGGCCCGCCCCGCGCCAGCGGGGACAAGTGCGTTCCAGCGGGGACAAGTGCGTTCCAGCGGGGACAAGACGAGCACCGCGGCGGGGTGTTCCTGGCCGGCCCGATCGACGTCGCCACCATCAGGACCCCGGGCGCCGCGACCCAGCCAGGCCGACGACGATCTGCGAGACGAGACCTAACCCGAGCCTGACCTGCATCGCCGACCGTGAGCTGGACGGCACGGCGTTCGTTCACGACACCGAGACCGGTAACCCCGACGGTTCGCGGGCCGCATGCGGCAGCGGCCCGCCGGGCCAGCGCGTCGTCACCCAGTTCGGCTTGCGCGCTGGCCCTTGGCCCGGGGCGTACCGTGAAGTAACTTCTAACCGCAGGACCGTGCATAACGCAGGACCTGCGGCGGACCGCCGGCCACAGGGAGCATCATGACCGCGCCAACTGCCGATTCCGCGGACCGGACGGCGACCGGCCATGTCGACGTGCTGATCGTCGGCGCCGGGCTGTCCGGCATCGGGGCCGCGTGCCACCTGCGCACCAAGGCGCCCGGCATCTCGTGGGCGATCGTCGAGGCACGCGGCGCGAGCGGCGGGACGTGGGACCTGTTCAGGTTTCCCGGCGTGCGCTCGGACTCGGACATGTTCACCTTGGGCT
>DATIZP010000158.1:0-23259 GCA_035517035.1 Streptosporangiaceae bacterium | reverse complement strand
GAGCACGAACAGCGGCCCGATCCGCTCGATGTGCCGCTCGATCGCCGCGTTCACCAGCTCCTCGCGGTCCGACACATACCGGTACACCGACCTGAGCGAGACGCCGGACCGCTGCGCCACCGCCTCGGGGCTCGGGCTGAGGTCACCGGCCGCGAACAGCTCGAGGGCCGCGTCAAGCACGAGCTGCCTGTTCCGGTCGCGCCGTGCGGTGCGGCCGTCGGGCAGTATGTCGTCCGGCTGCGGCGGGTCCGGCGCCTGCGAGCCCGCCGGGATCACCGCGCTGACGGCCTGGTCCTGGCCGGACGGCTGGGTCCTCCTACGGATCGCCATGGACCGAGCACCTCTCCTGGTTCCCGCGCACCACGCCGGCGAGGTGGACATGCGCCTGGTCAGGCCGCGCCCCGGCGGCCGGCACGTCGTCGCCCGCCGAACGCAGTAAGCACTCCGGGGCCGCCGCCTTTGCTGCAGGATCTAGCTGGAGGAAACTCACCTAGCAGACCCTACGGCAGGGCGCGCAGGGAAGGCCGAATGTTCCAAAACGGTTTATCAGATCGGCATAACAAATCGCTCCGACGGCTGTGAGCCGCTCGCCGGAGTCCAGGCTTGGGGGAGTGCATGACGTTCAGCGACCTGATCAGGCGCCCGCTTGTCGTCGCTCCGATGGGCGGCGGGCCGAGCACGACCGGCCTGGTGGCCGCTGCCGCCGCCGCGGGCGCGCTCGGCTTCGTGGCGGCGGCCTACCGGAGCGCGGCGGCCATGCGGGAGCAGATCGACGCAGTCGCCGCGGCGACGGCCGAGGCGTTCGGCGTGAACCTGTTCGTGCCGGGCGCCCCCGCCGCCGACCGCGCCAGGCTTGGCAGCTACCTGGCAGGCCTGGCCGCCGACGCGCAGGCGGTGGGCGCGGCCCTCGGCGAGCCGGCCTGGGATGACGACGACTGGGACGCCAAGATCGCCGATCTGACCGCGAGGCCCGTGCCGGTGGTCAGCTTCACGTTCGGCTGCCCGCACCCGGAGGTGCTGTCCGCGCTGCGGGCCGCGGGCAGTGCCGTCTGGGTGACCGTCACCGACGTGGACGAGGCCCGCGCCGCCGTGGCGGCGGATGCCGACGCGCTGTGCGTGCAGGGCGCCGAGGCGGGCGCGCACCGCGGCACGTTCGGCAACGACGACCGGGCCGCCAGCCCGAGGACCGGGGTGCTCGACCTTGTGGCCGCGGTCCGGTCGGGCACCAGCCTTCCGATCCTGGCGGCGGGCGGCATCATGGACGCCGGCGGTGTCGGCGCCGCACTGGCCGCCGGTGCGTCGGCCGCGCAGTGCGGCACCACGTTCCTGCGCTGCCCGGAGAGCGGAGCGCACCCGGCGTACAAGGCGGCGCTCGCGGACGGCCGGTTCACCTCGACGGCGATCACCCGGGCGTTCAGCGGCCGGCCGGCCCGCGGCCTGGTGAACGGGTTTCTGCTGGCTCATCGCGATGCCCCTGCGGCCTACCCCGAGATCAACAACGCCACCCGGCCGCTGCGCGCGGCCGCCGCGGCGGCGGGGGACGCCGACCGGATGAGCCTGTGGGCAGGCGAGGGCTTCCGCGCGGCCACGGACCGCCCGGCGGGAGAGGTCGTCGACCTGCTCTGCCGGCGCCGCTAGCATATTCTCGGTTCGTCCAAGCTGGCTCGCCTTGTCGAGCATTTCGCCGCCCGGCCGCAGACGCAGGAACGACTGGCCAGGCAGGTCGCCACCTGCCTCGTCGAGCGCGCCGCGCCGCTCGGCGCGGCGGGTGCCGGCGGCCGAGCACACCGGCATGACCTTCGCCCTGGCTGGCATGCACGTCTGACAAGGGAGGCTGACCATGGACGTCGGCAACGGCGGCGCGCACGTGATCGTCGGAGCGAGCCTGGGCGGCGCGCGGGCCGCCGAGACGCTTCGCGGCGAGGGCTTCGACGGGCCGGTCGTGCTGATCGGCGACGAGGACGAGCTGCCGTACGAGCGGCCCCCGCTGTCCAAGGACTACCTGATGGGCAAGTCGGACCGGGAGAAGCTGTACGTGCACCCGGCCGAGTGGTACGTCGAGAAGGACATCGACCTGCGCCTCGGCACGACCGTGGCCGGCGTCGACCCGGCGGCCAGCGAGGTGCTGCTGGCCGACGGCGACCGAATCGGCTACTCGAGGCTGCTGCTGGCCACCGGCTCGTCGCCGCGCCGCCTGCCGGTGCCCGGCGCCGACCTGGACGGCGTGCTCTACCTGCGCCGGATGGAGGACAGCGACCGGCTCAGGGCGGCCATCGGCGAAGCGGGCAGGGTCGCGGTGATCGGAGCCGGGTGGATCGGGCTGGAGACCGCCGCGGCCGCGCGGACGGCGGGGGCCGAGGTGACCGTGCTTGAGATGGCCGAGCTTCCGCTGCTGCGGGTACTCGGCCGCGAGGTCGCCCAGGTCTTCGCCGACCTGCATGCCGCACACGACGTGGACCTGCGGTTCGGCGTCAGCGTGGCCGAGGTCACCGGCGCCGGCGGGTCGGTCAGCGGCGTCCGCCTCGCCGACGGGACGCACGTGCCCGCCGACCTCGTTATCGTCGGCATCGGGATCACGCCGAACACCGAGCTCGCCGCCTCCGCCGGCCTGCGGGTGGATGACGGCGTGGTGGCCGACCAGCGGCTGGGCACGTCGGACCCGGCCATCTACGCGGCCGGCGACGTGGCCAGCGCGTTTCACCCGCACTACGGCAAGCACCTGCGGGTGGAGCACTGGGCCAACGCGCGGCACCAGCCGGTCGCGGCCGCCAAGGCGATGCTCGGCCAGGACGTGTCCTATGACCGGATCCCGTACTTCTACACCGACCAGTACGACCTGGGCATGGAGTACGCCGGCTATGTCGAGCCAGGAGGTTATGACTCTGTCGTTTTCCGCGGCGACAAGGAGAGGCGCGAGTTCATCGCGTTCTGGCTGGCCGCCGACGGCCGGGTGCTGGCCGGCATGAACGTCAATATCTGGGACGTGAACGACGCCATCACCGCACTGATCACGTCAGGGAATGCGGTAGGAAAGCAGGCGCTCGCCGACCCGTCAGTCCCGCTCGACTCGCTGGCTGAATGAGGGCGAGTTCACCATCCCAAGGAACTGACTCTGCGTACGTTGCTCCAGCGGTTCGCCAGTTCGGCCTCGCCGAGGTGCGCTAGCCCGCGCTTCCTTGCGTAGTGCCACGCGAAGAGCCCGAAGCCCACGCCCGCGGCAGCGATCACCAGCGGCGGTACGGTCAGATGGAAGTGCAGGCGGGAATGCAGCGTGGTCACGTGCGCCAGAAGGCCGCTGAACACCAGGGCCGCTCCTACGGTTATCGCCTTCAGCCACCCGGGCGCGAACGCCCACACGAGCATCCCGGCAAGAATCCCGATCCAGAGCAGATGCGTGTCTTTCATGTGGACCCCCCCACATTGCCGCCCAACGCGTGCGGATTGCGTTGAGTCTTGCATCAAGAGTGAGCAGTACGGCACGTCCCATCAAGAGGGTATTGTTGCGATGTAATTGGACTATAACGATCGAATAAATAGGACGGTGTTGTCTGCAACACGTGCACCTATGCGGCTCCGGCCGTGCGCGCCAGCAATAGCCCGGTTACATGCGAGTTCTCATGAAACGGACAGCCAGACAATTGCGGGCCGAAACGGAGCGTCCCGCGTCAATGCGGCGCCTTTTCGGCACGTTTTACGCGGCGCGGTGGGCCGTTCGCGGCTGGCGAGGCGGCGCGGACTGCTGTATCTGGTAGAGGAACTCGGCATTGGAGCCGGTCTCGCGGGTGCGGTCGAGCAGCAGCTCGATGGCCTGCTGCGGGTCGAGGGCGGCAAGTGCGCGGCGCAGCATGCGCACGGCTGCCTGCTCATCGAACGGCAGCAGCAGGTCGTCGCGCCTGGTGCCGGAGGCAGCCACGTCGATCGCCGGGAAGATGCGCTTCTCCGCGAGGTCACGGCGCAGCCGCAGCTCCATGTTCCCGGTGCCCTTGAACTCCTCGAAGAACACCTCGTCCATCCGGGAGCCGGTCTCCACCAGCGCGGTGGACAGGATCGTCAGCGATCCGCCCTCCTCGATGTTCCTTGCGGCTCCGAGGACCTGCCTGGGTGGCTGCAGGGCCGACGTGCTGACTCCCCCAGCCAGGATCCGGCTGGACGCCGGGGCGGCGAGGTTGTAGGCACGGCCGAGCCTGGTGATCGAGTCGAGCAGCACCACCACGTCCCTGCCCAGCTCCACGAGGCGCTTGGCCCGCTCGATGGCAAGCTCAGCGACCATGATGTGGTCATCGGCTGACTGGTCGAAAGTGGAGTACACGACCTCACCGCGCACCGAGCGCCGTAGCTCTGTGACTTCCTCCGGCCGTTCGCCGACGAGCAGAACCATCAGGTGGATGCCGGGCTCGCCCGCCGCGACCGCCTCGGCAATCGCGGCGAGCACCATGGTCTTGCCGGCCTTCGGAGGCGCTACGATCAGGCCGCGCTGGCCCTTGCCGACCGGGCACACCAGGTCGGTGACCCGCGCCGTGGCTGAGCTCGATCCCGCCTCCAGGCGCAGTCGCTCCCGCGGATGCAGCGGGGTGAGGTCGTCGAAGCTCGGCCGCGATCGGACGCTGTCGGGCGGTAGGTCGTTAACGGTATCCACCCGGACCAGCGTCCTCGCCGCGGCCCGGCGCGAGCCGGGGGAGCCCTGTCGGCCGTTCGGCCTGGCGGCGCCTGGCTCGACGCCTGGCCCAGCGCCTGGTCCGGCGCCTGGTCCGGCGCCTGGTCCGGCGCCTGGCCGGGCAGCTCCGGTGACCTCGTCGCCAGCGCGCAGGCGGTGCTGGCGCAGCACGGCGGGCGGGACGTGGACGTCATCTCTGCCGCGGCGGTATCCGGAGGTACGGACGAACGCCTGGCCGCCGCGGATGTCGACCAGGCCGCGGACCTGGATCAGCTCCTGGCGGCTGGCGTCGGATTCATCGGTCGCCGCAGTCGCTTCATGCGCTGCTGGCGAGGCTTGGTGGGTCACTGCTGTCATCGGATGGTCCTTTCTTCGCGCTGAGCCGGCTCGGCGCATGGCAGTCGCGAGAAATGGCGCAGCACAGAGCCAACGAGAACCGGGAACGTGCGCTGGGAAACGGGAAGGGCACCGCTGGAGGGTGCACGCCCGCGGATCGCGGGCCAGATACCTACGGCGAGGATACCACCAGGCCAGCCGGCGGACCTGCGCGCAGCTCGTCGAGCCTGACCAGCGTGACGCCGGCGAGGATGAGCGCGCCGCCCGCGAACTGCGGGAGACCGGGCAGCTGGCCGAGCAGCAGCCAGGCGAACACGATCGCGAACAGCACCTCGGCCATGCTGACGAACGAGGCCAGCTTGGCTCCGAGCCGGCGCGCGGCGCCGATGCCAGCCAGGTAGGCGATGGCGGCCGCGATCACCGACAGGCCGAGCACCGGAACCACCCAGCTGACCTGGTGGCCGGCCAGCTGAACGCGCACGGCCATGGCACGTATCGGGACCAGGCCGGTCAGACCGAGCGTGCCGAGCGTGACCGCGCCCACGCACAGTCCGGCCCAGGCCATGACGACCGGCGGCAGTTGCTCGCCGTGCGCCGCGGAGAGCACGAAGAAGGTCGCCAGCCCGGCGGCGGCCAGCAGGGCCCACATCGTCCCGACCGGGTTGATCCTGGCCGAGCCGAACACGTCGAGCACCAGCGCGAGGCCCGCCATCGCAGCGATCGCGCCGGTGACGGTGAGCCGCCGCGGCCGCTGCCCGTGTCGCAGCCACAGCCAGCCCACCACCAGGATCGGCCCGAGGTACTCGATCAGCAGCGCGACGCCGACCTGCATGTGCGAGATCGCGTTGAAGAAGAACAGCTGGCACCCGGCCACCGCGATCAGGCCGTAGGCGACGGCCGGGCGGGCGCTGGCCCGCAGCACGGCCCACCGTCCGCGAAGCTGCAGCAGCGCGGGGACGGTGAGGACGACGGCCGCGATCGAGATGCGGGCGAGTACGGCGGCAGCAGGGCTCCAGCCCGCGTCGATCAGCGACGAGCCGAAGATGCCCGACGTGCCGAACGTGGCGGCCGCGAAGATGGCCAGGGCCAGGCCGATTCGCATCGACCGGACCTGCCGGGTCGCGACGTCGTTCTCGGCACCCTGCACACCGGCCTCCGCGTCCTCTCCCGGTCGCAACCGGGCAGAAGACTAACTCATACCGCGGACAGGACAACTCGCCCGGAGCCCACCCCCCGGCCCCCGGCCCCCGCCCCGCGCCCCCCGGCCCTGACCCTCGCGGACTGTGCTGCCTTCCCCGGCGGGGCGACTTCTCACCATCTGGCGCCTCGCAAATCACCCCAAAAAGGTCGTGATCATGACGCTGGCGGGTAAGAAGTGGCCGCAGCGGATGAGAAGTGGTCGCAGGGGATGAAGAGTGGCCGCGATTTGTGGGCCAGCTGGGACTTGTGGGGGTAGCGCAGTCGCTCGCGCGATCTGGACTGGGGCCTCGGGCCCGGGCTCTGCGCGGGCCCGGACCTGGCTGGACGCCGGGGCGGACCGAAGACTCCGGCAAGGCGGCACTCTAACCCGCGTGAACACTCCCGTGCGCGCAGACCACAGGAGTCGACCGCCTAGGCCCGCGCGGACACGAGACGTGAGGACTGCAGGAACCCGGATGGCGCGGACGGATTGCTGGCCTGGGCGGCGTGAGCCGCCCAGGCCAGCAATGACGCGTCGGATAGCGGCCGTTGATGAGCGGCCGCGGTCCAGCGACAGCGGTCAGCAGTCGTAGTAGAGCTCGAACTCATGCGGGTGCGGGCGAAGCCTGACCGGGTCGAGCTCCTTGGAGCGCTTGTAGTTCACCCACGTCTCGATCAGGTCCTCGGTGAAGACGCCGCCGTCGAGCAGGTACTCGTGGTCGGCCTCGAGGCTCTCGAGCACCTTCTCCAGCGAGCCTGGCACCTGCGGGATCGCCTTGGCCTCGTCCGGCGGGAGCTCGTACAGGTCCTTGTCCACCGGCTCGGGCGGCTCGACCTTGTTCCTGATCCCGTCGATGCCGGCCATCAGCATGGCGGCGAACGCGATGTAGGGGTTGCTCGACGGGTCGGGGACTCGGAACTCGAGCCGCTTGGCCTTCGGGCTCGGCCCGGTGATCGGGATCCGCACGCAGGCCGACCTGTTGCGCTGCGAGTAGACCAGGTTCACGGGCGCCTCGAAGCCGGGCACTAGGCGGTGGTAGGAGTTCACCGTCGGGTTGGTGAACGCCAGCAGCGACGGCGCGTGCCTGAGCAGGCCGCCGATGTAGTACCTGGCGGTGTCGGACAGGCCCGCGTAGCCGACCTCGTCGTAGAACAGCGGCTCGCCGTCCTTCCACAGGCTCTGGTGGCAGTGCATGCCGGAGCCGTTGTCGCCGAACAGCGGCTTGGGCATGAAGGTCACGGTCTTGCCCGCAGCCCGCGCCACGCTCTTGACCACGTACTTGTAGAGCATCAGCTTGTCGGCCATGTGCAGCAGACTGTCGAACCTGATGTCGATCTCAGCCTGGCCGGCCGTGCCGACCTCGTGGTGCTGCATCTCGACCTCGATGCCGCACTCGATCAGCTTGGCGACCATCTCCGAGCGCAGGTCGGTGTAGTGGTCGGTCGGCGGCACGGGGAAGTAGCCGCCCTTGTACCTGGGCTTGTAGGCCAGGTTGCCACCGGCCTCGTCCCGCCCGGTGTTCCAGGCGCCCTCGAGCGAGTCGAGGTGGTAGAAGCCCTCGTTGGGAGCGGTGGCGAACCTCGCCGAGTCGAAGATGTAGAACTCGGCCTCGGGGCCGAAGAAGGCGGTGTCGGCGATCCCGCTGCCGCGCAGGTATTCCTCGGCCTTCCTGGCGATGTTCCTCGGGTCCCTGGTATACGGCTCGCCGGTCAGCGGGTCATGCACGAAGAACGTCAGGTTCAGCGTCTTGTGGCTGCGGAACGGGTCGATCACGGCCGTGGTCGGATCCGGCAGCAGAAGCATGTCGGACTCGTGGATCTCCTGGAAGCCCCTGATCGACGAGCCGTCGAACATCAGCCCGTCGGTGAACACGCGGTCCTCGAAGGCGCTGGCCGGAACCGTGAAGTGCTGCATGGTCCCCGGCAGGTCGCAGAACCTGACGTCGACGAACTGGACATCGTTGTCCGCGAGGTACCGAAGGACCTCTTCACCGCTTGTGAACATGAAATCTCCCTTGTTCGCTCACGTGCCCTGTCCTTCACCCTCGACGGTCCGAGCCGTCGCGGCTCGGACCGTCGAGGCGCGAGTAGTCGCAGCTCACCGGCCTGCGGTGACCGGAGCAGGGCACGCGCGCATCCCTTCCCTTGCCAGGTGGTCTGAACGACGCTAGCGCTGCGCCATTTCCGGTCCGTGTCCTTCGTGTTTCGGCCGCGTTACGCCGCCCGACCGTGACTGCCCGCTCGCGCGGAGCCGGCCTGCGGCCCGCCGGATCCCGTTCTGCCGCCCGGCGCGGTCTCGGTACTGTGTGTGGGTGACCGAGCAGCGACGGGCCGACGGCCTGCGGACACCCGCGGGCGAGTCCGCAGAGTACCAAGGCTACCCCGGCCAGGATCTTGGCCTGCCGGAGACCGGCCAGCGGTCGGTGTCCCGCTGGGGACGGCGGATCGGCGCACTGTGCGTCGACTGGCTGCTGTGTAGCCTGATCGTGATCTTCCTGGTCCGGCCGCCCGGCGTGGACCGCACCTACTGGACGCTTGCCATCTTCGCCGCGCAGGACGTCATACTCACCGCGGTGACCGGGCTGACGGTGGGCAAGCTCGCGTTCCGGATCAGGGTGGTCAGGCTCGATGGCCGGCCGGTCGGGCTGATCTGGGCTTTCGTGCGTACGCTGATGCTGCTCCTGGTCGCGCCGCCGCTGATCGCTGACAAGGACATGCGCGGGCTGCATGACCGCGCGTCCAACACCATCGTCGTAAGGATCTGACCTCCGCCACGCCGGGTACCTGCTGATCCGGCGCGCCGACGGGCGCGGCGATCCCTTGGGGTCAGCGGACCTTCGGGCGGGGAGGCTTGGGCATCCGGCCCGGCCGCGGCATCGGGCCGCGGGGCGCCTGCAGCGAGGCGGGTAGTGCCTTCAGTCGGCTGTTGAGGTCGGTCACCTCGCCCGGCTTCAGCGTGCGTGGCATCTTCATTAGGGTCCGCTGCAGCTGGCGGATCTGGATCTGGCCTTTCTCCTCGCCGACCTGGACCTCGGTGATGGGCACCGCGTACTTGATCCGGGAGATCTTGCGCTTCTCGGCGGCCATCAGGGTGGCCAGCCCGGTCGGCGAGCCCTCGCCGATCAGGACCACGCCCGGCCTGCCCACGACGCGGTGCACCATGTCCATGTTCCGGTTGCCGGCCACGGCCGGGGTGACCGTCCAGTTGCCGCGCATGGACTGCACGATCGCGGCCGCCGCGCCGGGCTGGCCCTCGATCGCGGAATACTGCGCGGACTGCCCGTACCTGCCGAACAGCAGCATGATCGCGAGGACGCCGAGCATCACGCCGAGCGGAATCAGGAACCCGGCAAGTCCGGTGAGCAGGCCCACCACGACGAAGACCACGATGACGGCGAGGCCCGCGCCGAACGTGATCGGCAGTGCCTTGGGATCGGACTTGCGTATGTAGCCGGCGAGCATCCGGATCTGCCTGATCCTGCCCATCGACGCCGGGTCAGCCGTCGCGTCCTTCGATGCCTTGCTCGGCTGCGCCGTGGAGCGGCCGGGCCGGCCGGGGATCTTCACCATGCAGGTGAGGATACGAGCACCGGATGATCCGCGCGAACGCGGTCATCCGGTTGTCGCGCCGGCCTGCACCCTGACCGCTGAGGTGTCGCCCGACGGCACCGCCCGGCGGGCCATGGCCTGCCGGTACAGCATGCCGGCCCGGTAGGACGAGCGGACCAGCGGGCCGGACATCACGCCGGTGAAGCCGAGCTCGAGCGCCTCGTCGCGGAGCTCGTCGAACTCGGCCGGGGTGACCCAGCGGTCCACCGGGTGATGGCGCGCCGACGGCCGTAGGTACTGCGTGATCGTCACCAGCTCACAGCCGACCGCCCGCAGGTCAGCCATTGCCGCGCTGACCTCGTCCCGGTGCTCGCCCATGCCGAGTATCAGATTCGACTTGGTGACCAGCCCGGCCGCCCTGGCTCGGTCGAGCACGGTGAGCGAGCGCTCGTAGCGAAAGCCCGGCCTGATCTGCCGGAAGATCCTCGGCACCGTTTCGATATTGTGGGCAAGCACCTCGGGCGCCGCGGCGAACACCTCGCCGAGCGGCCCAGGCTCGGCATCGAAGTCGGGGATCAGCAGCTCGACCCCGCAGCCGGGCTCCGCGCGGTGGATCTCGGCGCAGGTCTGCGCGTACAGCCAGCCGCCGCCGTCGGGAAGGTCGTCGCGCGCCACCCCGGTCACGGTGGCGTACCGCAGGCCCATCGAGCGCACCGAGTCGGCGACCCGGCGCGGCTCATCGGCGTCGAGCGGACCAGGTCGGCCGGTGGCGATCTGGCAGAAGTCGCACCGCCTGGTGCACTGGTCCCCGCCGATCAGGAACGTGGCCTCGCGGTCCTCCCAGCACTCGAAGATGTTCGGGCAGCCCGCCTCTTGGCAGACGGTGTGCAGGCCCTCGCGGCGCACCAGGTCGCGCAGCGCCGTGTACTGCGGGCCGGTACGGAGCCTGGTCTTGATCCACGGCGGCTTGCGCTCGATCGGAGTTTGGCTGTTGCGCGCCTCGATGCGCAGCAGGCGCCGTTGTCCCGGTGCGACTACCACGCAGACAAGGGTATGTCCTGGCCGGCCGGCCTGGCACGGGGGCGCACTCGCGCCACGGGTTCTGGCACAAACCGATGTGACGCGGGCCGCCGCGTCCGGGATCATGGGTCGCATGCCAACCGAGTTCGATCCGCCATCGGGCACCAGGGACTTCCTCGCCGACGAGTTCGCCAAGCGCGAGTGGGCGTTCGGCGTGCTGCGGTCGGTCTTCGCCAGCTACGGGTTCGAGCCGCTGCAGACACCGGCGTTCGAGCGCCTCGACGTGCTGCTCGGCAAGTACGGCGACGAGGCCGACAAGCTGGTGTTCAAGATCCTGCGCCGAGGCGAGCACGAGGCGTCCGGCGACGCCGACCTGGCCCTGCGCTATGACATGACCGTGCCACTGGCGAGGGTGGCCGCCGCGTACGGCAGCCGCCTGCCCACGCCGTACAAGCGGTACGCGATCGGGCCGGTCTGGCGGGCCGACCGGCCAGGCCGCGGCAGGTTCCGCGAGTTCACCCAGTGCGACCTGGACATCCTGGGCAGCGGCTCGCCGCTGGCCGACGCCGAGGCGCTCTGCGCGCAGCACGACGCGATGGTGGCGCTCGGCCTCGCCGACTTCACGATCAACATCAACTCGCGCCAGGTGCTCGCCGGACTGCTCGACGTGTTCACCGTGCCCGACGAGCTCGGCGCCGGCGTGCTCACCTCGCTGGACAAGCTGGACCGGCTCAGCCCGGCCGAGGTGGTCGCCGAGCTGGCCGGGCGCGGCCTGGCCGAGGCGGCGGCCGGGGAGATCGTCGCCACCATGACCGCCACCGACGCCGCCGACCGGATCAGGACCGCGCTCAAGCCGAGCGATACCGGCACGGCCGGGCTCGACCAGGTCGACCAGGTGCTCGGCCTGGCCCGCACACAGATCCCGGCCGACCGGATCGTGTTCGCGCCGCGGATGGTCCGCGGCCTGAGCTACTACACCGGCCCGATCTGGGAGGTCACCGCGCGCGGCGGAGCGGGCTCGCTTGGCGGCGGCGGCCGCTATGACCACCTGATCGCCCAGCTCGGCGGGCCCGACGTCCCGGCCACCGGCACGTCGCTGGGCATCGAGCGGGTGCTGATGCTGCTGCCCGAGGACGCGGCGGGCCAGCGCGGCCGGATCGACGTGGCGGTGCCCGTTCTCGCGGACGAGCTGGCCGAGCGCTCGTTCGCGCTGGCCGGCGCCGCCCGGTCGGCCGGGCTGCGGGCCAGCGTGTACCTGGGATCCTCGGGCAAGCTCGGCAAGCAGCTGCGCTGGGCGTCGGATGCCGGCGCGCGGTGGTGCCTGATCTATGGCGCCGCCGAGCGGGAGGCGGGGACGGTCACCGTACGGGACATGGCTACCGGCGTGCAGGCGGCCGTGCCCGCCGACGAGGTCACCGGCTACCTGGCCGAGCGTGCGGGCGCGGCGGATGCCTGAGGTGCCCTTCACCGACGGCGAGACCTGGTTCGCCGGGCTGCCGGCCACCGTGATCGCGGCCGCCGCGCTGATCACCGACGCGGCCGGCCGGGTGCTGCTGGTCAAGCCCAACTACCGGGACAACTGGGCACTGCCCGGCGGCATCTGCGAGCACGGCGAACCGCCGCACGAGGGATGCCGCCGGGAGCTTGCCGAGGAGCTCGGGCTGGCGATCCCGGTAGGCCGTATGCTGGCCGCGGACTGGTCGCAGCCGTACGGCGAGCGAGCGCGATCGATCATGCATTTCATCTTCGACGGCGGGCAGCTTGACGAGGGCGCGCCGATCGTGATCCAGCAGGCCGAGCTCGACGGCTACCGGTTCACCGACGCCGCCGAGCTCGGCGGGTATCTCAATCAGACCGCGCTGCGCCGGGTGCAGGGCGCGCTGCGGTCGAAGTCCTCGGGCAGGCCGATCTACCTGCCGCACGACCTGAGCTAGCCACGACCCGACCCAGCAGGGCGTGCTCTCAGCGGACGGCGACCTCCCGGCCGGCCAGGACCGCGGCCAAATGCCGTTCTACCGGGTCGAGCACGTCGGCGACGCTCACCCGGCGGCCAAGCTCGGCGGAGATCGACGTGACGGTCGCGTCGCTGATTCCGCAGGGGACGATCCGGTCGAACCAGGACAGGTCGTTGTCGCAGTTCAGCGCGAAGCCGTGCATGGTCACGCCCCGCGCCACCCTGATCCCGATCGCGCCGACCTTGCGGTCACGGCCCGGCCCTTCTCCCAGGAGCCAGACCCCGCTCCGGCCGTCCACCCGGCCGGTGACCAGGCCGAGCTCGGCGCAGGTCAGGATCAACGCCTCCTCCACCGACCGCACGTAAGCGATCACGTCCACCGGGTCGGCGAGCGCCACGATCGGGTAGCCCACGAGCTGGCCGGGGCCGTGCCAGGTGATCTTGCCGCCCCGGTCCACCTCGATCACCGGCGCGCCGGGATCACCGGTCGGCCGGTCGGCCTCGCCGGTGCGCTTGCCCGCCGTGTAGATCGGCTGGTGCTCGAGCAGCAGGCAGGTGTCCGGGATCTCGCCGGCCACCCGGCGGGAATGCAGCGAGCGCTGCAGCTCCCAGGCGCTGTCATAGTCGACTGCCCGATCGCCGAATCCGGCCCTGACGAAGACAAGCTCGCGATGCACGCCGCTAGCCTACGTCCAGATCCCGGCACGTCCAGCAGGCACGATGCGGAACGACCACCGGCGGTGAGCTAACCGGACATTTGCTCGGCTAGGCTTTTTAGCGTTATGAACGACAAGTTCGACCGCGAGGAGCTGCGCAAGCTGACCCCGGCGGAGCGCCGCACGCTGCTGCGCGACCTTGTGGCGCTGGAGCGGCGGACCGGCCCCGCGGTCGGCAGCAGCTGGAAGTGGGACGCCGTCCTCGTCGTCATCGTCGTGAGCTGCATCATCCTCGCCGCGTGGACCGGCTACCTCGCGGTCACCCTGCCGCGGTTCTACCGCACCGGCAGCTGGCGCGGCGCCTGGGTCGGGTTCGACATCGCGCTGCTGATCTCCTTCGCCGCGGCCGGCTGGGCGGCCTGGCGGCGCAGGCAGCTGCTGATCATCTCGCTCGTCGTGCTCGCCACGCTGCTGATCTGCGACGCGTGGTTCGACGTGGTACTCGACGTGCGCACCCGCGGCTTCTGGGAGTCCGTGACATCGGCCCTCGTCATCGAGCTGCCGCTGGCGATCATCGCGATCTTGATGGCGCGGCGGCTGCTGCGCCTGACGTTCGGCCAGATCATGCGGTACGAGGGGCTGACCGGCCGGGCACCGCCGCTGTGGAAGATCCCGCTGCTCGGCCCGACCAGCGGCACGCCGATCGAGCGGCTGATGAAGGCGCGCGCCCTGCACAAGGCCGACATTTCCGGCGCATGCGCCGACGGCAACGGGGCCGAGCGCGCATCTCGGCCGGCCGCGGAGCTCAGAATGCAGGGGGACTGGCCGGCCGCGGCCGACGACCCGCCGGATGGCGACGGCGAGGCGCCCGGCGGGCCCTAGCGCGCACTAGCGTGCGAGCAGGGCACCGAGTGCGCTCACGAGGTCGGGGTACTCGAACCGATAGCCCGCCTGGGTCAGCCTGGCCGGCCGCACCCTGGCGCTGGCCAGCAGCTCGCTGGCCACCTCGCCGAGCGCGGCCCGCAGCACCGGCGATGGCAGCGCCAGCGCCGCCGGCCTTCCGAGCGCGTCGGCCAGCGCCCTGGTGAACTCCGCGTTCGTGACCGGATGGGGTGCGGTGAGGTTGAACGGCCCGCCGGCATCCCCGCTGTCCAGCAGGAACCTGATCGCCCCCACCTCGTCGGCGATGCTTATCCAGCTCAGGTACTGGCGCCCGGAGCCAACCTTGGCGCCGAGACCCAGCCTGAACGGCCTGAGCAGCCGTCCGAGCATCCCGCCGCCGACCGCGAGCACGACGCCGGACCGCAGCTGCGCGACCCTGATCCCCGCGGGGGCGGCGGCCTGTGCGGCCTGCTCCCACTCGCCGACCAGCTCGGCGAGGAAGCCGGCGCCCTGCGGTGCGGTCTCGTCAACCAGCCGGTCCCCGGTTTCGCCGTAGTAGCCGATCGCCGAGCCGCAGAGCAGCACCTGGGGTGGCGGATCCGCAGCCGTCATGGCCCTGACCAGGGCCGCGGTCGAATCGATCCGGCTGGCCCGCAGCATGGCTTTGCGTGCCTGGGTCCAGCGGCCCTCAGCGATCGGCGCTCCGGACAGGTGCACCACCGCGTCAACTCCGCGCAGCGCGGCCGGGTCAAGGCCCGCTCCGCCAGGACCTGGGTCCCAGCCAATCTCGTCAGGCGCGCTAGGTGCCCGGCGGACCAGCCTCGCCACGTCGGCGCCGTCGGCCCGCAGGCTCGCGGTCAGCGCCGAGCCGATCAGGCCGGAGGCGCCGGACACGGCGACACGCATAGCGTGGCCCTACCCGCCGAGCTCCGCCTCGAACCTGCCCTCCTCCAGCCTGTCCTTGATGGTGCCCAGGAACCTCGCCGCGTCCGCGCCGTCGACCAGCCGGTGGTCGTAGGTGAGCGCCAGGTAGACGACCGACCTGACCGTGATCACCTCGCCGAGCTCGGGATCTTCGAGCACAACGGCGCGCTTGCTGACCGTGCCCGTGCCGAGGATCGCGACCTGGGGCTGGTTGATAATGGGCGTGTCGAACAGCGCGCCGCGGCTGCCGGTATTGGTCAGGGTGAAGGTGCCGCCGGTGAGGTCGTCCGGGCTCACCTGGCCGGCCCTGGTGCGCTCGGCAAGGTCGGCGATCTTGCGTGCCAGCCCGCCGATGTTCAGATCCCCGGCGTTCCTGATCACCGGGACCATCAGCCCCCGCTCGGTGTCGACCGCGATGCCGAGGTGCTCGGCGTCGTGATAGGTCACCGTGCCCGCCGTGGCATCGATGCTCGCGTTCAGCTTCGGATGCAGCTTGAGCGCCTCCACCGTGGCAAGAGCGAAGAACGGCAGGAACGAAAGCCTGACCCCTTCTCTCGCCTCGAACGCGGACTTGGTGCGCTCGCGCAGCCTGGCGATCGCCGTCACGTCGGCCTCGACCACCGTGGTCAGCTGGGCCGAGATCTGCAGCGACTCCACCATCCGCTGCGCGATCACCTGGCGGGGCCGTGACAGGCGCTCGGTCGTGCCGCGCAGGCTGGACGGAGGCGGCGCGGGAGGCCTCGCCCTGCCGATCGCCCCGCCGCTCGGCCAGGCCGGGGCGGCCGGCGGGGGCGGCGCGGCCGCGGCCGGCTGGGCGATCGCGGGCTGGACCGCTGGCGCCGGCGCCACCGGGGGAGCCACGGCAGGGGCGGGCGAGGCAGCAGGAGCAGTAGGCGCGACCGGCGCAGGAGGGCCGGCAGCGGGGGGCGCCGTGACGGCCCCGGTGATGGCAGGCCCGGCCTGGGCCGCGGCCGGCGACGCGGCGGCAGGCGCCTGACCGCCGTGCCGTTCCCTGGCCGCGTCGAGCACGTCCTGCTTGCGGATCCGCCCGCCGACGCCGGTGCCGCTGATCGAGCCGAGGTCAATGTCGTGCTCGGTCGCGAGCTTCCTGACCAGCGGCGTCACATACGGGCTGTCGCCAGCGCCCGCAGGTGCCGTCTGCGCGGGTGGGGGCGGCGGGGCGGCGGCAGACGCTGCGGGCGGCTGCGGCGGCTGGTAGCCCTGCGCGGGTTCGGCCGGCGCCTGGTAGCCCTGCGCGGGTTCGGCCGGCGCCTGGTAGCCCGGCGCTGGTTCGGCCGGCGGCTGGTAGGACTGGAAGCCGGGCTCGGTGTAGCCGGGCGGCTGGTACCCGGGCGGCTGGTACCCGGCTGGCGCAGGCGGTGCCGCAGGCTCGGCGAACGGCGGGTTCTCGTAGCCATTCGACGGCGGCTGGTAGGCCGCGTCCCCGGCCGGCTCGGCGACGGGCTGCGGCGGCTGGTACGCCTGGTAGGCGGGCTGGCCATAGCCGGGACCTGCGCCAAATGCGGGGATGGGCTCCTCGGCCGGTGCCGACTCGGCCGGCGTCGCCTCTGCGGGCGCCGGTTCGGCCTGTGCGGGCTCGGCGTAGGCGGGCTCGGCCAGCCCGGCGCCGGTCGAGCCGCCCGCGGCGCCGTCCTCGTCGATGACGGCAAGCTCGGCGCCCACGGCGACGGTCTCGTCCTCGGCCACGCTGATACCGCGCAGGATGCCCGAGACGGGCGACGGTATCTCGGTGTCCACCTTGTCGGTGGAGACCTCAAGCAGCGGCTCGTCGGCGTGGACGTAGTCACCCTCGCGCTTCAGCCACCGGGTGACGGTGCCCTCGGTGACGCTCTCACCGAGCTGCGGCATGGATACGGAGACCGACATGGCTTGCGCTGACTCCTTCGATCAGGAATGGAAGTGCAATGGTTTACCGGCCAGTGCGAGGGCCGCCTCGCCGATCGCCTCCGACTGGGTCGGATGCGGGTGGATGAGCTGAGCGAGGTCGGCGGGCACGGCCTCCCAGTTGTAGATCAGCTGTCCCTCGGCGATCAGCTCGCCGGCCCTGGCGCCCACCAGGTGCAGGCCGAGCACCGGCCCGCCGCCGGCCTCCGCGATCATCTTGGCCGCGCCCGCGGTCCCGAGGATCACGCTCTTGCCATTGCCGCCGAGGTTGTACGTGACCTCGACGATCTCGATCCCGCGCTCGGCCGCCATGGCCGAGGTGATGCCGACCGAGGCGACCTCGGGGTCGCTGTACGTCACCCTGGGCACCCCGTCGTAGTCGATTGGGGTGACCCGCAGGCCGGCCACGCGCTCGGCCACGCCGATGCCCTCGGCGAACCCGACGTGGGCGAGCTGCGGGCCCGGGGTGAGGTCGCCGACCGCCGAGATGGTCGGGACGCTGGTCCGCCAGTACTCGTCCACTAGGACGAACCCGCGGTCCATCGCGACGCCCGCCTCGTCATAGCCAAGACCTGCCGAGACCGGGCCGCGGCCCACCGCCACCAGCAGCAGCTCGGCCTCAAGCGTGGTGCCGTTCTCCAGCGTCACGCTCACGCCGGTTTCGGTCTCCTTGACCGCGCCGAACCGCACGCCGGTGTGGAACTTGATGCCGCGCTTGCGGAACGCGCGCTCAAGCAGCTTGGCGCTCGAGTCCTCCTCGGGCGGCAGCAGGTGCGGCAGCATCTCCACGATCGTCACGTCCGCGCCGAACGAGTGCCACACGCTGGCGAACTCCACGCCGATGACGCCGCCGCCGAGAATGACCGCCGAGGCGGGCACCCGGTCCAGGGTGAGCGCCTGGTCGCTGGTGATCACCCGGACTCCGTCGATCTGCAGCCCGGGCAGCGAGCGTGGCTCGGACCCGGTGGCCAGCACGACGTGCTCGCCGGAGTACACCGTGTCGCCGACCGCCACGGCGGTGGGTGACACCAGCCGGCCGTCGCCGTGGACCATGTCGACCTTGCGGTAGGCCAGCGTCGACTGCAGGCCCTTCCACAGCCGGTCGACGACCTTGTCCTTGTATCCGTTGACCCCCGCCATGTCGATGCCGTCGAAGGTGGTCAGCACGCCGACCGAGGCGGCGTCCCTGGCGTGGTCGGCGACCTCGGCCGCGTGCAGCAGCGCCTTGGTCGGGATGCATCCGCGATGCAGGCACGTCCCGCCGACCTTGTCCTTCTCGATCAGCACGACCCGCTTGCCGAGCTCGGCGGCACGCAGCGCGCAGGCGTACCCGCCGCTGCCGCCGCCGAGTATGACGAGGTCGTAGCTATCGGCCTGGGTCACCAGTCGCTCCCTTGCTCCCGTCGCACCGCTGTGTCACAGCCCGCCGCCGGCTACGTCCTGGGCGACCTGCACCAGCGTGCGCACGGCGAACCCGGTACCGCCCTTGGCCGTGTAGCCGTACGGCTCACCCTCGTGGAAGGCCGGGCCGGCGATGTCCAGATGCGCCCAACGCACGCCGTCGGGTACGAATTCCCGCAGGAACAGGCCGGCCACCAGCATCCCGCCGTCCCGCTCGCCGGCCACGTTGGCCAGGTCGGCGACCTTGGAGTCCAGGCCCTTGCGCAGCTCGTCGGGCAGCGGCATCGGCCACATGGCCTCGCCCGCCCGCCGGGCCGCGTCGGTCACGCCATCCCTGACCGCGTCGTCGTTGGACATCACCGCGCCGATCCGGTTGCCGAGCGCGACCACCTGCGCGCCGGTCAGCGTCGCCACGTCGATGAGCAGGTCGGGGGAGTCCTCGCCGGACCTGGCCAGCGCGTCGGCCAGAACCAGGCGGCCCTCGGCGTCGGTGTTCAGCACCTCGACGGTTGTGCCGCCATAGATCGTGATCACGTCGGACGGCCGCTGCGCGCCGGCGCCCGGCATGTTCTCGGCCAGCGGCAGATAGCCGACGGCGTTGACCGCGATCCGCAGCGCGGCGATGGCCTGCAGGGCCGCGAGCACGGCGGCCGCGCCGCTCATGTCGCACTTCATGGTCTCCATGCCCTTGGGCTGCTTCAGCGACAGGCCGCCCGAGTCGAACGTGATTCCCTTGCCAGCGAAGACGACCGTCCTGGTCGCCTCCGGGTGCCGGTAGACCAGCCTGACCAGCCGCGGCGGGTGCACCGAACCTTGCCCGACGCCGGTGATCCCGCCGTAGCCCTCGGCCCGCAGCGCGGCGTCGTCGAGCATCTCGATCTCCAGCCCGGCCTCGGCCGCGACCTTGCCGGCCTCGGCCGCGAAGACCTCCGGGTACAGGTGCGACGGGCTGGTGTTGACCATGTCCCTGACCAGCGCGACGGCCGTGGCGAGCACCTCGGCCCCGGCGACGGCCTGCGCGACGTGATCGCCGTCCGCCAGCAGCATGAGCTCGAGCCCCGGACCATCCTTGCCGCGGTTGCGGTACCGGCCGAAGGAGTAGCCGCCGAGCAGCGCGCCGAAGGCCACGGCCTCGGCTGACCGGGCGTCGCCCGCGGGCATCGCGAGCGCGATCGTGCGCACCGCTCCCTTACTCAGTGAGCGGACCGCGGCGCCTGCACAGCGCCGCAGCGTCTCGGCGTCCGGGCCGGCCGCCGCTGGCCCGAGGCCGACGGCCGCGATCAGCGGCGCGGCGAGCCGGCCGGCCGACACGGTCCTGGTGACCTCCTCGGGCCCGCCGGTGGCGCCGAGCGCGGTCAGCGTCTCGATCAGGGTGCCGCCCAGGGCGTCGTCGACGTCCTGCGCGCCCGCGGCGAGCTGCGGTCCGTCGGGCCCCTGGATGAGCGCGACGATAATGGCATCGGAGCGCACCTCGCGCGCCGCACTGGTCGTGGTCCGAATGGTTGCTGTCACGGGTCTGAGCCTAGTCCTCCGCAGCAACGACACCGGGGGCAACCGCCGCCCGGCCGGGCCCGCCGACGACCGCCCGGATGGCCGCTCCGAGCCGAAAGGCCTACATGTCGACATCTGCCGCTGACCCGGTTCCCGACCGGCCGTCCGGCCCGGGATCTGGCCCGGGGCCGGACCTGGCCGCCATCGCCGGTGCGCTCCGGACGGCAGGCTGCGTGTTCGCCGAGGACGAGGCGGCCCTGCTGGCCGCGGCCGCAGCCACTCCAGCCGATCTCGACGACATGGTGCGCCGCCGGGCTGAAGGCCTGCCGCTCGAGCACGTACTCGGCTGGGCCGAGTTCTGCGGGCTAAGGGTAGCGGTCGACCCGGGAGTCTTCGTGCCGAGGCGGCGGACCGAGCTGCTCGCGCGCGAGGCCGCGGCGCTGGCCAGGCCGGGGGCGGTGGTGGTCGACCTGGCTTGCGGTTCGGGGGCGGTGGGCCTGGCGGTGACTTCGCTGGCAGGTGGCGCCGAGCTGCACGCCGTAGACATCGACCGGGCCGCGGCCGCCTGCGCACGGCGCAACGTGGCGCCATCGGGCGGCCGCGTCTACTGCGGTGACCTGTTCGGCCCGCTGCCGGTCGGGCTGCGCGGCCGGGTCGGCGTCGTGGTGGCGAACGTGCCGTACGTCCCATCGGCGCAGGTGGCCTACCTTCCGCCCGAGGCCAGGCTGCATGAGCCGCGGCGGGCGCTGGACGGCGGGGCCGACGGCCTCGACGTCCTGCGCCGCGTCGCGGCCGGGGCACCGCGCTGGCTGGCGGCCGACGGCCACCTGCTGATCGAGGTGAGCGCGGAGCAGGCGCAGGCCGCCGCGGCGGCCTTCAGCACCGCTGGCCTCGCGGTCCGGCTGGCCGCTGACGCGGAGCTCGGCGCCACCGTCGTCATCGGCTGGCGGGAGGCGGCGGCGACACCCTTCTAACTCCCGTGATGTGCCGAACATCACCGCTGTTACAATGGTAGGGACAGAACGGGAGGTACGCCGTGGGCGCCGGAGCGTTGTTCATCGCGGTGTTCCTTGCCTGCGCGGTGGAGGCGGTCGAGGCGACCACGATCGTGCTGGCCGCGGGCACCGCCAGGGACTGGCGGTCGGCCGGCCTCGGCGTGCTGTCCGGGATAGCGCTGCTCGCGGTGATCACCGCGGCCCTAGGGCCGGCGGTCAGCGCGCTGCCGCTGCAGGCGCTGCGGCTGTTCGTCGGGGCCCTGCTGCTGGTGTTCGGGCTGCAGTGGCTGCGCAAGGCGATCCTGCGTGCCAGCGGGCACAAGGCCCTGCATGACGAGGAGGAGATCTACCGAAAGCAGATGAGCGCGGCGCAGGCCGCGCCTTCGCGCCGCAGCGGCATGGTCCCCGATCTGTACGCGTTCACGCTGTCGTTCAAGGGCGTGCTGCTTGAGGGCCTGGAGGTCGTGTTCATCGTGCTGACCTTCGGCAGCAACGCACGCGACATTCCGCTTGCCGCGCTCGCCGCCGCATGCGCGGTGATCCTCATCGCGCTGGCCGGGGTCGCGATCAGGGCGCCGCTCGCTCGGGTGCCGGAGAACACGATGAAGTTCGTGGTCGGCGTGCTGCTGACCTCCTTCGGCACCTTCTGGGGCGCCGAGGGCGCCGGAGCGCACTGGCCCGGTTCCGACGCGGCGCTGCTGGCGCTCATCCCAGCCGTCCTGCTGTTCGCGCTCGGCCTCGCCGCGGCGATGCGGCACAGGCCAACGGGCCCGGACGAGGCCGACCTGGCCCATGCCGCCGTGGCCGAGGTGAGCTGATATGGGCAGGATCCGCGCGTTCGGCGCCTTCGCGTACGACTTCGTGATCGGTGACGACTGGCTGGTGGCCGCCGGGGTGGTGGCCGGCCTGGCGCTGACCTACGCGCTGGCGCATGCGGCGCAGGTCTCCGTCTGGTGGATCGTTCCCGCCGTGCTCATCCTGCTGCTGCCGCTCAGCCTGTGGCGGGCGGTGCGCAAGCACTGAGCCCGGTCAGCGGCTCTCCGCCTCCTCGGCGTAGACCCGTGCCGCGTACTCCTCGAGCGTGTGCTCGCACCCCGCGATGCCATCCTCGGCCGCCTGGCGGCCCGCCGCGCCGAACACGTCGCGCTCGCGAACCTTGGCCAGCCAGTTCCTGAGCTTGACCAGGTCGACCTCGTTCTCCTCGAGCTCGGCATAGGTGAAGTGCTCGGCCACGTACTCCTTGCGTACCTGCGCCTGGAAGTCCTCGCACTTGTCGGTGATCTCGCCGTACTCATCGTCCCTGGCTGCCTGGAACGCCGCGGTGATGTCGGCCTCGCCCGCCAGGACTGCGCACGACAGCAGCACCGCCGACCCGGACATGTCGAGAATCTCCCTGCGCAGCTTGCGCAGCGCGCGCTCGGCCGCCGCGCTGGCCGGCAGCGCCGCCGCCGAGTTCTGCAGGTAGATCGCGCCGAGGCTCTTCAGCCGCCGCCAGACCGCGGCCCGCAGCCTGCTCGGCTCCGACGGCACCCGGTAGACGAGCAGCAGCCATCCGGTGCCGTCTGCCCCGGTCCCGCTCACCTGGTCATTGTGCCAGCAGCCGCGAGACTGCCCTTACAGGGACGATCGCCGGAACGTCCTGCGGTCCGGCGCGGAGACGATGACCGGGTTCACCACGATCGGCGGCTGGGCGCGGATGTCGTCGATCCTGCGCATCAGCTCGGCGTCCTCGGAGATCTCGGCCTCGTTCGGAGCCAGAGCGATCGTCGCGGTCATCACGAACGTGATCACGCTGATGCCGATGATCAGCGGAAGCAGGAACGCCTCCGCGCTGGCACCGCCCATGGCCATCGGGCCGGTCGCACGATACACGTGCATGGCCGCCATGCCCGTGTAGTGCATCCCGCTCACGGCCACGCCCATGATCGCCGCGGCTCCGAGCGCTGGCCAGAAGCCGCGCAGCCTGAGCGCCGCCCACAGCGCCGCCGTGGCGGCGATGATCGCGATGACGATGGAGGCGCCGAACAGCTCAGGGTTGTAGCTCATCCTGGCGGGCATCCGCATCGCGGCCATGCCGCTGTAGTGCATCGCCGCGACGCCCAGACCGGTGACGACGCCACCGAGCAGCAGCGATCGCCACGTCGTCGGCCGCAGCCCGACGATCAGCAGGCCGATCAGGACGAACATCACCGCAAGCAGCATGCTGCCCAGGGTGATCGGCACGCTGTAGCGAATCGTCTCGCCCGGGATCGCGAATCCGAGCATCGCGATGAAGTGCATCACCCAGATGCCGGTGATGCCGATCGAGACGGC
>DATIZP010000157.1:0-20999 GCA_035517035.1 Streptosporangiaceae bacterium | reverse complement strand
TCCCTGATCTCGCGCCGGGACTACCCGGCCCCCAGGACCTCCCTGATCTCGCGCCGGGACCTCCCGGCCCGCCGCAGATCGCTCGCATACCACCGTATCTTCGCTAAAGCCATATATCCGCCACGCATCAACCGCCGCGCGAACCGGCGACAGCCGACATCAGCCGACTTTGCATCCGCTAGCGTCATGATCACGCCCGTTTTATGGCTTATGTGAGGCGCTAGCGGATGCAAAGTGGCGCTAGCGGATGAAGAGTGGCGCTAGCGGATGGAAAGTCGGGCGGGGGAGACGGGGCGAATTTGGGGCGGTTGGGACGGGTGGGGCAGGCGGGGCGGGGCTGGGGATGCCGGACGGTCAGAGGAGCCCGGGGCTGCTGGCCAAGTGGGGCGGGTGACCTCGGGGTTCAGGAGGGCTCTGCGAGAGTGGGGGTGGGCTCTGCGGGGGCGAGCTCTGCGAGGGCGGGGGCGGGAGCAGGATCGGTGGGGGCGGGACCTGTGGGAGCGGGATCGGCGGGAGCGGGGGCGGTGAACTCGGCGCGGACGCCGAGCAGGCGGACCGGGTCCTTGCGCACGAAGTCGTCGAGCGCGGCGAGGGCGGCCTCCTCGATCGCGGCGGATTCCCGGCTCGGCTCGGCCAGGGTGCGGCCGTGCGTCCGCGTAAAGAACGGCGCGTAGCGCACCTTGACCACGATCCGCGCGGCCAGTCGGCCCTCGGCGGCCACGTCGTCGGCGACGGTTCGCGAGATCTTGGCGACCTCCTCGCGCACCTGGGCCCAGTCGGTGAGGTTCTGCTGGAAAGTGACCTCCTTGCCGTGCCCGCGAGGAACGTACGGCTCGTCGGTGACCTGCGACAGGTCGATTCCGTGTGCGGTCTGGACCAGCCACGGACCGATCGTCGGCCCGAAATGTCCGGCAAGCTCGCGCGGGCTGGCGGCGGCGAGTTCGGCGACGGTGCCGATGCCGAGGCTGGCCAGCTTGCGCGCGGTCCGCGCGCCGATGCCCCAGAGGGCGTCGGTGGGCAGGCCGCCCATCACCTGCGCCCAGGTCTGGCCGGTGAGCATGAAGACCCCGGCGGGCTTGCCGAACCCAGTTGCGATCTTGGCCTGGAGCTTGTTCTGGCCGATGCCGACCGAGCAGTCGAGCGCGGTCCTGGCCCGCACGCCGTCCTGGATCTGCCTGGCCAGCGCCTCAGGGTCGTTGGTGTCGGCGGCCAGGAAGGCTTCGTCCCAACCCATCACCTCGACCACCAGGTCGAAGTCGCGCAGCGTCGCCATCACCACGGCGGACGCGGCCTCGTACGCCGCCCTGTCCACCGGCAGGAACACCGCCTCGGGGCACCGCCGCAGCGCCGTCCGCAGCGGCAGCCCGGAGTGCACCCCGTGGGCGCGGGCCTCGTAGGAGGCGGTGCTGACCACGCCGCGCTTGGCCGGATCGCCGTCACCGCCCACCACGACGGGCAGGCCGCGCAGCTCGGGCCGCCGCAGCACCTCGACGGCCGCGATGAACTGGTCGAGATCGACATGCAGCACCCACCGCGTCACTCCAGTAGTCTCGCCGAACCCCGCCCGGGGCCGCGACCGGCCCGGCCACGACCTGCCCGGACCTGCTCGGGTCGCGACCGGCCAAACTTAGCCGGGAGGTATCCTGCCTAGGTCGGGGTAACCGGCGGGGGCCAGCGCCCAGTTCAGACGATCCCGAACCCATTCGAGGAGCCGACCGAGTGAGCGCAGCAGGTCCGGCCGCCGTGATCGTGCTCGCGGCCGGCGAGGGCACGCGGATGCGGACGAGGCTACCCAAGACGCTGCATGAGGTCTGCGGGCAGACGATGCTCGGGCACTGCCTCACGGCCGCCGCCGAGCTTCGGCCCGAGCGGCTGATCGTGGTGGTTGGCCATGGCGCCGATGAGGTCGCCGAGGAGGCCAGGCGGCAGGTGCCGAACGCCGCCATCGTCGTGCAGGACCATCTCGGCGGCACCGGCCACGCGGTGCGCGTGGTGCTCGAGACCGTCGGCACGATCACGGGGACCGTGGTGGTGACCTACGCCGATACCCCGCTGCTGCGCGGAACCACCCTGCGCGACCTGGTCGCCGAGCGGGACAAGTCGGGCGCGGCGGCCGCCGTGCTGACCGCCCTCGCACCCGACCCGGCCGGTTACGGGCGGATCATCCGCGACGGCAACGGCAACTTCACCGCGATCATCGAGCACGCCGACGCCAGCGACGACCAGCGCCAGGTCGACGAGATCAACTCGGGGATGTACGCCTTCGACGGCGACCTGCTCGCCGATGCCGTGAAGCGGGTTCACCCGCACAACGCCCAGGGCGAGGAGTACCTCACCGACGCGGTCACTATTCTGCTCGCCGACGGCCACCAGGTCGCGACCGTCTGCTGCCCGGACTTCGAAGAGATTCAGGGCGTGAACGATCTCGTCCAGCTTGCTCACGTCAGCAAGGTGCTCAACGCCCGGCTGCTCGATGCCGCGATGCGAGCGGGCGTGCGGATCGCCGACCCGGCGAGCACCTGGGTAGACATCGGTGTCCGGCTGGCCAAGGACGCCTACATAGGTCCTGGCACCAAGCTGGAAGGCACCACCACGGTGGCGGCCGGCGCGAGCGTGGGACCGGAGTCCACGCTGCGCGACACCGAGGTGCGCGCGGGGGCCGAGATCACCTACTCGGTCTGCGAGGGCGCGGTCATCGGCGAAGGCGCGCGGGTCGGGCCGTTCGCGCACGTTCAGCGAGCGCACGTTCAGGGAGAGCCGGTCACGTGACGGATGGCACCGGGCCAAGCGGCAAGAAGATGATGCTCTTCTCCGGCCGGGCGTTCCCCGAACTCGGCCGCGAGATTGCCGACTACCTGGGTGTCGAGCCGACGCCGACGACGCTGTTCGACTTCGCCAACGGCGAGATCTTCGTCAGGTTCCTCGAGTCGGTACGCGGCTGCGACGCGTTCGTGCTGCAGAGCCACACCTCGCCGATCAACCACTGGATCATGGAGCAGCTGATCATGGTCGACGCGCTCAAGCGGGCGTCGGCGAACCGGATCACCGTGGTCGCTCCGTTCTTCGGGTATGCGCGCCAGGACAAGAAGAGCCACGGCCGCGAGCCGGTCTCGGCCCGGCTGATGGCCGACCTGTTCCAGACCGCGGGCGCGCACCGGCTGATGGCCGTGGACCTGCACACCGCGCAGATCCAGGGCTTCTTCGACGGCCCGGTCGACCATCTGTTCGCGCTGCCGATCCTGGCCTCCTACCTTGAGGGCCGCCTGGACCTCTCGCAGGTCACAGTGGTGGCGCCGGACGCTGGCCGGGTACGCGTGTGCGAGCGCTGGACCGACCGGCTCGCCTGCCCGCTGGCGATCATCCACAAGCGGCGCGACCCCGACGTGGCGAACAAGAGCAAGGTGCTCGAGGTCGTGGGGCAGGTGGCCGGGCGCACCTGCATCCTGGTCGACGACATGATCGACACGGGGGCCACGATCGCGAACGCGGCAGAGGCGTTGTTCGAGCAGGGCGCGGCCACGGTGATCGCGACCGCCACCCACGGCGTGCTCTCCGGCCCTGCCGTTGACCTGCTCAAGAACTCGGCGATCAGCGAGGTCATCATCACCAATACGGTGCCGATCGAGCCGGAGAAGCGGTTCGATAAGCTGACCGTGCTGTCGATCGCGCCGCTGATCGCCCGGGCGATCACCGAGGTCTTCTCCGAGGGGTCGGTCACCAGCCTGTTCGACGGCCAGAGCTGAGCGTTCCTGGCCCGACCCCGGTTCGGCTAGACTCTTTGCGCATCTGATCGCCCTGCAGCCGCCAGGAAACAGGAGTACGACCGTGCCCGAGGTACACATCGCCGCGACGCCGCGGACCGAGTTCGGCAAGGGTGCCGCGCGGCGCGAGCGCCGGGCCAACCGGGTTCCCGCGATCCTGTACGGCCACGGCGCGGCGACGCGGCACATTAGCCTGCCCGGTCACGACGTGCTCCTCGCGCTGCGCACCGCCAACGTGCTGATCCGGATTGACGGGCTGCCAGGCGGCAGCCAGCTCGCGCTGCCCAAGGCGGTACAGCGGGACCCGATCAAGGGCACCGTCGAGCACGTGGACCTCATCGTCGTGCGGCGCGGCGAGAAGGTCACCGTCGACGTTCCCGTCGTGGTCTCCGGTGAGGTCGTCGCCGACGGTCTGCTCGACCAGCAGCTCGTCCAGATCTCCGTACAGGCCGAGGCCACCGCGATCCCGCCGAGCATCGAGGTGGACGTCGAGGGCATGGCGATCGGCGTGTCGATCACCGCTGGTGACCTCAAGCTCCCGGCCGGGGTGACGCTTGACGCCGAGCCTGACCTCCTTGTCCTGCACGTGATCCCGGCGCCGACTGCCGCCCAGCTCGAGGCCGAGCTCGGGGTCGTGGCCGAGGCTCCTGAGGCCGCGGAGGCCGCGGCCGTCGAGAGCGAGGGTGAGGCTGAGGCAGGTGTTCCGGCGACCGAGCCTCCGGCCGCGTCCGAGTAAGGCCGGCCCGCAGCAGGACCCGATGGCTGGCGAGCGCTGGCTGGTCGTCGGCCTGGGCAACCCTGGCCCGCAGTACGCCGGAAACAGGCACAACCTCGGCTACGTGGTGGCTGACGTGCTCGCGGCGAGGATCGGGTCGGGCTTCCGGCGGGAGCGCTCGCGCGTGCTCGCGGCCTCCGGCCGGCTGGCTGGCCTGCCGGTGATCGTCGCCAAGCCGATGTCGTTCATGAACCTGTCCGGCGGCCCGGTGAACGCGGCGGCCGGATTCTACAAGATCCCGCCGGACCGGATTGTCGTCGTGCATGACGAGCTTGACCTGCCGTTCGGGACGATCAGGCTCAAGCTGGGTGGCGGAGATAACGGTCATAACGGATTGCGTTCCGTGACTGCCTCACTCAGGACACGTGAGTACTACCGGGTCAGGATCGGCATCGGCCGCCCGCCGGGGCGCCAGGACCCTGCCGACTTCCTGCTGACCGACTTCACCGCCGCCGAGCGCAAGGAACTGCCGCTGCTCGCCGATCGCGGCGCCGACGCGGTCCAGTCGCTGCTGAGTCAGGGCCTGGCCGCCACGCAGAACCAGGTGCACGGCGCGGCCCCGGACGCGGCCGGGTAACGGCGGCCACCGCGCCCGCCCGTGGGGTGGGCCGCCGTCGGTCGTCCGGATTCAGCTCGCGCGGCCGGGTCCAGCTTGCTGTGTGGGCGCATGCCGGCATGGATGGGGTGGCTTCTGGCGGTGGTCGGTGATCACGGGGCATCGCGCGGTAGGGTTACCCGACCCGAGCGGCGCCCGGCGGATCCGGCCGCGGGCGCCCTCAGCCAGACTTCCGGAGGGTGAGACCGTGACATCCCATGCCGACCACCTGCTCGCGCGCGACCTGGCTGCTGCCGCCGGCGAGCGCCTGCTCAAGCTGCGCGCGGCGCACGCGTCGGCCCATGCGGCCGACGGCGCCGCGGGCGCTGACGCCTCCGATGCCGCCGACAAGCTGCGTAAGGCAGGCGACCTCGGCGCCCAGGACTTCCTTGCCGAGCGGCTCGCCGCGGCCCGCCCGGACGACGCGATCTTGTCCGAGGAGGCCGCCGACGACAAGAGGCGGCTCGCCGCCGACCGGGTCTGGATCATCGACCCGCTGGACGGTACCAGGGAGTTCGGCGAGCCTGGCCGCACTGACTGGGCGGTGCATGTCGCGCTATGGGAGCGCGGCTCGCTGACCGCCGGCGCGGTCGCGCTGCCTGCCCAGGGCATGGTGCTGTGCACCGCCGACCCGCCCGCGCTGCACGAGCCCGCCGAGCGGATCAGGCTGGTGGTCTCGCGGTCAAGGCCGCCGCAGTTCGTCACGCTGGTCGCCGAGGCCATCGACGCCGAACTCGTGCCGCTCGGGTCGGCGGGCGCCAAGGCGGCCGCCGTGATCAACGGCCAGGTGGACGCCTACGTGCACGCCGGCGGCCAGTACGAGTGGGACTCGGCGGCGCCGGTGGCCGTGGCCCGGTCGGCTGGGCTGCACGCGACCAGGATCGACGGCTCGGAGCTCAAGTACAACCAGGAGCACCCGTACCTGCCCGACCTGCTGATCTGTCACGAGAGCCTGGCCGGCCCGCTGATCGACGCGATCGGCAAGATCCGCGCCGGGGGCAGCTGACGGCTGGCCAGGGGGTCACCGCGGCTCGTCCCAGCGGAGCGTGTACCTGAAGAACAGGCGCCGCCGGGCCGTGCTGCCTCGCAGGTGCGCTCTGGCAGCCTTGGTGAGTGATGTGAGCGAGCTCGGGGTGGCCGCTCAGGGGCTGGCGGACGGGCTGGGGGCCGAGCGCGTCCCGCGGCCAAGGTCGCTGGCGGGCAGCTTGCTCCCCTTTTTTACCCAGATGTAGTAGGTCAGCGTGCCGCCGGAGATCGGCTCGGGGATGGCCTCGGCGAGCACGTAGCTGGGGTCTGACTCCAGCGTCCTGGCCAGCACCGAGTCCAGGGCGGGCGTCGATGCGTAGTTGTAGGCGACGACCCTGAAGTACCCGGCCCTGATAGCCGCGACGAAGCCGGCTTGGCCGGTGAGCACCTGCCCGTGCGAGCCCACGTAGGTGATGTTGTAGGTCGTGGTGAACTGGCCTGGCTGGGCGTTCGGGTCGTTGCGCAGGTAGTAGATCGGGACCTCGGCCGCCTCGATCAGGTAGTGGGCACCCGGCCTGGCCTCGGCAGCCAGCTTGCGCACCAGGAACTGCGAGTCTGGCCAGCCCTGGAACAGGTCGCCTGCCTGCGTCATCCCGCTGGTCAGCGCCAGCCCCCAGACCAGGATGCCGATCTGGGCCCGGCGGAAGTGGTCGCCCACGATCCTGGCCAGCCCGGTCCCGGCCATCGGCGCGGCGAACAGCAGGCCGAAGCCGATGTGCTTTTGCAGCGAGACGTCGGTGTGCAGGTGCAGCTGGTAGGCCGGGGCGAGCAGGGCCGTGCCGGCCAGCGCCGTGCTGAGCGCCGCGCGCCGCAGCCGGCCGCCCGGTGGCGCTATGTGCTCGCGCTTGTCGGTGCGCGCGCGCCAGACGTACGCGATCGCGCCGATCAGCGCGACGGCGAAGGGCACCGCGCCCCAGCGCAGGCAGTCGAGCGCGATCACGCTCGCCGGCGTGCCGCCCTGCGCCCGGTGCGTGGTGGTGAAGCTGATCGCCGCCCGGTAGCTGGAACCCGCCACGTACAGCGCGCAGGCCAGCAGGCCCGCGATGACCGCGCCGAGCGCGACCGGCCTGATCAGCGCGCGCTTGCCGCGATAGGGGTAGGCGGCGAGCGCGGACAGCACCACCACCGTCGGCACGAAGAGCAGCGAGGCGTACTTGGTGGCCACCGCGAGCGCGGCGGGCAGGGCGGCGAGCAGGTAGCCGGGGTGCCGCCAGGGCGCGGTCCGCACCACGATCCAGGTGGCGACCGCGAGCAGCAGCACCGACGTGGCGTCATAGGTGGCCAGGTGGCCGAGGAACAGCGTCGCCTCGCTGACCGCGAAGATCGCGGCCGCGCAGAGCGCGTTCCGCTCGTTGAAGAGCATGCGGGTGATCGAGTAGAGCAGCGCCGTGACGCTGAGCATCTCGGCCAGGCTCAGGGCACGGGCGGCGGCCAGACCGCCGATGGAGTCGAACACGGCGGCGAGCACCGGGTAAAGCACGGGCGCCCCGGAGAAGTACGAGGCGAAGTTCTCGAACAGGGGGGTGCCGTGCAGCAGGTGTGCAAGCTCGAGGTGCCCGGAGTACAGGTACAGCGCCTCGTCCTCGAACGCGGTGTTGTGCATCCGCAGCGTGAGCATCGCCTGGCCGACCAGCAGCGCGAGCAGCACCAGGCGGCTGACCCTGGTGCGGCGCGGCCCTGGCCGGTCGTCGGTTGTGGGCTCGTCGGGCGTCGGCGCCTCCGCCGGCCGGGCGTCGGGCTCGGGCTCGGCGCGCAGCGAGGGCGGCAGGAGGCTGATCATCATGCCCGTGCGGCTGCGCGGGCGAGTCAGGTTGCCCGCACCGCTGAGCAGGGCTTCCGCCGCCAGCAAGGCGGCGGTCGCCTCGTCGGCCGACCAGTCGGGGATCGTTACGTCCACGGCGCTTTGCAGCTCGGCGGGCTTGTCCTTCTGCGCGGGGAGCATCACCGTGTCGGCGTCTGGGTGGCCGGCCAGGTTGATCGGGCTCTGCGACCGCTCGGGGATGTCGGCCGGATCTCTGGGCTTGCCGAGCTGCAGAGATGGCCGTACTCGGTCGATCATCGCCGGCTGACCTGGACCAGGGGCACGGAGGCGAGCTGGCCGGCCATCGCGGCACGCAGCGCTGGCCTGCTGGCAAGCCGCCAGTCCTGGCCGGCCTTGTCGTAGTTGAACCAGATCAGGCCGATCACGTTCGAACGCCGGACGCCGGCGACCAGGCTCCGCGCGGTGGCGGCCTCGCCAGGCCCGGTGGGCACCGACGTCTCGGCGATCAGGACCGGCTCGCTGGTGAACGTCCTGATCTGCGTCATGGTGGGCCCGAACAGGGTCTTGAACGTGGCGTAGGCCCCGGTGTCGAAGTAACCGGTGATGCCGACCCAGTCGACGTAGGAGTCGCCGGGCCAGTACGGCTTCAGCGAGACGCCCGGGTTGGCGGAGATGACGTTCGGGTTCCACACCCAGATCACGTTGTTGGCGCGGACCGCCGTGAAGATCGCGTGGATCAGCCGCCAGGCGGCGACGAACTGGGCCGGAGTGCTGTCCGAGGTCCCCCATGGGTACCAGTTGCCGTTCATCTCGTGGCCGAAACTGAGCGCCACCGGCAGCCCCACGGCCCGCACCGACTTGGCGAACCTGTCGATGTAGGAGTTGTCGTTGCCCGATGCGATGTCGGCGACCGTGGTGCCGTACGGCTCCCACGCCACGTAGGTCATCGCGCCGTACGCCCAGGCCGCCCTGACCGCCGCCGGGTCGAACCTCTGGCCGAACCCGATGTACTCGCCGATCAGGTCGGGCTTGCGGCCGATGGCGGTGGCAAACGTGCGGACCTTGCGCAGCGACTTGGGCGCTCCGGGGACCTCCACGCCGAGGTACTTGGTGCCCTGCGGGTCGAGCAGGTCCGAGATCGGCACCGTCGTGCTCGTCGGCCGGCTCCGGGCTGACCGCGACGAGCCTGTCGTGCCGTGATGGTCCGAGCCGGCACCGCCGCAGGCTGCAAGCACCAGCACGGCCAGCAGCGCCAGCGGGCCGACCAGCCGGTTCCTTCTCATGCCGGCGCCGCAGCGCCGACTCTCGGCTGCACCAGGATCCGGCTGGCGATCACCAGCTCGAACAGTCCGAGCACGAGCATGACCAGGATGTTGTACGGGTCCATGGTGGTGAACCGCCAGAACGCAAGGCAGGTCCAGGCGGCGGCGCTGCCCCAGCTCCACAGCGTCACGCCGATCCAGAACCGGCGCTTGCCGTCCTGCTTGGTCGCGCCCAAGCCGGAGGGCTGCCAGCCGAGCGGCCTGCCGCGGTAATTGTCGAAGATCGCGAACAGGTGCGCCCAGCCGGCCACGATCCTGACCGACCAGGCCTCCAGCCGGTAAGGAGATCTGTGCCAAAGCGGGAAGATCACGCCGCCGTAGAGCAGGATCGGGAGGATGAAGATCGCGTTCTTCAGCTGCAGCACGCTCGGCGTGAAGATGAGGATCGCGATGGCCAGGGCGGGGATGAAGAAGGTATAAACGGCCGTATAAAGATAATAGATAAAGCCGGATATATAGCATAGCCGAGTGTACAACGGCAGCCTGGTGCGCCAGAACAGCCGGTCCCTGAACAGCACCACGGTGCCCGAGCACCACCGGTACTGCTGGTTCAGGAACGCCAGCACGTTGTCCGGGCACGTGCCGGTCGACACCGCGACCGGCAGGTAGCACAGCTGCCAGCCGCGCCGGTACAGGTCGAAGCCGGTCCGCAGGTCCTCGGAGTGCTCGCTGACCGACATCCCGCCGTTATCCTCGAGCGCGGCCCTGCGGTAGAGCGCGCAGCTTCCGACGCAGGTCGCACCGCCCTTGCGGGCCCTCGCGGTCTGGATCGACCGGTAGAACAACTCCTGCACCGCGCCGGCGCCGCGCTCCACCCAGGTCTGGTCGTCCACCACGCGGAAGAACTGCGGCGTCTGGACGATGCCGATCTGCGGGTAGGTCTCCATGTAAGGGACGGTCTCATTGAGGAAGTCGTGCCGCGGGGCGAAGTCCGCGTCGAGCAGCAGGATCAGCTCCCCGCTCGAGATCTGGTAGCCGTAGAGCAAGTTGCCTGACTTCTTGTACCAGCCGCGGTTCGGCCTCGTGGCGTATGCGAAGCCGTACTCCCGTGCCATGGCCTTGAGGTCGGGGTTGGCCGAGTCGTCGAGCACGTAGGCGGTGACCTGCCCCTTGTAGTGCTTGCTCATCGCCGCGACGTGCTGCCAGGTATTGCGCAGCACGTCGACTGGCTCGCCGCAGACCGGGAGGAACACGTCGACCGACGGGTACCGCCGCGGCGCCCAGGCGGCCACGAGTGCCCGGTGCGCCGCGACATCGAAGCCGCGGCCCAGCCCGTCGGTGAGCAGCGGGACCGTGAAGAGCCCGACGCCGAGCAGCACGAACGGCAGGTAGACCCAGAACCAGGAGTACTCGCGTGCCAGGTCGATCTGGCTGAGCACCAGCGGCGGGAAGGTCGCCGCCGAGGCGAGCGAGAGCACCCAGGCGTGCCGCCGAACGTAGGCGTACTTCTCGCTGTCGCGCGGCGGCACCGGCAGGACCGGCTGCTGCATGGCCGCCGCCGCGGCGACGGAAGCGTCGGCGGCCGTGGCTGCGGCCACGGGAGTCCTGGCTGCGACGGGCGCGCTGGCCGTGTGTGCCGCGACAGGCGTGCCTGCCGCGGCGGCCGTCCTTGCCGTGACAGGAAAGCTTGGGGCGACAGGTGTGCTTGGGGCGACGGGCATGCTTGGGGCGACGGGTGCACTGGTGGCGATCGGCGCGCTGGCGGCCGCTGGGCTCGCCGCGGCAGTCGCCTGCCCGTTGTCGGCGGCGGCCCGCCCGTTGCGCGGGTTCAGTTCCCGGCGGCCGCGGTAGCCCGGAGTGGCCTTGCGCTCACGGCCCTTGCCGGGCTCGGCGGTTTTGCGGTGTCGCGGCGCCGATGACGGGTTCTTTGAGGTTTCTGACGTGCCGGCGGTCGCCACGCCTTACTCCTTCATGCTTGACCCCTGCCACCTGTGCATCGATGGACATAGATAGTAGTACCACGCTGCTCCAGCTAGACGCGTATATTCGCGTACTTAGACCGCTGGTAAGAAGATCAGGGTCGGACCTGGCGCAAGCATCCGAGGCTGGTGCGAGCCCGCCCGATTCGCGCCGCCCGATCCGCGGGCGCGGTCTTTCTGCCGCGAGCAGACCGAGAACCTGGGGGGTCAGGAAGCTTGCCTGCAGTACCGGAGATCATCGCCAGCATGCGCGCCGTGGCCCCGCCCGGCCTCGCCGCACCCGGCGAGGCCGCGCTCGGCGAGCTGCGCAGGCTGACGGCCGAGCTCGCGGCCGCGATGCCGGAAGCGATCGGTGAGGCCGAGCGCTACCTGCGCATACGCGACCGCCGGATCCAGGGCGCCGATGCCCGCGTCGGCGGCTGGGTCGCTGGCCAGACGGTCCTGGTGACCGGCGGCACGGGCTGCATCGGCTCCGCGCTGATCGCCGACCTCGCCGCGCACCGGGCAGGCCGGGTGGTCAGCGTGAGCCGCGGGGTCAGCGCGGACTGGCCGCGGCACGCTGACGCCGAGTACCGGCAGGCCGACGTTCGCGATCGCGCCGCCGTGGACGCGGTCTTCAGCGACGTCAGGCCGGACGTCGTCTTTCACCTGGCCGGCCAGCGCGACCCGGGCCTCGCCGAGGCCGAGGTGCACCGGACCGTCACCACCAACGTGCTCGGCACCTGGAACATCGCCGCCGCCGCGCATGAGTCGGCGGCCCTGCTGGTCTGCGCGTCCACCGGCAAGGCGCTCAGGCCGTACACGGCGGACGTGTACAGCAGTTCCAAGCGGGCGGCCGAGTGGGTGCTCGCCTGGATCACCGAGCAGGGTGGCCGGGCGGCCGCCGTCAGGTTCACCCACGTGGTGGACAACTCCATCGTGGCCGGGCGGCTTCGCCGCTGGTGCGCCGACGGCCTGATCCGGCTGCACAGCTCGGACGCGATGTTCTACGCGCAGTCCGCCGCCGAGTCGGCGCAGCTGCTGCTGGCCGCGGGCCGGACCGCGGCGGAGGCCCGGGCACCTCACGCCGCCGTCGCTGGCGGGGTGACGGTGCACGCGCTGACCGACCTCGGCTGGCCGGTCAGCCTGGTCGAGCTGGCCGTTGGCACGATCCTGGCGACCGGCTCGCGGGCGGCGATCTACATCAGCGGGCCGGATGCCGGCTACGAGGGCCCGGCGTTCCCCGGCCTGTACGACCCGCGTACGGCCGGCGAGGTGAGCCCGCTGCTCAACGCCTTCGAGGCGGCCCGCTCCCGGCCGCTGCCCGGCCTCGGCATCGACGTCTTCCCGCTGGAGTTCGCGTCGGCCGGCGGAGTACGGGACGAGCTCGAGAACCTCAGCGCCGTCTGCGGGGCGACGGCCGAGTCGGCCGCGGTCAGGTCGGCGCTCGGTGACCTGTCCCTGTCGGTGCTGCATGCCACGCTCGCCGCCGTGCCTGGGGTGCTGCTCGAGCGGATGGCCGCGCTTGCCGCGCCGCACCGGGCCGCTCTGAGCGCCGAGCAGGGCAGGCTGCTGGCCGAGATCGAGCAGCACGCCGGCGTAGGACTGCCGCTGGCCGGCCGGGGGGCTGACGGAGGACGCACGGCACCGCGCGCCGACCAGCTGCTGCCCGCCCAGCCATAACGCCCTGCGCCGAGTGTGCCCGCCGCGCCGGCCAGGGTAGGTATCCTGGTCTGTCCCGTGCCAGGACCTGAGTTCACGCACACCGGAGTTCACCAGATGACCGTGTCACGCTCTGATTACCAGCTCTCGCAGCTCGACGTGCTCGAGGCCGAGGCGATCCACGTGATGCGCGAGGTCGCCGCCGAGTTCGAGCGTCCCGTGCTGCTCTTCTCCGGCGGCAAGGACTCGATCGTGATGCTCGCGCTCGCCGAGCGCGCCTTCCGGCCGGCCAAGATCCCGTTCCCCGTGATGCACGTGGACACCGGCCACAACTTCCCCGAGGTGCTCGACTTCAGGGACGCCAGGGTCGCCGAGCTCGGCGTCCGGCTGATCGTGGCCTCGGTGCAGGAGTCGATCGACGCGGGCCGGGTGGTCGAGGAGACCGGCCGGTGGGCGAGCAGGAACCGGCTGCAGACCACCACGCTGCTCGACGCGATCAACGATCACCGCTTCGACGCGGTGTTCGGCGGCGCGCGCCGGGACGAGGAGAAGGCCAGGGCGAAGGAGCGGGTGTTCTCGTTCCGCGACGAGTTCGGCCAGTGGGACCCGAAGAACCAGCGGCCCGAGCTGTGGAACCTGTACAACACCAGGATCCGCCGCGGCGAGCACATCAGGGTGTTCCCGCTGTCCAACTGGACCGAGCTCGACGTCTGGCACTACATCGCCAGGGAGCAGCTCGAGATCCCGTCGATCTACTTCGCGCACCGCAGGTCGGTGTTCGAGCGGGAGGGCATCCTGCTCGCCGACCACCCGCACGTGCCGAGGGCCGAGCACGAGGTGACCTACGAGGTGACGGTCAGGTACCGCACCGTCGGCGACATCACCTGCACCGGCGCCGTCGAGTCGTCGGCCGTGACGCTGCACCAGGTGATCACCGAGATCGCGGCCACCCGGATCACCGAGCGCGGCCAGACCAGGGCGGACGACCGGACCAGCGAGGCGGCCATGGAAGACCGCAAGCGGGAGGGCTACTTCTGATGACGTCGCACCAGGGCGAGCGGCCCATGGACATCCTGCGGCTCGCGACCGCCGGCTCGGTGGACGACGGCAAGTCCACGCTGATCGGCCGGCTGCTCTTCGACTCGAAGGCGATCTTCGAGGACCAGCTCGCCTCGGTGGAGCGCACCAGCAAGGAGCGCGGCGAGGACTACACCAACCTGGCGCTGCTCACGGACGGCCTGCGCGCCGAGCGCGAGCAGGGCATCACGATCGACGTGGCCTACCGTTACTTCGCCACCCCGCGCCGCAAGTTCATCATCGCCGACACCCCAGGGCACATCCAGTACACGAGGAACATGGTCACCGGAGCGTCCACGGCCGATCTCGCTGTGGTCCTGGTGGACGCGCGGAACGGGCTCACCGAGCAGAGCAGGCGGCACTCGTTCCTCGCCACGCTGCTCCGGGTGCCGCACCTGGTGCTCGCGGTGAACAAGATGGACCTGGTGGACTACGACGCGGCCGCGTTCGACCGGATCGCCGAGGAGTTCGCCTCCTTTGCCGCCAAGCTGGAGATCGGCGACCTGACCTTCATCCCGATCTCCGCACTGCACGGCGACAACGTGGTCGAGCGCTCGCTCAACATGCCCTGGTACGACGGCCCATCGCTGCTGCACCACCTGGAGCACGTCCACATCGCCTCCGACCGCAACCTGATCGACGTCAGGTTCCCTGTCCAGTACGTGATCCGGCCCCACCAGGCGACCGACCCCGAGCTGCACGACTACCGCGGCTACGCCGGCCAGATCGCCGCCGGCGTGCTCAAGCCGGGCGATGAGGTGACCCACCTGCCGTCCGGCCTGACCACCACGATCAAGCGGATCGACACCGCGGCAGGCCCGGTCGACGAGGCGTACCCGCCGATGTCGGTGACCCTGCTGCTGGACGATGACCTTGACGTCTCGCGCGGCGATCAGATCTGCCGGCCGCACAACCAGCCGCACGTGACCCAGGACGTGCAGGTGATGATCTGCTGGATGGCCGACGCGCCGACCCTGCGGCCAGGCAGCAGGCTCATCGTCAAGCACACCACGAGGACCGTGAAGGCGCTGGTCAGGGACATCAGCTACCGGCTGGACATCAACACCCTGCATCGGGACGAGTCGGCAGGCGAGCTGCGGCTCAACGAGATCGGCCGGGCCTCGCTGCGGCTGACCCAGCCGATCTTCTGTGATCCTTACGCGCGCAACCGGGTGACCGGCGGCCTGATCCTGATCGACGAAGCGACCAGCGCCACCGTCGGCGCTGCCATGATCATGGACGCGGGGTAGCACTCCGGGGGTTCCGGTATCGGCGCTCCTGTCGCAGACTCGGGTAGTGCCCGACCGTCGCCGACAAAGGAGTCACAGTGACCCGGTTCCACGATCTCGATGACTACGTCCGCATCCCGGCGGTGACGTCCCTGGCCGTATCCCCGGACGGCAGCTGGCTGGCCGCCTCGGTGCAGAGCCTCGGACCGGAACCGAAGAAGTACCTGAGCAGCATCTGGCGCATCGACACCGAGGGCGGGCCGCCGGTGCGGCTGACCAGGTCGACGGAGGGCGAGGCCGGCCCGGAGTTCCTGCCCGACGGCTCGCTGCTCTTCATCTCCAAGCGGCCCGGGCACACCGCCAAGGCCAACGGGGAGGCGCCCGGCGATAAGCCTGCCCTGTGGCTGCTGCCGGCCGGCGGCGGCGAGGCCCGGCGAGTGACCGCGCCGCCAGGCGGTGCCGCCGGGGTCGCCGCGGCGAGGGGCGCGCAGGCGTTCCTGGTCGCCGCCGCGGCGTTCGACGGCACCGACGGCTACGCGGCGGACGCGAGCCGCCGCAAGGCCCGCACCGACGCCGGGGTGAGCGCGATCCTGCACCAGGGTCCGGTGGTCAGGTTCTGGGATCACGACCTCGGTCCCGACTGCGTGCGGCTGCTGGCCGGCCGCGCGCCCGATGCCAGCGCGCCCGATCCCGCGCCGGCGGATTCCGGCCCGGCCGACGGCGAGGACGGCTCGTCCGAGCCCGGCGCCGGCGAGGTACGCGACCTCACCCCCGACCCGGGCCGCGCCCTGGACGAGCAGGGGTTCGGCCTCTCGCCCGACGGCGCGGTCGCGGTGACCGGCTGGGCGGCCCCCGACGGGCCTGGTGCGGAGCGGAACGAGGTCGTCGTCATCGACGTCGAGTCGGCGCAGCGGCGCACCCTGCTCGGCGCGCCGGGCTACGACTTCGAGACCCCCGAGATCTCGCCGGATGGCACTTCGGTGGCGGCGATCCGCGGCGAGCACGACAGCTACGAGCGGCCGGGAGACGTGACGATCGTGGCGGCGAGGCTGGACGGCTCCGATGGCGAGCTCGGCCGCGACCTGCTGGCCAGGTTCGACCGCCGGCCGCTCCAGCTGCGCTGGTCAGCCGACGGCGCCGCGGTGTACTTCACCACCGATGACAACGGCAGGCGCCCGATCTACGCGGTGGCCGCCGACACCGGCACGGTCACCAAGATCACCACCGACGACGCGGCGTACGAGAGCCTGTGCCCGGCGCCGGACGGCCGGGCGATCTACGCGATCCGCTCGGCCATCGCCGAGCTGCCCACCCCGGTCAGGATCGACCTGGCCGAGCCGGGCGGCGAGCCGGTGAGGCTGGCCAGCCCGGCCGGGGTCGTGGAGGTGCCCGGCCGGGTTGAGGAGGTCGTCGCCACAGCGGCGGACGGCGCCACGGTCCGCGCCTGGCTGGCGCTGCCGCACGACGCGAGCGCGCAGTCCAAGGCGCCGCTGCTGCTGTGGGTGCACGGCGGCCCGGTGATGAGCTGGAACGCCTGGTCCTGGCGGTGGAACCCGTGGCTGATGGTGGCGCGCGGCTACGCGGTGCTGCTGCCCGACCCGGCCCTGTCCACCGGCTACGGGCAGGCGTTCATCGCCCGCGGCCACGGCAGCTGGGGCGGAGCGCCGTTCACCGACGTGATGGCAATCACCGATGCGGTGGTCGCGAGGCGCGACATCGACGAGTCGCGTACCGCGATGATGGGCGGCTCGTTCGGCGGTTACATGGCCAACTGGATAGCGGGGAACACCGACAGGTTCGGCGCGATCGTCAGCCACGCCGGCCTGTGGGCGCTCGACCAGATGTTCGGCACCACGGACGCGCCGTACTACTGGCGGCGGCATTTCGGCCACCCGGCGACCGAGCCCGAGCGGTACGCGGCCAACTCGCCGCACCTGCACGCGGACGCGATCGTCACTCCGGTGCTGATCATCCACGGCGACCGGGACTACCGGGTGCCGATCGGCGAGGCGCTGCGGATGTACGCCGAGCTGACCGGCAGCGGCAAGGACGTGAAGTTCCTGTACTTCCCCGACGAGAACCACTGGATACTCAAGCCGGGCGACGTGAAGGTCTGGTACCAGACCGTGCTCGCCTTCCTCGACGAGCACCTGCTCGGCAAGGAATGGCAGCAGCCCGAGCTGCTCTAGGCGCAACGGGCCGGGTCCGCGCAGCGGACCCGGCCCCGGCCGATGGCATGCTCGCTCAGGCCTCGGGACCGGCCTGCAGCGTGAACTGCTGCGAGTCCTCCACGGTGTCCCCGTCGAGCAGGTTCAGCCGCTGCACCTTGAGCTGGTTGGCCGGCAGGAAGCTACCCTGGTCCACGGTCAGCACCAGCGGGTGACTGAAGTTGGGGTCAGAGCCATTGACCCACGGGGTGTACTGGTTGCCGTCGTGGGTGACCGAGTTGGCCAGGTCGCCGACCCACAGCGTCCTGGCCGTGACGCCGCACGGCTGCAGGGTCACGTTCTCGCCGGTGAGATCGCGGATGGCGACGCCGGCGCACAGGCCGCTCTGGTTTCCGAACGGCGACCAGTTGCCCTCGTAGACCGGGTAGTCGGCCGGGTAGTTCACGCAGACGTAGGAGACCGGGGAGATCAGGGTGCCGCAGTAGGCCGCCAGCGTGCCCACCTCCGCCCCGGTGAAGTCCTCGTTCGGGTGGCTGTTGCTCGCTCGCTTCAGGTTCAGCCTGATGCCGACCTTGCCGCCCACGCCCCGGTCGCGCGCGATATAGGCGTTCTGGATCACCGAGGTGCCGAGCACCAGGCTGGACAGGTCGAAGCACTGGGCGCCGCAGGAGGGCGTGGCGCCGGGCACGATGACCCTGGCCGGTGCCGCCTGCGCCGCCGCTGAGCCGACGGTGAGCATGGCCGCCGCCGTGGCGAGCAGCGTGATCGTCTTGCGCATTGGTTACTCCTCGTTCATTGCTGGGGGTTTTCGCAACTTTCCGAATCACTCGATAAGCCGGTCCAGCGCGCGATTACATACGTATACCAAGACGCCGCCGCTTGGTCACCGGTTTATAAGAATTGGCGGACAATTGAGAAGGCAAGATAAGCGAGTAAAGGTCACCGGACAACTTAGTTCACAATCCGCGACTAGCAGTCTGAACTGCAGTGATGTGCACCGATTGCGTTCTCATTGAAGGTTCTTCTGTCCCTGACTCAAGCCGGGCCCCGTTCCTTCAGGATCCGTAGTCCTGACGGCCGGGAAATTTGATTTCTGATCGCGTTAACTAGCCCTGGTAGGCCGCATTCCGCCAGGCGGTCCCTTTCGTTCCGCCCGGGCCAGGCGGTTGCCGCGGCCCGGCGCTGTGCCACGCTGGGTGCCGTGACTCGCGCTGAACTCGACAAGCGGCCGGCCGACGTGGCGGCGATGTTCGACGCCGTGGCCGGCCGTTACGACCTGCTGAACGACGTCCTCTCGCTCGGCCAGGACCGGCTGTGGCGGTCGGTCGTCGCGCGCGTCGTGGGGGCCGGGCCCGCGGACGTCGTGCTCGACATCGCGGCAGGGACGGGGACCTCGTCCCGCGCGTTCACCGCCGCCGGCGCGCGGTGCGTGGCGTCGGACTTCTCGCTCGGCATGCTGGAGGTAGGCGCGCGCCGCCGGCCCGGTCTGGTCAGCTTCGTCGCCGGGGACGCGCTCGCGCTGCCGTTCGCTGACCGCTCGTTCGACGCGGTCACGATCTCGTTCGGCCTGCGCAACGTGGCCGACCCCGGCGCCGCCCTGGCCGAGATGCTGCGCGTGACCAGACCGGGCGGCAGGCTGGTGATCTGCGAGTTCAGCCACCTGCCTGCCCGGCTCGCCGACGCGGCCTACCAGCGGTACCTGGCCGCCGTGCTGCCCGCCGTGGCCAGGCGGCTGTCGCCCAACGCGCCCGCCTACTCCTACCTCGCCGACTCGATCAGCCACTGGCCGGACCAGGCGGCGCTGGCCGGGCAGGTCCGCGCGGCCGGGTGGACCGCCGTGCGGTGGCGCAACCTGTCCTTCGGCGTGGTCGCCGTGCACGTGGGTCGCCGGCCGCGGTGATCGGCGCAGGCGCTCATCGCCGTCGGGCGACTGCTGTGATCAGCGGCTACGGTCTAGACTGTCAGCATCTGTACTTGTGAAGGCGTTCACAAGATTGGCAGGACTGGTCAGTGAGCGAGCAGCAGTCGTCTGACACCGCCGACGTCATCGTCGTCGGGGCCGGGCCGGCCGGATCGACGACCGCCTACTACCTGGCCGCGGCCGGCCTTGACGTGCTGCTGCTGGAGAAGACCAGCTTCCCGCGGGAGAAGGTCTGCGGCGACGGCCTCACCCCTCGGGCGGTCAAGGCGCTGACCGGGATGGGCCTGCCGGTCAGTCCTGAGAACGGCTGGGTGCTGAACAAGGGCGTGCGGTTCATCGGCGGCGGCGGCCAGATCGAACTGGCCTGGCCGGAGCTTTCCGCGTTCCCGGGCTACGGCGCGATGAGGGCCAGGCTCGACTTCGACGAGATACTGGCCAGGAACGCGGTGAAGGCGGGGGCCAGGCTGCTGGAGAACGTGACGGTCACCGGCCCGAGGATGGACGAGCGCACCGGCAGGATCATCGGCGTGACGGCGCGGGAGACCGGGCCGCAGGCCGGCGGGCCCGAGCGGACGTTCGGCGGCCGGGTCGTGGTCGCCGCCGACGGCAACTCGTCGAGGCTGTCGGTCTCGATGGGCCTGCACAAGCGGGACGACCGCCCGCTCGGCGTCGCGGCCCGCACCTACTACACCACCCCGCGGCACGACGATGAGTACAGCGAGGTCTGGCTCGACCTGTGGGACGGCGAGCAACTGCTGCCAGGCTACGGCTGGATCTTCGGCATGGGCGACGGCACGAGCAACGTCGGGTGCGGCCTGCTCAACACCTCGGGGGCGTTCGGCCGCACCGACTACCGCCTGCTGCTGCAGCGCTGGCTGAAGTCGATGCCGGCCGAGTGGGGTCTAGTGGAAGAGAGCCGGACCCAGCCGGTGCGCGGGGCGGCGCTGCCGATGGGCTTCAACCGCACCCCGCACTACACCCGCGGTCTGCTGCTGGCGGGCGACGCAGGCGGCATGGTGAACCCGTTCAGCGGCGAGGGCATCGCGTACGCGATGGAGTCCGGCGAGATCGCCGCGCGCTCCATCGTCCAGGCGCTCGGCCGCCGCACGGCGGCCGGTACCGAGAAGGTGCTCGAGGCTTACCCCGCGGTGCTCAAGAGCGAGTACGGCGGCTACTACACTCTCGGCCGGACGTTCGTAAAGCTGATCGGCAACCCGTCCCTCATACAGTTCGCCACCAGGCACGGGATCAAGCGTCCGGCGGTGATGCGGATGACCATGAAGCTGGTGGTTAACCTGACCGAGCCGCGCGGCGGCGACGCGGTCGACCGCGTCATCAACGCGCTGTCTAAGATGACGCCGGCGCTCGGATAGCCCCCATCAGTCAGGTGGGGTAGCGGGTGGGTTCGGTGTCGTAGCTGCGCCCGGCCGGGGTGGTCCACCGGAAGGTGCCGTCCGGGAGCTGGGCGGCCGTCCACCCGGGCTGCTGCTTGAGCCGGTGGTCGTGCCGGCATTTCGGCTCCTGTCCACTATATTAACACATATGACGATCGGTGACACAACACGGCTGACGGCAGACGCCGTCATACGCTGCCTGATCTACGTCCGGATCAGCATGGACAAGGCCCACGACGGGCACGGCGTGGCCAACCAGCTCGCCAAGCTGGAGCAGAAGGCCCGCGAGCGGGGCTGGACGGTGGTGTACCGGCTGTCGGATAACGACATCGGGGTGACCCGCAAGGACCCGACCAAGCCGGGGAAGTACCGGCCGGGGTATGAGGAGGCGATGCGGCTGGTCGACGCG
>DATIZP010000156.1:0-28074 GCA_035517035.1 Streptosporangiaceae bacterium | reverse complement strand
TCGACACCTCGCCCGCGATGCTCGCTCAGGCCGGGGCCCGTGCGGCCACCGCAGGAGTCGTGCTCGACCTGCGCCAGGGCGACATGCGCGACTTCGTGCTCGATGAGCCCGCGGCGCTGATCTACTGCCCGTTCCGCGCGCTGCTGCACCTGCCGGGATGGGCTGACCGCCGCCGCACCTTCGAGCGTGTCGCCGCGTCGCTCCGGCCAGGCGGGCGGTTCGCCTGGAACGCGTTCTCGTTCGACCACCGGATAGCCGCGCGGCTGGACGGCGAGCACGTGCAGGAGCCCGTTCCGCACAGAAACCGGTACTCGGTGGGCGACAACCGAATCGACATTGTCCTCGAGAGCGGAGCGACGAGCTCCCTGTGGTGGGCAACCAAGAACGAGTGGCTCGGGCTCATCGATGTCGCTGGCCTGGAGCTGGAGGCGCTCTACGGCGGGTTCGCCCGCGAGCCGTTCACCGAAGACAGCCCCGAGTACGTGTTCATCGCCCGCCGCCCCCTCGCCGGCAAGGGCCTGTACTCAACCTCCGCCACGCCATCATCGCTTGACGCGGGCCGGCCGGAGAATAATACTCAAGTATATACTTGACCATGCCGAGCGTGATGCGGACCTGGACAGCGTGTTCCGGGCGCTGGCCGATCCGGGCCGCCGGGTCATGCTGGAGCGGCTCAGCCAGGGCCCGGCGTCCGTCAGTGAGCTCGGCAGGCCGCTGGACATGTCGCTGGCCGCCGTCCTCCAGCACGTCCAGGTCCTCGAGGCCTGCGGGCTGGTCCGCTCGCAGAAGACCGGCCGGACCCGTACCTGCACCATAGAACCGGCGGTCCTGCGGCGAGCGGAGGCCTGGATCTCGCAGCGGCGCGCCACGGTGGAACGGCGCCTCGACCGCCTCGCCGATTACCTGGCCAGCACACCCGATCCGGATGATGAGTCCCGCGCCCCGCGATGACGTGCCCGGGGCTGCGGCGATGATGGGTGAGATAGTCGATCCCAACTGCCGCCAGCACGCTGTGAGTGGTCGGGATGCGATCGAGGAATGTGCCGCTGATTCTCCCGAGCCTGCGTGCCTACCGGGCATCCTGGCTACGGCCGGACGTGGTGGCCGGGCTGACTCTGGTGGCCATCGCCGTGCCCGAGCAGATTGCCACGGCCAAGCTGGCGTACATGCCCGCCACCGCGGGTCTGTACGCATTCATGGCCGGGTCGCTGCTGTACGCCGTTCTCGGGCGCAGCGGCCAGATGTCCGTCGGCGCCGATTCCACCATCGCCCCCATCCTTGCCGCCGGCGTCGCCGGTCTCGCGGCGGCCGGAACGCCCCGCTACGTCCACCTGGTTTCCTTCCTCACCCTCATGGCCGGCGCGCTTGTCATCGCAAACGGCCTGCTGCGGCTTGGGTGGCTCAGCGAGTTCCTCTCCACGCCCGTCATCACCGGCGTCCTCGCCGGGATCGCCGTCCAGATAGCGGTCCGCCAGATCCCCGCCATCCTGGGACTGCCGGGCGGCGGCAGCACGCTGCTGGCCCGGCTGCAGAAGGTCGCCGAGCAGATCGGCCATGCCAACGTCTGGTCGATAGCGATCGCCGCGGCTGTGTTCGCCCTGGTCGTGCTCGCCGAACACGTCGATCGCCGGATTCCCGGCGCGCTGATCGGGTTCGTCCTCTCGATCCTGGCGGTTGCCGTGCTCGGGCTGACCTCTCATGGCGTGGCAGTGCTCGGTCCGATCCACGGTGGCGTGCCCGCCTTCGCGCTTCCCTCGGCATCGCTGGCTGACGTCAGGCAGCTCATCGGTCCGGCGCTGACCGTCGCGTTCGTCTGCCTGGCACAGACGTCCGCCGTCGTGCGCGCCACCGGAGCCAGCTCCCTGGATGCCGGGGAGATGAACCGGGACCTCGTGGCCATCGGGACCGGGAGCCTGGCCGCGGGCCTGACCGGATCGTTCGCCGTCAACTCCAGCCCGCCCCGCACCCAGGTGGTGCTCGCCGCGGGCGGCCGGTCGCAGCTCACCGGCGTGATCGCGGCCGTTCTGGTTTTCGCTGTGGTTCTCGCCGGTCCCGGGCTGCTGAAGGACCTGCCGGACGCCACGCTCGGCGCCATCTTGCTGTTCATCGCCACTCGCCTTTTCCGGGCTGGTGACCTCAAGTCCATCCGGCGCTTCGACCGGCTGGAGTTCGCGCTCGCGGTCGCCGCGTTGCTTGCCGTGTCGCTGTTCGGGATCGAGACGGGCGTCGTGGTGGCCCTGTTGCTGTCCCTGGCCGACCGGACCCGCCGCGCCGCCCGGCCGAGCGGCGTCATCCTCGGCCGCGAGCCCGGCACGGATCACTGGATCCCGCCCGACATCGGCCGCCCGACCGAGCAGGTTCCCGGCGTCCTCGTCTTCTTGATCTATGCGCCGCTGTGGTACGGCAACGCCGAGTACGTCAGGCTGCGGATTCTCCAGATGCTCGACACGGCGGCCGAGCCGGTGCACGCCCTCGTGCTGGACGCCAACGGCATTTCTGACATTGACTACACCGCGATCCGGATGCTCGGTGAGCTACTGGCCGAACTCAAGCAGCGTAAGGTGGCGGCCGCCATCGCCCGGTCATCGCATCTGATCCATCGTGAGCTCAAGCGCAGCGGGCTGCTGCAGAGCCTGGATCCTGACCAGCTGAGCGCCACGGTGGAAGAGGCAGTCAACACCCTCGTCGCGCAGACCGAAGGCCCAGGCGGCCACGCGGGCACAGTCAGCGCGGCGGGGCAGCGCATCGCCGGGCAGTGGCCGGGGCCGGAAGCCCTCATCGCCCGGCTCGCCGACGGCTTCAAGGTCGCCGCACGCCACGAGACCGACCCCAAGCAGCGCAAGCGGCTCCGCAGGGTGAGCCGGACCCTGAGCGGCGCAGGGCACGACCTCGCGGTCGAGGTCGCCGCCGACGCCATCGCGCCGTCTTCCGAGCTTGACTGACCATCGGGGCTGGCTCAGGCTCCGGTCAGCGCTCCGCCGCGTGGCTGGCCAGGAGCTCGGCTGCCGCGCCGGCCAGAGCCGACTCGAGACCGCTGAGGAGGTCGTCGCACGCTTCCGGGCTGATCACCAGCGGCGGGGCGATCAGCAGCCAGTCCCCGAAGTGCCCGCTGTTCTGGCGCCGGGAGTACAGCAGGAGACCGTGCTCCAGGCCGTGACGCAGGACAACCGAGCCCGGGTCGATGCCTGCCGGGAATCGGGCGAGCGTGTCCTTGTCGGCGACGAGCTCGATCGCGAGCAGCAGCCCCCGGCCGCGGACGTCGCCAATGAGCGGCGAGCGCCGCGCGATCGCGTCGAGTCCGGCTCGCAGGCTCCGGCCGGTCCGCTCGGCGCGGCCCATCAGGTCGTGTTCGACGATCTCGTCGAGGACGGCGGCGCCGGCGGCGCAGGCCATCGGATTGGCGTCGTAGGAGTGGGAGACGACGAACCCGGTTGTCTCCGCGAGTTCCTCGACCAGGCGGGCTGGCATCAGTGCCGCGCCGAGCGGCGCGTAGCCGGCGGCCAGGCCCTTCGCGAGCACGACCACGTCAGGTAGCGCGTCAGTGTCGTGGTGGGCCGCGAGGAAGCGGCCCGTCCGGACGGCGCACACGCTCTCGTCGAACACCAGCTTGATGCCGTGCCGGTCGCAGATGGCACGCGCCCCGCGGGCGAACGACGGGTGCGGGACGTTGACGCCGGAGGCCTGGCCGCCGACTGGTTCCAGCACGAACGCGAGAACCTGGTCCGGGCCGATCCGGTCGATCGTCTCCTCGAGTGCGGCCAGGCTCGCCGCGGCCGCCGACTCCGGGCTGGCCGCCCGGAACGTGAGCGGGGCGGGAATCTTCTCCGAGCTCACGGCCATGGAACCCCACAGCGCCGGTACCGCGACGTCGCCGTTCAGGGCGAGCGTCTGGAGCGTGGCGCCGTGGTAACCGGGCATCAGCGAGATCACGCGGTGGCGCTGAGCCTGCCCGGACGCGACGGCATGGGCCCGCAGGAACTTCAGCGCCATCTCGACGGCCTCCGAGCCACCCGAGGTCAGGTGAGCCCGCTCGAATCCGGCGCCCGCCAGCGCGGCGAGCCGCTCGGTGAGCGCCGCGTTGGCGTGATGCCTGGTCGTCCGGGAATAGGTGTACGTCAGCCTCCTGCCCTGCTCAAGCATGGCCTGGAGCACGCGCTCGTTGCCCTGGCCAAGCGAGGCCAGGAACGGACCCGAGCAGACATCGAGCAGACGCCTGCCCCGATCGTCGATCAGGTAGATGCCATCCCCCGCGACGATCGTCGGCAGCTGCCGCGCGGCCGCACGGTCGAAAAAGACGTCCTGCGTCCCGCCCGCCGCCGGATACCGCCAGCCACCCATCAAACGACCCCCGACCGACGGCATCGACGCATCGATCATAGGCACGCTGGGTCTGATCCGCCGGGGGTGACGAGGCCGGTTTCGTAGGCGAGCACGACGGCCTGGGCGCGGTCGCGGAGGTCTAGCTTGGCAAGGATGCGGCCGACGTAGGTCTTGGTCGTCTGCTCGGCGATGACCAGGGTCTCGCTGATCTCGGCATTGGACAGGCCATGGGCAATCAGCCGCAGCACTTCGGATTCCCGCTGGGTGAGGACGCCGAGCGCCGACGGGAACGGCGGGTGCTGGCGCGGCCGACGGGCGAAGTCGGCGATCAGCCGCCGGGTTACCGACGGAGCGAGCAGCGCGTCGCCGGCGGCCACCACGCGAACGGCCTGTACCAGTTCGGCGGCGGTGGCGTCTTTGAGCAGGAAGCCGCTGGCACCGGCCCGCAACGCGTCATACACGTAGTCGTCGAGGTCGAAGGTGGTGAGCATCAGCACTCGCGGCTGGCCCGGCCCGGTTGCGCCGCCGAGGATCTGGCGGGTTGCCTGCAATCCGTCCATGACCGGCATCCGCACGTCCATCAAGATGACGTCAGGCTGCAGGTGCTGCGACTGGCTGACCGCTTCGGCGCCGTCGGCGGCCTGACCCACCACGAGCAGGCCTGACTGAGCGGCGAGTATCGCGGCGATGCCCTCCCGCACCACGGCCTGGTCGTCGGCGATCACGCACCGCGTGGTCACGCCTCCACCCGCTCCGCTGCCGCCCGCCCCGCCCACGCCTGCCACGCGTCCGCCTGCCCCGGCTCCGCCTGCCACGGTGTCGGCCGTCATGCCGTCTCACCGAGCGGGAGGACGGCCGACACGGCGAACCCGCCGTCGGGCTCCGGTCCTACCGACAGCGAGCCGCCGAGCAGTGCCACCCGCTCGCGCATCCCGGTCAGCCCGTGCCCCGGCCCGCGCTGGCTCGGCGACGCGACAGCAGTCTCGCCGGGGCCGTTGGCAATCCGCAGCATGACGGTGCCAGAATCACGGCCCACCGACACGGTGACCGCGGCTCCGGGGGCGTGCTGGCTGGCGTTGGACAGCGATTCCTGCACGATCCGGTACGCGCATATCCCGACGCCGGAAGGCACTTGGCCCAGTGCAGGCGGTACCGACAGCTGGACCGATACGCCGGCTTTCCTGGCGGAGTCGACGAGCGCGGGAAGGTCCGCCAGCTGCGGCTGCGGGGCAAGGGCCGCAGTCTGATCGTGGCGCAGTACGCCGAGCAGCCGCCGCATCTCCGTCAGCGCTTCGCGGGCCTCCTTGCTCAGCGAGCCGAATTCGGCGCGGGCCGACTCGGGCAGCCCGCTGAAGCGGTAGGGCGCGCTCTCCGCCCGGACCGCGATCAGCGACATGCGGTGCGCGACGATGTCGTGCAGCTCCCGTGCGATCCGGGTGCGCTCCTCCAGCGCGGCCCGCTGCGTCCGCTCGGCCTCTGCGCGCTCGGTCTGGGCCGCCAGGGCCTGCTGGGCGCACAGCCTGGAACCGATGCTGTCTACCGCGATCGCCACGGTGGCGAACGCGATGGTGGCGCTGGCCGCGCCGTTCAAGTCGGGCACGTCTGCGATGAGCCATAGCCACCACGGAACGAGGGTGAGCGCCCACATCCACCACAGTTCCAGCCGCGGCTGGCGGACCCCTGCCAGGGCGAACGCCCCGAGCAGGGCAAGCAGCTGCGGCGGGCCCCATGGCCAGCCTCCCCACCAGGCGGCAGGTACCAGCGGGGTCAGCAGCAGCGCGAGCCATCCGGTCCGCCAGGCCAGCATTGGAAATCTTGCCGACAGCGGCAGCGGTGCCACCACCGCCGCAGCGAGCACCCGCTGCCCAAGGCTGGGCGGTAGCTGGCCCACCGGAATGCGCCCGGGCGGCAGCATGCCGTGCAGGCCGACAACCCCGTGGATCTCGCCCGCGTTGACTATGCAGAGCGCCAGTGTCGCCATCGCCAGCGCGGCGTAAGCCGCCCGGCGCTCCTGCTGTGAGCGCCATCTCCAGGAGGGGGCCGGGGAAGGGCCGGCCAGTACCTGGATCAGGCCCCGCCAGACCCGGCTCACCCGGGCATAGACCGCGCCGCCGGCGCCGTCGCCTGCCGTCGTGATGCCGGGCCTCGGTTCCACGATCTCAGCGTAGATCCGCCGGGCTGCCTGCTCATCACGCCTGCGTGGTCATACCTAGGTATCAGTTCGGTCCTGGCCCGGGCCGGACTGCCTGCGTGGTATGACCGGCGATTCAGCTCTCTGGTGTGACGACCCTGCCACGGCCCGCCGGGCAGTCTTGAGCTGCGGTGCTTTCCGCCGCGTGTCGCGCTGCATCAAAGCACCTGCTCCGGAGGCGCCTCATGAATCTCGAGATCGCCGGTCTGACCCGGCGCTTCGGCCGCACCATGGCGGTGGCGGGGGTGGACCTGCACGCCGGACCTGGGGTGCTCGGGCTGCTGGGGCCCAACGGCGCAGGCAAGACCTCGCTGCTGCGGATGATGGCCACGGCGATCCCACCGACCTCGGGCCGGCTGCGGCTGCTCGACCGCGATCCGGGCAGTTACGGGCCGCGGCGGGAGATCCGCCGTCGGCTCGGCTACCTGCCGCAGAGCCTCGGCTACTACCCGGGATTCACCGTCGCCGAGTTCGTCGAGTACTTCGCGCTGCTGAAGGAGATGCCGCCGGCGCGGATCCCGGCGGCGGTGACGATCGCGGTGGACCGGACCGCGCTCGGCGGCAAGGCTAACGCGAAGCTGCGCACCCTGTCCGGGGGCATGCTGCGGCGGGTGGGGATCGCGCAGGCCATCGTCAACGAGCCGGAGCTGCTGCTGCTGGATGAGCCCACGGCCGGGCTGGACCCGGAGCAGCGGGTGGCGTTCCGTGCCCTGCTGAGGGCGCTGGGCCAGCGGGCCACCGTGGTGGTCAGCACGCATCTGGTGGAGGATGTCGGTGCCGCCTGCGCCCAGGTCGTACTGATGGACCAGGGGAAAATCGTCTACGACGGCACGCCCGGCGAGCTGGCCGCTCGCGGCGAAGGCTGCGGCGTCGGCGATGCGCCGCTGGAGCGCGGGTACAGCGCAGTCCTCGCGGCGGCACGGTCGTGACCGCCGCGAGCGCTCCGGCCCCGTCCGGGCTGCTGCCGGTCATGCGCAGGCCCGGCCTGGCGGCGGCCCGGCTGCTTCGCCTGGAGCTGCGCCACAGCGCGATGCTGTGGATGCTGCCGGTAGCCATCGCGCTGTTCTGGCTCACTACCTACCGCAAGACCATGGCCATGCCGCCGCTGTGGAACCTGCGCGCGACGAGCATGCAGAGCGGAGCGATCACGGACTTCATCGCACCGGTCGTGGGCGCGGCCGCGTGGATGGGATCCCGGGAAGCCCGGCGCCGCACCACCGACCTGGTGACGATCAGTGCCCGGCCGCGGTGGGCCGAGCGGCTCACCGCCTGGGCCGCCACCACGAGCTGGGCAATGGCGGGCTACCTGGGCTGCCTGGCCGTCCTTTACGGGGTGACCGCGCACCAGGCGAGCTGGGGCGGGCCGCTGTGGTGGCCGGCCGCGGTCGCGGCCGCGAGCCTGCCGACCCTGTCCGCGCTCGGGTTCGCTGCCGGGACGCTGGTCCCCAGCCGTTTCACCGCGCCGCTGGCGGCAATCGCGGCGTTCTTCGCACTTGCGCTCAGCACCGAGCTCATCCGCGGCAGCCACTCGTACTGGCAGATCTCGCCGCTCGTCACCGGCCCCTGGGACACCGGGCCCGACGCGGGGGTCGCCACCTTCTACCATTTCGTCCCCGACTTGCCGATCGCTCAGGTGATGTTCCTCGCCGGGCTCACCACGGCGGTGCTAGGAGCCCTGGCGCTCCCCGAGGGCGCGGGCCCTCGGTCACTGCGCGCAGCCGCCGCGGCCGTCGCGGCAGCCGGCCTGCTCGCGGCCGGGACCGCCGTCGGGCTCGCCGGGACCGGCAGGCTGGACAACCACGGCATGATCGCCATCCCGGCCCTGCACGATGCCGCCAGCGGCCGGCCGATCCGCTACACCCCCGTCTGCAGCCACACGGCGATCCCGGTCTGCCTGAACCCCGCCTACGCAAGTTACCTGCCCGACACGGCGGCCGCTCTCAGGCCGGTGCTCGACGAGCTCGCCGGCCTGCCCGGCACCCCGGCCCGCATCAGCCAGGCAGCCGCGACCTACCGCCAAGAACGAGGCAACTCCGTCGCCATAGGCCTGACCGGCCCAGTCCTCAGCGGCACGCCGCCGGTCTACCACCTTCTTCTCCCCGACCAGCTGGATGGACCTGTCATGACCGCCAGTGAGCTGGCCAGCCTGGTGCGGAGCGGTGCCGGGTCAGACCTCGTGGCCAGCGTCACCGGTGACGGCCCCGGAGCATCCCAGGCACAGCGCGCAGTCACCGCGGCGCTGATGATCGCCGCCGGCCTGCCGATGCCCGGCGCGGCTCCTGAGATTGTGCGGCACGCAAACAGCCAGCCCGGGCCATCACCGGGCGCACGGTGCCAGCGGCCGGCGGCCGGCTGCCCGGCCTTGCGGGTGGGACCCGGAGCTGGCCCGAGAGGCCAGCCGCCGCCGGGGCCGGCACCCGGCTCGCCGGCCTATGCCGCGGCCCGGCGGTTCGCCGCCCTGCCAGCTGCGGCCCGGCGTGCCTGGCTCGTGCAGCACCTGACGGCGCTCCGAGCCGGCCGGGTCACCGTGGCGCAGCTGCCATGACCGCCCTGGTGCGGCCATACGCCGCCAGCCGACGGATCCCGCCGGCCCTGGTAGCGATAGCGGCCTGCGGCCTCGGCCTGAGGATCGCGCTCATCGGGCACTGGGACGCCTACGGGGCCCTGCAGCTGCCGCTGGTCTTCGAGGCCGGGGCCGTGGCTGTCATCACCGTCACCACCGCAAGCCCGTTCGGCGAGCCAGAACGCGTCGCCGGCGCGCGGCTGCCGTTCCTGCGCCTGGCCGCCGGGCTGGCGCTGACCGCAGCAGCGATCGTCGCGCTCGCCGCAGCCGGGACCGGCGCGGACCTCGCCGGCGGCACCCTCGATGTCCTGCGCAACGTAGCCGGAATGACCGGCATCGGCATGCTGTGCGCTGCTGCTCTCGGCGGCGCCCTGGCCTGGACCGGCCCGACCGGCTACCTGATTCTGGGCACGTACGCGCTCTACACCCAATGGCACCGCCCAGCGCTGACCACTCCGTGGCTCTGGCCGGCCCGGCCACCGCACGACCTGGGCGCGGCTCTCTGCGCCGGGCTGGTTCTCACGCTCGGGATGGCGGTCATCACCATCCGCGGAGCCCGCGATCCCGTCAGCGAGTGAGCCCCGCCCGGCGCTAGCCGGCTCGCGAGGTGACGCGCGGGTGGTCGCGCCAGGCCGGCATGGTGGCCATGTAGTCGAGGGTCTGGCGTTCGATCTCCTCGGGCCGCGTGCCCGGGTTGCGGCGGGCCTGCCAGGCGGTCATGCGCGTGAATCGCTCATCGAAAGACTGGAGCTGGCCGGCGTCGTCCGTGCAGTAACTGCAGTAGCGGCCGGTATCGATCGGCATGCCGCAGCTCTCACAGGCGGCCGTCGTGTTCATGGTGTCCTCCTTGGGGTGTGCGCGGGTAGCGGAGCCGCCGCGGACTGGACCAGGGCGCGCAGCCCGCCCAGCACCGCGGCGGCCTGATCGAGATCCATTCGCGACAGCGCGGCGGCGAGCAGGTCCTCGCTCAGCACCTCGCGGTGGCGGCGCAGCGCGGCGTGCCCGGCCGGGGTCAGCCAGACCAGGGTCCCGCGCCGGTCGGCCGGGTCGGCTTCACGCTCGAGCAGGTCCTGGCGTTCCAGGTGGGCGACGATCTCGCTCACCACCGACTGCGCGCGGCGCAGGTGCGCAGCGGCCTCGCCGATCGTCAGCGGCCCGGCCAGCGCCAGGTGCTCGAGCACCGCGGCCGAAGCGCCGGGCAGCTGGCTGCGGGGCCCGTCGCGGCGGTGGAAGGTCAGGTACACGGCGCGGAACAGCTCTTCGAATTCCCCGGATTGGTCCGCCTCGCTGCCCACCAGGCAAGGCTCGCGCCCCGGCCTTCCATCGTCGATACCGATACATTGCCGGCTCAGGCCGGCATGCAAGCGGACCGCCGGACACGGACAGTTACCGTACGCAAGAATGATGTTACTTAGAGCTACAAGACTTCCAGCGGGAGGTAACACGCATGCGCAGGTGTGCGCTCCGGCCACTGCTGACCGGGGCCGCGGTGGCCGCCGGGCTGCTGGCCGGGATTCCCGCGGCCGCCAGCGCGCAGGCGCGGGCCGCGGCAACCATTGGCTGCAATGACATCAGCGCCCTCAACGCCGCCATCAGCGCGGCCAATGCCGGTACCGGGCCGCCAGTGATCGTGCTTGCGGCTAACTGCGTCTATACCATCAGCGTGCCGGTGGGCTCGAGCACGTTCGGGCCCGTCGGCCTGCCGCAGGTCACAAGGACCGTCATGCTGATCGGCCAGCACACGACCATCCGGCACGCCGACAACGGCGCGCTCTTCCGGATCGCCGCCGTCAGCGGGACGGCTGCGAGGCTGACCGTCCAGGGCATCACCGCCAGCGGCGGCCTGGTCTCCGGGTCCGGCGGATGCTATGCGGCAACCGCCGGAGCGGCACTTGTGCTCCGCAACAGCGCGGTGACCGACTGCACGGCCTTCGCGAACGGCGGCGGCATCATCGTCAACCTGGGTGCCACCGTCACGATCTACGGCAGCATCCTGCGCGGCAACACCGGCGGCAACGGCGGAGCCGTCTACGCCGACGAACTCGGCGCAATCGGGATCAGCAGTTCCCTCCTGAGCGGCAACAAGGCAGTCCTTGGCGGGGCAATCTTCACCGGCGGCCGCGGCCTGACCGACATCGCCTCCACGATCACCGGCAATGCCGCATCCCAGGAAGGCGGTGGGATCTACGACAGCGCATCACCGATGGTCCTCGGCGGGACGAGGCTGCAGTTCAACACGGCCGGCACCAAGGGCGGCGCAATATCCAACTACGGCGCGGGCATTCTGCGGAACACCGTGATAGCAGGCAACAGGGCGCCGCTAGGCGGCGGCATCTGGCAAGGCGGCGGAAGCATCGTCCCGATCCTGAGCTTGATCGCTGGCAACGTGCCGAACAACTGTCGGCCGATCGGATCAGTGCCCGGCTGCTACACCTGACCGCAGCCAACCCGATCAGCTGGTTGCCGGCCAACGCCCATGGCGGTGAATGACCCGAGCCGGGGACTCAGGCTGACTTGCGCAGCTGGCCGAGGTTGCAGGGACGGGATGAGCCCGGGCGGGGAACGCCGGCGCACGGGAGCGGCTCATCGGCCGGCGGGTAGTCGGGGAACACGTTCATCAGGACCTCGCAGTCGCAGCAGCCGCCGCGCAGCTCAAGCTGCCGCAGCAGGCCGCCCGGCTGGGCGGCGCGCAGATCGCGCCAGCGGATCGTCCAGCGGTAGGTGCCGTCGCAGCCGAACTCGATGATCATCCTGACCAGGTAGCAGCGCAGGCACTCGCGCTCGGCCGGTGCGGTTAACCGGTCGGCCAGGTCAGCCAGTTCGGCCTCCAGAGCCTGCGCCATGTCGTCGGCCATCGTTCGCTCCTCTCGCCGGGAAGGTCCGTCAGCCGATTTCTACCGCGCGGCACCGACAGTCAGCGCGCGCTGCCCGGATGCCAGGCCCACGCCGAGCGAGTCGGGCGCTGCTACCCGAGTTCGTGCCGCTCGGCGGAGACGAGCACGCCGGCGGCCGACTGGAACACCAGGAATGCGCTCTTGCGCAGCGGCCGATGAGCGCTCAGTCGGCCGCCGAGCGCAGCGCAGGCCGCATCGATCAGGACCGGGAGATTCTCGCGGTGCGCGCAGACCAGCGTGGGGACGCCCGAGACCGCCAGCGCCGCGGCCCGCTGACCGGCCAGGCCGAGCAGGTCGTCCGCGCCCGACCCGGCCGCGGACGGGACGGTGAAGGCGGGCTCCACCTCCACCGCGACGCCGACGGCGGCAGCGTAGGGCCGCACGGTCGCCACGCAGCGCTCGGCCGGCGAGCTGACCACGCGGCACTGGCCGTAGGCGGGAAGCAGCCCGGCCAGCAGCTTCGCGTCGGCCGTGCCACGGCCGTCCAGCGGCCTGGCCAGGTCTTCGGCGTCCGCCGCTGCACGGCGGTCGGCAGCAGCGCGGCGGCCGGGCGCCTTGCGGCCGGTCGCCGCGCGGCCGGATGCCTTGCGGCCAGCCGCCGCATGCCGCAGCAGGATCAGCGGCACCGTCCGCACCGGCGCGGACTGAAGCTCGTCGAGCAGGGCGACGTCGCGCTCGTAGGTCAGCCGGGCCTTGGCCCGCGCGGCGGGCAGCCAGGCCATCCGGTCGACCTCACCGTTCGGCGCGAACGGCGGCGACTCCGCGCAGTGCGCCGACCAGTAGCTGACCCGCTTGCGCCCGCCATCGACCCGGTACGTGGACGGAGTCAGCGGGCGGCCGAGCACCACCCGCAGGCCGGTCTCCTCCTGCACCTCGCGTATCGCGGTGGCCAGGACGTGCTCGCCGCGCAGTGACTTGCCCTTGGGGTAGGTCCAGTCGTCATAGACCGGCCGGTGGATCAGCGCGATCTCGGGCCCGGCCGAACCCGGGCGCCACACCACGGCACCAGCCGCGCGGACAACGCTGTCACGGCGGCTGTCAGCCATGCCGGGCCGGGCGCCTGGCCCCGAAGCGGCTCTTGCCCCCGGTGGCGTCGCCGTCGGAGTGGCGGTTCTTCCTGAACCTGATCAGGTGGTCCTGCAGGTCCATCAGGGGCACGCCGGACTGGTCCAGGTGGTGCCTGGTCCAGGTGCCGTCCTGGCCGAGCCACCACGACGACACGGCCGGGTCCATGGCCAGGTCGATCAGGCTGCGCAGCTCCTTGACGTGCTCGGGGTCGGTCACCCGGATCAGCAGCTCGACCCGCCGGTCCAGGTTGCGGTGCATCAGGTCGGCGCTGCCGATCCACACATCGTCGGAGCCGTCCGGGCCGCCGGTGCCGAACGCATAGATCCTGGAGTGCTCGAGGAACCGGCCGACCACGCTGCGCACCCTGATGTTCTCCGACAGGCCGGGCACGCCGGGGCGCAGCGAGCAGATGCCGCGCACCCACAGGTCGACGTGCACGCCGGCGATCGAGGCGTGGTACAGCGAGTCGATGGTCGCCTCGTCGATGATGGCGTTGCACTTCATCTGGATCCTGGCCGGCTGGCCGGCCCTGGCCAGTACCGTCTGCTGCTCGATCTGCTTGATCAGCCCCGAGCGCAGACCGGCCGGCGCGACCAGCAGCCGGTGGTAGTCTGCCCGCCTGCTGTAGCCAGTCAGGTGGTTGAACAGGTCGGTGATGTCCTCGCCCACCTGCCGGTCCGAGGTCAGCAGGCCGTAGTCCTCATACAGCCTGGCCGTCTTGGGGTGGTAGTTGCCGGTGCCGATGTGGCAGTACCGGCGTAGCGACCCGTCCGCCTCCTCGCGCACCACCAGCACCATCTTGCAGTGCGTCTTGAGCCCGAGGAATCCCCACACCACGTGGCAGCCCGCCGCCTCAAGCTTGCGCGACCAGGCGATGTTGGCCTCCTCGTCGCCCCTGGCCTTGATCTCCACCACCACCACGACTTGCTTGCCCGCCTGCGCGGCGTCGATCAGCGCGTCCACGATCTCCGAGTCGCCGCTGGTCCGGTACAGCGTGTGCTTGATGGCCAGCACCCTAGGATCGGCCGCGGCGGAGGTGACCAGCCGCTGCACGCTCGCGGTGAACGAGTCGTACGGCAGGTGCACGAGCACGTCACGGTCGCGCAGCGTGGCGAAGACGCCGCGGTCCTGCGGCAGCGCGCCCTCGGCGGGCACGAACGCCGGGTACTTCAGCCGCCGGATGTCCAGGTCGGCGATCGCGGAGATCCCGGTCAGGTCGAGCGGCCCGGGCAGCCGGTACACCGCGCGCTCGTCCACGTCGAGCTCGGTCACCAGCTTGTCGAGCACGTCGCTTGAGATGGACTCCTCCACCTCCAGCCGGACGGCCGGGTCGAAGCGGCGCCTGATCAGCTCGCGCTCCAGCGACTGCAGCAGGTTCTCGGTGACGTCCTCGTCGATCTCCAGGTCGCGGATCCTGGTGACGCGGAACGCGTGGTGCTCGAGCACCTCGAGCCCGGCGAACAACTCGCCGAGGTGCGCCGCGATCACGTCCTCGATCGGCACGAACCTGCTGGCCGACACGGTGAGGAACCTGGGCAGCAGCGGCGGCACCTTGACCCTGGCGAACATGGTCAGCCCGGACCTGGGGTCGGCGACCATGACGGCGAGGCTGAGGGAGAGCCCGGAGATGAAGGGGAACGGGTGCGCCGGGTCCACAGCCAGCGGGGTCAGAACCGGGTAGATCCGCTCCCTGAACAGCTGCTGGAGCCTGGCCTGCTCCTCGGGCAGCAGCTCCTTCCAGCGCAGGATCTCGATCCCCTGGTCGACGAGCGCGGGCAGCAGCAGGTCGCTGAAGCAGCGGGCGTGCCGGTCGGCCAGCTCGCGCGCCATGTCCAGGGTGTTCTCCAGGATCTGGTCGGGCGCCTGGCCGCTGGCGGCCTCCACCGGCAGGCCGGTGGCCATCCGCCGGATCCGGCCGGCGATGCGGACCATGAAGAATTCGTCAAGCGCGCTGGCGAAGATGGACTCGAACCGCACCCGCTCGAGCAGCGGCACGCTGGGGTCCTCGGCCAGCTCAAGCACCCGCTGGGCGAACCGCAGCCAACTCTCCTCGCGGTCGAGGAACCGGCCGGCCGGAAGCTCGGCGCCCGGTCCGAGCTGGCCGAGCTTCGGCGTGCTTGTCACCGCGTCCTGGCCCACCCCGGCCAGCTCGGCGGCCTCCTGCTCCGCGTCGTCTCGGTCCAGCGAGCTACCCGATGTCCTGGCCTGCCCCGAATCCATGTTTCTATACTCCCCTAGCGGCCAGCACTCCAATACCCCGGCAGAGCGGTCATCCGGGCACGCCAGAACGGAGCATTCCGATGCGATTCGGGACCTCACTCGCCGAGCCCACCGGCCGGCAGGCGCTCTCCGCGCTCCGCGACGGCCTGCGCGAGGCGGCCGACGACGGGTTCTCCTCGGCCTGGATGGCGAACATCTTCGGCCTCGAGGCACTCACCGCCCTCGCGGTGGCCGGCTACGGCGTCGGCGAGATCGAGGTCGGCACCGCGGTCGTGCCCACCTACCCGCGCCACCCCGCCGTGCTCGCCCAGCAGGCGCTCACCACCGCGCTGGCGCTGGACGGGCGGCTGACGCTCGGCATCGGGCTGTCGCACAAGATCGTGATCGAGGACATGTACGGTTACGGATTCGACGCGCCCGCCGTGCACATGAGCGAGTACCTGTCCGTGCTGCTGCCGCTGCTCGACGGCCAGCCGGTCGCGTTCACTGGCGGCACGCTGCGCGCCAGCATCGGGCTGACGGTGCCCCGCGCGGGCGAGGTCCCCGTCATGCTCGCCGCGATGGGCCCGCAGATGCTCAAGCTGGCCGGCCAGCGCACGGCGGGAACAATCTTGTGGATGACCGGCCCGGCCACGGTCCGCGACTACATCGCGCCCACGATCAACGCGGCCGCGCTGGCGGCCGGCCGGCCCGCGCCGCGCGTGGTGTGCATCCTGCCGGTCTGCGTGACCGACGACCCCGATCATGCCCGCGCCAGGGCCGCGAGGGTCTTCGAGATCTACGGCCAGCTTCCCTCGTACCGGGCCATGCTGGACCGCGAGGGCGCGGCCGGGCCCGCCGACGTCGCGATCGTCGGCGACGAGGACGCGGTGGCCAGCCAGATCACGGCGCTCGCCGACTGCGGCGTGACCGACTTCGTGGCCGGCGAGTTCGGCAGGGGCGAGGAGGCCCCCCGCACCCGCGCCCTGCTGAAGACGCTGATCGCGGCCTAGGCACGTTACCGTCTAGGCTGAACCTACTCAGGTCCTGGCCAGCCCGCAGGCGGCGTGGATCTCGGCGCGGCTGGGCAGCTTGACCCGCGCGCCGCGGCCGAGCGAGGCGGCAAGCTCCTTCTCGGCGCGCTCGATCCGCAGCCAGTCCTCGTAGCTGACCGGCTCGATGCCGCGCCGGGCGAGCAGCGCGGCGAACCTGTCCGACCAGGCGATCCGCCCGGCCCCGCCGTGGGCATCGGCTCCGGCATCGGCTCCGGCCCCCGGCTCGGGCAGCCTGAGCAGGCCGGGGCGCGGCAGCGGCACGTCGCCTGGGCCGGGCCCGCCGGCCAGGTCGGCGAGCAGCGAGCGCACGGTCTGCGCGGCGTCGGACTTGTTGGTGCCGATCACGCCGGTCGGGCCGCGCTTGAGCCACCCGGCCACGTACTCCCCGGGCAGCGGCTGGCCGTCGGGGCCGAGCACGCGGCCCTCGGCGTTCGGGACGACGTGCGAGCGCTCGTCGAACGGCACCCCGGCCAGCGGCACGCTCTGGTAGCCCACGCTGCGCAGCACCATCTGTACCGGCAGCGTCTCGTACCGCCCGGTCCCTGACAGCCGCCCGTCGGCGTCCAGCGCGGTGCGCTCCAGAGTGAGCCCCTCGACCCGTTGCGTCCCGTGAATTTCCACCGGGGCCAGCCAGAACCGCACGGTCAGCCTGCGGGCGGCACCGGCCGGAACCCTGGCCGCCCAGTCGGTGATCACGGCGTAGTTGCCGCGCACGTGCCGGTCCTGCTCGGCGAGCCTGGCGCTCTCGCCGCTGGCGTCGAACGGTCCGAACTCGGCCTCGCCCGGGCCGACGACCACGTCAACACCGGGCAGCTCGCCGAGCTCGCGCAGCTCCTTGGTGGTGAACTTGGCCTGCGCCGGGCCGCGCCGGCCGATCATGTGCACCTCGCGGACCTTGCTGGCCAGCAGCGCGTCGAGGACCGGCTGCGACACGTCGGTTTCCCGCAGCTCCTCGGGGTCACGGATCAGGATCCTGGCCACGTCCACCGCGACGTTGCCGACCCCGATCACCGCCACCGACTCCGCGTCCAGGGTGAACCGGTCGGGGTCCACGTCCGGGTGCCCGCAGTACCAGTTCACGAAGTCGGTCGCCGCGTAGCTCCCCGGCAGGTCCTCGCCCGGGATGCCGAGCCGCCGGTCCCGCATCGCGCCGGTCGCGTAGACAATCGCGTCATAACAGGACAGCAGGTCGGCTCTGGTCACGTCATTGCCGAGGTGGACCGCGCCGATGAACTTCACGCCCTCGTGTTCGAGTACCCCCCGCAGGTAGTCGGCGATCGACTTGATCGACTTGTGGTCCGGCGCGACACCGTACCTGACCAGGCCGTACGGCGTGGGCAGGCGGTCGAGCACGTCGACCCTGATCGCTCGCGGCGGGTCGAGGGCCGCGCCCTGCTTGATCAGTGCCTCGGCGGTGTACAGGCCGGCCGGGCCAGACCCGACGACGGCGACGGTGAGCGTGTCCATGAACGTGATTGTGCACCCAAACCGCGAGTGGTCGAGCGCTGAACGGCCGGCGGCCGCGGGCGCGAGCCGCAGCCATTCGCTCAGGTCACGCAGAACTCGTTGCCCTCAGGTCACGCAGAACTCATTGCCTTCGGGATCGGCCATGGTGATCCACCAGTGCGGACCCTGGTTCGCCTTGTGCAGGTACGTCGCGCCGCGGGCGGTCAGCTCGGCCACGGCCGCATCGACGTTCTCCTCCCCTACCCGCACGTCTAGGTGGAGCCGGTTCTTGCCGGACTTGGCCTCGGGCACCTGCTGGAACAGGACCCGCGGCCGGCCGCCCTCCGGGTGGTTGATCGCGGCGCCGGAGCTCCAGACCAGCGAGCCGTTGTAGGTCATGGTCTCGGCCTCGGTCGCGTAGCCCTCGGCGATCATCCGGCGGATGAAGTCCTCGTCCTGCGGCTCCACCGCCCAGCCGAGCGTCTGCGCCCACCAGGCCGCCAGCGGGTGCGGCTCGGCGGCGTCGATCGTCACCTGGAAGTCATAGGGCATCGTGGTCGGCCTTCTTCCACAGGTACAGGTCGCGGAGCAGGCAGATCTCGCCGCCGTGCCACAGCGCCTCGCGGTTGATGTGCAGCACCAGCTGGGACAGCGGGCAGTCGGAGTACGGTCCCTCGGCCGGGCCGCAGGGCCGCGCCAGGCCGTCGGCGTCCAGCGCGCGAACGCCGGCGATCCAGGCCGCGTAGACCTCGTCGAGCTGATCGAGCGCGGCCGCCGCCGTGGGCGCGTACTCCCAGTTCTCCCAGTCCGCTGGCGGGCCGCCGAAGTGCCCGGCGTTGCGGCTGGCGAAGACCCCCACGATCATGTGCGCCAGCCGCCAGGCGATCGTGGTCACCGGCGGCGGCTCTGGCTCGGGGTAGGCGAACTCGTACACGAAGTCCCCGGTGCCCACGGCCCGCGGCGCGGCCGATTCGGCTCGCGGGCGCACGCTCCAGCATCCGGGAACCGGCTCCCAGAAGTACTCGCGGTCGGTGAGGCTGTCCAGCCGGGGTCGCATGTTCTCGCGCCACTGCCAGTCGAGCTGCTCGGCGAGGTCGGTCGTCCAGTCCAGGTCCATGCGACGAAGGTAGTCCCGATTGCGGACAGTATCGGTCCTCGTCTGGCGGAATAATCGCACCATGCTGGATACCTCCGCCCGGCTGCTCCGGCTGCTGGCTCTGCTGCAGGCCCGCCCGGAGTGGACCGGAGCCGAGCTGGCGGCACGGCTGGACGTCACGACCCGCACGCTCCGCCGGGACGTGCAGCGGCTGCGCGACCTGGACTACCCGGTGGACTCGGTGCCCGGTCCGGGCGGCGGCTACCGGCTCGGTGCCGGCGGAACGCTGCCGCCGCTGCTGCTCGACGATGACGAGGCGACGGCGGTCGTGGTCGGGCTGCGGGCGGCGGCCACCCATGCGGTGGCCGGGCTCCCCGAGGCCTCGGTACGCGCGCTGGCCAAGCTCGACCAGGTGCTGCCGTCCAGGCTGCGCGAGCGCACGGCCGCGCTCGCGCACGCGACCGTGCCGCTGCCCGGGCCGGCCGGCGGCGTGGACCAGGCGCTGCTGACCGCGCTGGCCCGCGCCTGCCGCGGGCACCAGCGGCTGAACTTCGGCTATCGCGACCACGGCGGCGCGGCAAGTGCCCGCGCCGTGGAGCCGCACCGGCTGGTCAGCACCGGTTACCGCTGGTACCTGATGGCCTTCGACACCGAGCGCGACGAGTGGCGCACGTTCCGGGTGGACCGGATCGGCGGCGTCACGACCGGCGGCAGGTTCGCGCCAAGGGACGCGCCCGACCCGGGCGCCTTCGTGGCCGCCGCGGTCACCACCGCGCCGTACCGGTACCAGGCCAGGATCCTGGTGCACGCGCCGCTGCGCGAGGTCAGCGAGCGAGTCACCCCGGCCTCGGGGATGCTGCAGGACGCGGGGAGCGGTCGCTGTCTGCTCACCACCGGCGCGGACTCGCTGGCGGCGATGATGTTCCATTTCGCCGACCTCGGCGCCGAGTTCACCGTGCTCGAGCCGCCCGAACTGGTCGAGTACCTGCGCGACGTGGGCGGCCGCCTGCTCAGGGCCGCGGGCGCTCAGTCCTGACCGTCGGGCACGAGGTCGGGCGTCAGCCCGGCCACGGCCCCGGTGATCTCCCTGGCCAGGTGCTGCGGTGTCAGGCCGGCCCCGGCGAGCACCTCGCCGCGCTCGCCATGGCTCAGGAATCGCTGCGGCAGGCCGAACGTGCGCAGCGGGGTGGCCGTGCCCGTCTCGCGCAGCAGCCGGGCGACCGCGTCGCCGAAACCGCCCACCACGCCGTTGTCCTCCACCGTGGCGACCAGCTTGTACGCGGCTGCCGCCTGCGCCAGAGCCGGATCGAGCGGCTTGACCCAGCGCGGGTCGACCACGGTGACCCCGATCCCCTGACCGGCCAGCCGCCCGGCGGCCTCCACGGCCAGGCCGGCCATCGGGCCGGCCGCCACGAGCAGCACGTCGCTGCCGGTGCCCTCGGCCGGCCTGGCCAGGACGTCCATGCCGCCCATGCTGCCGACCGACGGCAGATCGTCGGGCACGGTGCCGCGCGGGAACCTGATCGCGGTCGGCCCGTCCGCCACCGACACGGCCTCGCGCAGCAGCTCGGTCAGCCTGGCGCCGTCGCGCGGCACCGCGACCCGCATGCCGGGCACGATCTGCAGCAGCGACCCGTCCCACATGCCGTGATGGCTCGCGCCATCCGGCCCGGTCACCCCGGCCCGGTCGAGCACGAACGTGACCGGCAGCCGGTGCATGGCCACGTCCATCAGCACCTGGTCGAACGCCCGGTTCAGGAACGTTGCGTAGATCGCCACGACCGGGTGCATGCCGCCCATGGCGAGGCCCGCGGCGCTGGTCACCGCGTGCTGCTCGGCGATGCCGACGTCGAACACCCGGTCCGGGTAGGCCGCGCCGAACTTGGCCAGGCCGGTCGGGTGCAGCATCGCTGCCGTGATCGCCACGATGTCGGGCCGGCGGGCGCCGATGTCCACGATCTCGTCCGCGAACACCTGGGTCCAGCCGCGCCTGGCCGGGGCGGCGGCCTTCGGCGCCGAACCGTTGGCTGACGCGCCATTGGCCGACGGCCGTTCGATCTGCACCGGGGCGCCGGGCGGCACCTGGTGCAGGCAGTCCTCGTCGTTCTCCTCGGCCAGCGGGTAGCCGCGGCCCTTCTGGGTGATCACGTGCACGAGCACCGGGCTGCCGAACTCGCGCGCCCGGCCGAGCGCGTGCTCGAGCGCCTGCTCGTCGTGCCCGTCGATCGGGCCGAGGTACTTCAGGCCGAGGTCCTCGAAGAGCACCTGCGGCTGCAGCACGTCCTTCAGGCCCTTCTTGATCCCGTGCAGCGTCTCGAACAGCGGCGGGCCGACCAGCGGCGTGTGCGACAGCGTGGTCTTGACCAGGTCGAGCACCTGCTCGTAGCGCTGCGACACCCGGACCGTGGCCAGATGGTCGGCGAGCCCGCCGATAGTCCGCTGGTAGGAGCGCCCGTTGTCGTTCACCACGACCACGACCGGCCGGTCCCTGGCCCCCGCGATGTTGTTCAGCGCCTCCCAGGCCATCCCGCCGGTGAGCGCCCCGTCGCCGATCACGGCGACCACGTGCCGGTGCGTCTCGCCGCGCAGGGCGATGGCCTTGGCCAGGCCGTCGGCGTAGGACAGGCTGGTCGAGGCGTGCGAGTTCTCCACCAGGTCATGCTCGGACTCCGACCGGTTCGGGTAGCCGGAGACCCCGCCGCTCTGCCGCAGCCTGCCGAACCCGGCCAGCCGCCCGGTCAGCAGCTTGTGCACGTAGGACTGGTGGCCAGTGTCCCAGACGATGTGGTCGGACGGCGAGTCGAAGACGCGGTGCAGCGCGATGGTCAGCTCCACCACGCCGAGGTTCGGGCCCAGGTGACCGCCGTTGCGCGACACCGCCTCGATCAGGAACGTCCTGATCTCCTGCGCGAGCAGCGGCAGGTCCTCCTGGCTCAGCGCCTTGACGTCGTCGGGGCTGCCGATCGAGTGCAGCAGTGTCGCCTTGTCCGCCGTCATCTGGTGCGCTCCTCACATCGCTCGGCGGGCGCCAGTCGCGCACGTCCGGAACCTTGCCCGGTGCGCCGGATGCCGGAACCTCCGGTGCCCGGACCCGCAGGCCCCCGTCCTTGCGAACAGGGAGCGAACCTAACGAGTCTATTTCGAGCGGGCTGCGGAGTGTGCGCCACATGCCGCACCGGACGCGCTTCGCGAAACTCCGGCGCTATGGCTAGTCTTCGGTGCCGGGAGGCATCGTGATCAGCGACCACCGGATGACCCGCGGCCGGGCCGCGCTCATGCGCGCCCCCGTGCGAGCCGCCCGCCGCTCCGCGCTGGCCGCCGGCTGCTTCATGCTGGCCGCCAGCTGCTGCGTGGTCGCGGCGGGCGGGGCGGCCGCCGCGACCGTGGTGCGCCCGCCGACCGCCGCGCCCTCCTGGAGCCTGCGGCTGGCGATTCAGTACCTGCCGCCGGGCACCAACCACAGCCAGTACGACGCCGTCCTGGTCGAGCCCGGCGCGACCTGGTTCTTCGGCGGATCCAACATCGGCGGCCGCGGCAAGCCGGAGACCGAGCAACTGCGCGGCGAGCGGCCGGTGCCGGTTCCGCTGCCGTCCGGCCCGCACAGCTGGATCACCGCGGTCAGCGCCACGTCGGCATCGGACATCTGGGCGGTGACCTACCTCGGCGGTTCGGTGCTGCGCTTCGACGGCAAGACGTGGGCCGTGCAGCCGCGCGGGCGCTGGGCGGCGGGCACCAGGTTCACCGGGATCATCGCGATCAGCCCGGCCAACGTCTGGGTGTTCGGCACCACCGGCGACCGCCACCTCGGGGCCGGGACCTGGCACTTCAACGGGAAGGCCTGGAGCCGCGTGCGCGGTCCAGGCGGGGACGTCTACCAGGCAAGCGAGGCGTCCTCGGATGACCTGTGGGGCATCGGGGCGGCAGGCGGAGCGGGACGGCCGGACGACGAGCTGCTGCACCTGTCAGGGTCGTCCTGGCACGTGGTCAGGCCGGCGGCGCTGGTCGGGTTCCGCTACTCCCACGTGCTAGCGCTGAGCACCGCGGACGTCTGGGTGGCTGGATCGGTGTCCGGCAAGCCGGAGCTCGCCCACTTCGACGGGCGCGGCTGGACTGCCCTGCGGACGCCTGGCACGGTCGCGGCGACCGGCATGTGCCGTGACGGCAGCGGCGGGCTGTGGGTGATCGCCAACTCAGGCAAGAGCCCGTCGGTGGTGCTCGACCGGACCGCGGCCGGGACCTGGCACACGTCTGTCGTGAGCTCCGACCCGGCCAACGAGGTGCTGGCCTGCGCGCTGGTGCCCGGCACCGCCACCGCCTGGGGCGCTGGCCTCGCGGTCGCGCCGCAGGGCAGCGCCGCGGCCGGCTACCGCTACGGCTGACCCGATTGGAGACCGCCGTGCCCGATCCCGAACCCACCCCGCCGCCCGGACCCTGGTCCGTGGACGGCAGGGTCTGCGTGGTGACGGGCGCGAGCTCGGGCATCGGCAGGGCCGCCTCGATCGGCCTGGCCAGGCTCGGCGCGACCGTGGTGCTTGTATGCCGGGACCGCGGCCGCGGCGAGGCGGCGCTCGCCGACGTCGCCGCCGCGGCGACCGCCGGCCAGCCGTCGCTCGAGCTCGCCGACCTGACCAGCCTCGACCAGGTCAGGGAGGTGGCCGGGCGGCTGGCCGAGCGTGACCGCATCGACGTGCTGGTCAACAACGCCGGCCAGGTGATCGGCTCCAGGCAGCTCACCGCGGACGGCATCGAGCACACGCTTGCACTGAACCACCTGGCGCCGTTTCTGCTGACGAACCTGCTGCTGGCCAGGCTCGAAGCCAGCGCGCCCGCCAGGGTGGTCACGGTGGCATCCACCGCGCACCACGGCGCCAGGCTCGACCTGGCCGACCTCCAGCTCGAGCGGCGCTACCTGCCGATGCTCGCCTACGCCAACAGCAAGCTGGCCAACATCTTGTTCACCAGGGAGCTGGCCAGGCGGCTCGACGGCACCGCAGTGACCGCTACCTGTCTGCATCCGGGCACCGTGCACACCAGGTTCGGCCAGACCGGGAGCACGTGGCTGCGGCTTGGGCTCATGGTGGCCGGCCCGTTCCTGCGCTCGCCGGAGTCCGGTGCCCGCACGGTGATCTACCTCGCGGCCTCGCCTATGGTGACCGGCCAGAGCGGCGGCTATTACGTCAGCCGCAAGCTGCGCCAGCCGTCCGCGGCGGCCAGGGACGATGACCTCGCCCGCCGACTCTGGGACGCCAGCGCCCTGCTGAGCGGTCTCACGGGGCTCACCGGCGTCGCCGGTCAGGCCGGGACGGGCTGAGCCGCACCCACGGTTCGGTTCCGGCCGGCCAGCAGGCCCGCCGCGAGCTGGGCCACCGCGACGACCATCAGCATGAGCACCGGCACCGTCCAGCTGCCGGTCGCGGCCCGCAGGAAGCCAAGCAGCAGCGGGCCCGCGCTGGCCACCAGGTAGCCGATTCCCTGGGCGAAGCCGGACAGTGAGGCGGCCGTGTGACTGTCGGCGGCCCGTGCCGCGAACAGGAACACCGCGAGGCTGAACGCGCCGCCCTGGCCGAGCCCGAGCAGGGCGACGAACCCGATCACGGCGACGTTCGGCGCGAACGCCGACCCGGCCAGGCCGACCATGATCAGCGCGACCGCGGCGCACGCGATCGGCCGCTGGTCCCTGGCCCGGTGCGCGAGCACCGGCACGAGCAGCCCGGTGATCGCGTTGCCCACGTTCATCAGCGCGAGCAGGTTGCCGGCCTGGACCGCGCTGATCCCGTGGTCACGGAACATGGTGGGGAACCAGGACAAGGTGGCGTAGTAGGACAGGCTCTGCAGCCCCATGAAGGCCGTGACCTGCCAGGCCAGCGGCTGCCTCGCCATGGCGAGCACGCCCCGGCTGCCGCCGTCGGCGGCCGGCACGGTGCGGAACCGCAGCTGCGCCAGCCAGACCGCGCTGGCCAGCAGCGCGGGGATGGCCCACATGCCGAGGGCCAGCCGGACCGACGCGCCCCCGCTGCCTGCCGCGGTGAAGACCGGCACAGCTACGGCCGCCGCGAGCACCGCGCCCGCGGTCAGCGTCATCATGTACATCCCGATTGCGAGGCCAGCGAGGTCCGGGCGGCGCCGCTTGATCAGGCTCGGCATCAGTACGTTCATCAGCGCGATCGCGCCGCTGGCGATGATCGTGCCGGGGAACAGCCCGGTGCCTGGCGCCGCGGCCCGCAGCCCGAGACCGCCGGCCAGCAGGACCAGGGCAAGTCCGATGACGCGTTCCTCGCCGACGCGGCGAGCCATCAGCGGGGCGAGTCCGGACACGACGGCGAAGCTGAGCACCGGCACGGCGGCCAGCGCCGCCTCGGTCGGCGCGGACAACCCGGCGACCGAGGTCAGCTCGGGGAAGATCGGCGGCAGGCTGGTGATCGCGGCGCGCAGGTTGAAGGCGACCGCGAGGATGCCGCACATCAGCAGGACGCCGCCGACGGGCGCGCGGCCCGCGTGACCGCGGGCAGTGTCCACGCCGCCGACCGGCCTGCTGTCGCTTCCCTTGCTGGCCGCCGTCACCTCCGCGCCGTCAGCGACTGGCCAGCAGCGAGCGGAGTACGTACTGCATGATCCCGCCGTGCCGGTAGTACTCGGCCTCGCCTGGCGTGTCGATCCGCACGATGGCGCTGAACTGCTTGCCGTCCGCGGTGACCGTGACCTCGCGCGGCGTCCGGCCAGAATTCAGGGCCTCGATCCCAGTGATGTCGTAGACCTCGGTGCCGGTGAGCCCGAGTGAGGCTGCGTTATCGCCGGGCTTGAATTGCAGCGGGAGCACGCCCATCCCGATCAGGTTGGACCGGTGGATCCGCTCGAACGACTCGACAAGGACCGCGCGGACGCCGAGCAGCGCGGTGCCCTTGGCCGCCCAGTCGCGCGACGACCCCGAGCCGTACTCCTTGCCGCCGAGCACGACCAGCGGCGTCCCCCCCTGCGCGTACGCGCGGGAGGCCTCGTAGATCGACGTCTGGGTGCCCTCGGGGAGCTTGACCGTCACGCCGCCCTCGGTGCCCGGCGCGAGCTGGTTGCGCAGCCGGATGTTCGCGAACGTGCCGCGGATCATCACCTCGTGGTTGCCGCGCCGCGAGCCGTAGGAGTTGAAGTCCCGCCGCTCGATCCCGTGGCTGGTCAGGTACTGCCCGGCGGGGCTGTCCGACTTGATCGCGCCGGCCGGGGAGATGTGGTCGGTGGTGACCGAGTCGCCGAGCATCGCCAGCACCCGGGCGCCGTGGATGTCGGTCACCGGCGCTGGCTCGGCGGGCATGCCGTCGAAGTACGGCGGGCGGCGCACGTAGGTGGACGACTCGTCCCACTCGAACACCTCGCCGCCGGGCACGTCGAGGTCCTGCCAGCGCTCGTCCCCGGCGAACACGTCGGCGTAGTCCCTGCTGAACATCTCCGGCGCGACCGACCCGTGCACGACCTCCTCGACCTCGGCCGGGGACGGCCAGATGTCGGCCAGGTAGACCGGGCTGCCGTCCGAGCCGGTGCCGATCGGCTCGGTGCTCAGGTCGATGTCCATGGTCCCGGCCAGCGCGTAAGCGACGACCAGCGGCGGCGAGGCCAGGTAGTTCATCTTCACGTCCGGGTTGATCCGGCCCTCGAAGTTACGGTTGCCCGACAGCACGGAGACGACCGCGAGGTCGTTGTCGGCGACCGCGGCGCTGATCGCCTCGGGCAGCGGGCCCGAGTTGCCGATGCAGGTGGTGCAGCCGTAGCCGACCAGGTTGAACCCCAGCTTCTCCAGGTACGAGGTCAGGCCCGCGCGCTCGTAGTAGTCCATGACCACCTTGGAGCCCGGCGCCAGCGTGGTCTTCACCCACGGCTTGCGGGTCAGGCCCGCCTCCACCGCGTTGCGGGCCAGCAGCGCGGCGCCCACCATCACGAACGGGTTCGACGTGTTGGTGCACGAGGTGATCGCGGCGATCACCACCGAGCCGTGGTCCACGCTGGTCTGGGTGCCGTCCTCCAGCGTGACCGGGGTGCGCGCCGTCGGCCGGTCGTCCAGCCCGCCGGCCACCGGGTCGGAGGCGGGGAACGTGCCCGCGATGCCGTTGTCCAGGCTGGGCAGGTGCACGTAGGAGCCGAGCGCGTCCCTGAACGACTGCTTGGCGTCGGCCAGCGCCACCCGGTCCTGCGGCCGCTTCGGCCCGGCGATCGACGGCACCACGGTGGCGAGGTCGAGCTGAAGCTGCTGAGAGTACCTGGTGCTCGTGTCGGCGGCCGGGTCGTGCCAGAGGCCCTGCTCCTTGGCGTAGGCCTCGACAAGAGCGACCTGTTCCGCCGGCCGGCCGGTCAGCCGCAGGTAGGCCAGGGTTTCCGCGTCGATCGGGAAGATCGCGCAGGTGGAGCCGAACTCGGGGCTCATGTTGCCGATCGTGGCCCGGTTCGCGACCGGCACCGCGGCCACGCCGTCGCCGTGGAACTCCACGAACTTGCCGACCACGCCGTGCTTGCGCAGCAGCTCGGTGATGGTCAGGACCAGGTCGGTGGCGGTCGCGCCGGACGGCAGCTCGCCGATCAGCCGGAACCCCACCACCTTCGGGATCAGCATCGAGATCGGCTGGCCGAGCATCGCGGCCTCGGCCTCGATTCCCCCCACGCCCCAGCCGAGCACGCCGAGGCCGTTCTCCATCGTGGTGTGCGAGTCGGTGCCCACGCAGGTGTCGGGGTAGGCAAGCGGGCCGGCCTCGGCGTCTGCCGTCATGACCACCCTGGCCAGGTGCTCGATGTTGACCTGGTGCACGATGCCGGTGCCGGGCGGGACCACCCGGAACTGGCGCAGCGCCTGCTGGCCCCAGCGCAGGAACGCGAACCGCTCGGAGTTGCGCTGGAACTCGAGCTCCACGTTCCGCTCGAACGCGTCCGGCCGACCGAAGACATCAGCGATCACCGAGTGGTCGATCACGAGCTCGGCCGGGACCAGCGGGTTGATCTTCTCCGGGTCGCCGCCGAGCGCGCGCATGGCCTCGCGCATGCTGGCCAGGTCCACCACGGCGGGCACGCCGGTTAGGTCCTGCATGATCACCCGGGCCGGGCTGAACTGGATCTCCGTGTCCGGCTCGGCGGTCGGGTCCCACCTGGCCAGCGCGCCGATGTGATCGGCCGTGACATTCACGCCGTCCTCGGTGCGCAGCAGGTTCTCCAGCAGGATCTTCAGGCTGAACGGCAGGGTCTGTGCGCCAGGCACGGCGTCCAGCCGG
>DATIZP010000155.1:0-31240 GCA_035517035.1 Streptosporangiaceae bacterium | reverse complement strand
TGTTTCGGTGGCCATAGCGAAGGGGAAACACCCGGTCCCATTCCGAACCCGGAAGTTAAGCCCTTCAGCGCCGATGGTACTGCGCGGGAGACTGCGTGGGAGAGTAGGACGCCGCCGGACATCTTCCCGCTGAGGGCCGTTGCTGAAAGGTAACGGCCCTCAGCGCGTTTGTGATGCCCGGTCCGAGGCGGGGCGGGTCCCGCGAGGAGCCGGGGGGCATAGCCCGGGGGGCTGTGTTGTTCGGTGGTGGTGTCGGCCCGGTGCCGTGATGAGGTGGAGAACTCCAGGTGGCAGAGAGCGCGAGCGGACGTACTCCGCGGGGAAGCGGTGCGGCCGCGGGCCGGAAGCGGCCGGATGGGCGCCCGAATGAGACTGCTGGCGGTGGCGGGACCGGCGGCGCCGCCGCTGGCTACGGGCGTTCGGGCGGGGAAGGCCGTGGCGGTCAGCGTCCTGGCCGGAGAACTGCTGACAGGGATCGTACGAGTGTGGGCGGCGACCGCGCTGTCGGCCGGCCGAGCAAGGGGCGTGGCAGCGCTCGGGACGTAGGGGGCGGAGATCGGAGCGCGTCGCGCGGGCGCGCTGAGAGCTCGAACGCCGGTCGGTCGGCGCCGCCCGGTGGTAGCCGGGATGCCGGGAGGTCAGCTCGGCCAGCTCGGCAGCGCGAGGACCGAGGCTACGGTCGGCGGGAGCGCCTGGATGCTGGCCAGGAGGGCCGCGAAGGGTTCGGCGCGGCGACTTGGACCGGATCGAGTCGGACGAGCGGTGCTGGCCGAACCGGCGGTGGTGGCCGCGGGAGTGATATCAGGCGGACGGGCGGTGCTGGCCGCGGGAGTGATGTTAGCCGGGCGAGCGGCGGTGGCCGGGGGAATGATGCTGGCCGCGGGAGCGGGCCAGGCTCGGCTCGCCGCGCTGTGAGCGGGGAGGCGCCACGGCGTAGGGTCTCGGATCGTGCGGACTGGGGCGGCTACGGCTCGGGCGCGGGGGTTCGCGACTCGGCCTCGCCGAGAAGCTCTCAGACCCGGCGCTACGGGCCCAGGCAGAGCGGCGACAGTTCGACTGGACGCAGGTCGGCGCCGATGCGGGTCGAAGGTCGGCCGGGGAGCGCTGCGGGGTCGTGGTCGCGCGGCGACGAGTCGCGCGGGACGCGTGGCCAAGGCGACGGCTACCGGTCGGCTCGGCTTCGCCCGGGGGGGTCGGGCGGCTACCGGTCGGCCGGCGGACGCCCGGAGGGGTCGGGCGGCTGGCGGGCACGCGACGAGGACTCGCGCGGGGGCGAGAGGGATGGCTATCGCGCGCCGCGTGAACGACGTGACAACCTTGCCGCGCCGAGGGGCCACGGCGATGCTAACCGGCGCGACCGTGCGCGGGCCGAGGGCTCGGACGGCCGGAGAGCACGAGGTGAGAGTGCGCGCGGCGGGCGGGGTGAGGACTCGCGCACCGGGCGCAGTGAGGGCTCGCGGGTCGGGCGGGGTCAGGACTCACGCGGTGCCTATGGCGAGGGGCCGGGAGGCTGGGGGGGACGGGACGAGAACTCGCGCGGGCCGCGGGGCGAGAGGGATGGCTATCGCGCGCCGCGTGAGCGACGTGAGGACTCCGGCACACGGCGAGACCGGGGCGAGAGCGACCGCCGCGACCGGGAGCGACCGTCGGATGAGGCGGGATGGCGTACCCGTGGCGGGAGGTACGGCGAAGCGCGGGCTACGAACGCCGGCTATGGCGGATCGGGCCGGTACGAGCCGACCGAATCTCGGGCCGGCGGTCGACGGCCTGGCGCGAGGCGGCCTGGTGCGACCCGGGATAGCGCCTCCCGGGATAGCGCCTTCCGGCCTCGTGCGACCCGAAATGGAGCGCCGCGGGATGTTCGGGCACCGGGAGCCTGGCGGGATGGCAGCCGCGGTTCAGGCGGATCGAGGGTCGGTGCGTCTGACTCGGCTGGCCGGCTGCCTGCGGTTCCGGCAGGGATCTCGGCCGACCAGCTTGACCCGGAGGCCAAGGCCGAGCTGAGGACGCTGCCGGGCGACCTTGCCGACGCGGTTGCCTGCCTGCTGGTCGCCGCTGGCCAGGCCGACGACGCTGATCGGAGTTACGAGTACGCGGCGGCGGCTCGGAGGCTGGCGGCGCGGGTTGGTGTCGTGCGCGAGACCTGCGGAATCGCTGCTTACCGGGCTGAGCGGTGGGCCGATGCGCTCGCCGAGCTGCGGGCTGCCCGGCGGCTGACTGGTCAGGACAGCTACGTGCCGCTGATGGCCGACTGCGAGCGCGCCCTTGGCAGGCCCGAACGTGCGCTTGACCTGGTGACCGGCCCTGACAGCCGCAACCTGAGCCGGGAGACTCAGGTCGAGCTGCGGATCGTGGAGTCGGGCATCCGGCGCGACCAGGGATTCCCCGATGCGGCCGTGGTGGCGCTGCAGATCCCTGAGCTCACCGACGGGCGGCTGCGGCCAGGCTCGGCCCGGCTGTTCTATGCGTACGCCGATGCGCTGGCCGATGCGGGCCGCCGGGAAGAGGCGCGGTACTGGTTCGGCAGGGCGGCGGCGGCCGATCCTGACGGGGAGACCGATGCCGCCGAGCGGGTCGATGACATGGACATGCTGACGTTCGACGACCTTGACGAGTTCGACGGAGATGACGATGGCCCCGGCCGCAACGATGATGACAGTGACGCCGACTCTGGCCGGTAGATGACCGGAGAGGCGAACACCATGCCGCCCCTGGCACGGTCGGCGCTCGAAACGCCCGGCTGCCCGGCATGAATGCCGGCGCGATCCGGTCAGCGGTCCTCGCCGACCTGCCGTCGATCAGGCACCTGGTCGAAGCCGCCTATGCCAGGTACGCCGACCGGATGGACCGGCCGCCAGCTCCGGTGCTGACCGACTACCGGCCAGCCATCCATGCCGGCCAGGTCTTCGTGCTCGGGGAACCGATCGCGGCTGTCATCGTGCTGCTGGATAGTCCCGGCACCCTGCTGGTTGAGAACATCGCAGTCGACCCTGCGGCCCAGGGCCACGGGCTCGGGCGCCTGCTCATGGAATTCGCCGAGCAGCGGGCTGGCGCGCAGGGCGCGAGCCGCGTGACGCTGTATACGAACGAGGTCATGACCGAGAACCTGACGATCTACGCTCACCTGGGCTACCGGGAGGTGACGCGTCGCGCCGAGGGCGGCTACCGGCGGGTGTTCATGGAGAAGTGCGTCGGCTGAACAGCGCGGTGGAGTCCTGGCGGGCCGACGGTGCGGGCGTGAGGTACCAGGGGCCCCAGCACGCGGGGCGAGTGATCTGGTACGTGGGCCAGGCCGTGCCGGACCGCCAGGCGGTCGTTCGTGTTCGACGCGGGCCGCCGGCTGGTGGCAGGCTGGGCACCGGCCGCGGCGGCCTGGCGGGGGCCGGACGCCTGGCACGGCCACAGCCCGTGGGTGCTCTACGACATGCCGGCCCCGCGGGTCTCAGCCGACCTGACGATCGGCCTCAACGTGCGCGGGATCGTGATGCCGTCGGGCACCATGGCGGGCCAGGTAGTCGACTGGCTGGTGGTGCTCGCCGCGCCTGACGTGCACGGCATGGGTTTCAGCGCGTGCGACGACGCGGGTTCACGAGGTCGGCACCCGCGTCGCGGTCGGCGGTTCCCGCCTCACCCTGGACGTGTCAGGCACGTCGCTGGATGCCTTCCGGGTCGTGCTGGCCGTCAGGACCTGACCGGCCTGCCCGCACGCCAGCCCTGCCCCGCACACACGCTTCCCGCACACACGCTGGCCCGCCCGCCCCGCACACACGCCGCCCCGCCCGGCGGGCGGGGCATAATCACAGTCTGGGCGACCAGGACGCGGCTTCAGCAGGCGACCAGAAGGTGGGCGATGGACGGGCGCTGGGAGTTCTGGGTTGACCGCGGCGGCACGTTCACCGACGTGGTCGCGCGCCGCCCGGACGGGACACTGGCCGTGCACAAGCTGCTATCGGAGAACCCCGGCAGATACGCGGACCCCGCGGTCGCCGGCATCAGACACCTGCTCGGGCTGCCGCCTGGAGCGCCGGTGTCGGCGGGGCGGATCGCCGGGGTCCGCCTCGGCACGACGGTCGCCACTAACGCGCTGCTTGAGCGGACCGGCGAGCCGACTGTGCTGGTCATCACGGCCGGATTCGGCGACGCGCTGCGGATCGCCTACCAGGACCGGCCGAAGATATTCGAGCTGGCGATCAGCCGCCCGCCGATGCTGTACTCCGCCGTCATCGAGGTCACCGAGCGGGTCGGCGCGGACGGCGTCGTGATCGTTCCGCTGGACGAGGACGCGGTGGAGCGTGACCTGCGGCAGGCCTACGATCAAGGACTTCGCTCGGTGGCCGTGGTCTGCATGCACGGCTACCGATACCCCGACCACGAGCGCAGGATCGGTGCGATCGCCCGCGGGATCGGGTTCACCCAGGTGTCAGAGTCGCACGCGACGAGCCCGCTGATGAAGCTGGTCTCACGCGGCGACACCACGCTGGTGGACGCCTATCTGTCGCCGATCATCGGCCGCTACGTGGATCAGGTCTCGGCTGAGCTGCCCGGGGTGCGACTGCAGTTCATGCAATCCAGCGGCGGGCTCACCGACGCCCGGCTGTTTCGCGGCAAGGACGCGATCCTGTCCGGCCCGGCAGGGGGAATCGTCGGCATGGCCAGGACCGCGCAGGCGGCAGGTTTCGGCAAGGTGATCGGATTCGACATGGGCGGCACGTCCACCGACGTGTCGCACTTCTCCGGTGAGTTCGAGCGGCAGTACGAGACCCAGGTCGCGGGGGTGCGGATGCGGGCACCGATGCTCAGCATCCACACGGTCGCGGCGGGCGGCGGCTCGATCCTGCACTTCGACGGCGGCAGGTACCGGGTTGGGCCCGACTCGGCAGGCGCCGATCCCGGTCCCGCCTGCTACCGGCGCGGCGGGCCGCTCACCGTCACCGACGCCAATGTGCTGCTCGGCCGGATCCATCCCGGGCATTTCCCGCATGTCTTCGGCGGCGCAGGCGACCAGCCGCTGGACGCCGAGGTCGTGGCGGCGCGGTTCGAGGCGCTCGCCGCGGAGATCGGCGCGGCTACCGGCGAGCGGCCGGCCAGGGAGCAGGCAGCGGCTGGGTTCCTCGAGATCGCCGTGGCCAACATGGCGAACGCGATAAAGAAGATCTCGGTGCAGCGAGGGTACGACGTCACCGAGTACGTGCTGGCGACCTTCGGCGGCGCAGGCGGCCAGCACGCCTGCGCGGTCGCCGATGCGCTCGGCATGTCGTCCGTGCTGATCCACCCGCTGGCCGGGGTGCTCTCCGCATACGGCATAGGCCTCGCCGACGTGACCGCCATGCGGGAGCGGGCCGTGGAGGCCGCGCTGGCCGACGACCTGCTGCCCGAGCTTGGCCGGGTCGCCCGTGCGCTGGAAGCAGATGCCAGGGCCGAGCTCGCCAGCGCGCGGATAGCCGCGCAGGAGGTCAGGGCGGTCCGCCGGGCGCACCTGAAATACGCGGGAACCGACACCGCCCTGCCGGTGCCGCTGGCCGGCGCGACCGAGATGACCGGCGCGTTCGAGCAGGCGTACCGGCGGCACTTCTCGTTCCTGATGCGCGACAAGGAGATCGTGGTGGAGGCCGTCTCGGTCGAGCTTTCCGCCGCCTCCCGCCAGGCTCAGGCGCGGCCCCTCGGCCACGAACAGCCGCCCGCCCCGTTCGCCTCGCCCGCCGAGCCTGCCGCGCAGGTCCGCATGTACGCTGGCGGGTCCTGGCGGGACGTGCCGTTCGCCAGGCGGCGTGACCTGCGTCCCGGCGACCAGATCCGGGGACCCGCGCTGATCGCCGAGGACCTGGCCACCACGGTGGTGGAGCCAGGCTGGCTGGCCGAGGTAACCGAGCGTGATGACCTGCTGCTGCGCCGCGTCGTCGCCCGGCCGGAGTGGCGGGCGCCCGGTGCCGGGGTGGACCCGGTGATGCTCGAGATCTTCAACAATCTGTTCATGTCCGTGGCCGAGCAGATGGGCGTGCGGCTGCGGGCCACCGCGCACTCGGTGAACATCAAGGAACGGCTCGACTTCTCGTGCGCGATCTTCGATGCCAGCGGCGGCCTGATCGCCAATGCCCCGCACATCCCGGTGCACCTCGGCTCGATGGGGGAGAGCATCGCGATCGTCGCCGCGCGCAACGCCGGCCGGATGCGGCCGGGCGACGTGTACGCGCTGAACGACCCATATCACGGCGGGACGCACCTGCCCGACGTCACGGTGGTGACCCCCGTATTCGACGACGCCGGGAGGGAGATCCTGTTCTACGTGGCCTCGCGCGGCCACCACGCCGAGATCGGCGGAATCACGCCAGGCTCGATGCCCGCGTTCAGCACCAGGGTCGAGGAGGAGGGCGTGCTGATCGACAACTGGCTGCTGGTCAGGGACGGTGAGCTGCGCGAGGCGCAGACGCTCGCCCTGCTGGCCGGGGCTCCGTACCCGTCCCGGAATCCCGAGGTGAACATCGCCGACCTGCGAGCCCAGATCGCCGCCAACGAGCGCGGTGTGCAGGAGCTTCGGGCGATGTGCGCGCACTTCGGCCTTGACGTGGTGACCGCCTACATGGGGCACGTGCAGGACAACGCCGAGCAGGCGGTCCGGTGCGTGATCGGCGCGCTGCGCGACGGTGAGTGCGCGTACGAGCTTGACAACGGCGCCGTGATCATGGTCGCCGTCCAGACCGACCGGCCGGCTGGCCGGGTCAGGATCGACTTCACCGGAACCTCGCCTCAGCAGAGCGGCAACTTCAACGCGCCATCGTCGGTGGCCATGGCCGCTGTGCTCTACGTCCTGCGGTCGCTGGTGGCCGACGACATCCCGCTGAACTCGGGCTGCCTCAAGCCGGTCGACGTGATCATTCCGCCCGGCTGCCTGCTCGCGCCCGCCTACCCCGCCGCCGTCGCGGCCGGCAACGTGGAGACCTCCCAGGCGATCACCGGTGCGCTGCTCGCGGCCCTGGGGGTGATGGCCGGCGGCTCGGGCACCATGAACAACGTGACGATCGGCAACGCCAGGTACCAGTACTACGAGACGGTGGCCAGCGGCTCGGGCGCGGGCAACGGGTTCGCCGGGACCGACGTCGTGCAGACCCACATGACCAACTCCAGGCTCACCGACCCCGAGGTACTCGAATGGCGGTATCCGGTCAGGCTGGACAGGTACGAGATCAGGCGCGGCAGCGGCGGCGCTGGCCGCTGGCCAGGCGGTGACGGCGGCCTACGTGAGATCAGGTTCGGCGAGCCTATGACCGTGACCACGCTGGCCAGCCACCGGCGGGTACCGCCGCGGGGCATGGCTGGCGGGGAACCAGGCGCACTCGGCCGCCAGTGGGTGCAGCGGGCCGATGGTTCGGTCACGCCGATGGCCGGGTGCGACTCGGTGCAGGTCGCGGCTGGCGACGTGTTCGTGATCGAGACGCCGGGTGGCGGCGGTTACGGCGCCCCGACATGACCAGCGGTCAGCGATCGCCGGCCGGGGTCTCGAGCGTCAGCGGATGCTCTCGGTCTTGCTCAGCCAGTGCATGATCCCCGACACGTTCGACGGCGCGCCGGCGATCCGGTCGTACTTGGCGGCGAGCTCGGGATCGCCGTCAGCGGCCAGCACGGCATAACGGTCCCTGGTCCGCTCGGCGACCATTGCCACCGCATGGTCCAGGTCTAGGCCGGCCCGCCGCGCGCGTGTTGTCTCCTCGACCCAGACCTCGATCTCCTCCGCCGCCCTGGCCAGCGCCTGGCCGACGTCCTGCACCGGCCCGTAGTGGCTGAACAGCAGCCTGGCGGGCTCCAGTGCCGCGAACATGCGTAGCGACGCCAGCGCGACGCCCAGGTCGAAGTCCGGCGGCGGCGTGGCGGGCCGCTGGTCACCGGTCTCTGGGATGTAGATGCCCGCCGCGTCACCGACGTACAGGTCACCGCTTGCCGAGTCGATCAGGCCCACGTGGTGCTTGGCATGCCCCGGCGAGTAGTGGCTCTCCAGCCGGCGGCCGCGCCCGAGGTCCACCGCCCCGGTGCGCTCGACCGTACGGATCCGTTCGGGCGGCGTCGGGCGCAGCGCGCCGAACAGCGCATCGAGCTCGTCGCCGTAGACCATCCGGGCACTGGCCATCAGCACGGACGGGTCGGCCAGGTGCCGGGCGCCGAGCTCGTGCACCACCACCTGCGCGGCGGGGTACATCCGGGCGATATCGCCGACCCCGCCCGCGTGGTCCAGGTGGATGTGCGTCACCACGACCGTCGCGAGGTCCGCGGGACCGACCCCGAGCGCGGTCAGCGCGTCCCGCACCGCCGGCGCGGACGGCGCGGTGCCGGTCTCGACCAGGCACGGAAGATCGCTCCTGATCAGGTAGGCGGCCGTGATGCCCGGGTAGCCGGCCATCCGGGTGTCGATCTGGTAGACCTCATGTCCGAGATCGGTGATGAAATCGGTATCAGCCGACGTGCACGCGCCGTCATCCATGCCGCTATCGTCCCAGGCGCGCGCGGACGGCCACACCGGGTGGCCACATCGGGTGGCTGCCGCACTCCCGATTCAGCCCTGAGCGAACGACCGCAGCACCAGTCCGGTTCGCGGCTTCGGCGCGAACGAGGTGGACTTGTGCGGCACCTTCTCGCCCCGGGCGGCCACGGCGTAGACCTCGGCCGGAGTCATGGGCATGCAGAGCACCGCCGTGCCGCCCGCCGCCTGGGCGATGCGCACGGCCGCGTGCGCGTCGTGATGCACCACGCGGACCGCGTCCTCGTCGTCGCTGAGCTCCCAGAGCCTGGTGAGCAGCAGTTCCTGTAGCACCGCCGCGGGCAGCGCCTGCCACTGCGGCGACCGGCCGGCCGGCATGGCGGCCCGTACCTGCTCGACGGCGGGCTCCTCGATCAGGTACGCGTGCTGGTCGCCGGCCAGCACGAAGGCCGGGCCGGCCAGACTGGCTTCGGCCAGGGCGCGCAGCGCGGCCGTCAGGTCGTCGGTGCCGCCAGGCAGGGTGCGCGCCGCGAAGCCGGCCGCGGCCAGCTTGGCCGCGTGGTGCACGTCGAGGCCGGGAACGACCCGGTGGATGGCGCCGATCAGCGGCGGGTACGCGGCCGAGTCGACAAGCAGCGCGAGCCCGTAGTCCCACGGCCCGGCCCCGTCCCCTGCGGACCGTCGCCTGGCCTGGAGCTTCAGGTAGGCGGCGTACCTGTGGTGCCCGTCGGCGATCAGCGCCTGGCGTGGCCGCAGGTCCGCGGCGATCGCGGCGAGCGCGCCGGGGTCGGTGATCGCCCAGAGCCGGTGCCGCATCCCGTCGGAGGTGTGCGCCTGCACCAGCGGCTCGTGCAGCGCGGTCTGCGCCACGATCCTGGCCGCGGCGCCGGGGTGAACGGCAGGGTCCGGCGACCCGGGTGGCGGCATCCTGGCCGGGTGGCCCGGGCTGCCGGGATCGCCGATGCCGTCGTAGAGCAGGAAGATCGGCTCCAGGTTGGCCTGCGCGGCCTCCATCAGCGCCAGCCGGCCCGCCACCGGACCGGGGTAGACGCCCTCGTGCGGCAGCACGATGCGGTCCTGCGGCTGGGTCAGCCGCACCGCGCCGATCAGCCCGCGCTGCAGCGCGCCGGCATCGCGCCCGGCAACGGTCCGCTGCTCGTACACGTACAGCGCCGGGTCCCGGTCGGTGACCAGGATCTGCTCGTCCAGCCAGTGCGCCAGCGTCATCGCGGCGTCGTGGTACTCCTCGCCGGGTCGGCCAGGGCGTGGCCTTGGCAAAATCAGGCGGACCACGTTGTGCGGGTCCGCCGCCATCAGCTGGTCCTCTTTATCCTCGAAGATGACGTCGTACGGTGGAGATGTGACCTCGGCGAGCCCGCTTACCCGGTCCTGTGCGTAACGGACGCCACGAAACGGCGCCAGCTCCAGGCCCCCTGGGTCCTGGCCGGGCGCTGGATAGGACGGAAGGATCTGCACATATGACAGAAGGATCTCCGGGCGGCCAGGATTCCCGGGACTCCGGTTCCGGCGACAACGTGGCGCGAGGCCAGGGGCAGATTTCCGGGCAAGAGGACACGTATGCCCTGTACCGGCGAGGGCTCGATCTGCTCGGCCGCGGCAGCCCGGCGGCGGCCGCGCAGCTGCTTGAGCGGGCCGCGGCCGCCGAGCCCGAGTCGCGCAGCATCCTGGAGGCGCTCGGCCGGGCGCAGTTCGACACGCGGCGCTACGAGGCGGCAGCCGGCAGCTTCCGCCGGATCGTGGAGGCCAGCCCGAGCGACGATTACGCGCAGTTCGGGCTCGGGCTGGCGCTGGCCCGCGCCGGGGATCACGGGGGGGCGGCCGAGCACCTGGCGCTGGCCGCGGCGATGCGTCCGGACCTGCGGCATTACACCGACGCACTGCGCAGCGTGCGGGCCACACTGCGCGCACGCAACCGTGTCGACGGCGAAAAGCACGATTGATGCATAACGCAGACCATCTCCCGGCCCGGACCGTGCCCGCGGCTGGCGCCCCGGCCACGGTCCTGCTCGCGCCCGGCGAGCGCACGCCTGCCGAGCGGTACGACGTCGCGCTGCTCGACCTGGACGGGGTCGTCTACAAGGGCGCGGCGGCGGTGCCCGGAGCCGTCGCCGCGCTGGCCCAGGCGAGGGCGGCGGGCCTGCGGCTGGCGTTCGTCACCAACAACGCATCCAGGTCGCCGTCCTCGGTGGCCGAGCACCTGAGCGCGCTCGGAGTCCCGGCCAGCGGCGCCGATGTGGTCACCTCGGCCCAGGCCGCGGCGAGCCTGATCGCCGCGCGGTTCCCCGCCGGGTCGGCGGTCCTCGTGGTGGGCGCGATCGCGCTCAGGCTCGCGCTGCGCGAGCGCGGGCTGCGGCCGGTCTCGGTGGCGGCCGAACGACCGGTCGCCGTGGTTCAGGGATACACGCCCGACCTCAGCTACGGGCTGCTGACCGAGGCGGTGCTCGCGGTCAGGGCCGGGGCGCTGTATATCGCGTCCAACGCCGATCCCACCCTGCCGACCGCGCGCGGCCTGCAGCCGGGCAACGGCTCGCTGCTCCAGGTAGTGATCACGGCGACCGGGGTGCGGCCGGTAGTGGCCGGCAAGCCAGAACCGCCGCTGCACGCCGAGGCGATGGCCAGGACCGGTGCGGCCCGCCCGCTGGTGGTCGGCGACCGGCTGGACACCGACATCGAGGGGGCGGTGCGCGGCGGCGCGGACAGCCTGCTGGTCCTGACCGGGGTCAGCACACCGCTTGACGCCGTGCTGGCTCCGGCCGGGCAGCGGCCAACGTACCTGGCCGCCGGCCTCGCCGGGCTGCTTGAGCCACAGCCCGCCGTTGGCCAGCGGGGATCGGCCGGCCGCGAGCCTGCCAGCGCCGGGTCGGACGGTGCCGGGTCGCTCGGAGGCGAGTCCGGCGGCGGCGTGTTCCTGTGCGGCGGCTGGGAGGTCCGCCGGGCCGGCGACCTGGTGGACGGCAGCGCGCCGGTCACGCTCTCGGGGTCGGGAGCCTGGATCGACGGGCTGCGGGCTCTGTGCGCCGCCGCGTGGTCCGCCGGTCAGCTCACGCACGGCCAAGTCAGCGCGGCGGTCGAGGCGCTCGGCCCGCCGCGCTGACCACATCGGCGCTGTCAGCCCTGGGTGACGGTCACGGTGGTCGTCGCCGAGTTGTCGGCCGGGGTGGTGTCGGTCGGCAGCGCGGTCGCCCGGACCGTCAGCACCGCCCCGGCCGACCCGGTGATCTGCGTGTTGATCGTGAGCCTGGACTGGTGTCCCGCGCGCAGGCTGGCGACGTGCGTGCAGGTCATGGTGCTCGGCCTGGGGTAGCACCGCCATGAGCCGCCGCCGCTGGCCAGCGGGGTGAGGCCGGCCGGAAACTGCACGAACACCCGGGTGGGCGCGGTGGTGGCCGACATTCCGGTATTGGCGACCTTGATCCGGAGCCTGCCGGTCTGCCCGGCGACGAACGGCCCGACCGGTGCCAGGCTGATCGCCAGGTCCGAGCCGCTCAGCACCGAGACGGCGTTGACGCCCTGGTCGGGGACGTAGGTCAGGTGGTCCAGCGGGTCGGTGGCCGGCAGGTACGGCGCGTTCCCTACCGGGACGGTGTCGACCACCCGGCGGCTGGCGGCGTCGATGACCGACACCGAGGCCCTGGCGTTGTTGGTGACGAAGACGGCTCCGTCGGCGGCGTCCACGCTGACGCCGAGCGGGTGAATGCCCACGCCGACGGTGGCGGTGACCTTATTGGTGCTGGTGTCGATCACCGAGACGTCGTTTCCGAAGAAGTTGGCCACATACGCGCTGTGCGCGTCAGGGTCCAGCGCCACGCCGAACGGGAAGATCCCGACCCCGACCGTCGCAATCACCTTGCCCGCCGCCTCGCTGATCACCGAGACGCTACGGTCCAGGTAGTTGGTCACGTAGAGGGTGCCGGCCGCCGGGTCAAGCGCCGCCTGGAACGGCCCGTCTCCGACCGGGATCGTGCCCGTCACCGTATTGGTGGCCTCGCTGATCACCGAAACGCTGCTGTCGCTGAAGTCGGTGACGTAGACGGTGCGCCGCTGCGGGTCGACGGCGACGCCGTACGGCACATCGCCCACGTCGATCGTCGCGATCACCTGGTCCGACTTCTCGCTGATCACCGACACAGTGTCATCGTTCTCGTTGGCGACGTACGCGATGTGCCGCACCGGATCGACGGCGATCCCGGTCGGGCCATTGCCTACGGTGATGGTGCTGGTCACGACGTCGGTCCTGGCGTCGATGACGGAAACGGTGTCGGCTGCGGAGTTGGTCACCAAGATGGTGTGCAGCACGGGGTCCACGGCCGACTCTGTCGGCGCCGAGCCGACCGCGATGGTCGCGACCACGCTGTGGCCCATGGCGGGCACGGCGGACGCGGCCATCGCGCCGCCGGCGGCGCCGAACGGCAGTGCGGTACCGACCAGGGCGCACGCAACCGCGAGCGGGCCAAGGCGGGCGAGGCGGCGGTCACGGTAGCTGGCGCGCGTATCTCGGGACTCGCTCACGGTCATCCCCCCGGGTTCAGCAAAAAGGAAGCACATTAGGCAGTTGAATGATTACGCAGGGTAACTATAAGGCGTGAGGGAAGGATTGGCTGGCAACAGGCCAGGACCGCAGACCGTCGGCCACATGGACGCTACGATCCGCGGGCGGCCGGTCAGCCTCAGGTCTCACCGAGGATCATCCCGACGAGCGACGCGTCAGCGGCCGCCCTGGGCCAGACTTGTGCTGCCGAGCTCGTCACCCGGGCCGGATCTGGCTGGATGCCGCCGGCTAGCGGCGCCAGGCGGCAGGAAGGAAAATCCATGATCGAGGCACGAGGCCTCACCAAGCGGTTCGGCGAGACGCTAGCCGTTGACCACTTGACGTTCACCGTCGAGCCGGGCCGGATCACCGGCTTCCTCGGGCCCAACGGCGCCGGCAAGACCACCACCATGCGGCTGATACTCGGCCTTGACCGGCCGACCAGCGGGACCGTCACCGTGGACGGCCGGCCGTTCGGCCAGCTCGCATGGCCGATGCACGAGGTCGGCGCGCTGCTGGACGCGAAGGCCGTGCACGGCGGCCGCAGCGCGTACAACCACCTGCTCTGCCTTGCCGAGACCAATCATCTCCCCAAGCGCCGAGTGGGCGAGGTGCTGGAGCTGGTCGGCCTGAGCGCGGTAGCCAGGAAGAGGTCCAAGGGGTTCTCGCTCGGCATGGGCCAGCGGCTCGGCATCGCGGCCGCCCTGCTCGGCGACCCGAAGATCCTGATGTTCGACGAGCCGGTCAACGGGCTCGACCCCGAGGGCATCCTGTGGATCAGGAACCTGATGAAGGCCCTGGCCGCCGAGGGGCGCACGGTATTCGTCTCCAGCCACCTGATGTCGGAGATGGAGAACACCGCCGACCACCTGATCGTGATCGGCCGGGGGAAGCTCATCGCCGACTGCTCGACGTCGGAGTTCATCGCGGCCAACTCGCAGCAGTCGGTGCGGGTCAGCACGCCGCAGCGGGACCAGCTCGTCACGCTGGCCTCGGCGGCCGGCGCGACGGTGCGCGATGACGAGGGCGGCGCGCTCGTGCTGCTCGGCCTGACTCCGGCGCAGGTGGGGGACCTGGCATTCGAGAACGGCATCCGGCTGCACGAGCTGGCCCCCGCCCATGCCTCCCTGGAGCAGGCGTTCATGGAGCTGACGGCGTCCAGCGTGGAATTCCATGCCGAGATGCCCGGCGAGCACGCGGCACAGACCGCGCACGCGGGAGAGGTGGCCTGAGATGAGCGCAGTGGTGACGCATGAGCAGCTGGTCGGCGGGTTCGTCGCCGAGGAGCGATCGGGCCGGGCCGGCTTCCTCGGCACGCTGAAGTCGGAGTGGGTCAAGATCCGGTCGGTGCGGTCCACCTACTGGACGCTGTTCGCGCTTATCGTGGTCTGCGTCGGCATCGGCGCGCTGTTCAGCTGGGGCCAGACCGAGCGGCTGCTGAGCCTGGCGCACGGCGTGACGCTCCGCGGCCAGCACCTGCCGCCGGGTTTGGCCAAGCAAGTGCTTGCGAACCGCGAGGCCCAGATCAGGTCGAACGCCGCGGCGATCAGCCTGTTCGGCCTGCTCATCGGACAGCTGATCATCGTTGTCCTCGGTTCGCTGACCATCACCTCGGAGTACTCCACCGGGATGATTAGGACCTCGCTGTCGTCCATGCCGCGCCGCTGCACACTCTTCGCGGCGAAGGGCATCGTCTTCGGCGCGGTCGCCCTGGTCACCGGCCTGGTCACCAGCTTCCTGGCGTTCTTCGTCGGCCAGGCCATCCTGTCCAGCCAGCATGTCAACACCACGCTGGGTCACTCCGGCGTGCTGCGCGCGGTGATCGGCGGCGGCCTGTTCCTGGCCGTCACGGGCCTGCTGTCGTACGGGGTCGGCGCGATGCTGCGGCACTCGGCCGGCGCCATCGCTGCCAGCATCGGCCTGATGTTCGTGCTGACGATTCTGACCAACTTCCTGCCGAGCTCGGGCCCGGGCGAGCCGGCCACCGGCTGGTTCGGCCAGGCGGATATCGACAAGTGGATCCCGTTCTTCGCCGGAGCGCATATCTGGCAGGACCAGATGGTCGGCATTAATCCGTTCTCCGTCTGGATCGGGTTCGGCGTGTTCTGCGCCTACGCGGCCGCGGCGATCGCCGGAGGGCTCGCGGTCTTCCTGCGCCGGGACGCGTGAGCCTGCCGCGAGCTGCTACCAGGCGAGGAGTCCGGCCCAGTACTGGGCCGGACTCCATCCCAGCGCGCGAATCGTCCTGATCGACCCCGTTCCCAGGGTGATCAGGACGAGCCGCGGGACCGTCGGCCGCGGTGGTCCGGCCGTCGGGCTGACCGCCGTGGGAGACGGGGTTGGCAGCGCCGAGCCCCGGTGCGGTGACGGTGTCGGAGTCGGCAGCTCCGAGCGGTGCGGGGTCGGGGACGGGGTCGGCGACGAGGACGGGAACCGGAGCACGAGCACCAGCGCCTTGCTCACCGACGGGTCCGCGGCGAACTCGGCAGGCGAGCCGGGGTACCGGCCGACGACGTCGGCCCGGCCGGTGGCGAGGTCGATTCTGCGTAGCTGCCAGCGGCGCTGCGACGCGGTGCCGGCCGGGCTCACGGTGACGTACAGCGCCGAGCCGTCCGGCGTGATCACCGCGGAGTCGACGGCACCGCCGCGGCCCGGTGTGGCAGCCCGCCTGGCGCGCGACAGTGCCGGCCCCGGCGGTGCCGCAGTCGCCAGGACGTAGGCGGCCGAGCTGAACAGCCTGGTCGGGGCCACGTCGAAGGCGAGGTAGCCGCCGTCGGCGGTCAGCGAGAGCGAGCTGACGTCGGCCTGCTTGGGAAGGCTCCAGGACCTGGTTCTCTTCGTGGCCAGGTCCACAACTGCCAGGTCGGATGGCGCGCGGCCGGACGGATCGGCGCACCGCTGGCCCTCATAGCCGAACGTGGCGTTGTCCTGGCTGACCGCGATCGGGGTCAGCAGCTGGCCGACCGACGCGAGCGCGAACGGGGACAGCGGGCCGGGGCGGCCGTGTTCGCCGAGCCTGAAACGGTAGAGCCAGGTGCGGCAGGCGCCGCTGCGCCACAGCGCGGCGACGTAGTGCCTGCCGTCGCCCGTGGCCAGGCCGCCGAAGAACAGGCCGCGCGCGGGGGCTCTGACGACGCCCACCTTGGCGCCCGTGGCCGTGTCGCGCACGGTCAGTGCGGTGCCGCCGGGGTTGGCGGTCATGACGTAGAAGCGGTCGGCGCCGCCTGGCCCGCCCGCTGGCCGCGGGTGGCTCCGGGTCTGGGATCCGGCGAGGATTCCTGGGATCACCGCCAGCGTCAGGATCGCTGCGACGGCTATCGAGGCCGCCGCGGCGACCGGCAGCATCACCCGGCGGGCCGCCAGCCGCCGCGGCGGCCGGCCGTGCGGCGCAAGCCTGACCGCCTGCTCGCCAAGCCCGCGCATGGCATGCCGGGTCACGGTCTGCGCGGCGTCGCGGTAGGCGTCGCGCAGGTTGTCCTCGATGCTGCTCACATCTGCTCCCTGAGCGTGCGCGCCAGGGTGGCGAGGGCGCGGGATGCGGTGGACGAGACGGTGGACCTGCTGACGCCGAGGATGGCGGCAATCTCGCCGTCGGCAAGGTCCAGGTAGTAGCGCAGCGCGAGCACCTCACGGGCACGCCCTGGCAGGCCTGCCACCGCGGCTAGCACCGCGCGCCTGTCCTCGCTGGCCATGGCGGCTGACTCGGCCGACCAGACCGGTGGTTCGTGCGGTATCCGGCGGTGCCAGGCCCTGCTGCGCGAGCGCTGCACGCTGCGGCAGCCGTTCACCACCGACGCGCGCAAGTAGGGCAGCGCCTTGTCCTGCTCGCGCAGCCGAGACAGGCCGCGCTGGAGGCCGAGGAACGCGTCCTGCACGACGTCCTCGGCGCTCGGCTGGTCGCCGAGCAACAGCAGCGCGACCCTGATCAGGGTGAGCGCGTGGGCGCGGTACAACTCGGCCACGAACTCCTCGGGCTGCGGCTGGCCGTGCGCCGCATCCGGAGCGTGCTCCGCGTTGCCTGCGATCACGTCCATGGTCTTTAGACGCCGCACCGGCCGCGGTGCTGAGTGAGCGGGCGAACCGCTTCCCGCCGTGGCCGCGCCGGCCCGCCCGTCCGCGCCGTCACCGCAGGGTCAGGATTTCGGCGCGCCTGACCGCCGCCCCCTCGAGCTCGGCGCTGACCGGGACCTCGTAGCTAGCCAGGCCGCGCATCGACGCGCGGGGCAGGAACCTTCGCCCGACATCTGCGGCCAGCACCTCGGCACCGCGGGCCCTGGCCCGCTCGAGCAGGCCGAGCGCCCGCTCGGCCAGGTTGCTCGCGTACCAGACGTCACCGGCGATCACCACGTCGGCGCCCTCGCCCGTGCCGTCGAGCACGTCCCCGGTGACCGTAACGCTGACCCCGTTTGCCTGCGCGTTCAGGCCGATGGCCGTGACGGCAAGCGGGTCGATCTCGCTGGCCAGCACCGCGGCGGCACCGGCCTGCGCGGCGGCGATCGCGGTCAGGCCGGAGCCAGAGCCCAGGTCGAGCACGGCCCGCCCGGCGACCAGGCCATGGTGGTCGAGCAGGTACCTGGCCAGGGCCACGCCGCCCGGCCAGCCGAACGCCCAGTACGGCGGCGGCAGGTCCGCCTGGCCCGCCTCGGCCTCGGTGGCCTCCCAGAGCCCGAACGCGTCGTCGGCCAGGTGCAGCGAGATACCCGGCAGGCCGGGTACTGGCCGAAGCGGGCAGCGGGCGGTCACGAACGCGGCGCGGGCACCGGCGTCCATCTCAGGCGGCCTGGCAGGCCGGGCACCAGAAGGTGATCCGCTCCTGGGCCGCGTTGGCCCGCGCCGAGTAGCCGTCGGCGCGGACCGGCGTGCCGCACCGGCGGCAGGGCCGCCCGGCCCGGCCGTAGACAAAGGTCTGCGCGCCAGGCGCCGGATTGCCCGTGGTGACCTGCACCGGGCGCTCCTTGTTCGCGTCCATGAGCTGCCTGGCCAGTTCCACCAGGCCGGCCAGGTCGTGGATCTGCCCGGCGGGCCGCCACGGGCTGATCCCGCGCAGGAACAGCACCTCGGCCTTATAGAGGTTGCCGATGCCGGCCAGGTTCCGCTGGTCGAGCAGGGCCTCGCCGGCGGGCCGGTCAGGCGCCGCGCCCAGCCTGCGCACGGCCTCGGCCGCATCCCAGTCCGGGCCGAGCAGGTCGGGTCCGAGGTGCCCGACCACTCGGTCCTCGCTGGCGGTCGGCAGCACCTCGATGATGCCGAGCAGGTAGCCGACCGCCTGCCACTGCTCGTTCGCGAGCACCAGACGTACCCGGTGGTCGCGCGGCGGGTAGCCGCCCGCCCGCCTGATCCGCCAGGACCCGTCCATCCGCAGGTGAGTGTGGACCGTGAGCCCGCCCTCCACCCTGGTCAGCAGGTGCTTACCGCGTGAGATCGCCTCGCCGACCGCGCGGCCTGACAGGTCGGTGGTCGCGAATCGCGGTACCCGGAAGTCGCTGCGGGTCAGCGCCCGGCCGGACAGCGCCGCGTCAAGCTGGCGCGCGGTGCGCCAGACCACGTCACCCTCGGGCATCGGGGTACCGCCAGCGCCAGCTCACCGGTCGTCCAGGCCGGACTCGCGCAGGGTGATGTTAAGCCGCCCTTCTGGGAGCCCGATCCCGCCCGGATTGGTGCCGGGAATCGTCTTGTTCACTCCGTGATAGGCGAGCCTGGACTCGCCGCCGAAGACGAACAGATCGCCGGACTCAAGCCGCACGTCCTGCCACGGCCTGCCGCGGCCCTGCGGGTTGCCGAACCGGAAGACGCAGCTGGCGCCGAGGCTGAGCGAGACCACGGGGGCGCGCGAGCGCTCATCCTTGTCGGCGTGCATGCCCATCCGTGCCCGGTCGTCGTAGAAGTTGACCAGGGCCACGTCCGGCTGGTAGCCGGCGGCGGCCGCCGGATCGTCGTAGGCGTCGGCGAACGCGCGCCGGCCGAGGTCGGCCAGCCAGCCGGGGAACGGCTTGACCGGCGCGCCGTCCACGTCGTCCGCGGTCCGCGAGTACCGGTAGGGCAGCCAGTGCCAGCCAAGGCAGACGGTCTGGACCGACATCGCGCCGCCAGACGGCATCGCGGTGTGCCGCATCCCGGCGGGCGGGCGGGCCCACAGCCGGCACTGCTCCACAAGGTCGCGCTGCTCGTCGGCGCTCAGCCAGCCCGGCATGTGCACGGCGCCCGGCGCGATCTGTGCCCTTCGCCGCGCGAAGAGCCCGCTGTGCTGGCCCGCTCGCCTCCGGGAACCGACCGGCTCGCTCGTGGAGCCCCGGCTGTGCTGGCCCGCTCGCCTCCGGGAACCGACCGGCTCGCTCATGGAGCCAAGGTACCCGCGCCGCGGCAGGGGCTTGTCGGCGGTTTCTGGCAGGCTAGTGCCGGTGGACCGGGTGGCGTTAGAGCATCTTGCGCAGGTTGAGCAGGTCGAAGAAGTTTCCCTCGACCTTCAGCCTGCCGGTCAGCCACGCCTTCGCGAAGCTGCCGGGGTCCCTGGCGATCGCCAGTATGTCGTCGCTAGCGGCCGTGAAGCGGATCTGCGCGGCGGGGAAGCCGTCGTTGGTCTCGGTGATCGGATCGGCGCCGTGCGGCCCCAGCCTGGTCAGATAGGTCACCCCGAGGTCAGAGACGTGGCAGCTGAGCGTCCGGTCAGCGAGCCTGGCCTGACGTGTCGATGCGTCCATGTCCGACAGGCGGTCCGTGAGGCTCTCCAGAGCCGCACGACACTCCTTCGCAGTCGCCATCCCCACCTCACCCTCGTGGTCATTCTCGCCTCGCCAGAGCGCCACCCTGGCATCGGGGGGCGCGCCGCCGCCCGCGAATGCACAACACGGGCCCGATCCCCGGTACCGTTCCTGGCAGGACGCACAACGAGATTTACCCAGCGCAGGAGAAGAAACGATCATGGCGCCCGATCGCGATGGCCAGGAACCGGAAGCTTGCGGCATCGATCACGACACCGAGCCGGACGGCCGGGCACCGGCCGAGACGCCCGCACCCGCGGGCGGGCCAGACCTGGCGGCCACGACGACGGCCACGGGCGAGCCGCGGGTGGATGCGGCGCTGCGGATGCTCGGCGAGCTCGACGGCCTGCCGGTCACCGAGCACCCGCAGGTCTTCGAGCGGGTGCACGGCCAGCTTGTCGAGGTGCTCGGCGAGCTGCACGCCGGCGCCGACCAGCCCGCACGAGGCGGCTGACCGGCGGCGACGAGGCGACATGGGCATGACGGGGCGCGGGCATGGCTAGGCGGGCGCGGCTGGACGCCGAGCTTGTCCGCCGTGGGCTGGCGCGATCGCGGGTGCAGGCCGCCGACCTGATCGCGGCCGGCCAGGTGCTCGTGGCCGGGCAGGCCGCGTCGAAGGCCGCCACGCAGGTGGGCCAGGACGCGGCCATCACCGTCCGGCAGACCGAGGCCGGGCCGCAGTACGCCTCCCGTGGCGGCCGCAAGCTGGCGGGCGCCCTGGCCGCATTCGGTGACTTGGCGGTACGCGGTCGGCGCTGCCTGGACGCCGGCGCCTCCACCGGCGGCTTCACCGATGTCCTGCTGCGCGCCGGCGCCGGGCACGTGGTGGCGGTCGACGTCGGCTACGGCCAGCTCGCCTGGAGCCTGCGCAGCGACCCGCGGGTCACCGTGCTCGACCGGGTGAACGTGCGGGCCCTCACAGCCGGGCAGGTCGCCCCGGCGCCCGGCCTGGTGACCGCGGACCTGTCGTTCATCTCGCTGGTCCAGGTCCTGCCCGCACTGGCCGCCTGCGCTGCGCCGGACGCCGACTTCCTTGTCCTGGTCAAGCCTCAGTTCGAGGTCGGAAAGGGCAAGGTGGGAGCAGGCGGTGTGGTCAGGGACCCTGAGCTGCGCGCGGGCGCGGTCACCGCGGTGGCGCAGGCCGCCGCGGACCTCGGGCTCGGTGTGCGCGGGGTGACGGCGAGCCCGCTTCCCGGGCCGTCGGGGAACGCGGAGTACTTCCTGTGGCTGCGGCGCGGCGCGCCGCCGCTGCTCGATGCCGATCTGCGGGCGGCGATCGCCCAGGGGCCGCAGTGACGTCCGGCGGCCCGGCGCGGACGGTACTTCTCGTCGTGCACACCGGACGGCCGGAGGGCGTGCAGGCGGCCAGGAAGGTCGCCGGGTGGCTGAGCGCCGCCGGGGTGACGGTCCGGCTGCTGAAATCCGAGGCCGACGATCTGCGCTGTCCGGACGGGAAGGTCGTGCCCGCGTCGCCGCAGGCCGCGCAGGACGCCGAGATGGTGGTGGTGATCGGCGGCGACGGCACGCTGCTGCGTGCGGCTGAGCTTGCCCGCCCGGCGGGGACCCCGCTGCTCGGGGTGAACCTCGGTCACGTCGGCTTCCTGGCCGAGGCCGAGCCCGACGTGCTCTACGACGCCGTGGACCATCTGCTGGCCGGCCGCTACGTGGTCGAGCGGCGGATGACGGTGGACGTGGTGATCAGGCGCAACGGTGACGTCGTCGCCACGACGTGGGCGCTGAACGAGGCCACGGTAGAGAAGGCGGCGAGGGAGCGGATGCTCGACCTGGTGACCGAGGTCGACGGCAGGCCGCTGTCCCGCTGGGGGTGCGACGGCATTGTGTTCGCCACCCCGACGGGGTCGACCGCCTACGCGTTCTCGGCGGGCGGGCCCGTGGTCTGGCCCGACGTCGAGGCGCTGCTGCTCGTGCCGATTAGCGCGCACGCCCTTTTCGCAGGGCCTATGGTGGTATCACCGGAATCCGTGCTGGCCGTCGAGGTGATCGGCGCGACGGGCGGATCGGGCGAGGTGTCCGGCGCCGTCCTGTGGTGCGACGGCCGCCGCCGGGTCGATCTCCCGGCCGGGGCGCGGGTCGAGGTCCGCCGGGGCAGCCTGCCGGTGCTGCTGGCCAGGATCGCGGTCGGCCGGGGCGGCGAGGTCGCGGCGATCGGGGCGTCGTTCACCGACCGCCTGGTGGCCAAGTTCGGGCTGCCGGTGGCCGGCTGGCGCGGACGGGGTGAGGCGCGCGGGCGGGTGCGAGACGAGGAGCCGGCTGGCGATGCTTGAGGAAGTCAGGATCAGCGGCCTCGGCGTCATCGACGAGGCGGTGCTCGAGCTGTCACCCGGCTTCACCGTGGTGACCGGGGAGACCGGCGCGGGCAAGACGATGGTGGTGACCGGGCTCGGCCTGCTGTTCGGCGGCAGGGCCGACCCGGCGCGGATCAGGCCGGGCGCCGACCGGGCCAGCGTGGAGGGACGGCTGCGGGTCGACCCGGAAGGCGAGGTGGCCCGTCAGGTCAGCGGTGCGGGCGGCGACCTCGACGACGACGGCGGCACGCTGGTGCTGAGCCGCTCGGTTTCCACCGAGGGCCGCTCCCGCGCCTACGCCGGCGGCCGCTCGGTCCCGGTCTCGCTGCTCACCTACCTGGCCGACGATCTGGTCGCCGTGCACGGGCAGGCCGACCAGCAGCAGTTGCTCAAGCCCGGCAGGCAGCGCCAGGCGCTCGACCGCTTCGCCGGGCCGGAGCTCGGCCGGGTGCTCGCCGACTACCAGCGGGTCTACCAGCGGCACCAGAAGGTACGCGAGGAGCTCGCCGAGCTGACCTCCCTGGCCCGCGAGCGGGCCAGGGAGGCCGACGACCTGCGGCACGGCCTGGCCGAGGTGGAGCGGGCCGAGCCCGCCGACGGCGAGGACATCGAGCTCGCGGCGGAGGCCGAGCGGCTCGCCCATGCCGACGCCCTGCACTCGGCGGCGACGACCGCGCACGAGGCGCTGGTCAGCGACCCGTCGAGCTCGTCCTACGAGGCCGCCGACGCGCTCACCCTGCTTGGCTCGGCCAGGCAGGCGCTGGAGGCGGCCGCGCGGTACGACCCCGTGCTCGGCACCCTCGCCGCGCGGCTCGGCGAGGCCTCCTACCTGATCTCGGACATCGCGGCCGAGCTGGCCTCCTACGCGGGCGGGGTGGACGCCGACCCGGTCAGGCTGGCCGTGGTCCAGGATCGGCGGGCCGAGCTGTCCAGGCTGATCCGGCTGTACGGGACGGTCTCCCCGCGCGGCGCGGCGGATCAGGCCGGTGACCTGGCCGCATCCGCCGCCCCGGACGGCGAAGGCGCTGCTGCCGCCCTGGCGCCCGATCTCGCCGCCGTGCTGGTCTGGGCCAAGGGGGCCGCGGCGCGGCTCGCCGAGCTTGACGGCGACGATGACCGGATCGCCGGGCTGCAGGCGCAGGAGGCCGGGCTTGCCGACCGGGTGCGCGAGCTCGGCGGCACGCTGACCGCGCTGCGCACCGCGGCCGCCGCCAGCTTCGAGGCCGCGGTGACGGCCGAGCTCACCGCGCTCGCGATGCCACACGCCAGGCTCGCCGCCGTGATCAGCCCGCTGCGCGAGTACGGCCCTTACGGCGCCGACGATGTCGAGATCAGGCTTGCCGCGCATCCGGGCGCTCCGCCGCTGCCCCTGCACAAGGGAGCGTCGGGCGGCGAGCTGTCCAGGGTGATGCTCGGCATCGAGGTGGTGTTCGCCGGGGCGGACCCGGTGCCGACCTTCGTCTTCGACGAGGTCGATGCCGGGGTGGGCGGCAAGGCCGCGGTGGAGGTCGGCCGCAGGCTTGCCAGGCTGGCCAGGATGGCGCAGGTCATCGTGGTCACCCACCTGCCGCAGGTGGCCGCCTTCGCCGACACCCACCTGATGGTGGAGAAGTCGGGTGACGGCACGGTGGTGTCCAGCGGCGTCACCAGGCTCGACGACCAGGGCCGGGTCAGGGAGCTGTCCAGGATGCTGGCCGGGCTCGAGGACTCCGAGTTCGGCCGCGCGCATGCGAGTGAGCTGCTGGCGGCGGCCGCGGCCGAGCGCGATGATCTCGGAGGGTAGCCGATCTGGCACAATTGGTCACACAATGAAGTCAATCTCTCGGATACTCGGCGCCAGGGGCCGGAGCGGGGTCGCGGACCTGCCTGGCCTGCAGGGCACCGCGCGGCTCGACCGGCGCACCAAGACGCTGACGCGGCGGCTGCGGCCGGGCGACATCGCGATCATCGACCACGCGGACCTTGACCGGGTGAGCGCCGAGTCGCTGCTGCGCTGCCACGTGGCCGCGGTGGTGAACGCGTCGCCGAGCACGACCGGCCGGTACCCCAACCTGGGCCCCCAGCTGCTGGTCGAGGCCGGCGTCCCGCTGATCGACGACGTCGGACATGAGGTCTTCGAGAAGGTCAGGGAGGGTCAGCCCGTCCGCCTCGACCAGGACACGCTTTACGCCGGGGATGCGATCGCCGCTAAGGGCACGGTGCAGACCGCCGAGTCGGTAGCGGCCGCGGCGGCCGCCGCCAAGGAGGGCCTCGCCGACCAGATCAGGGCGTTCATGGCGAATACGGTCGACTACATCTCCCGCGACTTCGAGCAGATGATCGACGGCATCAGGGTGCCCGAGCTGGCGACCAAGCTGGAGGGCAAGCATGCGCTTGTCGTCGCCCGCGGTTACCGGCACCGGGATGACCTGATGGCACTGCGTGCGTACATCAGGGAGTTCCGGCCGGTCATGGTGGCCGTGGACGGCGGGGCCGACGCGCTGCTTGACGTCGGCTACCGGCCGAACCTGATCGTCGGCGACATGGACTCGGTCACCGACCGGGCGCTGAGATGCGGGGCGGAGCTCGTGGTGCACGCCTACCCGGACGGCACCGCGCCCGGGCAGGAGCGCGTGCAGGCGCTCGGCCTTGACTACGTGCTCTGCCCGGCGATCGGCACCAGCGAGGATCTCGCGCTGCTGCTCGCCGACGACCTCGGCGCCCGGCTGATCGTGGCCGTCGGCATGCGGTTCACGCTGGTAGAGTTCCTGGACAAAGGCAGGCCGGGAATGGCCAGCGCGATCCTGACCAGGATGCGGGTCGGCGACAAGATCGTCGAGCCGAAGGGCGTCAGCAGGCTCTACCACAGCCGGATATCTACCTGGTGGCTGGTCCTGCTCGTGGTGGCCGCCGCGGTGTCGATCGCGGTGGCGCTCGCCATCCTGCCGGCCGGGACGATTATCTACCGATTCGCCGAGTTGCAGCTGAGCGCCTTCTGGCACTGGCTGACGGGATATTTCCATTGATCGACTTTCGCTATCACCTCGTCTCCATCGTCGCGGTGTTCCTCGCACTCGCCATCGGCCTGGTGGTCGGCTCGACCGCGCTGAAGCCGGGCGTCGAGACCGTGCTGAACGCCGCGTCCAAGCGAGAGCAGCAAGCCAACAGCCGGCTCAACAAGCAGAACAGCCTGCTCAGCCAGCAGCTTGCCGCCGACAACCTGTTCGCCCAGGCGGCATCGCCGACCGTGCTCCGCGGCCTGCTCGATGGCCAGAGCGTGGTGCTTGTGCTCGCGCCGGGCGCCGACAGCCCGACCGTGAACGGCGTGACCGCCGCGCTTGCGGAGGCCGGGGCGACGGTCACCGGGCAGGTCGTGCTGACACCCCAGTTCTTCGACACCAGCTCGGTGACCGAGCAGGCGCTGAGCACGACGGCGTCCTCGGCCGCCGCCGTTCTGTCCACTGCCGGGGTACGGCTGCCGAGCTCATCGACCGACCCGCAGGTCTCCGGCCAGCAGGTCGCGGCCCAGGTGATCGCTGCGGCGATCATGACCAGGCCGAACGGCGTCACGCTGGGCAGGGCACAGTCCCAGGCCGTGCTCGCGAGCTTCGCGCAGAGCCACTTCGTCCAGGTCACTGGCGCAGGCGGAGGTGCGGCGCTGGCCGGCCAGGCCACGATGGCCGTGGTGGTGCAGCCGAGCGCCGTGCTGCCCGCCAAGGCCGCCGGGCCGTTCAACCTCGCGCTGGTCTCGCTCACCCAGGACCTGCAGGAGGCGGGCCGGGGAGCGGTACTGGCCGGCGCCTTCTCCGGATCCGGCCGTGGCAGCCCGATCGACGTGGCGAACGGCGGCGGCGCCGGGATACCACTGTCCACCGTCGACAACGCCGACAGCCCGGTCGGCCAGATCCTGGTCGCGCAGGCGCTGCGCGAGCTGCTGAACCCGCATGCGACCCCGACCAGCTACGGCGCCAGGCCCGGGGTGGTGCCGAGCCCGGCACCCAGCCCGCTGCCGAGCCCGTCGGTGAGCTCGACGCCGGCCGGGAAGCCGGCGCCGAGCGGGAAGAAGAAGACCTGACATGACCGGCAGGGGATCGGTGTCACGCCGAGCGCTGCTCGCGGCGAGCGCCCGGCTGGCTGTGGCCGCGGCGAGCGCCCGGCTGGCCTACACCGCGCTGATCAGCCGCCCGCCGGGCGGCGAGAAGACGTGGACCAGGACCAACCACCGGGGCGAGCCGGTCACGCTGCTCGAGGGGCCCTCGGTGACCGTGGCGGCGGTGACCGCCGCGCTTGCGGTACCCGGCCTTGACGGGCCAGAACGGCTTGCCCTCGCGGTCGCGGGCGTGGGCGGCGGCGCGCTCGGCTGCTATGACGACCTGGCGGGCGGCAAGGACAGGCACGGCTTCCGCGGTCACCTCGGGGCGCTCGCCAGGGGCGAGGTCACCACAGGAGCCGTGAAGATCGTCGGCATCGGCGCGGCCGGGCTCGCCGCCGCCGCGCTGCTGAGCCGGCGCACCAGCGGGGCGCCGGCCGCGGGCCGGATGGCCGACGTGGCCATCAACGCCGGGTTGGTGGCCGGCCTGGCCAACCTGGTGAACCTGTTCGACCTCCGGCCAGGGCGCGCGATCAAGGTGAGCCTGCTGGCCGGAGCCGCGCTCTCCGCGGCCGGGCCTGGCGGGCTCGCCGCCGCTGCCGCGCCGGCCGGCGCGGCAGCGGCCCTGCTGCCCGAGGACCTCGGCGAGCGGGCCATGCTCGGTGACGCGGGCGCCAACGCGATCGGCGCGATGCTCGGTGTCGCCGCCGCCACGTCGCTGCCACGGCCGGCCAGGGTGGGCCTGCTTGCCGCGGTGGTCGGGCTGACGGCGGCGAGCGAGAAGGTCAGCTTCACGAAGGTGATCGAGCGGACGCCGCCGCTGCGGCGGCTCGACATGCTCGGCCGCCGGCCGCCGGCCCCCACAGCGCCGTGACCGCGGCGGGCGGCCAGGCCGGCCGGCCATCGTGACCGCGGTCGGCGGCCAGGCGCCGCGGATCTGCTATGTGCTTGCCGTGGCGCTGGGCGGCACCGCCAGGCACGCGGCGATGCTGGCCGTCGGCTGCGCCAGGGCCGGCCTGCCGGTACAGGTTCTCGGCCCGCCCGAGGTCAGGCCGCTGCTCGCGGCCGATGACGCGGCGGCCGCGCCGCCGTCTGGACCCGGGGCGGCGGGCATCGGGTTCGCCGTCGTGGAGATCGCCGGCCGGCCGCGGCCTGCCAGGGACGCGGCGGCGTTGCTCCGGCTGCGCACGCTGCTGGCCGCCACCCGGCCCGACGTGGTACACGCGCATGGGCTGCGGGCCGGCGCGGTCACGGCGCTCGCGCTCCGACCGCTGCCTGGCCGGCGCCGCCGGGCGGCGGCGCGGCGGCGGGCGCGGCCCGCGCTGGTCGTCACGGTGCACAACGCACCGCCCGCCGGCGTCCCGGCGGCCGCCGTCTACCGGCTGCTCGAGCGGATGGTCGCCCGGCGGGCCGACGCCGTGCTCTGCGTCTCCGCCGACCTCGAGGCCAGGATGCGCGGGCTCGGCGTGCCCGAGGTGGGCAGGGCGGTGGTACCCGCCGGCCGGATCGGCCGCGGCCCGGCCAGCTGTGGCCCGGCCAGCTGTGGCCCGGCCAGTTGTGGCCCGGCCAGTTGTGGTCCGGCCGGCCGCGGCCAGGCCGCGCCGGGGGAGAGCCACGCCCGCCGTCCCTGGCCCGGTGGCGAGCCCGGCGGCGGCCGCCCCCTCGTGCTGGCGGTCGGCAGGCTGGCGCCGCAGAAGGGATTCGGCACCCTGCTTGAGGCGGCCGCCAGCTGGCAGGACCGGCGGCCGCGGCCCCGGGTCCTGATCGCGGGGACCGGGCCGCTTGCCGCGCGGCTGGGCGAGCAGGCCGCGGACCTCGGGGTGGACGCCGAGTTCGGCGGCTGGTCCGACGACGTTCCCGCGCTGCTGGCCGATGCCGACGTCGTCGTGCTGCCGAGCCAGTGGGAGGGCCAGCCGCTCGTGCTGCAGGAGGCGCTGGCGGTCGGCCGGCCGATCGTCGCCACCGACGTGGGCGGCGTGCGCGCGCTGACCGGAGACGACGCGGCGGTGCTCGTGGCGCCCGGGGATCCTGCTTCGCTCGCTGCCGCGGTGCTCAGGGTGCTCGACGATCCCGGCCTGGCCGCCTCGCTCACCGCGGCGGCCGTGGCCCGGGCGGCCGCGCTGCCGACCGAGGACGACGCGGTCGCGGCCGCGCTCGCGCTCTATACCGGGCTGGCCGGCCGGCCCGCCGCCGATCGCTGACCGGAGCCGCGCCGCCGCCGATCGCTGTCCGGCGCCCGCCGACCTGCGCCCGGCTGCCGTGATGGCGCGGGCGCGGTCCGTTATGCCGAAAACCTGCTGAGCGCGAACCTGGCCGGCGGCGCGCCTGCCGACCGCTCGCCATCGGGCGTCTCGCCCGCCGCCAGCCAGGCGAGCCAGGCGCCGAGCAGCGGGCCGAACTTGAAGCCGTGACCAGATGTGCCGCTGCCGATCACGATGTTGCCGATCCGGTCGACAATGAAGTCGGTGTCAGGGGAGTTGTCGTAGACGCAGCGCTCCACCGCGACCGGGTGCGGGTCGTAGCCAGGCAGGATGGACCTGGCCGCCTGCGCGATCCGCAGGCCGAGGCCGGCATCCTCGGCGTGGTCCTGGCGGTCCGGGTGCACGGGCGGCCCGCCGTGGTGGACGCCGATCTTGTAGCGATCCGATCCTGGCACCGGAAGCCCGTAGGGGAACTCGCCGCCGTAGTGCACGAAGATCGGCACTCCCGGCGGTAGGCCAGCCGCGGCGGGAGCGGCCGCCGCCACGGCGGGAGCCGCCGGTCCGGAGCCCGCGGTCGGCGATCCGGCCAGGACCAGGTAGCTGACCTGCTCGAGGGTGGCCGTGGCCGGCACGGTGATCCCGGCCGTGCCCACCAGGTCGGCGGTCCACGGCCCGGCGCAGACGATCACGCGGCGCGCCTGGACGTCGCCGCCGTCCGCGCTGATCAGTACGCGCCGGCCGTCGTCGGAAAGCGCGGTGACCCGGCCGCCGGGAAGCAGCGGTCCCGCGCCGGCGGGCGCGGCAAGCGCGGCCAACGCCGTGAGCGCCCGGCTGGCGGCGATCACGGCGGAATCGGGCTCGAGCAGCGCGTGCCCGCCGGTTCTGATGGCGGGAAAGCGCTCCGCCGCCTCGTCCTCGGTGAGGATCGTGCACGCCGCCCCTGCCGCGAGCATGGCATCGCGTACCTGCTCCTGCTGCGGTCCGAAGGTCAGCTGCGGGGCGGGCAGCAGCAAGCGCTCGCCGCATGCCGCCTCGAGCTCGGCCCACAGGTCGCGGGCGCGCCTGGCCAGCATGACGTACTGCGGATCGTCGTAGCCATGCCGGAAGATCCGGCACGCGCCGTGCGACCCGCCGTCGCGATGCCCCACCTCGGCCTGGTCGAGCAGGACCACCTCGCGGTTCAGGCGGCGCAGCGCCCAGGCGGCGGACAGGCCGGTGATGCCGCCGCCGATGACCGCGTAATCCGTGCGCAGCACCAGCGCCGGCTACCAGCCGCGGGCGCGCCACTCGGGGACATGCGGCCGCTCGGTGCCGATCGTGGTGTCGCCGCCGTGCCCGGGGTAGACCCAGGTGCCGTCGGGCAGCGTGGCGAAGATCCGTTCCTCCAGGTCGGTGATCAGCGAGCCGAACCGCTCAGGGTCGTGGTCGGTGTTGCCGGGACCGCCGGGGAACAGCGAGTCCCCGGTGAACAGGTGCGGCTGGTCGGCCAGTTCGCCGCCCGCGTCGTAGCACAGCGCGATGCTGCCCGGCGTGTGCCCGCGCAGGTGGATCACCGATAGCCTGGCGCTGCCCACACTGATCTTGTCGCCGTGGCTGACCAGCAAGGTCGGGGCGACGGGCAGAGCGGGGGCATCTTCGACGTGGGCAACGGTGTCGGCGCCTGTGGCCTTGGCGACCGCCTCGAGCGCGACCCAGTGGTCGTGGTGGCGGTGCGTGGTCACGATGGTGGCCAGCGGCTGGCCGTCGATCAGGCCGAGCAGCGTCTCAGGCTCGTTCGCGGCGTCGATCAGCAGCAGCTCGCCCGTGCTCGTGCAGCGAAGCAGGTAGACGTTGTTGTCCATCGGGCCGACGGCGACCTTGGTGATGGCGAGGCCCGGGAGCTCCCTGGTCTGCGCCTGGCCGCCCACGCTGACGTTGCCGGTGTAGGTCATGGCGTCCTCTCGTTCGCGGGTTTGCCTCAGGGTCTCATCAGTAGGGCGGCACCTCGGGCAGCGGCCCGGCCGGATCGGGCGACAGCTCGGCGCCGCCGCCCCTGCCGGTCAGCCAGGCGAGCAGGGCATGACCGGGCCCGGTGATCACCAGCTCGGAGGTCACCTCGGGGCGCAGCAGGAACTGCCTGCCCGTGTCGGCGTCGGTGAGCAGCGCGGCCGGAGCCTCAGGCTGGCCGGCCAGCCCGCCGGCCACCTGGTACAGCATGTCCTGCACGAACCAGGCAGGCCAGTCGGCCGGCCGGTAGCCCGCGGTCAGATCCACGTGGTGGATCTCAACCTCGGTGAGCCTGCGGTGCAACGTGAACCAGGCCGGGTGGGCTGCCCCGCGCAGGCCCTGCACCTGCACCGTCCAGGCGTCAGGGGGCAGCTCCCTCGCCCGTGCGACGAATCGCTCGGCCGAGTCGGTCAGGTCGGCGAGCAGGACGGCGGCCGGCCGGTCGGCCCCGGCCTCGATCGCCGCGTCCCGCTCATCCCGGCTGGCGTACTGCGGCGTCGGCACGCCGGTCTGCGCCCAGGTGAGCAGGTTCGACAGCGAGTCCGCGTTACGCGCCACATGGGTGAGGACGTGGCCGCGGGTCCACCCCGGCAGCAGGGATGGCTCGCGCACCTGCTCGTCGGCGAGCCCGGCGGCCGAGCCGAGCAGCCGCCGCACGGCCTCGTTGATACGGTCGATCGTCAGATCGACCGAGTGCTCCCCGGCTGACTGGCTCACGCTGGCCATCCTGCCACCGGGCCCCGCTTGCGGCCACCGCTGGCCAGGGTGTGGGACACGATCGTAGGGGTTGTTGATCGGGGCTGCTTGTGCGGTCATTCTGAGATAGGTTCATTCTCAGAGGAGGCGCGATGGGTGGCGAGCCGGATCTGGCGGGGCTGGAGGCCGAGCGGGCGCGGCTGTATGC
>DATIZP010000154.1:0-25486 GCA_035517035.1 Streptosporangiaceae bacterium | reverse complement strand
GCGGCTGCTGACCTGCCGGCAGCTCTACGACCTGGCCGAGATCCCCGGCGAGCTGATCATCGTGGGGTCCGGCGTCACCGGAGCCGAGTTCGCCAGCGCCTACCAGGCGCTCGGATCCCAGGTCACGCTGGTCTCCTCTCGCCAGCACGTGCTGCCGCATGAGGACACCGACGCCGCCATGGTCGTGGAGGACGTGTTCCGGCGCCGCGGCATGTCGGTGCTCGGGCAGTCGCGCGCGGTCTCCGCCAAACGGACCGCCGGCGGCGGCGTCGAGGTGGTGCTGGCCGACGGCAGGACCGTGCGCGGGTCGCACTGCCTGCTGACGGTCGGCATGGTCCCGTCCACCGAAGGGATCGGGCTGACCGCGTCCGGGGTTGAGCTTGACGAGCGCGGCTACGTCACGGTCGACAAGGTGTCGCGCACCTCTGCGCCGGGCGTCTACGCGGCCGGTGACTGCACCGGCGTGTGGATGCTGGCCTCGGTCGCCGCCATGCAGGGCAGGATCGCCATGTGGCACGCGCTCGGCGAGGCCGTCGCCCCGCTGCGGCTCGGCCACGTAGCCGCCACCATCTTCACCGAGCCAGAGATCGCCACGGTCGGCGTCACCCAGGCCGACGTGGACAGCGGGGCGGTCGGCGCGCGCGTGGTCAAGCTGCCGCTGGCCACCAACGCACGGGCCAAGATGGACGGCTTCGGCGACGGGTTCGTCAAGCTGTTCACCAGGCGCAACACTGGCATCGTGCTCGGCGGCGTGATCGTGGCGCCGCGTGCCAGCGAGCTGATACTCGGGGTCTCGCTGGCGGTCGAGCAGCAGCTGACCGTCGACCAGATCGCTCACACCTTCGCCGTCTACCCGTCCCTGTCCGGCAGCGTCACCGAGGCCGCCCGGCAGCTGATGAAACCCGCCGACGCGATCTAGGGCCCGGCTGCCCGCGCCCGACCAGCCGATATGGGGTCAGTGGGCGGGGTGGCCTAGGTCGGGGTCGTCGGGGACTTCGAGGTCGTGCTGGCGCAGGCGTGAGGTCCGGAGGTCGTCGCCGTAGGCGGCGACGGTGAAGATGCTGCCGGCCAGGATCAGGCCGACCATCATGCCGGCCAGCCAGACCGGCGCGGGGGACAGGGCCAGCAGCAGTACGGCGACGATGATGCAGATCGGGCCGATGATCGCCAGGTGCCTGATCACGGTACGCAGCCGCCAGCCCGCGTCGGTGAGCTCGTGCCGCACCCAGTCGGTGTTCTCCTCGGGCAGACGGAAGCCCAGCGCGAACGCCATCCACCGGATCGGTCCTGGGTCGCCAGCTATCCGGGCCACTGGTCGGTCCGTCAGTCCGCGATGCGGCAGATGACCTGCCCGGCCGTGACGGTCTGCCCCACCTCAACGGCCAGGTCGGCGACGGCGCCGTCCTTGTGCGCGGTGAGCGGCTGCTCCATCTTCATGGCCTCGAGCACCACGACGGTCTCGCCCGCCGCGACCCGCTGGCCCTCGGCGGCGAGCAGCTTGACGATCGTGCCCTGCATCGGGCTGGTCAGCGCGTCGCCGTCGGCGGCCGACGACGTGCCGCCGGCGCCAGGCCCGCGCCCAGCCCGCCGCCCCGGCCGCCCGACCCTGGCCCGAGCGCCCGCCCGCCCACCGTCGGCAGCCCGGGCGCCGAGCCCGGCGCCGACGCCGATCACGGCGGGAACCACGACCTCAAGCCGCTTGCCGTCCACCTCGACGACGATCCGCTCCCGCTCGGGCGGCGACTCGCCGGCCGCCAGATCGAGGTCCTGCGGCGGCAGCGTGTTGACGAACTCGGTCTCGATCCACCGGGTGTGCACCGAGAACGGCTCACCGGTGAAGGCCGGATCGCGCACCACCGCACGGTGGAACGGCAGCACCGTCGGAAGCCCGCCGATCTCGAACTCGCCAAGCGCGCGCCTGGACCTTGCGAGCGCCTGCGGCCGGTCGGCCCCGGTCACGATCAGCTTGCCGATCAGTGAGTCGTAGCTCTGGGGCACGGTCATGCCCAGCTCGTACCCCGCGTCCACCCGCACTCCGGGGCCGGACGGCGGCCGCCAGACTGCCAGCGTGCCTGCCGCGGGCAGGAACCCGCGGCCCGGGTCCTCGGCGTTGATGCGGAACTCGATCGAGTGCCCGCGCAGGTCAGGGTCGTCGAAGGTGAGCGCCTGCCCGTCGGCGATCTTGAACATCTCGAGCACCAGGTCGATGCCGCCGACCTCCTCGCTCACCGGGTGCTCCACCTGCAGCCTGGTGTTGACCTCGAGGAACGACACGGAGCCGTCCTGGGCGACCAGGAACTCGCAGGTCCCGGCGCCGGTGTAGCCGGCCTCCCGCAGGATCGCCTTGGACGACCTGCGCACCAGCTGCTCCTGCTCGGCGGTCAGGAACGGCGCCGGCGCCTCCTCGACCAGCTTCTGGTTGCGGCGCTGCAACGAGCAGTCCCTGGTCGAGACCACGACGATGTTGCCGTGGGTGTCGGCCAGGCACTGGGTCTCCACGTGCCGCGGCCGGTCGAGGAAGCGCTCGACGAAGCACTCGCCGCGGCCGAACGCCGCCACCGCCTCGCGGACCGCCGACTCGAACTGCTCACCGATCTCCTCGGCCGTGCGGGCGACCTTGAGCCCGCGCCCGCCGCCGCCGTAGGCGGCCTTGATCGCGATCGGCAGCCCGTACTCGTGGGCGAACGCGGCCGCCTCGGCCGGCCCGGACACCGCTCCCTGGGTCCCCGGAGCCAGCGGCGCCCCGACGGTGCGGGCGATCACCCGCGCGGCTGTCTTGTCGCCGAGCGCGTCGATCGCGGCGGGCGGCGGTCCGATCCAGGTCAGCCCGGCGGCGATGACCTCCCTGGCGAAGTGCGCGTTCTCGGCGAGGAAACCGTACCCGGGGTGCACGGCGTCGGCGCCGGACTCGGCGGCTGCCTTGAGTATCTTGCCGATGTCCAGGTAGCTCTCGGCCGCCGACGTGCCGCCGAGCGCGTAGGCCTCGTCGGACACGGTGACGTGCAGCGCGTTCAGGTCGGGCTCGGAGTAGACGGCGACGCTGGCCAGCCCCGCGTCCCGGCAGGCGCGAGCGACCCGGACGGCGATCTCGCCCCGGTTGGCGATGAGGACCTTGCGCACTAAATGCTCCTTCTCGACTGCCAGGAGTCTAGTGAGTGCCGGTCCGGCTGGTCGGAGCCACTCGGCGTGCAGCGGGCCAGCCCGCACCCGGGCGCTGGGCTAGCGAGGCAGCGAGCTGCGCCGCCAGGCGCCGGGCCCCGGCGAGACGCTCTCCCGCATCAGCCTGGACCGGTCCGACCAGGCCGAACGGGTCGCGCCCGCCGGCCCGGGTGGGCCGGCCAGTGCCGCTCTCGCGGCGGCGCGCGCGGTCAGCACGGTGACCAGCGCGGCGACCTCCGCGGCGGTCGGCTGGCCGCGCACCACGGAGAGGAACGGCGCGCGCCGATCAGGCGCGGGCCCTGAGTCCGCGATGGCGGGACCGGCCGGGGTGGCGGGAGCGCGGGCGGGGATAGCGTTCGGCATAAAAGGTCGTCTCCTGTGCCCCGGGCCGTCAGCCCTTGGACTTGCCGACGCCGACGCCGAACTGGCGGTGCACCCGTGCCCAGAACGCGTCCCGCAGCCACTCCCTGGCCTCCTGGTAGGAGCGCAGCGAGAGGCCGAGCTCCTTCTCGGCGTCGACAAGCAGCTCCTTGTCGATCACCGGGGGCAGGATCGGCCCCGGCAGCAGGTCGCGGATGTTGTCCTCGCCGCGGGTGAGGATCCACTTCTGCGCCACGTGCTCGCCGGCCTCCTCGACCCGCTCCCTGGAAGGGCCGAGCCTGGAGACCGCCAGGTGCGCGGCGCTGAGGTGCACGGAGTTCACCTTGGCGTGCGAGCGGAACGGATTGCGGTCGCCGAACAGCTGCGCCGGCGACGGCGCGGTCACCTGGGCCGCCGCGACCCCCGGGGCCGCGGCCGACTGGTCGGCCCTGGCCGGAATCGGGCTCGGCGCGGCGGACGGAGCGGCCTCGGCCCCCGGCTGCGGCGCGAAGTACGGCTCGATGAAGGCCCGCTCGAGCACCTCGACCGTGTCGGACTCCCAGACCAGGCGCTCGGCCTGGTTCGTGCCGTACGGCGGCTCGACGCCCCACAGGTGCACCCGGACGCCGAACGCCTGCGCGGCCTCCACGGCAGGGACCATGTCCTCATCGCCGGCCACGAGGACCGCATCGGTGATCGCCCGGTGCCTGGCCAGGGCCTCCATGTCGGCCCTGATCTGCGCGTCCACGCCCTTCTGCTGGCCGCGCGCGTTCAGGTTGCCCAGCCGCAGCTTGACCAGCGGCATCTGCGCGATGACCCGCTGGTCGAACGTGGGCACCCGGTCTCTGGCGGCGTCGTACCAGTAGACCCGCAGCAGCTGCCCCCTGACCTGGTCATCCGCGTGCTTGATCAGCGCCGCGATGAGCTTGTCTGCGTCGACCCGGTACTCGCGCCGCGAGGAGGCGCTGAACAGGAGCTCGCCGGCGGATGCGTAGATGTACCCGACGTCGACCATGATCGCGTAGCGGGACAGCAGAGGGAGAGCGGCTTCGGAATCAGTCATGTCCCTTCGACTTTACGCGGCGTCGGGCGGGGTGTCGCGGCTCGATGACCAATCGCCCCCGGTGGTAGGCAAATTCCGTTCTGGCCTCGGCGGAGTTCTGGGCCTGGCGGGAGCTGGCTGGGCCTGGCGGGAGCTGGCTTGGCCTGCTGGGAACTGGCGAGGCCCCGCGGGCGCTGGCCGGGCCTGGCGCTAGAGCGGGATGTTGCCGTGCTTCTTGGCCGGCAGCGTCTGGCGCTTGGTCCGCAGCGCGCGCAGCGCCCTGATCACCTCCCGCCGCGTCTCGGCGGGCCTGATCACAGCGTCCACATAGCCGCGTTCGGCTGCGACGTAGGGGTTGGCGAGCGTGTCCTCGTACTCGGTTGCCCTGGCCGTGCGCACCGCCACCTGCTCCTGCGGGGTGGCCGCGGCGGCTAGCTCGCGCCGGTACAAGATGTTGACCGCGCCCTGGGCGCCCATCACCGCGATCTGCGCGGTCGGCCAGGCGAGGTTGATGTCGCCGCCTAGGTGCTTGGAGCCCATCACGTCGTAGGCGCCGCCGTAGGCCTTCCTGGTGATCACCGTTATCTTCGGCACCGTCGCCTCGGCGTAGGCGTAGATCAGCTTCGCGCCGCGCCTGATGATGCCGCCCCACTCCTGGTCGGTGCCCGGCAGGAACCCTGGCACGTCCACGAACGTGAGCACCGGGATGCTGAACGCGTCGCAGGTGCGGACGAATCTCGCGGCCTTCTCCGACGCGTCGATGTCCAGGCAGCCGGCGAAGACCATGGGCTGGTTGGCCACGACGCCGACCGGCGAGCCGTCCACCCGGCCGAAGCCGCAGATGATGTTCTGTGCGAAGGCGGCGTGGATCTCGCAGAACTCGCCGTCATCGAGCACGTGCTCGATGGCAGCGTGCATGTCGTAGGGGTGGTTCGCCGAGTCGGGGATCAGCGCGTCAAGCTCGGCGTCCTCCTCGGTCAGCTCGAGCACCTGCTCGGGGTCCAGTCCGGTCGGGAAGACCGGCGGTTCCTCCAGGTTGTTGGACGGCAGGTAGGAGAGCAGCACGCGGGCGAAGTCCAGGCAGTCCTCCTCGTCGGCCGCCTGGTAGTGGGCGACGCCGGACTTGGAGTTGTGCGCCAGCGCCCCGCCGAGCTCCTCGAACGTGACCTCCTCGCCGGTCACGGTCTTGATCACGTCGGGCCCGGTGATGAACATGTGCGAGGTCTGGTCCACCATCAAGGTGAAGTCGGTGATGGCGGGGGAGTAGACCGCGCCGCCCGCGCACGGTCCCATGATCAGCGAGATCTGCGGGATCACGCCGGAGGCCATCACGTTGCGGAAGAAGATCTCGGCGTACAGGCCGAGCGCGACCACGCCCTCCTGGATCCTGGCGCCGCCGCTGTCGTTGATCCCGATCACCGGGCAGCCGACCTTCAGCGCGTGGTCCATCACCTTGACGATCTTGGTGCCGAAGACCTCGCCGAGCGACCCGCCGAAGATCGTGAAGTCCTGGCTGAACACGCACACCGGCCGCCCGTCGATGGTGCCGTACCCGGTCACCACGCCGTCGCCGTACGGGCGTTCTGCCGCGATCCCGAAGTCGTGCGCGCGATGCCTCGCTAGCTCGTCGAATTCGATGAACGAGCCTGGGTCGAGCAGCTTGTGGATCCGCTCGCGCGCGGTCATCTTCCCCTTGTCGTGCTGCCGTTCGACGGCGCGAGCCGAGCCGGCATGGGCCGCCTCGTACCTGCGCTGCTCAAGGTCGGCGAGCTTGCCCGCGGTGGTGTGGATGTCGATGGAGTCGGCGGTCGCGGCGGCGTCCGCCGCGGTGCCGTCGGTCGCGGTGCCGTCGGGCTGGTGCGCGTGCATGGCCATGCCGCACAGGGTAGGGCAGGAACCCAGTCCCGCGGCTGCTCGGGGCGCTGCGGCCGACGTCAGCCGCCGACGGGCCGGCCGGCCTGGCAGGGCAGGCGGGTTTGGCCGGCCTGGCGGGGTCTGGCGCGGTCGGCCGGCCTGGCGGGGCCTGCCGCGGGAGCTAGTCGCGCCGCCTGCTCGCGGCGGCGCGGCGTGAGACCGCGGCCTACTCGCACCTGGGCTCGCCACTGGCCTTGCTCGCACCCGCGCAGCGCTCGGGTCCGCTGCTCCCAATCGGCGGCGGCGCAGTCAAGACGAACTCCCGGCGCTCCGCCACGAGGAACCGAACTCTAGTGTCGGGCCGATATCAGGTCAATACCATGTAAACGGTACAGCCTGTCATATGGCGCCAGCCGTATCCTTCAAGAATGATCTTGATGGATGTGAAGAAAGTCCCAGAATACGCAGTGAATGTGGCATCCATTCCAGAGATGCTGAGGTGATCATGTCTAATTTGACTGGTATGCGCGGATTATTCCCGCCTTAGGCGGCCGAGCAGCTGCGGTCGTGCAGTGATGAAGTTGGGCCGCGCTGCACTCGAGCGCCTGCCGATCGGATCGGCTGCGCTTCGTATCTGTGGCGCTTCCCATGGATCTTGGCGGCGGTAATCCAGGCAGCGTCCGGCAAGGCGGAGCAGGAGTCGATGACACGACCGGCGACGAAACGCCGCCGGTCGTCGTGTGGGCCCCGGTCCGCGCTGCGTAGGTTGCTGGCCTGCCCTAACCGGACTGGGCAGGCTCGATCGTCAGGACGGTCCAGGCCCCAAGGCGGACCCGGTCCCCGGCGCGCAGCGGGACGGGGACGCCCGTGGCGACGTCGGCGCCGTTGACCTGGGTGCCGTTGGACGAGCCGGGGTCGAGCACGGACCACGAGCCGTCGGCCCGCGCAATCAGCACGGCGTGCAGGTGAGAGATGCCGGGATCGACGGGCGGCCCGGTTAGGTCGATCTCGGGCTCCAGGCCGCGGGAGACGCTGCGCCTGCCGATCCGCATCTGCGGGCCGGTCAGCGCGAACCGCCGTTCTGGGCAGTACATGGGGAACTGCAGCGACACGGAGTCGGGGCCGCCGGCCGCGAGTACGGTCTCGAAGTAGGCTCGGTCCGCTGTGACGACCGCTATCCAGATCGGCACGGCCGCCCCGGCCGAGTCTCCGGCCGAGCTTCCGGCCGAGGTTGAGATAGCAGTCCCGGCTGAGGGCGGAGTCGAGGCCGAGGGCGGAGTCGCGACAGAGGGCGGAGTCGCGACAGAGGGCGGAGTCGCGGCCGAGGGCGGAGTCCCGGCAGAGGTCGCGCCGGTCCCTGCCGCACCATCAGGCTCGGCAATCGTGCTGGTCCCGGGAGCACCGCCGACCACGCTGGACTCGCCGGGAGCGAGGGATGTGACCTGTGCGGGGCGGGCAGTCTGCGCGGGCTGCGCGGTCTGCGCGGGCTGGGAAGTCTGGGCGGGCTGTGCGGTCTGCGCGGGCCATGCGGTCTGCGCGGGCTGGGAAGTCTGTGCGGGTTGTGCGGTCTGCGCGGGCCATGCGGGCTGGGGGGTCTGGGCGGGATGCGCGGGATGGACCGTCTGGGCGGGACGGCCGGCCGCGAAGTCGAAGCCGCACACCTCGCAGAACTGGCCGCTCCGGCTGGTGCCGTACCGCGGGCACGGCTCCCCGCTGACGGCGGTCGGCTCGCCGCGGGCCGCCGACCCGGCCAGTCCGGCCGAGCCACCCGGGCCGGCCGAGCCCGGCCAGCCCGACCCGGCCGAGCCACCTGACCCGGTTGAGCCACCTGACCCGGCTGAGTCACCTGACCGGGTTGAGCCACCTGACCCGGCCGAGGGCGGCCAGCCCGAGCCGGCCGCGGATGCCTGGGACGGCGCTGCGGTCGGCGCGGCGCCGATCCGCATGCCGCAGATGTCGCAGAAGTCGGTGGCCGCTGAGTCGTGACCGGCCGGGCAGGCAGGCATCGGCGGGCTACTTCCTGGTCCTGACGGTCTTGGTTGACCGGGTGTCCAGCGCCATCTCGTCGGCGTCGTCCACCTTCTTCTTCAGCCGGACCGTGCCGGTCGCGGCGTCGAGCACGTCCACCACCTTGGCCAGCAGCTTGGCCGTTTCCTCGTTGCCTGACTGCTCGGCCAGCGCCACGGCCCGGCCGAGCTTGGCGGTCGCGAGGTCCTCGTCGCCGTGCTTGCGAGCTTCGAGACCGTCCTGGATCGCCTGGGCAAGCTCGGCCTGGCCGGTGTAGTGCGCCACGTTGGCGTTGATCCTGGTCGACAGCGCCTCGTCGTCGGTCCACACCGCGCGGACGAGGCCCTGGCCGAGCACCTCCGAGCCGGCCACCAGGCTGACCCTGGCCGCGAGCATCTCCTGGCCAACCCCGGCCGGGGTCACCTGCACGCAGACGTGGTAGTCGCGGCTCTCGCCGCCGCCCCAGGCGCCGGTCGGATAGTCGCCGGCCTGCGGACCGGACCGCGCCCGCCGCGTGGTCAGGTCGTCCACGGTCGGTGCGACCTGCTTGACGAACCTCAGCTCGGCGTGCTGAGGCGTCCACACCCGCAGCGCCACGTCGGCGACCTGCTTGCCCATCGCGGTCCGCATCATCGACTCGAAGTCGGCCGCCAGGCCTGCCGGGTCGGCGACGATGTCCACGCTGCCGAGCAGGGCCGTGGCGATCCGGCGCAGCTCGGCGACCTCCCAGTCGGTGCCCACGCCGCGGCAGTCGCAGCTGAACGCGCCCTCGCACCCGCTCAGCGCCTCGGTGAGCTGCTGCGGCGACTCGTGCTCGTTCCTGCCGTCGGTGAGCAGGATCGCGTGCCGCAGCGCCGCCGGGCTGAACGAGAACATCTGCCCGGCCAGCCGCAGCCACGACCCCATCGCCGTCCCGCCGGCCGGCCGAAGGTCTGCTACCACGCGCTTGGCCGCGTCACGAGACGCCGGGCTCGCAACCGCCAGGCTTCCGTCCAAAGGGAACGCAGGGCGTGCCACGTCGGTGCCGGCGACCACGGCGAACGTGACGCCGTCGCGGATCACGTCGATGGCCGCCGCGGTGGCCGCCCTGGCCTGGGCAATCTTGGCACGCGGGTAGTCCATCGAGCCCAAGCAGTCGATGATGATGATCTCTGCCCGGCTCGAGCCGCCGCCCAGGCTCGCGGCCGCGGCGGTCGGGTCAGGGTCCGGTGCCGTGACCGTGACGATCGCGTTGACCTCACGGCCGCCGTCGGGGAGGAACTCGTTCTGGAACACCTCGACGGTGAAGTCAGGCCGGCTCATCGGCGGTCTCCTTGGTCCATGGCTGCGGGTCGGCAGGCGGGACGGGAGGGCCGGGCGGGAAGCGCGCGAGCACGGCCGTGATGTTGTCGGCACCGCCCGCCTCGTTGGCGAACGCGATCAGTGCCGCTGCTGTGCCGAGCGGATCGGTCAGCGCGCCAGGCAGGGCCAGGCCGGCGAGGTCGGCGGCGGCCTGGGCGTAGTTCCACAGCCCGTCCGAGCAGAGCAGCACGGCGCCCGGCCCGTCCGGGGCGAACGCGATCACGTGCGGCTCGGCCTCGCTCAGGTCGGCGCCGATCCAGCCGGTGACGACATGACCGGCCGGGGAGGCCAGCGCCTCGGCCGGGCTCATCAGGCCCTCGCTGACCAGCGCCTGGGCCACCGAGTCGTCGCTGGTGAGCTGCCTGGTGCCCGCTCCCGACGGGTCGAGCCAGTAGGCCCGGCTGTCACCGAGCCAGCACACGGTCACCTCGGAGCCCGTCAGCACGGCGGAGACGAACGTGGCCGACGGCGCTCCAACCCGCCAGCCGCCGTCCGCCATGGCGAGCAGCGCCCGCTGGGCAGCGCCGAAGGCCTGCCTGGACGCCTCCGCCACATTGCTGTCGGCCCGGGCCGCGGTCAGCAGCACCCGCGCCGCGGCCCGCGCGGCGGCCTGGGCCGCCTCATCGGGCCGGGCCGAGGTGGAGACCCCGTCGCAGACCACCGCGATGGCCGCCTGCCCGACCGGGGACCGCGCCGTGGCGATCGCCATCGCGTCCTCGTTGCGTGAGTGCCGGCGGCCGCGGTCGGTGACCCCGGCTAGCACGCCGAGGTCGAGCTCGCAGTGGTCGGTACCGGACGGCAACTTGCGGCCGCAGGACTCGCAGTAGCCCTCCGGGGTCACCGGGGCTCCCGGGCAGGACAGGCACGCCTGCGGGCCGTTCGCCCCGCCGCCGCTGACCAGCGCCGTTGACAGCTCGGCCCGGCAGGCCTCGCAGAAGTTGTCCGATGGCCAGACCGGCTGGCCGCATGAGGGGCAGGCGCAGGACTCCGCCGGCGGGTCCGCGGTCATGACCAGGTACTCAGGCGGACGGCGTTGGCGGCGTCGACGAGCTCGACCCGGCGCAGCCGGTCGCCGGCGAGCCGCGCCTGGGCGCGGTAGCTGCGTTCGAGCCCGAACCGAAGTGACCGCTCGGTGGTCTGGCAGCCGAGCAGCTCGCCCGAGTCCAGCGGCTGCGACGCGAGCAGCCGGTCGAGCGCGGCGCGCAGCACCTCGGCGGTGATCTGATGCGCGGACGCTGGCTCGAGCGCGATCCTGCCCAGGTCCCGCCCGGCCGCGGCGAGCTCGTCGGCTCCGGCGCAGGGCTGGCCGGGCGGCGGCGACACCCGGATCCTGACGGCGGCGACCTGGTCGGCCAGGAAATAGCTGGACGTCGGCGGCACCGAGGCGAGCGCGGCCACCGCCCCGGCCCGGTCACCGCTCCGCTGCAGCCACCTGGCCAGCCCGAACGCCGCGCTGACGAACGACCGGTCGAGCGTCCAGACCAGGCCGAAGTAGCGCGCGGCCGCCGCGGCGTCGCCGGCCGCCTCGGCGGCGAAGGCGAGTGCCAGCTTGGGCGCCGGCTCGCCGGGCAGCATGTCGCAGATCGCGTCGAAGGAGGAACGGGCCGCCGCCGGGTTGCACGCCGCCAGCTCGGCCAGCCCCCGGTACCAGGTGACCCGCCAGTCATCAGGCTGCTGCGCGGCCAGGCCGCCGAGCGACTTCCAGGCGCCCGCCAGGTCGCCGGTGACGATCCTGGCCCTGGTCAGCGCGAGCAGGGTCTCTGTCGACTCGGCAACCGCCTGCGGCGTCCCCTGCGTGCCGGCCACCGCGGCCTCGAGCACGGCGGTGAGCTGCGCGGGCTCGGCGGCGCCCAGAGCGGCCAGGTACCCGGCGGCCGGGTCGGCCGGGTCGACCTGCGGCACCGACAGGCCCGCCGTGGTCGCCTCCGCGCGCGGCGGCGGCAGCGCGCCGCCGGGCGCCGTCCGGTCCGCGCCGTCGTCGGCGGCGATCGGCGGCACGCCGGTGGCCTGCAGCTCCGGGCTGAACAAGGTGGAGAACGCGGGCCGCGGCTGCCGGTCGGCCAGCGCGAGCACCTCCCGCAGCACGCCGGTGAGCTGCTCGGCCATCTCCCCCGCCGAGGCGAACCTGCGTGCCGGGTCGGGGTCGGTAGCCCGGCGCAGCGCGCGCAGGAACGACTCGTTCTCGGCGAGCACCGGCACGGTCGCCGGATCCGGCAGGCTGTGCGCGTAGGTGCTCTGGTAGCCGGCGAACTCGAAGGACAGCACGGCGAGCGTCCGGCCGACCGTGTACAGGTCGGAGGCCGGCGACGGCCCGGCGTCGGCGATCTCCGGCGCCTGGTAGCCGACGGTGCCGTAGATCGCGCCCGAGATACCGGGGTTGAGTGCCTGGATCTGCGGGCTGCGCCAGGAGGTGATCTGCCCCGAGTACATCTGGGCGAGCACGGGGCCGTCCAGCTTCAGGTGCACCCCCGCGCCGAGGCTGGGCAGGTTGTAGTTGACCTGCTGGGCGGAGATCGCGAGCGGGATGTTCAGCAGGCGCGTGTCCTGGACCAGGTTGCCGGCGGACAAAAAGGCGTCGGACCCGCCAATGGCGGCCCGGCCGTTCGAGGCGGCGGTGATGCCGACGCCCGAGCCGGTCGATGCCCTGGTGAGCGCGACCGTGGGATGCTGGGCGTGATAGGCCGCGGCCCAGGTGCCGAAGAGCGGGTAGAGCAGCGTGCTTCCGGTCTCGGAGAGCACGACAGGCCCGGGTTGCTGACTGGCGGCGCGAGTGCTCGCCGATGCCGACGACGCGAGCACGACGGGCATGACGGCGGTCATGGCCAGCAGCGCGCGGAACCGGATCGCCACCGGTGGACTCTCCCTTACCTGGGCATTCACCCGTTCCGCCCTGGTATTGACGAGCGTACCGCTATGCCAGCAGTTTCGCCGGCATGGCGCAAGCCGTCATGTTCGGGCTTTCCCAACGTCTCGCTCAGTGTTCATCCGCCAGGTTCATTGGCCAGGTTGATCTGCCAGGTTCATCTCTCAGCCAATCGGAGCCGGCGGAATCAACTGTGGAACGGCGTCGCGGCGGACCGGGTTCACCGGCCGGGGGCGACAATGTGCGGATGGAACGCCGACCCGCGTCCGGCCCGCTGCCGCCGCTCAGCGTTGCCGCGCTGGCCGCCGCGCTGGCCGCGGCTGCCGCCGGTCCCGGGCGGCTGTGGACGGACATCCGGGTCGTTGCGCAGACCGGCTCGACCAACGCCGACGTGCTCGGCTGTGCCGGGCAGGGGGCGGCCGAGGGCCTGGTCGTCGCCGCCGAGGCGCAGACCGCGGGACGGGGCAGGCGCGGCCGGAGCTGGCACAGCCGGCCGGGGGCGGCGCTGACGTTCTCCGTGCTGCTGCGCCCGGCGCTGGTGCCGCGAGCGGCCTGGGGCTGGGTGCCGCTGCTGGCCGGCCTCGCGGCGGCGACCGCTGTCCGCGCGCAGGCCGGGGTCGATGCCCGGCTGAAATGGCCCAACGACGTCATGGTCGGCGAGCGGAAGCTGGCCGGGATACTCGCCGAGCAGGCCGAGGACGCGATCGCGGTCGGCATCGGGCTCAACGTGGCCGGCCGGGACGGCGACCTGCCGTCGCCGGCGGCGACCTCGCTGGAGGCCTGCGGCGTGCCGGGCGCCGACCGGGTCGGCCTGCTCGCTGAGATCTTGCGCCAGCTTGAGCACCGGTACCTGCGCTGGCAGCAGGCAGCCGGCGACCCGGACGGGTGCGGGCTGCGCGAGGAGTACCTGGGGCTGTGCGCGACGGTGGGACGCCAGGTCAGGGTCGAGCTGCCCGGCGGGCGGCAGCTGGCCGGGACGGCGGTCGGGGTTGACCAGTCCGGTCAGCTGCTGGTCAGCCCGTGGGGGGCGGTCGGCGCGCCGGGCGGCATGCCGGCCGCCGTCAGCGCCGGCGACGTGGTCCACGTCCGCTGAGCTTCCCGCGCAGGCCGGTGACCCGCACCCACCGGTGGCCCGCGCACCGGACCTCCAACAACGGCGGGCATTGCGCGCCGGCGGGTTCACCGGTCTGGTGCTTAGCTGCCATCATGTGATTTGTGGCTGGTACGGACACGCTGGCGGATGGCGAGCAGCGCGTGCTGCGGCTGCATCCGCACGGCAAGGTGATGGTGCGGCCGGCGATCGTCCTGATCCTGGTGCTCGCCGCGGCCAGCGTGGCGATCGTGCTGCTACCCGCCGATGCGTCGCACCTGTGGCCGTTGCGGGCCGCGATCGGGATGGCGGCGCTGCTCGCCGCCGTGGCGTGGTTCGGAGTGCCGTTCCTGAAGTGGCGGACCACGATCTATGAGGTGACCACTCGCCGGCTGCGGCTTCGGGAAGGGATCATCGCCAGGACCGGGCGGGACTTCCCGCTGAATCGGATCAGCGACGTCTCCTACTCCCAAGGCCTGCTTGACCGCGTGCTCGGCTGCGGGCGGCTGATCGTGGAGTCGCCGGGCGAGCACGGCCAGCTCACCCTGACCGAGATCCCCGACGTGCAGCGGGTGCAGAGCATCCTGTTCCAGCTCGTGGGCGACGAGGCCGCCAGGGTCGGCTGGACCGGCCCGCAGCAGGACGGATACTGAGCGACGGGAGCCGGCCGGCGGCGGTTAGCCTGGCAGCGTGAGTGCGAGCGGCGGCGCCCTGATGCGCCGGCAGGCCGGCGGGATCGCCGAGGTGGTGCTCGACCGACCTGAGGCGATGAACTCGCTGAACACTGCCACGCTGTACCAGCTTGCCGGGTACTTCGCCGAGCTGGGCGCCGATCAGGGAACCGCGGTCGTGGTGCTGCGCGCGCAGGGGGAGCGGACGTTCTGCGCGGGCGCCGACCTGAAGGAGCGGGCCGCGATGAGCGACGCGCAGATCATGGCGCAGCGGCCGGCGTTCCGCGCGGCGTTCGGTGCTCTGCTCGGGCTGCCGCAGCCCGCCATCGCCGCCGTGCACGGGTTCGCTCTCGGCGGCGGCTGCGAGCTGGCGCTGAGTTGCGACGTGATCGTGGCGGACGAGACCGCGGTGCTCGGCCTGCCCGAGGCGAGCGTGGGGCTCGTCCCAGGCTGCGGCGGGACTCAGCTGCTCCCGCGGCGGATCGGCCCGGGCCGGGCCGCCGAGCTGATCTTCTCCGGCCGCAAGGTCGGCGCGGCCGAGGCGGCTGCGATCGGGCTGGTCGACGTGCTCGTGCCGGCCGGCGCCGCCGCTGAGCGGGCCCTGGCCATGGCGCGGCAGATCGCGGCGAACTCGCCAGTCGCGGTGCGCGCCGCGAAACGCGCGCTGCGCAACGGCGCCGGGCTGACGCTGGCCGCCGCGCTTGACGTGGAGGACTCCGCCTGGCGGACCGCTGCCGCCTCGGCCGACCGGCGCGAGGGCATCGCCGCGTTCGCCGAGAAGCGCCGCCCCGTCTGGCCCTCTGCCGGACGGGAGAGCGCGCCCGACGCAGGGGAGGACGGGCAGTGACTGACCTGCCGAGCCGGATCTCGCTGCGCGAGGTCGGACCCCGCGACGGGCTGCAGAATGAGGACCCGGTGCCCACGGCCGCCAAGATCGAGCTGATTGACCGGCTGTCGGGGACGGGTGTGCGCCGGATCGAGGCCGTGTCGTTCGTCAGGCCCGAGGCGATACCCCAGATGGCCGACGCCGACGAGGTCTGGCAGGGCATCCGGCGGTCGGACGCGGTGCGCTACTCCGCCCTGGTCCCGAACCTGCGCGGCGCCGGCCGGGCGCTGGACGCCGGGCTGACCGAGATCGAGGCCGTCGTCTCGGCCTCGGACACGCACAACCGCAAGAACGTCAGGCGGTCCACCGAGGAGTCGCTGGACGACATCGCCGCGATCATCGCCCGCGCGCACGAGCGAGGCGCGGCATGTCAGGTGATCATCTCCACGGCATGGGGCTGCCCGTACGAGGGCGACGTCCCGGTGGACCGGGTGGTCCGGGTGGCGGGCCGGGCGGTCGCCGACGGCGCCGACTCGATCTCGTTCGGCGACACCACCGGCATGGCCACACCCACGCGGGTCTGGTCGCTGGTCGGGGAGTTCAGGTCGGCCTACCCCGACGTCCCGCTGAACCTGCATTTTCACAACACCCGCGGCACCGGGCTGGCGAACGTGCTCGCCGCCCTCGAACTGGGGGTTGCCGACTTCGACGCCTCGGTCGGCGGGCTCGGCGGCTGCCCGTACGCCCCCGGTGCGACCGGCAACATCGCGACCGAGGAACTCGTGCACATGGCGGCGGACATGGGCATCGCCACCGGCGTCGACCTCGACGCGATGATCGATGCCGCCGCCGACGCCGAGCGGATCATCGGCCGCCAGCTTCCCTCCCAGGTGCTGCGGGCCGGCCCGCGCACCAGGACTATTCCGGCCTAGCCTGACCCGCCATCAGCTGATCGGGGTGCGAGGCGAACACCACCATCCAGTCAGGCGCCAGCCGGTAGTACACCACGTCGCCCCAGCTCAGCGGCGAGCTGCCGTAGAAGTCGGTCATGTACTGCAGCAGGCCTGGCCAGTCAGGGTCGTCCGGCCCGCTGGCCGGGTTCATCGGCTGCGCGGTGCCGTGCGCGAAGACGCCCACCTCCTCGCCGCGGATGTAGGCCAGGCTCACCGCTGGCCTGGCGGCCAGGTGCCTGGCCTTGGCCGCGGTCCGCGACGTGCTGAAATACCAGTGACCGTGCAGCAGGTGCCCGTCTACCGCGCTGATCCGCGGCTCGCCCTTGGCCGTGACGGTGGACACCGCCATCGTGCACATCCCGGCGCAGACGGCGGCGAGCTGGCGCGCGGTGAGCGTCCGCTCCCCGGGTGTGATGATCGACCGCAGGTGCTCGGTCGAGCGCTGCAGCGAGGTATCGAGCAGGGCCTGGAGCTCGGCGAGCTCGGCATCGGTCTCGAACATGGCACTACTGTGCCGCATCCCGCCGACGCCCGCCTCGGTACGCTCTCGACCGTGAGCGAAGCGCAGAACGAGGTCACCGCCCGGCAGTCCGGCCAGTGGCAGGCTCGCGCCGCCGGCGGCGCCGAGCACGCCGACCTGCCCGCGCTGCGGGCCGCGATCGCGGGAGGCGGCGCGCCCAGGTACCACCAGGCCGCCGCGGCCAGCGGCAAGCTGTTCGCCAGGGACCGGATCGCGATGCTGGTCGACTCTGGCAGCCTCGCCGAGGACGGGATCTTCGCGAACGCGCTGGCCGACGGCTTGCCGGCCGACGGCGTGATCACCGGCACCGCGACGGTCGGCGGTCGGCCGGTCGCGCTGATGGCCAACGACTCCACCGTCAAGGCCGGGTCCTGGGGCGCCAGGACGGTCGAGAAGATCATCAGGATCATCGAGAAGGCGTACGCGTCCGGCTTGCCGATGATCTACCTGGTGGACTCGGCCGGGGCCAGGATCACCGACCAGGTCGAGATGTTCCCCGGGCGCCGCGGCGCCGGCAAGATCTTCCACACCCAGGTCCGCGCCTCGGGCTCCATCCCGCAGGTGTGCGCGCTGTTCGGCCCGTCGGCGGCCGGCGGCGCCTATATCCCGGCGTTCTGCGACTACGTGGCCATGGTGGACGGCAACGCCTCGATGTACCTGGGCAGCCCGCGGATGGTCGAGATGGTCGTCTCCGAGCAGACCACGCTGGAGGAGATGGGCGGCGCCCGGATGCACTGCACGGTCTCCGGCTGCGGGCACCACCTGGCCAAGACCGAGGCCGACGCGATCGAGGCGGTCCGCCGCTACCTGTCCTACCTGCCGGGCAACTGGCAGCTGGTGCCGCCCTCGGCCGAGCCTGCGGGTCCCGACCCGATCGACCTGCGCGCTCTGGTGCCCGCCAGCGAGCGGCAGGCGTTCGACATGCGCAGGTTCGTCCGCGGCCTGGTGGACGCCGGGTCGCTGTTCGAGATCCACGAGCTGTGGGCCAGGGAACTGGTCACCGGCTTCGCCCGGCTGGACGGCCAGGTGATCGGCGTGGTCGCGAACAACCCGATGTTCAAGGGCGGCGTCCTGTTCGTGGACTCGGCCGATAAGGCCACCAGGTTCATCCAGCTGTGCGATGCGTTCGGCGTGCCGCTGCTGTTCCTCGCCGACGTCCCGGGGTTCATGGTGGGCACCGCGGTGGAGAGGCAGGGCATCATCCGGCACGGTGCCAAGATGATCAGCGCGGTCTCCGAAGCCACCGTGCCGAAGATCTGCGTGGTAGTGCGCAAGGCCTACGGCGCCGGGCTGTACGCGATGGCGGGGCCGGGATTCGAGCCGGACGCCACGCTCGCCCTGCCGACCGCGAAGATCGCGGTGATGGGCGCCGAGGCCGCGGTCAACGCCGTCTATTACAACAAGCTCGCGGCGATCGCCGACCCGGCCGAAAGAGATCAGGAAATTAACCGGCTCCGCGGGGATTATGAGGCCGACATAGACATTCTGCGGCTCGCCGGTGAACTCGTCGTCGACGACATCGTGCAGCCCGAGGACCTGCGCGTCGACCTGATCCGCCGCTTCGCCGCCGCGAGCGGCAAGGACCGCTCCTTCTCCCGCCGCCGCCACGGTGTCACCCCGGTCTGAATAAGGCAAGTCCCCCGCGGCCGGCCGGGTCTGGCGGCGGCGCTGAGCGGCCACGCGGCGGAGCAAGCTGGTGCCCGGCGAAGCCGCCCAGCGGCGGGCGAATAGTTGCGAAAGTGAATTGATTCTGAGAAATTCCGGCGAGCCGCCGTAACAAAGACGTTCCCGGCGGACGACATTATCGGCCGGGTAAATTCTTGTCCTACTTAGCGTGTGCCACCTCGGGGCTATTACATCTGCCCCTTTATGATCGCGCCATGACTAGCGTATTGCTTGCTGAGGACGATCCTTCGATTTCCGAGCCGCTGGCACGGGCGTTGCGGCGCGAGGGCTACGAGGTCGGGGTTTCGGCCGACGGGCCGGGTACCTTCGAGGTCGCCAAGGCCGGCGGCATCGACCTGATCGTGCTCGACATCGGGCTGCCGCGGATGGATGGCCTCGAGGTCTGCCGGCGGCTGCGGCTGGCCGGGCAGTCCACGCCGGTGCTGATCCTGACCGCGCGGGCGGAGGAGGTCGACACGGTGATCGGCCTGGACGCGGGCGCCGACGACTACGTGACCAAGCCGTTCCGGCTGGCCGAGTTCCTGGCCCGGGTGCGGGCGCTGCTGCGCCGGGGAGCCTCGCCGGCTCAGGTGGTCCAGGGGGTCCGGATCGATACCGACGCCAGGCGGGCCTGGCTCGGGGACACCGAGCTTGACCTGACGTCGAAGGAATTCGACCTGCTGCACCTGCTGGTGTCCGAGGCGGGAAAGGTCGTCACCAGGGATCAGATCATGCGGCAGGTCTGGGACAGCAAATGGTGGGGGTCGACGAAAACACTCGACATGCACGTGTCCTGGCTACGCAGAAAGCTCGGCGACGACGCGCACAATCCGCATTTCATCACCACCGTGCGCGGAGTCGGATTCAGGTTCGAGCGCGGAGACTGAGCGTTGATGCAGCGCCGCCTGCTGACGTCAATGCTCGGCGTCGCCGTGGCCGCCGTGCTGGTGTTCGGAGCGGGGCTGGCAGTCACGGCGCTGGCGCACGGGCCGGCCCGGGCCGGGGTGCTGGCGCCCGGCGCGACGGCCAGGAAGACGACGGCGCAGGCGAGGACGGCGAGCGCCGCGCCGAGTCGGCTGCGGGTGTCGCCGGCCGAGGTCGGCCTGCTCGCCGTGCTCGCGCTGATGGTCGCCGCCGCTCTGGCTGGCGCCCAGGCCCGGCGGCTGGCCAGGCCGGTGCGTGAACTGGCCAGGGCGGCCGACCGGATCGGCTCTGGCGACGCGCGGCCGGTCGGCAGGCGGTACGGGATCGCGGAGCTTGACCGGGTCGCCGAGGGCCTGGACAACTCGGCGAAGCGCGTCAGCGACCTGATCTCAGCCGAGCAGGACTTCGCCGTGGACGCGTCGCACCAGCTCAGGACGCCGCTGACGGCGCTGTCGATGCGACTGGAGGAGATGGTTGCCGCGGCCGACGACCCTGACGTGGTCCGCGAGGAGGGAGCGGCCGCGCTGGCGCAGACCGACCGGCTCGCGCAGGTGGTGGCACAGCTGCTCGGCCGGGCGCGGCGGTCATCATCGGGTGCGCCGACCCTGTCCAGCATCGACGACATCATCGGTCAGCAGGTGGTGGAGTGGGATCCCGCGTTCCGCGCGGTGAACAGGAAGCTTGAGGTGCTCGGCGACAAGGGGCTGCGGGCCTATGTCAGCTCGGGCGGAGCCTCGCAGGTGGTCGCGACGCTGCTGGACAACGCGCTCGTGCACGGCGGCGGAACGGTGACCATCAGGACCTCGCAGACCCCCCGGTCGGTCGTCATCGAGGTCAGGGACGAGGGCAAGGGCGTGCCCGCCGACCTGGTGCACCGCGTCTTCGAGCGGAGCGTGAGCGGCGCGGGCGGCACCGGCCTCGGGCTGGCACTGGCCAAGTCGGTGGCGTCCTCCGACGGCGGGCAGCTCGTGCTGGTGCGGCCGCGGCCGGCGACTTTCGCGGTGATCTTCCCCCAGCCGGTCACCGAGCAGCTGGACGAGCCGGTGGTAGCCGGCCCCGCCTGACCCGGCCGGGCGCCAGCGGAGGGCGAGCGGCGCGGGCGGACCTCGTAGGCTACGGCGGGTGAGGGTTGACAGGCAGGCGGAGGTCGCGCGGTCGCGCGGGCCAGGGGAGATGCCGGTCGTGGGCATGGTCGGCGGCGGGCAGCTGGCCCGGATGACGGCGCAGGCCGCGATCGGCCTTGGCATCGAGTTCCGGGTGCTCGCCGATACCGCGGCGGACAGCGCCGCGCAGGTCTGCGCACGCACTACGGTCGGCGACTATCGGTCGGAGTCGGAGGTGCTGGCGTTCGGCGGCGGCTGTGATGTCGTGACGTTTGACCACGAGCACGTGCCGGGGGAGCACCTGGCCGCGCTCGAACGGCTCACGGCGGTGCGGCCGGGCGGTCCGGCGCTCCGGTTCGCTCAGGACAAGGGCGCGATGCGGGCCAGGCTCGCCGGCCTGCCCGCGCTCAAGGAGCTCGGGGTCCGGTGCCCGCGATACCGGCCGGTCTCCTGGGTCGCCGATGTGGCCGCGTTCGCGGCGGAGACGGCGGGGCTGGACGCGCGCTCAGGCGGGACCGGGACCGGGGCCGCGGCGACGCGCGGCGGATGGCCGGTCGTGCTCAAGGCCACCTCGGGCGGCTACGACGGCAGGGGCGTGTGGATCTGTGCCGACGAGCGGGCCGCTGCCGACGTCATCGCGCACGGCATCGGGCTGATCGCCGAGGAGCACATCGCGTTCGACCGGGAGCTCGCGGTCCTTGTGGCGCGCTCGCCCAAGGGGCAGGGGGCGGCTTACCCGGTCGTGCAGACCGTGCAGCAGGACGGCATCTGCCGGGAGGTGATCGCGCCGGCGCCCGGCCTTGACCAGGACGCCGCGATGCGCGCGCAGCGGCTCGGGCTGGTGCTCGCTGCCGAACTCGACGTCACCGGGCTGCTCGCCGTCGAGTTGTTCGCTCTCGGCGACGAGCTGATCGTCAACGAGCTTGCGATGCGGCCGCACAACTGCGGGCACTGGACCATCGACGGCGCCGTGACCTCTCAGTACGAGCAGCACCTGCGGGCCGTGCTCGACCTGCCGCTCGGCACGCCGGCGATGAACGCGGTCAGCGCCGTGATGGTCAACGTGCTGGGCGGTGACGACCCTGACCTGTACTCGCGGTTCGTCCACGTGATGGCGGCCGACCCCGGTGTCAGGGTGCACCTGTACGGCAAGCAGGTGCGTCCCGGGCGCAAGGTGGGGCACGTCACGGTGACCGGCCGGGATCACTCGCGGCTGCGCGAGCGGGCCTGGCGCGCCGCTAACTACCTGGGCCAAGGCACCGAGGAGACAGCTCCCGGGCCGCTCCCGGGCCGGGGCGTCCGGTGAGCGGCGAGCCCGTCGTCGCTGTGCTGATGGGCAGCGACTCGGACTGGCCGGTCATGCGGGCGGCCGCCGAGGCGCTTGACGAGTTCGGCGTCGGCTACGAGGCCGATGTCGTCTCGGCGCACCGGATGCCGCACGACATGATCGACTACGGGACGCGAGCGGCGGACCGCGGCCTGAAGGTGATCATTGCGGGGGCCGGCGGCGCGGCGCACCTGCCCGGCATGCTCGCGTCGGTGACGCCGCTGCCGGTGATCGGGGTGCCGGTGCCGCTGGCTCACCTCGACGGCCTGGACTCGCTGCTGTCCATCGTCTCGATGCCGGCCGGCATCCCGGTCGCCACCGTCGCCGTCGGAGGCGCGCGCAACGCGGGTCTCCTCGCGGTCCGGATCCTGGCCGTGGGCGACGCCGGGCTGCGCGAGAAGATGACGCAGTTCCAGGCCGATCTGCACCGGGCCGCCAAGGCCAAGGGCGCGGCGCTGCGCGCCAGGCTGGCCGAGTAGCGAAGGGGCGGGCGCGTGGCGCTCGGCCGGTCAGAGCGGGACGCAGATCAAGCCCCAGGGCTTGTCGTCGACCCTGGTCAGCACGATGGTCGCGGCGCCTTCGCCGCGCAGGGCGAGGCGATGGCGGATCTGGTCCACATCTCCCGCCAGGCCGCGCCGCCGGATGTCGGCCGAGCCGATGCCGAGCTCGCGCAGCCGCCGCGCGAACTTCTTCTCGTGCCACGGGGCCGAATCGAGTACCCGCAGTGTCCTGGCGAATGGCGTCCGCGCCGGCTCGCCCGACGACAAGAACGCGATCATCGGGTCGATCTGCCACGCGCCGAGCGACCGGGCCAGGTCGGCGACGAGGCCGGCCCTGGTGACAGCGGGGTTCGGGTCGAGCAGGTACTCCCCGGGCGGCGCCAGCGGTGCTGCCGGGACCGGCTCGGCAGGATCCGTTGCGGAAGAGACAAGAGAGTCGCCGGACGGCAGCACCGTGGCGCGCGTGGCCGTCCCCGCGGTGGTCAGTGCCGGTGACCACAGCAGCGCCTCCTTGAGCTCGCGGCCGACCGCGACGAACTCCGTCTCCCAGCCGGGCGGGACGGCGGCGCGGTCCAGGCCGGGCGCGGCCTTGACGCCGACCAGCGGGGTCGTCTCGGCCAGCCGCAGGCACCAGGCCAGCGGCGGGCGGTACTGGCCGGGCGGCAGTCGGCGCTGGCCGTCACGGCGGGCCGGGTCGATGAAGACCGCGCCGAGCCCGGTCAGCGGAAGCTCCCTGACATCCGCGCAGACCAGCGCGACGTCGGCGCCCGGTGCGCAGACGGCCGCGTTGTGCCTGGCGAACTCCAGGCTGGTCGGGTCCGCATCCACGCCGATCACCGGCGCGGCCGGCCGGGCCGCGAGGGCGACGGTGTTGCCGCCGATGCCGCAGCACAGGTCGGCGACGGGACCGGCCCCGGCGCCGAGGCCCGCCGTGGCGAACCTTCCGGCCGCGTGCCGCGCGGTGAGCTCCGACGATGCCTGCTCGAGCCCGGCCCTGGTGAACAGCATCCGGTCGGCGAGTGCGAATTTAGCCCGCGCCGTCACCCGCAGGGCCTGCTGAGTCAGCGCCGCCGCGATCAGCTCGGCGGGGTACCGCCCGCGCAGCGCCGAAGACAGCGCGAGCGCCCGGTCCGGGGTCACGTCTTCGCCGGCCAGGCGGTCGAGCAGCTCCCGGCCGGCCGCGGACAGCAGCAGGGCGGGCGCCGATCTGCTCTGCTCAGCTCCTACCATCGGGTACATGAGTTCTGACTTCACCGCCTACGCCCTGTCCGAGGAGCACGAGGCGCTCCGCGAGTCGGTGCGCCAACTGGCCGAGGACAAGATCATGCCGTACGCGGCGGAGGTCGACCAGGAGGCCAGGTACCCGCAGGAGGCGCACGACGCGCTGGTCAAGGCCGACCTGCATGCCGTGCACATCCCCGAGGCGTACGGCGGTGCCGGCGCCGACGCGATCGCGACCGCGATCGTGATCGAGGAGGTGGCCCGCGCCTGCGCCTCGAGCTCGCTGATCCCCGCGGTCAACAAGCTCGGCACGGTCCCGCTCCTGCTGTCCGGCTCTGAGGACCTCAAGCAACGCTACCTCCCGCCGGTCGCCCGCGGCGAGGCGATGTTCTCCTACGCGCTGTCTGAGCCCGAGGCAGGCTCGGACGCCGCGGCGATGCGGACCAGGGCGGTCCGCGACGGAAACTCCTACATCCTGAACGGCACGAAGCGATGGATCACCAATGCAGGCGTGTCCCGGTTCTACACGGTCATGGCCGTCACCGAGCCAGGCGTCGGCGCGCGCGGGATCTCGGCGTTCGTGGTGGAGAAGGACGACGATGGGTTCTCGTTCGGCGCGCCGGAGCACAAGCTCGGCATCAAGGGCTCGCCGACCCGCGAGCTGTACTTCGACAACTGCCGGATCCCGGCCAACCGGATCATCGGCGAGGAAGGCACCGGGTTCCGGACCGCCCTGGCGACCCTTGACCACACCAGGATCACGATCGCGGCGCAGGCCCTGGGCATCGCGCAGGGCGCGCTCGACTACGCGGCGGGTTACGTCCGCGAGCGCAAGCAGTTCGGCAAGGCGATCGCCGAGTTCCAGGGCATCCAGTTCATGCTCGCGGACATGGCGATGAAGGTGGAGGCCGCGCGGCAGCTCACGTACGCGGCGGCCGCGAGGTCCGAGCGGGCGATGCAGGGCGAGACCGTCGCTGACCTCACGTTCATCTCATCGGCCTGCAAGTGCTACGCCTCGGACGTGGCCATGGAGGTCACCACCGACGCGGTCCAGCTGCTCGGCGGCTACGGGTATGTCAGCGACTACCCGGTCGAGCGGATGATGCGCGATGCGAAGATCACCCAGATCTACGAGGGCACCAACCAGATCCAGCGCGTGGTCATGGCCCGCCAGATCCTGAAGTAAGCGCGCCGCTCAGAGGTAGCCGCCGCCGTCGCTGGTCTGATCCGCCGTCGCCGGCCTGATCGGCCGCCCGCGACCGTTCCGCCGCGACTCCAGCCGACCCGCCGCGCCGCCCGCGAGCCCGACCGACCCGCCGCGCCGCCCGCCCAGTCGCCCGCGGCCGTTCCGCCCGCGAGGCCGACCGCCCACTTATCACCTTCCGCGGTCACTTCTCATCCGCTGCGGTCACTTCTCATCCGCTAGCGTCATGATCACGTCCGTTTTACGGCTTATGTGAGACGCCAGCGGGTAAGAAGTCGAAGTCGCCGGGTCATTGGCGGCGTGGCGCCGGGAGAATTGCCCGGCTTACCCTGGTTCGCGTCTCGGTCGGGGTTGCAGAGACGCCGGGCCGGGGGAGGGGCAGGGGCCTTAGCGGTCCTCGTACCTGACCTTCTCGTGCACCCGGGTACTGGCTGGGGGCGTCGGCCGCGGGTAGTAGCCGTTCCCCTGGGTGTAGCCGTTGTCGTCCGAGATCTGGGACTGCCTGTACGTGGTCCGCCGGCCGCGCGCCCACGGCGCCCACACCACGAGCCACAGGAAGAGGCCGAGCACGCCGACGCCCATCAGGATGTCGCCGATCGTGTGCAGGTAAATGCCGTGGGTGAAGACCGTGACCAGGGCAAACCGCAGGATCGCGCCGATCGCGATCAGTGCCAGTGCTGCGCCGATCCTCATTTCGCTTCCTCCGCACCATAAGGGGCTGAGTACGGGCAGCTTCCCCGTACCTTCCCCCTGAAACTCCCCGGTGCGGTGGGGAGCAGGCGGCCAGGGCGGTGCGGCGGTGCGTAGGCGGGCGGCGCGGTGGGGAGCAGGCGGCCGGGGCGGTGCGAGGGGAGCA
>DATIZP010000153.1:0-40422 GCA_035517035.1 Streptosporangiaceae bacterium | reverse complement strand
GCTGCCCGCCCGATGTTCTCGTCGCCTGGATCAGCCCGAGCCGCTCGTAGTACCGCACCGCCGACCCGGCGAATCCGCTCCGCCGAGCGATCTCCCCGACCGTCAGCAAGTCCGTGGTATGCACCTCGCACCCCTCCCGCCTCAGCCCGTCCCCGCCTCAGCCCACACTCAGATCTCGCTTGACTTCAAGTTAACTTCAACTACCAGTATGACAAGGTACCCGACTTTAAGGAGGGGCCATGCCAGTAGCCCTGATCACCGGCGCGTCCCAGGGGTTCGGCCGGGTAACCGCCCGCCAGCTCGCCGCCCGAGGCTGGTCGCTGATCGTCGACGCACGTTCCGCGGCCGACCTCGCCGCCGCGATGCACGGGGTCCCCGGCGTCACGGCCATCCCCGGCGACATCACCGACCCATCCCATCGCGCGAGCCTGGCCGCCGCCGCTGAGCGCCTCGGCCGCCTCGACGTGCTGGTCAACAACGCGAGCACGCTCGGAGTCAGCCCGCTGCCACCGCTGCTGAGCTACGACATCGACGCGGTGCGCTCCGTTTATGAGGTAAATGTCTTCGCTCCGCTCGCCCTGATCCAGCTGCTGGCCGCACCGCTGGCGGCCAGCGCCGGCACGATCGTGAACGTCAGCTCGGACGCGGCGGTCGAGGCCTACCAGGGCTGGGGCGGCTACGGCGCGGCGAAGGCCGCGCTCGACCAGCTCACCGCCGTGCTCGCGGCCGAGGAGCCCGCGCTGCGGTGCTATGCGTTCGACCCGGGCGACATGCGGACGGCGATGCATCAGCGGGCGTTCCCTGGCGAGGACATCTCCGACCGGCCAGAACCATCCTCCGTCGTCCCAGCCCTGCTCAGGCTGATCGACGAGCGACCGCCAAGCGGCCGCTACCGCGCCAGTGACCTGCTCGCCGTGGCGGTGACCCGATGAGGCAGGCGGCCAGCAGGCCAGCCGAGGAACGCGGCCTGTCCCGCGATGCCGTCCGGATGCTGATCGCGACGCCCGACGGCCTGGCCCACGCCTCGTTCCGCGACCTGCCGCGGTACCTCGCGCCCGGCGACCTGCTGGTGGTCAACACCTCGGCCACGCTGGCCGCCGCCGTGGATGGCCACCGGGCCGACGGCCGACCGGTAACGGTGCACTTCTCCACCCCGTTGGACGACGGGATCTGGCTGGTGGAGCTGCGCACGAGGCCGCCGGAACCCGTCAGGGTGCGAGACGGCGAGCCCGGCGAGCGCGTGCTGCTGCCCGCAGGCGTCTCGGTGACCCTGCTCGGCCGGTATCCGGACCCCCAGGCCGACCGGCTGTGGCGGGCCGCCACAGCGACCGGCGCGCGGGACCCGGCAGCGTACCTCGCGGCCCATGGCCGGCCGATCAGGTACTCCTACGTGCCCGGCCGGTGGCCGCTGAGCGCCTACCAGACCGTCTTCTCCCGAGATCCCGGCAGTGCGGAGATGCCGAGCGCGGGCCGGCCGTTCACGCCGGAACTGGTGACCGACCTGGTCGCGGCCGGAGTCGTGATCGCGCCGATCACGCTGCACGCCGGGGTGGCCTCGCTGGAGGCAGGCGAGCAGCCGCTGCCTGAACGGTTCACCGTGCCCGAGCCAACCGCCGCCCTGGTCAACCTGGCCCGCGCGGCCGGCCGCCGCGTCGTCGCCGTCGGCACCACGGTCACCCGCGCCCTGGAAAGCGCCGTCGAGGCTGGCAGCGCTGGCGGTGGCCCGCCCTTCCGCGCGGGCGGACCTTTCCTGGCGGGCGAGCACTCCATCGCGGTTGCATCTGCCCGGGCAGACTGGAAGGTTCGCGGCCGCAGCGGCTGGACCGACCTCGTGCTCGGCGCCCAGCACCCCGCCCGGGTGGTGACCGGGCTGATCACCGGCTGGCACGACCCCGAGGCGTCACACCTCGCGCTGCTCGAAGCCGTCGCGGGACCCGCGCTCGTCCGAGCGGCGTACGCCGAAGCGGAAAGAGAGGGCTATCTCGGGCACGAGTTCGGCGACAGCTGCCTACTGCTCCCGCCGCTCAGCCGCTGACTTCATGATCTCGAAGGATCAGTGGGCAAAAGCCCTACCTGATCTTTCGAGATCATGAACTGGCGGCGCCAGAGCACGGCTCGCGGCGCGAGATCACGGGCTCGCGGCTAGCGCGAGGATGGCGTTGGCCACGGCGTCGGGGTCGACGATCTGGTGCAAGTGCTCGCCAGGGACCTCAAGCACCGGCCAGCCGCGCTCGCGCGCCCGGGCAGCCTGGCCCTCGTATCCCTCGCTGAACCGCACGTACCCGCAGGGCTGCTCGTCCCAGCCGGCAAAAGCCGGCACCTGCTCAAGGTAGTAGGCGTACGGCAGCCTCGGCTGCTCGGCCGTGATCACATCCCGAGTTCGCGCGTCGGGGAACATCGGGCCCAGGTCGACCTCGCCCCACCAGTCGGTCCAGCGCGGCAGCCGCCCGTCCGGCCCGGCCAGGTCGCGCAGGAACGGCAAGAATTCCTCCTCAGCCATCGGCGTCGCCTCGCCGGGGCCCGGAATGGTGGCATCGGCGAAGATCAGGCACCGCACGGGGCGGCCGAGCCCGCGCACGACGACCGGCATGAACACGCCGGCGTTGCTGTGCGCGACCAGCACGACGGGCTCATCGCCGCCACCCCCGCCCGAGCCGCCACCCCCACCATCGGCGAGCCCGGCCCGGACTGCTTCGACTACCCGCGGCCAGAACGGCGGCCCCCCGTCGCCCACCCCAAGGAGGCTGGGCACGACCGCCTCGTGACCAAGCTCGCGCAGCCGACCGGCTACCGGCTGCCAGGTGGCGGGACCGACCGAGGGACTGTGCACCAGCACGAACAGTGCCATGGAGCCACTGTGCCACTGCGCCCACGCCCCGCACTCCGCGCCCCATCGCCCGTTCCCCAGGCCTCCTGCCCCGCGCCCCGTGCCCCACGCCGCGCACCGCGCCACCAGGAGCCGGCCGCCGGCCGCCCGGACCCGCTAGACTAGAACACGTTCTACTACGCTCCCGGCCGGACCGGCCGACCCGGCGGACCATCTGCCAGCGGTCGGTCGCCAGGCAGCGAGGAACCAGCGCAGCGGAGGGCCCGTGCACCTGACCTACACGCCGGAGCAGGACAAGCTCAGGGACGAGCTCCGCGAGTACTTCGCCGACCTGATGACGCCGCAGCGCCGGGCCAGCCTCGCCGCCACTGGCGGCGACTACGGCGACGGATACGCCTACCGCGAGGTGGTCCGCCAGCTCGGGGCCGACGGCTGGCTGACGCTGAGCTGGCCGGCCGAGTTCGGTGGCCGCGACGCCACCGTGACCGACCAGCTGATCTTCACCGACGAGGCGGCCGCGGCTGGCGTGCCCGTGCCGTTCCTGACCATCAACACCGTGGGCCCGACCATCATGCGGTTCGGCACCGACGAGCAGAAGTCGTTCTTCCTGCCCAGGATCGCGGCCGGCGAGCTGCATTTCTCGATCGGCTACTCCGAGCCGGAGGCGGGTACCGACCTGGCCGGCCTGCGCACCCGCGCGGTCAGGGACGGCGACGAGTACGTGATCAACGGGCAGAAGATGTGGACCTCGCTGATCGCCTACGCCGACTACGTCTGGCTGGCCTGCCGCACCGACACCGAGGCGCCCCGGCACAAGGGCCTGTCGATCATCATCGTGCCGACCGACTCCCCCGGGTTCTCCTGGACTCCGGTGCCCACCCTCGCCGGGGTCGCCACCAGCGCGACCTACTACTCCGACGTCCGGGTCCCGGCGCGCTACCTGGTCGGCGAGGAGGGCCAGGGCTGGCCGCTGATCACCAACCAGCTCAACCACGAGCGGGTCGCGCTGACCTCGGCCGCGCCGCTGCAGACCGCGCTGCGCGAGGTTCGGGAGTGGGCCGCGCAGACTCCGGCGCCGGTCGGCGGCGGACGGCTGATCGACAGCGAGTGGGTGCGGCTCCTCCTGGCCCGCGTGCACGCGCGCACCGAGGTGCTCAAGCTGCTGAACTGGCAGATCGCGGCACGCTCGGATGCCGGCCTGCCGCTCGGCCCGGCCGCGGCCTCGGCCACCAAGATCTACGGCACCGAGCTGACGATCGAGGCCTGCCGCGCGCTGATGGAGGTGCTCGGCTCGGCCGCCCCGGTGCAGGCGGGCTCGCCCGGGGCGGTGCTCGCTGGCCGGATCGAGCGGATGCACCGGTCAGCGCTGATCCTCACTTTCGGCGGCGGCACCAACGAGATCCAGCGCGACATGATCGCGATGCTGGCGCTCGGCCAGCCCTACAAGCGATGACGGCCTCGGGGCGAAGGCCGCACGGTCGGTCCGCCGGGACGGAGTGATCATGGATTTTTCCGTAACGCAAGCCCACGAGGAACTCTCCGTACTGACCAGGCGGATCCTCGCCGACCGGGCGACCACCGAGCGGCTGGCCGAGCTCGATCGGGCGGGCGAGGGCTTCGACCCGCAGCTGTGGGCCGACCTCGCGGCGGCCGGCGTGCTGTCCGCCGCGCTGCCCGAGTCCGCGGGCGGCGACGGCTACGGCCTGGCCGAGCAGTGCGGCATCCTGACCGAGGTGGGCCGCGCGGTGGCGCCAGCACCGTACCTGGAGTCGATCGCGGCCGGCGCCGCGGTGGTGGCCAGGTTCGGCACGGACGAGCAGGTCGGCCGGTGGGCGGCGCCGGCCGGCGCCGGGTACCTGGTCATCGCGCCCGCGCAGGCCGAACCAGGAACCGGCGACCCGCGGAACCCGTCGACCCGGGCCGAGGCGACGCCGGGCGGATGGCGGCTGGACGGAAGGAAGACCGCTGTGCCCGCGGGAGCCAGCGCCGGCCTGCTCCTCGTCTCGGCCGCAACTGCGGCCGGCCCGGCACTGTTCTGCGTCGAGCCGGCCGACCCGGGGGTGAGTGTGCGGCGGCAGCGGCTGGTGGACTCTCCGGGCGCCGCCGAGCTTGACCTGGACTCGGTAAGCCTCGGCGCGGACCGGCTGCTTGGCGCGCCGGGCTCAGCGCCGGGCTCCGTCCCGGAGCCCGGCGCCACCGGCTGGCTGGTCGACCGAACCACCGTCGGACTCTGCGCCCTGCAGCTCGGCGTCACCGAGCGCGCGCTCGAGCTCACCGCCGAGTACGCGAGGACCAGGAAGCAGTTCGGCCGGCCGATCGGAGCGTTCCAGGCGGTGGCCCAGCGGCTGGCCGACGCCTACATCGACGTCGAGGCGATCAGGCTGACCATGTGGCAGGCGGCCTGGCGGCTGGAGGCCGGCCTGCCGTGCGAGCAGGAGATCGCGACGGCCAAGTTCTGGGCGGCCGACGGCGGCCACCGGGTGGCGCACACCGCGGTGCACATCCACGGCGGGGTGGGCATCGACACCAGCTATCCGCTGCACAGGTACTTCAGGGCCGCGAAGCGGAACGAGTTCGCGCTCGGCGGCGCGACCGCGCAGCTTCGCCGTCTCGGCGACGCGCTCGCCGTGACGACCGGCGCAGGCTGACCCTCGCCGGTGGTAGCGTCCCAGTGCGCGGTGAACGCGCCGGCCGGCAGCCGGTCCGGCACCAGGCCGGGCAGCAGACAGGATGGGCGATGACCGAGGAAACACCGATCTCCTACGCCGGCGCCGCCAAGGGTACCCCGGTGCTGAGCAGCTCAGATACCCAGATCGGGACCCTGGAGCACGTGCTCGCCGTCCATGACCTGGACATGTTCGAGGGCATCGTGATCGCGACGCACCACGGGATCCGCTTCATCGACGCCGACCACATCACGCAGATCACCACGGCACGAATCCGATGCAGCCTCACCGACGAGGAGGCGGCCAGCCTGGCGCCGCCGGACGGGCCCCCGGTGTACCACGTGGACGCGCTTGACGGCTCGGGGCACGAGCTGCACGACGTGATCAGGCGGCTGTTCGGCCGGACGCGCTGGAAGCGCGAGACGGACTGAGCCTGGGTCCGAGCCTCGCCCGCGAGCGCCCGCCGGGCGCGGGCAGCCAGGCGTGCGGCGCCTGGCGTGCCGATTCGCCACGACGAGCCTGGCGAGCACGTCGCCGGCCGCGCTGCGATCCCGGCGTGCTCGCGGGTGGCACGCCGCCCGCCGGCCACAACCGCGGGCGACGCCGCGTCGTCGTAAGAAACGGAGGGGAAACCGAGAGCGAGGTGCGGCATTGTCCGTGCTAGGAAGAGGCCGCCTGAGCGCGATCTGCGCGGCCATGCTCTGCCTTGGAGTGCTCGCCGGGTGCGGCGCCGCCGGCCCGGCGTCCCGGCCGGCCACATCGGCCGCGTCAACGCCAGTTACGTCCGCGGTCAAGCGCGCCGACTTCCTCAACGGCGTCTGGTGCACCGCACCGAACTCCTGCATCGCGGTCGGCTCGTACTATTACGGCGCCGGCCCGCGGCGCACCCTGGTCGAGCGCTGGAACGGCAGCACCTGGCGGGTCGAGCGGCTCCCGGCCGACGCGCGGGACGGCAGTCTCACCGCGATCTCCTGTGCCGGCCCGTCGTCCTGCACCGCGGTCGGGTCACCGGTCATCGCCTGGAATGGCCGCATCTGGCGGGTCGAGCGCCGGACCAGCCCGTTCGACGCTGTGTCCTGCCCCACGGCGTCATCCTGCGTCGCGGTCGGCACCACCAGTGCGGGTGCCCAGGCGGCCGGGATGTGGAACGGCCGCGCCTGGCGGGCGATCCCGATGCCCGCGCTGCCGAGCAACACGAACTCGGTCACCCTGGCCGGGGTCTCGTGCTCGGCACCGGGCGCGTGTCTGGCCGTCGGCGACTACTGGACCGGGGTCACGGCCCGGCCGAACTCGCACAGCAGGGACCTGATACTCGCCGAGTTCTGGAACGGCACCCGCTGGCGGATCGGCCCCTCGCTGAACGTCGCCCGCCGGGACCGGCTGAGCGCCGTGACCTGCCTGGCGGGGAACTCCTGCCTGGCGGTGGGATCCGTCAGCAGCAAGACAACCCTGGCGCAGTGGTGGAACGGCAAGGGCTGGCGCGTCCAGCGGACGCCGGAGTACAACCGGATCGGGTACAGCGAGCTGACCGGGGTGTCCTGCCTCACGCCGAGCCACTGCGTCGCGGTCGGCGACTACAACCTGGGGGTGCCGTTCGCCGAGAGCTACAACGGCTCGGCCTGGACGATCTCGCGCATGGCGGCGCCGCCCGTCCCGCGGGCGACCCAGGGGCTCACCGTGTCCTGCCGGCCGGCCGGCTGCGAGGCCGCGGGCACGGTAGGCGGCGAGACCTTCGCCGAGTCGTTCAACGGCACGTCGTGGCGGCTGCAGCCCACGCCTGACCCGCGTTAGCGTACGAGGAACGCCCGACCCGGCAACTATGCTGCGCGATGCAGCGTCCAACGGTAGAGGGCGATCTAGATCGAGCCGACGTGGGAGCGGATATGACTGCCGACCGGCCGGGACGGTGCCGTGAGGCGCGTCGTGGACCGGGCCGACGGCTCGCCGGCGCGGCCGGTGCCGCGGCGATATCGCTGGGCCTGATCGGCTGCGGCAACGCTCATCCCGGCGAGCCGGTGCTCGCCGCACCCGCCGGTTCTGCCCACCTGCTGGCCACCAGCCAGGGGGTGATCTGGTCCTCCCGGCGGGTCAACGGCGCCGAGGGCCTGCTGCGCAGCACCAACCGCGGCGGCGTCTGGAAGATCGTCCAGCCCGGGCGGTCACCCGGTTCGAGCCTGGTGGCCAGCTTCTTCTTCGGCGGCGGCACCGCCTGGGCGGTCCAGCGGCTGCCCGACGCCGGCGGCCAGGGCGACGGCACCATCGTGCTGCGCACCACGAACGGCGGCCGGACCTGGGCGCGCGGCGCGGCGCTGCCCGGCGAGATCACCGGCCCGGGCTTCGCGCCCAGCTACCAGGTCTACTTCGCCGACCTGCTGCACGGCTGGGTGCTGGCCGCCGGATCGGCACCAGGCGACCCGTCGGCCAGCCCGCTGCCCGACGAGAAGCAGCGGATGCAGCTGTGGTCCACGTCGAACGGCGGGCGGACCTGGCACCGCCTCCCGGGGCAGGGGCTGCCGCTGCAGGGCCTTGCGCTGACCTTCGTTGGCCAGGGCGGCTGCCTCGACCAGCCGACCATCACGTTCGTAAACCCGATCGACGGCTGGATCAGCCAGGGGTCCTGCGGTCACGGATCGGACCCGCCCCGGGTCTGGCGCACCGGCGACGGCGGACGGACCTGGACCGCGTCGCCGCTGCGCACGCCTGCGGGCGGCTGGGGCCCGTGGGCGGGCACGCTGCGCAGCACGCCGAAGGGCGCCGTGGTGGCCACCCCCGGCATCGACGTGGGGCAGGTCAGGCCGGCCCGCTCGGGGATCGACGCGATCGTGCTCGTGCCGGTGTCCGTCGGCAGGTCGGGCCTTGTCATCGAGCGTTCCACCGATGGCGGGCGCACCTGGCAGATCGCCGGCAGAGTCCAGCTTGGCGGGCGGCACCGCGACGAGGCTCCGGGCTGGTGGTTCGACCCGATCGACGCCATGCACTGGGTGATCAGCGCGCCTGGCAGCCTGATCGAGACGGCCGACGGCGGCCAGCAGTGGACGTACACCGGCTCGGCGATGAACCTGCCTGCGGCGCCGATCTCGTTCATCAACCTTTCGCACGGCTTTATGCAGGGCACCGGCAGGTATGTCGCGTTCCACACCGCCGACCACGGGCAGACCTGGACCGGGCAGCCGGTGCCGCAGTAGCGGGGCGGCGCCGCGCCGTACGGCGCGGCGCCGAGGGCCCGGCGCGGCACGGTGAGCCAGCGGTCAGTGCAGCAGGCTCTGGCCCACGTAGCCGCCGGCCGGCGCGCCAGGCGGGCAGGCGAAGATCGCGCTGCCGATGTGCGTCGTGAAGGTGTTCAGCGCGTCGCCCTCGGACAGGCGGCGCTGGATCGGGATGAACTGGCTGCGCGGGTCGCGCTGGTAACACAGGAACATCAGGCCGGTGGCCGGCGCGCCGTAGCCCGCCTCGAGCCCGTCGACGTAGGTGTAGCCGCGGCGCAGGATCCGCTCGCCGCCGTTGCGCCCGGGCGAGGCCAGCCTGATGTGCGCGTGCTCGGGCAGCCGGTCGAGCACGTTGCCGGTCACCTTGGTGCGGCCGATCGTCTGCTGCTGGTCGCTCACCGACGCGGCGTCCCACCGTCCGAGCGCGATCTGGATTCGTCGCGCGACCAGGTAGGAGCCGCCGGCCATCCAGTCGGGAGAGGCCGGCCCCGCGGCCCAGACGAACTCGTCGAGTGCCGAGCCGTCCTCGACCATGACGTTCGCGGTCCCGTCGAAGAAGCCCATCAGGTTCCGCGGCATGACCTGGACGGTGCTGTTCCCGGTGCGGCCGGCCCCGGCGAGCAGCCACCGCGGCCTGGCCACCGGATGGGCCATCCTGATCAGCTCGTGCACCGCGTGGAATGCCACCTGCGGGTCGTCGCAGCACGCCTGGATGACCAGGTCACCGCCGCTGATCGAGGCCTGCAGCGCGTCGTGCCTGAACGACGGCAGGTCGACCAGCGGGGCCGGCCGCTGGCCAGCCAGCCCGAACCGGTCCGTGCCGTCCTTGTTAAACAGCGAAGGACCGAACCCGAAGGTCACGGTCAGGCCCGCGGCGGAGAGCCCGAGCGCCTCGCCGGTGTCCACGGCCGGCCTGGGGCCGGTGGACGGCGAGCCGATCGGCTGGCCAGCGGCCATCAGGACCGCCGCCGAGGTCCAGGCGCTCATCAGGTTGCGCAGGTCGGCGAGCGAGTCGCTGACCATATCGACCGACGCGAGCTGGAGGAAGTTCTGGGCCGGGGTGGCGATGCCGGCCTGGTGGGCGCCATGGAAGCTCACCGCAGGAGCCGGCTTGCTGGCGCGCGCCGGGGCACGGGCGGCCCGGACGCCGAGCGTGCCGGCGCCCAGGCCGGCCAGCCCGGCCGAGTGCAGGAATCCGCGCCGCGTCGAGGTCACCGGGCGAGTATCCCAGCACGTCACCCGGGCCAAGGGAGCGGGGCCGCGTGCCGCGACGGCCGACCAGGCGGCGGTCAGGTCAGCGCAGCGCGTCCAGGCGGGCGAGCGCCTCGTCGGCCTCGGCGAGCAGGCTGGTCATCACCTGCGCGACCGGGCGGACCTCGTTCATCCGGCCGACGATCTGGCCCACCGGCATCGGCACCACGGCCGGGTTGCCCGATTCCATCAGCCGCTGGTGCGCCTCGCTGACCAGCAGGTTCTGCAGCGGCATCGGCAGCGGCTCGGGCGCGCCTGGCTCCTCCCACGCGTTGGTCCAGTCGTTCTTCAGCAGCCTGGCCGGCTTGCCGCTGTAGATGCGCGACCGCACGGTGTCCGACGAGGTCGCGGCGAGAAGGGCGTCGCGCAGCCCGGAGACACCCGAGCCGAGCGCGTACTCCTGGGTGGTTAGCCAGTAGGACCCCATCCACACCCCGGCCGCGCCGAGGCTGAGCGCGGCCACGATCTGGCGCCCGGAGCCGATGCCGCCGGCGGCGAGCACCGGCACCTGCCCGCCCACCGCGTCCACCACCTCGGGAACCAGCACCATGGAGGCGATCTCGCCGGTGTGGCCGCCTGCCTCGTATCCCTGGGCCACCACGATGTCCACGCCGCGCTCGACGTGCCTGGCCGCGTGCTCGGCCTTGCCGGCCAGCGCGGCGACCGCGATCCCGTGCTCGTGCGCGGCAGCGATCACGTCGTCGGGCGGCGAGCCCAGCGCGTTGGCGATCAGCCTCACCGGGTGGCGCAGCGCCACCTCGACGTGCGCGCGGGCCACCGAGTGCAGCCAGCCGAGGACGCCGTCGCGCCTGTCCTCGTCGGCGGGCAGCGGCGGCACGCCGAGCCTGCGCAGGGTCTCGTCGACGAACTCGCGGTGCCCGGCCGGGATCAGCTGGCCGAGGTCGATCTGGCTGCCCTCCACCGGGACCTTGGCGGGCATCACGATGTCCACGCCGTACGGCCGGCCGTCCGTGCTGGCGTCCATCCAGGTCAGCGCCGCCTCGAGCTCGTCGGCGTCGTTGTACCTGACGCAGCCGAGCACGCCGAGGCCGCCCGCCCGGCTGATCGCGGCCGCCACGTGCTCCGAGGGGGTGAAGCCGAAGATCGGGTGCTCGATGCCGATCCGATCGCAGATCGGCGTGCGCAGCGCCATCGCTCAGGCTCCGGCCCGCGCCGCCGGGGGGCCGTCCCCCGTGACCGGCACCGCGAGCCGCTCGTCGGCGAACCGGCGGGCCCAGGCGTAGTCGGCCTTGCCGCTCGGAGTCCGGCCGATGTGGTCGGTCAGCCACACCGTGCGTGGCACCTTGTACCCGGCCACGTGCTTGCGGACCACGGCCTCAAGGTCGGCCAGGTCCAGGCTGGCGCCGTCTCTTGGCTGCACGATCGCGGCGACCCGCTGGCCGAGGCGCTCGTCAGGGACGCCGATCACCAGCGTGTCGAACACGTCGGGGTGCTCCTTGATCGCGCCCTCGACCTCCTCGGGGAAGACCTTCTCCCCGCCGGTGTTCACGCAGACGTTGCCGCGGCCGAGCAGCGTGACCGTCCCGTCGTCCTCGACCCTGGCGAAGTCACCGGGGACCACGTAGCGTTCCCCGTCCACCTCCACGAACATGGCTGCGGTCTTCACGGGGTCCTTGTAGTAGCCCAGCGGCACATGCCCGCCCCGCGCGATCCGGCCGATCTCGCCGGGGCCGACCCGGTGCCCGGCGTCGTCGATCACGATCGTGCTCGGCCCCGGATGCACGGTCGGCCCGCCCCGCGTCTGCCCGCCGGAACTGGCGAACCCGAGCCCGGTGAACCCGGTCTCCGAGGAGCCGATCGCATCGGTGATCACCACGTTCGGCAGCGCGGCGAAGGCCGCGTCCTTGACGCTCTGGGAGAACAGGGCGCCGTTGGATGACAGCGAGAGGACCGACGAGCCGTCGTACCCGCCGGCGGCGAAGGCATCGATCAGCGGCCTCGCCATCGCGTCGCCGACGACCACGATCACGTTCACCTTGTGCCGCTGCACCGCGCGCCAGGCCTCGTGCGGATCGAACTGCGGGAGCAGCACGACCGTGTCGCCGGTGAAGAAGCTCATCAGGGTCGTCCACTGGGCGCTGCCGTGGATCAGCGGCGCCCCGCAGAGCTTGACCATGCCGGGGCCGTTCGCCGTGCTGCGCGACTGCGCCCACTCGTCGGGTAGCGGCGCGCCGGTCATGAAGTCGATGCCCCCGCCGAGAGTCCGCCAGACATCCTCCTGCCGCCACAGCACGCCCTTGGGGTAACCCGTGGTGCCGCCGGTGTAGAGCAGGTAGATGTCATCGCCGCTGCGCGGGCCGAAGTCACGGTCTGGCGACTGGGCGGCCAGCGCCGCGTCGTACGGGACGTCAGGAACGCCGGCGCCGGGGATTTCGCCTGGGCCCTCGCCCAGATCCGCCGAGCCGTCATCGATCGCCACGGTGCCGCGGACACCGGGCGAGTCCGCCAGCACCACGCTGACCAGCGGGGCGAACTGCCGGTCGTAGACCAGCGCGACGAGGTCGGCATCGTCGACCATGTACCGCAGCTCGGCCTCGACGTAGCGGTAGTTGATGTTGACCGTCCTCGCGCGCAGCTTGTACGTGGCAATCAGCGTCTCGACGGCCTCGATCGAGTTGCGCGCGTACAGGCCGACGTGGTCGTCCTTGCCGACCCCGAGGCTTGCCAGGTGGTGTGCCAGCCGGTTGGTGCGCTCGTCCATCTCGCGGTAGGTCACCTGCCGATCGCCGCAGGCCACGGCCACCCGATCGGGAACGGCATCGGCGGCATGCTCGAACAGATCGGCGATGTTGAGAGCCATGGGACGAAACTAGAACCTGTTACTGTTTCGCACAACCCTCGGCCGAACGGGAGACGTGATGACTGAGCAGCCGTCCGGACAGTCCGCCGAGCCGCGGAACGCGGGCGCCGTCCCGGGCCACGCGGCCGCCGGGCCTGGCCACATGGCCGCCGGGCCTGGCGGCGCAGCCGCCGCCGAGGAGCCGCATGCGCTGGTCGAGCGCCGCGGCCACGTCCTGATTCTCACGATGAACCGCCCGCACGCCCGCAACGCGCTCAGCGGGCCAATGATGGCGCTGATGCGGCAGGCGTGGAACGAGGTCGACGCCGATCCCGGCATCAGGGTGGCGGTGCTAACCGGTGCGGGCGGCGCGTTCTGCGCGGGCGCTGACCTGAAGGCCATGACGTCGACGCACCCCGGCGACTCGTTCCGCGGCGCCGGGATGGACCTGTCGGTCATCGACGCGCTGCTCAAGGGCAGGCGGTTGACCAAGCCGCTGATCGCGGCGGTTGAGGGCCCGGCGATCGCCGGCGGCACCGAGATCCTGCAGGCCACCGACATCAGGATCGCCGGCCAGAGCGCGCGGTTCGGCATCTCCGAGGCGCGCTGGGGCCTGTTCCCGCTCGGCGGGTCGGCGGTCAGGCTGGTACGCCAGATCCCCTACACGATCGCCGCCGACCTGCTGCTGACCGGCCGGCACATCACCGCCGAGCAGGCGCTTCGGATCGGCCTGATCGGCGAGGTGGTTCCCGACGGCCAGTCCCTGACCAGGGCACTTGAGGTCGCCGACGCGATCGCGGCCAACGGGCCGCTCGCGGTGCAGGCCATCTTGCGCACGATCCGCGAGACCGAGGGCATGGCGGAGAACGAGGCGTTCGCCGTCGAGTCTCGGATCGGCATGGAGGTGTTCATGTCCGCCGACGCCAAGGAAGGCCCGCGCGCGTTCGCCGAGAAGCGCCCGCCCACCTTCACCGGCCACTGACCGTGGCGCTCTCGGGGTTCTCGATCCAGGCGGAGAAGGCCGGGAGGCCGTGCCACGGTGTGCGGACTGGCCGTCCTGCCGCCGTCGGCGGCTCGTCGGCGGTGACGGCCACGACGGCGTAGGGATGCCCAAACCGCAGTTCGGCTGTCCGCAGCCTGCCGCGTGACGGCATGCGCGCGCCGAGCAGAATCCCCATCGCGGTGACCGCGGCCGCCTCGAAGCCGACCCTGGTGTAGCTGGCCATGCAGGCCTGCCTGGCCTCCCATGGGTCGCCGTGCCCGAGCGCCGCCGCGGCGGCCGCGAACCCGAGTCGCGGATCGGATAGGTCGTGCTCGCTGCGGGCCGACCAGGCGGGCAGAACCGCGGTGCAACGTTCCTGGTCGCCCGCCGCCGATCGCTCCTCGTGCACCGACCAGAGCGGGGCGTCGCCGAGCGGCAGGTCGAACAGGGAGCGCCGGCCGGTCGGCTGCCCGAGCACGTGCGCCACGGCCACCTGGTGCGCCGCGGCCAGCACGTGGGCCGGCCGGACGCCGGGCGACGCGATCACCGAGGCGACGGCGAGGCCACCCCTGGCCTCGCCGATGTGGACGGCCACATCCCCGGCGTCCGCGGTGGCCGCGATGAACGCCGTGTGGCCGGGGCGCAGCGGGGACCGCAGAACCCGGTCCAGCCGGCCGGCCCACGGACTCGACCGGCCGAGCGCGGTTCCCGGCTCGGTGTCAAACGGGCACTGCCAGGACACCCTCGTCGCGAGCGCGGAGGCCAGCAGCAGGTAGAAGGCCTCGTCGATCACGATCGGAAACCGCTCGATCAGGCCGGAGGTGCCACGCCGAGCCCAGGCATCGAGGTCGGCCTGGCTCGGCATGTCACCGCGCTCCACCACGGCGGGCAGGCCGTTCAGCCAGGCCTGGTCCACGGCGCCTGGCCGGTTCCAGACCGCGGCCGCCGCCGCCACCAGCGGATGCGGCGAGGCGAGCAAGTCGGAGGCCGCCGCAGCGGAAGGGGCCGCCTCGGCGCCGAGGGCCTCGGTCACCACCTCGCGCTCAGCGCCGGCCGTGGCGGGTCCGCAGAGCGCGAGCAGCAGCCAGGCGCCGAGCGGAGAGGCGACCTGATGGCCTCCGCCGATCGCCTGGTGGAACGTGCCGGCGTACCTGACGATCGGCCCGGCCAGCCCCTGCGCCGTGATCCTTGCCATGGCCTCATTGTGCCCGCCGCCCCCAGCGTGCCCGCCCCATCGGGCTCGCAGGCCCGCCGACCTGACGACAACCTGAGCGCTCGACGGCACTTGAGCGTGGCTGCGGGGACAGCGGCGGACGGCGCGGTCATACTTGCGAAATGGCTCTTAACGACAATTCGGCCTTCGTCCCGTCCGCGAATGCCTTCGGGTTCGTGAACTCCTGGCCCTCGGCGCCCGCCGTAACCGTCCAGACGCCGTTCGGGCGGATTGCCGTCGGCAATGCGGCGAACGGCCTCTGCGGCGGGATGGCGTTCGGCTCGCTGGACTACTGGTACGCCCGCGAGACACCGCCGCGGCAGCGTCCCGCGCCGGGCAGCCCGCTCTACAAGTTCGTTGTGCGGCGGCTGATCGACTCATGGAACCTCCCGTGCGGCGCCACCGAGTACTACCAGTGGATGAACCTGCCCGACGGCGACTCGACCGTTCAGTTGCTCGGCCGCACCGTGACCACGCAGCGCGGCCTGTCGTGGCGGACGATCGAGCAGCAGTGGCCGCAGGTCAGGTCGAATATCGACCAAGGCACCCCTTCCCCGCTCGGGGTGATCACGGTGGCGTCGGCCAACCCGGCTGAGCTCGGCGTGAACCATCAGGTACTCGCCTACGGGTACTCGCTCACCGGGACCCAGGTGACGCTCCATGTCTACGATCCCAACACCGGCCCAGCCGACGACACTCACATCAGCTTCGACACATCGGCACCGACCGAGCCGACCACGTTCACGCACAACATCAACATGACCCTGCCCGTGCGTGGCTTCTTCGTCTCTGCCTACTCGCCTGCGTCAGTCAGCGGGCTTCCCACCGCCAGCGCCAAGTCCGCCGGCTAGTGCGGGCCTGGCCAGCCGACCCGTCGGCGAGCCGACGCCAAGACCTGGCCGCTGAGCACCGGACTACGCGCGAGCCGGGGCGGTGCGCAGGAATTCGGCTACCTCGTCGGGGCTGGTGAGCCTGATCCAGTTCAGGTGGGCGTGGGCCGGGTCGTCCTGAGCCTCCTGGTAGCGCTGCCGGTAGACATGATGGCGGGTCCAGGCCCAGGCGATGATCGATTCCTCGGGCTTGACCCGCAGGAAGTTGCGCATCGGCTCCCTGTTGCCGTTCCACAGTTCCTGCCGGGTCGCAGCCCGGCGCACGGTGCGGCCGATCACCTGCCGCATCACCCGGCTGCGCGGCGGGTCGAGCCAGACCACGGTGTCGGCGCGCTCCCAGACGATGTCGCGCACCCTGCTGTAGTTGCCGTCCACGACCCAGGCGGGCCCAGCGGTGAACTCCTCGACCCGCGCGCGGAAGGTCGGCCTGTCGAGCTCCTCCCAGCCGGGCAGGTGGAACACCGAGTCAAGTTCGAGGTGCGGGATGCCGAGGACCGCGGCAAGCTTCCTGGCGAGCGTGGTCTTCCCTGAGCCGCTGTTGCCGACGACGGAGATCCGCTGCACGTCCGCCAGTATGCGCGACGGCCCGGTGCACCTGCGACGGCATTTCCTGCGGCCGCCGTCCCGACCAGCCCGCCGTCCCGACCAGCCCGCCACCCCGACCAGCCGGCCACCCCGACCAGCCGGCCACCCCGACCAGCCCTTACCCCGAGCAGAGGCGGAATGTAGAACGTGTTCTAGATTTCCCTTGCCCGGCCCACCAGGCCCATGTTTGGATTCCATCCGTGACATCGTCCGCGGGTCAGCCCCTGCACGCGCCGCTGGAGATCTCGTTCGACTACACCCGCTCGCTCGGGCCGACGCTGAGCGAGTTCGTGACCGCGCTCGCGGGACGGCGCCTGCTCGGGGCCCGGGCATCCGACGGCCGGGTGCACGCCCCGCCGTTCGAGTTCGACTCGGCGACGGGCGCGCCGCCCGCGGAGTTCATCGAGGTGGGTCCGGCCGGAACGGTCGTGACCTGGACCTGGACCGACCGGCCGCTTGAGGGGCAGCCGCTGGGACACCCGTTCGGCTGGGCGCTGATCCGACCGGACGGCGCCGACACCGCGCTGCTGCACGCGGTCGACGCGGGCGCGGCCGGCGCGATGGCGACCGGGATGCGGGTACGCCCCCGCTGGTCGGACCGTGCGGGCTCGGGCATCACCGACATCGCCTGCTTCGAGCCCGAGTCCTCGGCCGGACCGGCCGGTCAGGCCGACGGCAGCGGGGCCAGCGACAAGGCGCACGGTGAACCGGCCGAGACCGTGACGATGATCACCACTCCGGTCCGCCTGAGCTACGACCACACGGTCTCGCCCGGCGAGAGCGCCTACCTGCTTGCCCTGGCTCAGGGCCGCCTGATCGGCCAGCGCTGCCCCGCCTGCGGCAAGGTCTACCTGCCGCCTCGCGGCGCCTGCCCGGTGGACGGCGTGCCGACCAAAGACGAGGTGGAACTGCCGGACACCGGCATCGTGACGACGTTCTGCGTGGTGAACGTGCCGTTCCACGGCCAGAAGTTCCCCAGCCCGTACGTGGCCGCGTCGGTCCTGATCGACGGCGCGGACATCGCGTTCCAGCACCTGATACTCGGCTGCCCGCCCGACGAGGTCCGGATGGGCCTGCGGGTGCGGGCGGTCTGGAAGCCGCGCGAAGAATGGGACGTCGGGCACAACATCGACCACTTCGAGCCGACCGGCGAGCCGGATGCCCCCTACGACTCCTACGCCCGCCACCTGTGATGACCCGAGGAAGGCCATCATGACCGATGTCGCCGTGGTCGGCTTCGCGCAGGCGCGCAGCGAGCGGCACTCCCCCGCCACGACCAACGGCGTCGAGATGCTCGTGCCGATCTTCCACGAGGTGTTCGGCGCCACCGGGCTGACCAAGGCCGATGTCGATTTCTGGTGCTCTGGATCGTCGGACTACCTGGCCGGGCGGGCCTTCTCGTTCGTCTCCGCGGTGGACGCGATCGGTGCGTTCCCGCCGGTGATGGAGTCGCACGTGGAGATGGACGGCGCATGGGCGCTGTACGAGGCGTGGCTGAAGGTGCTGACCGGCGAGGCCGAGATCGCGCTGGCCTATGGCTTCGGCAAGTCCTCGGCTGGGACGCTGCGCCGGGTGCTCGCCCTGCAGCTCGACCCTTACCTGGTCGCGCCGCTCTGGCCCGACTCGGTATCGATCGCCGCGCTGCAGGCCAGGCTGGGAATCGAGGCAGGCCTCTGGTCAGAACAGGACATGGCAGAGGTGGCGGTCAGATCCCGATCCAGCGCGATAACCAATGCGCACGCCCAGCTGTCCGGCTCCACCTCTGCCGCCGAGCTGCTATGCGAGCCCTACATCGCCGACCCGCTGCGCGCGCACGACTGCGCGCCGGTCAGCGACGGGGCTGCCGTGGTGATCCTGGCCACGGGCAGCCGGGCCAGCGAGCTGTGCGCACGGCCCGCCTGGATCACCGGATTCGAGCACCGGATCGACTCGGCGTCGCTCGGCGCCAGGGACCTGACCACTGCGCCGTCGGCTGTCGCCGCCGGCGCCGCCGCCGGGGCGGGCAGGGCGCAGGTCGCCGAGCTGCACGCGCCGTTCACCCACCAGGAGATCATCCTGCGCCGGGCGCTCGGCCTGGACGCCGGAAACGACCGCAGTGGCGACGGGGCGCGGATCAACCCGTCAGGCGGCGCGCTGTGCGGCAACCCGATGTTCGCCGCTGGCCTCGCACGAATCGGCAGCGCCGCCGCCGAGATCATGTCGGGCCGGGCCGACGTAGCGCTCGGCCACGCCACCAGCGGCCCCGCGCTCCAGCAGAACCTAGTCTGCGTGATGGAGGCACCGTGATGGACAGGAGGCACCGTGAAGAGGGCTGACCTGACCACAGCGGCCCTGGCCACGGCGGCGAGCGGGAGGGTGCGGTGAAGCAGCGGGCGGCGGTGCTCGGAACCGGGCAGACCCACCACCGGAGCAAGCGGGCCGACGTCTCGATCGCCGGGCTCTGCCGCGAGGCGGTCGACCGAGCGCTGGCCGACGCGGATGTACCCGCCGACCAGATCGACGCGATCGTCGTCGGCAAGGCGCCGGACCTGTTCGAGGGCGTGATGATGCCCGAGTTGTACCTGGCCGACGCGCTCGGAGCGGTCGGCAAGCCGCTGCTGCGGGTGCACACCGCGGGGTCGGTCGGCGGCGCGACAGGCGTCGTGGCGGCAAGCCTGATTCAGGCCGGGGTGCACCGGCGGGTGCTTGCGGTGGCGTTCGAGAAGCAGTCAGAGTCCAACGCGATGTGGGCGCTGTCGATCACGCCGCCGTTCTCGATGCCGGTGCTCGCCGGCGCCGGGGGCTACTTCGCCCCACATATCCGCTCCTACATAAGAAGGTCAGGCGCGCCGAACCACATCGGCGCGATGGTGGCAGCGAAGGACCGGCGCAACGGCGCGCGCAACCCGTACGCGCACCTGCGCCAGGCAGACATGACCATGGAGAAGGTGCTCGCCTCGCCGATGCTGTGGGACCCGGTCCGTTACGACGAGACCTGCCCGTCATCGGACGGTGCCTGCGCAGTGGTGCTCGGCGACCAGGCCGCCGCCGAGGCGTCCGACCAGCCGGTGGCCTGGATCAGGGCGACGTCGATGCGGACCGAGCCGACCATGTTCTCGGGCAAGGACAACGTGAACCCGAGGGCCGGCGCCGACGCGGCCGCAGCGCTGTGGGAGGCGGCCGGGATCACCAGCCCGCGCGACCAGATCGACGCCGCCGAGATCTACGTGCCGTTCTCCTGGTGCGAGCCGATGTGGCTGGAGAACCTTGGCTTCGCCGAGCCCGGGCAGGGGTGGCGGATGACCGAGGCCGGCGAGACGGAGATCACCGGCTCGCTGCCCGTCAACCCGTCCGGCGGAGTGCTCAGCTCCAACCCGATCGGCGCCTCCGGACTGCTCAGGTTCGCCGAATCTGCCATGCAGGTGACCGGCAAGGCCGGCGAGCACCAGGTGGCTGGTGCGAAGACCGCCCTCGGGCACGCCTACGGCGGCGGCTCGCAGTACTTCTCGATGTGGGTCGTCGCCGATACCCCCGACTGATCCCGCGCCGGTCACGGAACCACCATCGCGGCCATCGCACTGCCTTCGCCGACAACGATGTCCCGGGACGCCGATGTAAACGGATTCAGGGCGCCAATCAGGGCGTGGCTCTGATCGGCGCGACTCGCGGCGCGGCGATCCGGTGGTAGTCCTCCGTCGCCACGGCGACCGACCGGTCGAGCCGGCCGGCGTTGAAGTACAGTTCGGGCGCGGCGAGCACCCCCGGGTCTGCGATCAGCTCGAGCTGCGGGTGGTAGGCGAACGGCAGCACCGTGCCGGTCACGCTCCCGGCCAGCTCCTCGGCCTTCTCCCGGTCGGCGAAGGCCGCGTAGGTGCCGCCGAGCAGGTCCTTCACGGCCGCGAGATCGACGTGCGCGTCGCCGGTGATCACGGCGAGCACGTACCGCGTCTGCTTCTTGCCGACCTTCACCATCACGATCAGGCACTTGGCGGCCTGCGCCACGTCATGCCCGCGCAGCGCGCTGACCAGCTCGGTCCGCCCCTCCGGCGGATGATCGATGAGGCGGTACCGCGCCCCGGCGGTGTCGAGGTCGGCGATCAGCCGCTCGTAGGCCGCGGTACCGAGGTCAAGCCCGGCTGCAGGTTCACCAGTCACCGCTCAGTTGCTCCTTCGCCGTCGCGATCCGGTCATCCACCCGCCGGTAGAAGACCCACTGCCTTATCTTGGTGCCCGTGATCAGGCCAGCCCTGCTGAGCACCTTCAGGTGCTCGCCGCAGGTCGGCTGGCTGACGCCGAGCTTCTCGGCGATCAGCAGCGAGCAGACGCCGTCGCGCACCAGGTCCCCGTCGCGCTGCGGCGGGAAGTGCGCCTCGGGATCCTTCAGCCAGTCGAGTATCAGCAGCCGCTTGTCGCTGGCCAGTGCCTTCACCAGATCGACATCGAGCACCAAGTCATTATGGCAATTAGCTAACTTCCTGTCCACCGAGGGATGGCGGCTCGTCGGCCGGGTCAACACCGCCGCGGGACAGGGCAGCCCGGGCCGCGGCCCGGGGACGCCCAACTGGTGGCCGGGCGGCGCGGCGGTTCGGCTCCGCCCGGCCGCGGTATCGGAGGACCACATTGAGGGCTTTCGCCTCTAACGCAAGACAAGCTAAAACCGAATATCATATATGTGAATAGGTCTGGTGCTACCACACGGGGGGCGTGCCAGGCGGCCCGGGCAGAGACACCGCCCGGGCGGGGGAAGGAGGGCTTCCCATGAAACGCGCACGGATACGGGTCGGCCTGACCGCCTTGGTGGCGGCCGGGGCGGCCATGTTCACGGCGTTCGCCATGGCCGGCACGGCTGCGGCAGCGCCGACGGCACCGGCCTACGGCTGGGGCCCGGGTGTCACTGTCCAGGAAATGACCAGCGGGAACTTCACCAATAACCAGGACGTCCTGACCGGATGGATCGTCCCGGGAAGCGTCTCCGTCGTGGCCACCCAGGGCCAGCCACCCGGCCAGGACCCGCCAGTAACCACTTTCGGCCCAGGCACGGGATACACCGTGAGCAGTGACTGGCACACGGTCACCTTGCAGCCGCCCTACGCCGGAAGCAACGACGGATTCGTCACCTACTACGCGGTGTTCGTGCAGACCGGTCACTTCACGCCGGTCCTCACCACCAATACCAGCGGGGCGTTCAGCAATAACCAGGACATCCTGATCGCGAACAACATCGTCCCCGGCAGCGTCTTCGTCGTCGCCAACCAGGGACAGAACCCCCAAGGGGACAACCCGTCGGTGAACGGCTTCGCCCAGAACAACGGCTACACCGTGGCCTACTACCGGGGCGGCGCCACCGTCACGCTGCAGGCCCCGTACGCCGGCAGCAATGACGGATTCGTCACCTACTACACCACCTACATGTGGCCGGTCATGCGGCATCCCTCGGTGCTCACGGCCGCCTACCAGTACGGCCCGTGGTACAACAGGACCTGGCTGATCCGCAACGTCGCCGGCGGCCGCGGCCGCTACGCGGACATCTGGATCTACCGGTACCAGCTGCACCACTTCGTCTGGCTGGGCAACGTGTGGGTTCCGGCCTGGCAGTCGGTGACCTTCACCACCCACCATGGCAGCCTGCTGCGGGTCGGGTACTGGAACGGTTACGGCGGACGCGTCTTCATCTACGCCCGCGCATGATCCAGCCGCGCTGACACTGGCCCCGGCTCGGACGAGCCGGGGCCAGCCGCATCACCAGCCGGGGCAGCCCCGGCTCCGGCGCCCGCCAGCCGCCGAATTCCGCGTATGGCGTGCCGCCTCTCGATAACGACCTGGAGCAGTTCCGCATCGTCGCGCCGTGGCGGCAGGCAGTCAGAGATCGGCGCCGGATACTCGGGCCGGGGCGCACCGGGCAGAGCGCGGGGCAGACTGGCGGGCGCGGCGGGCGGACTGCGAGGTCAGGCCCTCCGCGGGGCGGTGGTTACCTCTCGGCGCCGCGGCTGCGCGCGTGGCCGGGCAGCCGCGGCGAGAGCACGTCGGCGCTGCGCCGCGCCCAGCCGACAGGCCAGCGGCCTGCCATTGTCACGAGCACCCACCCAGGCGGTCCCGGTCGCGGCACCGGGCGGCCGGACCTGAAGGCGGCCAGTTCGTCGTCGGTGAGCGCCTCGGCGGCGGACGCGTCCTGTGGCCGCAGCGCCATCGCCAGCGCGTGGGCCGGCCGGAAGGTTCTGCCGACCAGCGCGCCGAGCGGCAGCCCGGGCCGCAGCGCGAGGTCACTGGGCAGGTCAGCCGACGGCGGCAGCAGGTAGAACGCCTGCCCGCGCAGCCTGATCCTGGCGGCATCGAATCCGATGCGCAGCGCCTGCCTGGCGAACTCGGTCCAGGCCTGATTCGGCCGCCCGGCCGCCCCCACGCGCTCGCGCGCGCCGCCGCCTGCGGCGAACCGGTGATCGTGCGCGCCGACGGGAGCGCGCAGGATCGCCACGAACTGCCCCTCGCACCGGCACCGGTGCGGATAGAACCGCAGCGCACGGCCGCCGAGCACCGGGACGGCTCCCGGCGCCGCGCCGGGGTCGGCAAGCTCCCAGCCGGGGTGCCCGGCGAGGAAGGCTTCGACCTGCTCCTCGTTCTCCGCCGCGGCGAACGTGCAGGTGCTGTAGCCGAGCAGGCCGCCCGCCGCGACCAGCTCTGCCGCGGAGGCCAGCAGCTTGCCCTGCCGCCTGGCCGCGCCGGCCACGGCCGCCTCGCTCCACTGCGCCCGGCTGGCAGGCTGCCGGCGGAACAGCGCCTCGCCCGAGCACGGCGCGTCCACGATCACCCGGTCGAACCAGCCGGCCAGCGCCCGCTCAAGCCGCGGCATCGGGGTGCTGGCCACCGCGGTGTTCGGGTACCCCCAGGCGTCCAGGTTGGCGAGCAGGGGGCCGAGCCGCGTCCGGACCACCTCGTTGACCAGCAGGAACCCGTCGGCCCCGAGCCTGGCCGCGGCGTGGGTAGCCTTGCCGCCTGGCGCCGCGGCCACGTCGAGCACCCGGTGGCCTGGCTCGATCCGCAGCGCCTCAACGACCGCCATCGACGACGGCTCCTGCAGGTAGAACAGGCCGGCCCGGTGCTCGGCGGTATCGCCGAGACGCAGGTCGGCGGGCAGGTAGGTCGCGACCGGGCACCAGGGCACCGGGTCGACCGCGAGCCCGAGCCGCTCAGTGATTTCTGCCAGGCCGGCCTTGCGCTCGTTGGCCCGCAGCGCGCGCGCCGTAGGGTCGGCCAGCGCGCGCTCGAACGCGTCGGCCTCGCCGCCGAGCGCCGCCCGCTGCCTGGCCAGGAAGGCGGCCGGCAGCTCGGCGAGTGTGCCGTGCGAACGCTGCCGGCTCATCGTCGCCCTTCGCCGCACCTTCGCGCGATCGCGCGGAACCCAGGCTACGCGCGATTCAGCCCGGCTCCGCGGACGCCAGCGGAGTCTTCAGCGAGCGCGGCGCGTGGCGCCGGCGACCTAGCCGTAGCTGACCGGGAGCCGCTTGATCCCGTTCAGCCAGCCAGAACGCAGCCGCTCGGCGTCCCCGGCCTGCCGGATGTTCGGCATGGCATCGGCGATGGCGTTGAAGATCAGGTCGATCTCCAGCTTGGCGAGGTTGACGCCGATGCAGTAGTGGGCGCCCGTGCCGCCGAAGCCCAGATGCGGGTTCGGGCTGCGCATGATGTCGAACCGCTCGGGGGCGTCGAAGACGTCCTCGTCGAAGTTGGCCGACCGGTAGATCAGGCCGAGCCGGTCACCCCTCCTGATCTCCTGGCCACCGATCTCGGTGTCGGCCTTGGCGGTCCGCTGGAACGCGGTCACCGGCGTTGCCCACCTGACGACCTCGTCGGCGGCGGTGGCCGGCCGCTCGGCGCAGAAGAGCTCCCACTGGTCGGGGTGGTCGAAGTACGCGAGCATGCCGTGGGAGATCGCGTTTCTCGTCGTCTCGTTGCCGGCTACCGACATCAGGATCACGAAGTAGCCGAATTCGTCCGATGACAGCTGGCCGCCGTCGATCTGCGCGTTGACCAGCTTGGTCACGATGTCGTCGCGCGGGGTCTGCTTGCGGTCCTCGGCCATGACCATCGCGTACCCGACGAGCTCGGCGGCCGCGATCTGGCCGGCGTCGCCGAACTCGGGGTCGTCGTAGCCGACCATCGTGTTCGACCATTCGAAGATCTTCTTCCGGTCCTCAAGCGGAACCCCGATCAGGTCGGCGATGGCCTGCAGCGGCAGCTCGCACGCGACGTCGGTGACGAAGTCGCCGGTGCCGCTGCGCAGCGCGGCCGCGACGATCCGCTCGGCCCGCTCGGTCAGCTTGTCCCGCAGGCCGTTGATCGAGCGCGGGGTGAATCCGCGCGACACTATCTGGCGCAGCTTGGTGTGATGCGGAGGGTCGATGTTGAGCAGGATCAGCCGCTGCAGGTCGATGCTGTCCTTGATGTCGCCGCCGTGCCTGATGATCGCGGTGTTCTCCCAGCTGCCGAACAGGTCGCTGTTGCGCGAGATCTCCATGATGTCGGCGTGCTTGCTGACCACCCAGAACCCGTCATCATCGAACCCGGAGTCGGGCTGGCTGTTCCACCAGATCGGGGCGGCCCGCCGGAGCTCGGCCAGCTCGTCGTTGGGCACCCGATGCGCATACAGGTCCGGGTCGGTGACGTCGAACCCCTCGGGTATCTGTGGTCCAGGCACGGCTGCCTCCGGTGCTGAGCGACCCGTCTAAGCCCGATTAGACCAGAAAACAAGAACACGTTCTACCATGGGAGCAGTTCGACAGCGGGAGAGGCACCATGGGCAGAGCCGTCATCGTCGAGGCAGTACGGACTCCGATCGGCAAGCGGGGCGGGAGCCTGTCCGGCATGCACGCCGCGGAGATACTCGGCGCGGCGCAGGCCGGCCTGGTCGAGCGCGCCGGAATCGAGCCCGCCCTGGTCGAGCAGATCGCCGGCGGCTGCGTGACCCAGGCCGGCGAGCAGTCGAGCAACGTCACCCGCACCGCCTGGCTGCACGCCGGGCTGCCGCAGCAGACCGGGTGCCTCACCCTGGACGCGCAGTGCGGCTCGGCGCAGCAGGCGGCCCACCTGATCGCAGGGCTGATCGCCGCCGACGCGATCGACGTCGGCATCGCATGCGGCGTGGAGGCGATGAGCCGGGTGCCGCTGGGCACCAGCGCCATGGTCGGCGGGACGAGCCCGCGCCCGGCGTCGTGGGCGATCGACATGCCCAACCAGTTCGTCGCGGCCGAGCGGATCGCGCAGCGCCGCGGCATGACCAGGGCCGACCTGGACGCGTTCGGCCTGCGCTCGCAGCGAAACGCCGCCGCCGCCTGGGCCGGCGGGTACTTCGATCGCGAGATCGTGCCGGTCAAGGCGCCGGTGCTAGACGCCGACCGGCAGCCGACCGGCGAGACCTCGACCGTCGAGCGTGACCAGGGCCTGCGCGCGACCACGCTGGAGGCGCTGGCCGCGCTCAAGCCGGTGGTCGACGGCGGCCTGCACACGGCGGGCACCTCGTCGCAGATCTCCGACGGCGCCGCCGCGCTGCTGCTCGCCGACCAGTCGCGCGCACGCGACCTCGGCCTTCGGCCCAGGGCCAGGATCCTCGCCCAGTGCCTGATCGGCGACGAGCCCTACTACCATCTGGACGGCCCGATCGCCGCCACCGAGCGGGTGCTGCGGCGAAGCGGCATGTCCATCGGCGACATCGATATCTTCGAGGTGAACGAGGCGTTCGCGTCGGTCGTGCTCTCCTGGATGAGCGTGCACGGGCCAGATCCGGACCGGGTGAACGTCAACGGGGGCGCGATCGCGCTCGGCCACCCGGTGGGCAGCACCGGCTCGCGCCTGCTCACCACGGCCCTGCACGAACTCGAGCGGCGGGACGCGACCACCGCGCTTGTCTCGATGTGCGCGGGCGGCGCGATGGCCACGGCCACGATCATCGAGCGGATCTAGCGCCTGTCCCGTCGGTCATGGGGCCGGGTCGCTGAGCCATACCCCGATGGCTCGCCTTGCGGTCTGGCGCGCGCTGTCCCCAAGGCCGTCCCCGAGGCCGCCGCCAGCCGCCGCGCCCTGTACCGCCCGGAAATGATCTTGATGGATGTGGCGGATGTCCCAAAATACGCAGTGTATGTGGCATTCATTCCAATGCCACCCCAGTGATCACGTGCGGTTTCGGCTGGTATGCGGGGATCCGGGCGGGCGTGCTGGCTCGGGCGGCCGCGGCCGCGTGGCGCGCAGGCCAGCCGCGTGGCGCGAAGACCAGCCGCGTGGCGCGGAGGCCAGCCCGCGCTGCGCGCAGGCCAGCCGCGCTGCTCCGGGTTGTCCGTGGCCGGTGCTGCCGCACCGTAGAGCCGTCGGTGCCCGCGGAGGTCTACGGGATACGCCCTCATGACCAGCAACCCGAGATAGCGCCGGGTCGGGCCGGGCAGCGGACCCTGCTGGTCGGTCATCCTCGATCGTGATGCCGAGCGCGCCGGCCAGAGGAGCAGCGGAACCTGCTGGTCAGTCGTCCTCGATCGTGATGCCGAGCGCGCCGGCCAGCGTGAACGCGAGCCCCATCGCGTCGGCGCTGGTCACGATCGCTCCGCGCAGGCTGGTGACGCCGCTGATCCCGGTCAGGTCGCACCTGGTCAGCCTGGTGCCCGTCATCCGCGCGCCGGAGAACTGAGCGCCTGACAGGTCGCAGCCGGTGAACCTGGCACCAGCCAGGTCAGCCTCACCAAAGTCGACCTGGTCCATCCGGCAGTCGGTGAACACCACGTCCTTGAGCGTGCTCGAGTTGAACGAGGCGAAGTCCATCCGGCAGCCGTCGAACGTCACGTCGCGCAGGCCACCCGCCAGGTAGGAAAGCCCGGTCATCCGGCTGGCGGCGAAGCTGGTCCTGATCATCGACGAGTCCCGGGCGCGCAGGTTCGCCAGGTCGCAGCGGTCGAACACGGCGTCACGGATCATCGCCCTGCGCAGCCTGGCCTGGCTCAGGTTCACGCCGTCATACCTGCACTGGTCGATCTCGGGCCCGGCCGCCTCGCGGCCGGAGAGGTCGGTCCCCTCGAAGGCAAGGCACAGCTGAACGGCGCCGTCCTTCAGGTCGTCAGCGGGCAGCGAGCCGAGAGCCAGGTCGTCGGGCAGGTCGGGAGCCGCGGGCTCGCGCATCCCCGCGCGCTTGCCGTGCGCGGAGCGATCAGATCGGCCTGCCACCCGCTTATGCTAGCGAGCACACCACCTGCACCCGGTTGCGAGCCGCAAGGCCGACCCGACGCAAGGCCGACCCGACGCTGAGGCGACCCACGCTGAGGCGACCCACGCTGAGGCGACCGACACTGAGGCGACCGACACTGAGGCGACACTCAGCCGACACTGAGCCGACACTGACAGAAGGGGCGCACCTGACCGAACCTAGTGTCTTGCCCCACGTGCGGCGACACTTCATTCCTGCCTTTTCAGAGGGGATCAACTGGCGTGAAAGCCAAGCACATCAGCAGGCGGGCGCGGCTTACCGCCATTGCCGTCTCCGGCGGGATGGCGGCCACGGTCGCCCTGGCTGCCGGATCGGCCGCGCTGGCCGCGCTGGCCGCGTCGGCCTCACCGGCCGGCTGTCAGCCCGGGTCCGGCCGCAACCTGACCGGCACGCAGTTCACCAACGCGTCGATCCAGAGCAAGACCTTCACCGACCCTGGCTACTTCCGCTGCGCAAACCTGACCGGCGATAACCTCAGCGGCCTGACCCTGGACCAGAAGGACTTCACCGGCGCGCTGCTGCGCAACGCGAACCTGTCAGGCGCCAGCATGATCCAGGTGACACTCACCGGCGCCGTGCTCACCGGCGCCAACCTGACCGGCGCCCAGATGGGCCAGGTAACCGCGCAAGGCGCCGACTTCGCCGGGGCGAACCTGTCGCACGCCGACCTCACCCAGGCCGAGATCCAGAACGCCAACTTCACCGGCGCGAATCTGACCGGCGCGGGACTCGGCCAGGCCACGGCCACCAACGCCAACTTCGCCAAGGCCACCCTGAGCGGCACCGACTTCACTCAGGCCGAGCTCGGCGGCGCCAACTTCAAGGGCGCCAAGGGTATCCTGCCGTACGCCGAGTACCTGGGGATATTCACGGCCGTGATCTTGGTGTGGATGCTCGCCCGGTCGTTTTCCGGGCGCCGCGGCGGCAGGCGAGCGGCGCGCCAGTCAAGCTCGAATGCCACCGTCGTGCGCAAGCAGGCAGGGCTGGCCCGCCGCCTGATCGGCGCCGTGATGATCGCGCTCGGCCTGCAGGCCTTCATCGGCGGGCTGCTCGGGTCGATTCTCAGCGCGACCGGTCCGCCCATCGCGCAGGTCTGCACGCCAGGACCGCTCTGCACGGTCGGCGTGAACAGCGGGTTCGCCGGGATCTTCGCCGGAATGCTGGTCCTGCTGCTCGGCTTCGGCATCCGGCTCGGGGGCCGCTCCCGTTCGGTTTCCGGCACCTCCGGAATGTTCAACCAGATGGCCGGGCTGAATCAGGCCGGCGGGTTCCAGGGTGGATTCATCCAGCCTGGAAACTTCAACCAGCCAGGTCAGCCCGGGGGCTTCAACCAGCCCGGGGGGTATAACCAGGCTGGCGGCTTCAACCAGGGCGGCTTCGGCAACCAGCCGGGTGGCTTCGGCAGTCAGGGCGGCGGGTTCAACTAGGTCCCGCCCCGCAAGGGCTAGCCTGCCGGGCTAGCCCTTGCGGCCCACCCCGGCGTAGAACCACGCCTCCTCGGGACGCTCGGGCACCGGGCCGTCCGGCCGCCACAGCGGCAGGTAGACCAGGCCGGGCTCGACCAGGTCGAAGCCGTCGAACAAGCGCAGGATCTCGGCGTGCGTCCTGGTGTGCGCCGAGGCCGTGGTGGACCGGTAGAGGTCCTGGACCTGCGCCGCGGTACCGGGCGCGGCCTCGTGGGTGGCGTGCGAGATGGCCAGGAAACTGCCCGCGGGCAGCGCGGCCGCGAACCTGCGCACGATGCCGGCCGGGTCGTCGGAGTCCGGCACGAAATGCAGCACGGTGACCATCAGCAGCCCGACCGGCTGCCTGAACTCGATCAGCTCGGCCACCTTCGGGTGGGCGAGGACGGCCTCGGGCTGACGCAGGTCCGCGGCGACCACGGCGGCCAGCGGGTTGCCGGTCAGGATCTGCCTGCTATGCGCGACCGCGACGGGGTCATTGTCGACGTAGATCACCCGCGCCTCCGCCGCTGCGCCCTGGGCGATCTCGTGCACGTTCTCCTGGGTGGGGATGCCCGACCCGAGGTCGATGAACTGGCGCACGCCGGCGCCGATCATGAACTTCACGGCCCGGCCGAGGAAGGCGCGGTTCTCCCGCACGATCAGTCTGGCGTTCGGCTCGGCGGCCAGCAGCTTGCGGCCGAGCTCGCGGTCGGCCGCGAAGTTGTGGTGCCCGCCGAGGAAGAAGTCGTACAGCCGGGCCACGCTCGGCCGATCTTCCTCGATGCCGTCGGGTACCGGACCAGCCTCTGTCATCGGTGATCCACTGACCTTTCCGCCGATTACCTCAGACCCCGCCGACCGCCCACTATGCCATTCCGGCCGGCACCGCGCTGGCCGACTGCGCCGCCGCGCGAGCCCGCCGGTACTCGGCAAGCTTCTCGTCGAGGTCGCGCACGTCCGCGGTGTCCTGCACCACGGCGAGCTGCCCGCGCAGCGAGTCGATCCGCCTGGAGATCCGGCGGGAGCTGTTCAGCGTGGTCAGCCTGGCCGAGTCGGCGAGAGCTACGCACGCCTCGCCGTACTCGCCCTGCTTGATCAGCGCCTCGGCGCGGAAGGCCAGGGTGAGCGCACTGTTATGCAAATTGGTCGGGGTGAGCAGGTGCAGGGACCGCCCTGCCGCATCGGAGGCGTCCACCGCCCAGCCAAGCCGCAGCGCGCACTCGCTCTCCGTGCCCCAGTAGAACGAGCGGTCGTAGAAGTACCACCAGGGCGACCGCGGCGCGTCGGCCGTGATCTGGGCGAGCGCCTCCTGCTCCCGGTCCAGGGCGGCCTGGCAGCGGCCGACCTGACCGGCCGACGCGTAGGCGCGTGCGGTGACGTCGGAGGCGTAGGCGACCGCGTACGAGTTGCCGCTTGCCCGAGCGGCCTGCACGGCCGCCTGCGCGTGGTCGATGGCCAGGCGCGGCCGCCGCCTGGCCGCCGCGAGCTGGCTCGTCGCCGCGAGGGTGTAGGAGACCAGGTCGTCGTTGCCGGCCCGGTGCGCGGCGGCGCGAGCGTCGTCGTAGTAGTACGCGGCGGCCTTGTGGTCGCCAAGGTTGAACATCAGCCAGCCGATCAGCTGGGTCAGGTCGCCGTAGGCGGTCAGCGCCTCGGCGTTGACGATCTCCGGGACGTTCCGGGCGAAGGCAGCCATCGCCGACCGCAGCGCCATCGCGGGCTGCAGGGTGATCCGCGGCCCGACCGCGCCGCCGAGCCGCCGCAGGCCAGCGACCACCTCGGCGGTATAACCGACGATCGCGAGGTCGGTGTGGGTCGGGCCGGAACGGGTGCCACTGACGATCCGCGGCACCTCGAAGACGGGCGCGGCGGCCAGCACGGCGAGCGCGCTGCTCGCCTCGAGCAGCAGCGTCCTGCGCCGCAGCCGGAACTCGGGACCCTCCGCGGCGTCGTTGAGGTGACCGGCCCCCGAGGTACCGGCCTGCCTGATCATCTCGATCGCGGACTGCAACTCACTCGCCGACACGGAGGCGGCGGGCACGTCGACAGCGGGCGCGTCAGCAGCGCCGGCCTCGGACCCGTCCGGCCGGAGCCAGTCCAGCACCTGGGCGTCCCGCTCCGGCCTGGCCGGCTCCGGCCGCCGGTCCCGCGCCCGCAGGCCGGCCGGCTGGCCGGCCCGGACGCCGTAGTCCCGGCAGTCCGTCAGCAGGTCGGTGAGCTTGCACTCGTACAGCTGCGCGAGCCGGTCCAGGGTGTCCAGCGACGGCGCATGGCCGGTCTGGCCGGGCCACTGCTCCCAGTACGAGAAGTTCTTGAACGTCTTGGGGTCGTCCGGCCATCGCTCGCTCCAGCGCGCCGCGGCCTGCGGCTGGCTCCAGCCGTGCGCCTGCCGCAGCGCGACCCTCGGATTGACCCGGTAGGTCATCTGGAAGACGGCGGCGATTTCGGCCCAGGTCCGGCCCTGGCTTCGCAGCTGAATTGTCTGCAGTGCCTGAGCTTGCCGCAAGCTGCGCGGTTTGCCTTTCACACCCGATTCCCTCGCTGGGTAAGGTTCCCCGCCTTTGACGGTATCCCGCCGGGAAAGGTCCTGTCGCCATTATCCCTGCGTTCCTCCCCGGTAAACCGGGAGGATCTGACGACGAAACCCGCTGAGCCCCAACTGGGCCAACTATTGCCCTAGAGATCGCCATGACGGCCACAACGGCGCGGTCGCTGGCAGCGATTCGAAGGACGCAGCGTATGTACGAATTCGCGGCGTACTGCCGCGTCTTACACCGCACCGGAAAGTGACCGCCATGCACTCCACAAGCGGCAGCACCGGCGTCGCCCGGAGCCTGGCACCGCGGCCACGGCGCAGCCGCCTGGAGATCGCGATCGCGCCATCGGCGGTCAGGGCGGCCAGGCAATGGGCGGCCGATCAGCTGGCGGTCCTTGACCCGGAGCCCGAGCGCGACCTGATCGACGCGGCGGTGCTCGTGGTGTCGGAACTGGTCACCAACGCCATCCAGGCCGTGCGCACGGCGGAAGTGCCGCCGGTGGTGCCCGTCGCCCCCGTCCCCGGCCGGCCGGTGCTGCGCCTCGGCGACCTCTCCTTCGGCGCGAGCATGCCAGGCGGTGCCGCCGCGCCGCGCATCGCGCGGGTGGCCCTGGTCATCGAGCGGCGTGACCAGACGGTCAGGATCGAGGTCTACGACAGCTCGTGCACGCCGCTGCCGGCGCCTCGGGACGGCGACGACGACGAGGAGACCGGCCGCGGGCTCACCGTGATCGCCGCTCTCGCCACGGACTGGGGCTGGCGGCCAGACTCGCTCGGCAAGGTGGTCTGGTGCGAGCTGGCCGGCTAACGGCTAGGGCGCGGCGATCCAGGCGCTGATCTGCGCGAACGACTCGTCCGCCGATGGCTCGAGCGCGATGTCGTGACCCGATCCTGGCACCACGTAGACGGTCAGGCTGGGCGCCGATGCGTAATACGGCTGCTCGGCCGCGAGAATCGCCCCGGGCTGCGAGCAATCGAGCACGGGCGGATCGGTGCAGAAGATCGCGTCGTCGCCGCCGATCACTACAAGCACGGGCACGGCGATCAGGTCAGAGACGTTCAGCCCGGGCGGCAGCGCCCAGGTGGTGGCCAGGGTGGCCAGGTCGGTGACCGGGACAACGTCCTTGTGCGCCTCGTCGTAGCCGATCACCGCCGGGTCCGAGCCGGCGGAGAAGAAGTCAGCCGCGCGCGCTCCCGGCAGCGTGGTCAGGTAGCCGGGATCGAGCCGGGCCGCGGCGAACTGCGGGTCGAGCGCGGCCGGGTACATCAGCGAGGCCAGCGTGCTTGCGAAGCCGGCCCCGACGCCTGGTACGTGCAGCAGCCCGGTGACCACGACCCGGCTGACGTCCTGGAACTGGCCGGCCTCCTGGATGGAGATCACCGACCCGAGCGAGTGCCCGATCAGGTTCACCTGGTCGTAGCCCTGGTCGGTGCGCAGCCAGGTGACGATCTGGTGCAGCACGTAGGCCTCGCTGTCGATGGTCAGGTCGGTGCTCAGCGGATGGCTGCTCGCGCCGGTGCCGATCCGGTCATAGTCGAACGCGGCCCGGCCCGCGGCGAGTGTCTTGTCCAGGTAGGAGTAGCGCGCCGGATCGACCGGCCACTTCCAGTAGGCCCGGTCGTAGGTGGCGCCCGGGGTCATCACGTCTACCTCATGCGGCCCGGCCGCCCAGGCCGCTGGCGTGCAGTAGGTGGCCGAGACCGTCTGGCCGGCGGGCTGCCCGGCGCCGAGCGCCACCGCGAGGGTGACGCTCTGGCAGCTGCCGTCCGCCGCCCCGGCCGGCCCGTCGGCCAGCGCGGCCTGCGGCACTATGCCGGTCGAGGCGAGCACCGCGACGAGAACACCGAGCGCCGACGCCGTTTTTCTGCTCATCTTGCTAATGGTAGTCATGCAACTACCATTTGTTACTGCGAATGACGTCGACGCATGCGGCGTTAGCCCGGTCTGTCCCTTACGGGTGCTGACTGCTGACCGAGATGACCTCGCCGGTCAGGTACGAGGCGTAGTCGCTGGCCAGGAACACGATCACGCTGGCGACCTCCCAGGGCTGCGCCGAGCGGCCGAACGCCTCGCGGGTGACCATCTCGTCAAGCTCCTCCTGCGCGATCACCTTGGCAAGGAACGGGTGCATGGCCAGGCTCGGTGAGACCGCGTTCACCCTGATCCCGTACTCGGCAACGTCCATCGCCGCACACCTGGTCAGCGCCATCACGCCGGCCTTGGCGGCCGCGTAGTGCGCCTGCCCTGGCTGCGCTCGCCAGCCGAGCACCGAGGCGTTGTTGACCACGGCCCCGCCGCCGCCCTGGTCGACCATCTTGCGCAGTGCCGCCCTGGTGCAGCGGAACGTCCCGGTCAGGGTCACGTCGAGCACCCTGGCCCACTGGTCGTCGGTCATGTCGAGCACCGACGCGGTCCCGCCGAGCCCGGCGTTGTTGATCATCACATCGATCCGGCCGAACCGCGCCGCGGCACCGTCGATCAGCGCGTCCACCTGGTCTTGCGCGGTCACGTCGCACGGCTGCGACCACACCCGGCCGACGCCGTACTCGGCCGCCAGGTCGGCGGCGGTGGCGGCTAGCCTGGCCGCGTGCGCGTCACTGAGGGCCAGCGTGGCGCCCTCCTCCAGGCAGCGCCGCGCCGCCGCGCCGCCGATCCCGGTGCCCGCCGCCGCGGTGATCACCACCACCTTGCCCGCCAGCAGGTCCCGTCCAGGCGGCGGGGCCGGCACGACAGCCCGACCGCCGTCCGACGTCACGGCCGGCTCCCGCCGGGCGCAGGCTCGCGCGGCAGCCCGAGCGCCTGGCTGGCGATGATGCCGAGCTGGATCTCGTCCGACCCGCCGTAGATCGTGTCGGTACGGCTGAACAGGTAGAGCCGCTGCCACGGATCGAGTTCGCAAGGCGTCGCCGTCGCCACCAATCCGCGTGCACCCTCCACGTCCATGGCAAGCTCACCGAGCGCCTTGTGCCACCGTGCCCAGAGCAATTTCATAACGGAAGCCTCCGCGCCGGTGCCGGCTCTCCCGCCGGTCCCTGGGCGGGAACTGGCTGCGGCCTCCGCGCCGGCGATCGTCTCGAGCGCGTACGCCCTGAGCACCTCGAGCCCGACCCACGCCCGCGCGATCCTGTCCCGCAGCACCGGATCGGCCGCGGCGCCGGTCAGCCGCGCATGCGCCACCAGCGCGTCGAACTCGGCCCTGAACTGGATCTGCTGGCCGAACGTCGCCACCCCCCGCTCGACCCCCAGCAGGTATCTCGCCACCCGCCAGCCGTCGCCGGGAGCGCCGAGGACCAGGTCAGCGTCCGTGCGCGCGGCGTCGAAGAAGACCTCGTTGAACTCGCTGGTCCCGGTGAGCTGGCGGATCGGCCGGACCGTCACCCCGCGCTGGCGCATCGGCACGAGCAGCATGGACAGGCCGGCGCTGCGCCGGGATCCTGGCTCGGTCCTGGCCAGCACGAAGCACCAGTCGGCCACGTGGGCCAGCGAGGTCCACACCTTCTGGCCGGTGATCTCCCAGTGGCCGTCGCGCAGCCGGCCAGTGGTGGCGACCGAGGCCAGGTCCGAGCCGGCGCCGGGCTCGGAGAAGCCTTGGCACCACAGCTCGGAGACCGACGCGATCGCCGGCAGGAACCGCCGCTGCTGCCCGGCCGTGCCGAACGCGATCAGCGTGGGCCCGAGCAGCTGCTCGCCGATGTGGCTGACCCTGGCCGGGGCGCCCGCGCGCGCGTACTCCTCGTGGAAGATCATCTGCTGCCCGAGCGTCGCGCCAAGGCCGCCGTGCTCGCGCGGCCAGCCGAGCGGTGTCCACCCGGCCGCGTGCAGGTGCCGGTCCCAGGCCAGCCGCCGCTCGAACGCCTCGTGCTCGCGACCTGGCCCGCCAGCCCCGCGCAGCCCGGCGAACTCGCCGACGAGGTTCCGCGCCAGCCAGTCCCTGATGCTGGCGCGGAACTGCTCGTCGGCGAGGTCAGCGGGTCTCACCCGGCCATCGTCGCATGCCGACGATCCTTGCCGGGCCGCCGTCCTGGCTCATGTTCTCCGCGGCGGCGGCCCGGCAGGCCCGGCTACGGCAGGAGCGTGAAGCACTCGTTCACGGGGCTGCTGTAGTCCGTGTCCAGGTACGGCGACCTGCCGTCATTGTGGTAGCGGACTCCGACGCAGTACTTTCCTGGCGCCAGCTTCAGCGGAACCTGGCCCGACGTCGCCGCTCCGAGTACCAGCCGCTTCGGACCCGAGATCGGCGCTCCCAGGTTCGGCGGGCAGCCGGTGAACAGGCCGACCTGAGCACACAGGAAGAAGGTCACGGTCCCGGTAACTGGGCCACCGGTTCCGATCAGCTTCGCGTTGTCGACGAAGTAGACGCCATTCACGCGGAAGACCTTCGTGACGATCTTCGGATGCTCGCTGACGAACAGCACCTCAGTCCTGCAGCTGCTCGCGGTCGCCGCATTGTGGGGATCACCGGAATAGAACGCCGCCCAGAAGTAGATCCCGGCCGCCTTGACCGGCACGCTCTTCGAATCAGGCACGATCCCGCCGGTCACGATCACCGTCCCCGCGTCTTTCCCGCCGGCCGGCGGGGTGCCGGGGAAGGACGCCGTGTCTGCCAGGCAGGCCGTCAGCGTCGGGTAGTACCGGTAGCTGACCGTGCCGCCCGCGTCGGTCGTTGCCCCGGCAAGGATCGCCGAGTCAGTCACCGACTGGCCGGTGAGGATCCGCGTTGCCGAGAGCCTGGTCCTGATCGCCGGCGTGGCCTGGACGTTCAGCACCTCCGTGGTGCAATCGCTCGCCGCAGGGCCGTTCTGTGAGTCACCGGAGTAGAACGCTGCCCAGTAATAGGTGCCGGGCACGCTGAACGGCACCGAGGTCGACGGGCCCTGCACGACGCCGGCTGTCACCGTTGCCGTCCCCGCGGCGGTGCCGCCGCTAGGCGGGGTCTCGGGGAACGAGTCCGTGTCGGCCTGGCAGGCCGCCAGAGACGGGTAGTACCGGTACGCCACGGTGCCGCCCGCGCCGCCCGTCGCCCCGGACAGCGTCGCCGAGTCGGTCACCGACGTGCCGACGATGACCTGCGGGGCCGACAGCTTGGTCGTGAGCGTAGGCTCGGTGCCTACGGTCAGTTCCTCGGTGGTGCAATCGCTCGTCGCAGGCGCGTTCTTCACGTCTCCCGAGTAGAACGCCGCCCAGTAGAAGGTCCCAGGATCGGGGAACGTCACCGGCGAGGACGACCCCTGCGGATTGGTTCCCACGGTGACCGAGCCTTCGGCCGTCCCGTGGGACGGCGTCAGCGGCCACGCGTCGGTGTCCGCCTGGCAGTCCTCCAGGGTCGAGTAGAGCCGGTACATCACGGTGCCCGTAAACGACGTCGCCGTGGTGCTGATCGTCGCGGCATCAGTGACCGTCGCGCCGACCGGGACCGGGCCGGTCACCGGCCCCGTCGAGGTCAGCTGCGTCGTCACCGCCGGCTCCGCCAGGGCCTCGACGGTGAAGCACTCATTGTGGTGCGAGCCCGAGTATGCGTCCGAGTAGAACGAGCCCCTGGCGGCCGTATATTGCACGCCGACGCAGTAAGTTCCCGTACTCAGCGTGGAACCGAACGGGGCTGACGTCGCCGATCCCCCGCTGAGCGTGACCGGCGAGCCGATCGCGGTCCTGGTCGTGTCGGTCTTCGCGCAACCCGTAGTCAGGCTCGCGACCTTGCAGGAGTAGAACTGCACGGTGCCGGTGACGATGCCGAGGAAGCCGCGGAGCGTCGCGGTGTCAGTGAGCGTCCCGCCCGTGCCGATGGCTGTGGCGCTCACCTGGGTCGCGATGCTCGGAGCCGGCCCGATCGGGGCCGCTTGCGCCATCGCCGGCACCGCCAGTCCCCCGGCCGCGACGGCCAGACTCAGTCCATAGCCGTACGTGCGCCGCCAGCGCACAAGATGTGAGAATAGCCGAGTTGACACGAAGTCCCCCAACCTCGAATCGAAGTAACCAGAAGAATTTTCTTTTTTCACATGCCGTTTTGCTTTCTTTGCGAGCAGCTGATAACACCCCGGCGGCCGGCTCGCGATGCAGATCCTAGGGCTCAAAGGAAGGCAGCGCAACAAGGCGCTCGCGATTCTATGTAACCGCTTGCTGCCTCTTTCTTAAGTGCTTTTACTCCCTCTTCGTCACGACCTACGAAAGTGGCCGGGCAGGCCGCCGAACGACGTGCGGCCGGGATCGTCATCGACGGTCCCGGCCGCACGGCTGATGCTCCTGCTACCTGACTCTCAGGATCTCGCTGACACAGCTGCTGGCAGCCGGGCCGTTCCTGGCGTCGCCGGAGTAGAACGCCGCCCAGTAGTAGGTGCCGGCCCGGCGGAACCGCACGCTCCGCGTGTCGGGCGTCCGCGGGCCGTGCACGACCAGCCGGTCGACGAACACCCCGTGCAGCGGCCTGGCCGGCCACGAGCTGACATCGGCCCGGCAGCCGCGCAGCGTCCGGTAGTACCTGAACTGCACCGTGCCGCTCACCCTCCTGGTGATCCCGTGCAGCGTCGCCCAGTCGATGACCGGCTGGCCCACCCAGGTCAGGTGCGTGGACAGCCAGGTGGTGACGGACACCCTCGACCGCGGCACGAAGACCCTGAGCACCTCGGTCAGGCACCTGCTGGCCGCAGGCCGGTTCCGCGGGCCGCCGGTGTAGAACGCCGCCCAGTAGTAGGTACCGGCCCGACGGAACCTGATCCACCGGGATGGAGGGACGACCGTGCCGTGCGCGAGCACCGTGCCGGCGTGGATCCCGTGCCTCGGCCTCGCGGGCCATGCCGACGTGTCGGCCCGGCAACCGCGCAGTGTCCGGTAGACCCGGTACTGCACGACGCCGTGCACCGGCCTGCTTGCGCCGTGCAGCCGGGCGAAGTCACGCACGGACCCGCCGGCCGCGATCTTGTTCCGCGACAGTCGCGTGCTGATCCGCACGTGCGCCTCGTGCTTGCGCACGCTAAAGCACTCGCCAGTGGCGCTGCCGGAGTAGTAATCGGCGTAGGGCGAGTGGCCGTCGTTGAGGTAGACGAGCCCGACGCAGTACTGGCCGGGCGGCAGGTGGGCACCGAACGGGCGCGACGTGGCCATTCCGTTCACGAGCGGCACGTTCGCGTCGAAGTTCGTCCCGCTGCCCTTTGGGCAGCCGGTGGTGGTACCCGAGCAGAGCTGGAAGTCCACCGTGCCGGTCACGGTCCCGGCGCTCCCGGTCAGCGTGGCCGTGTCGGTCAGCGTCCCGCCCTGGCCGATCACCGTGCGCGACACCTTGGTGCTGATCGACGGGTCGAGCGGGCACGCCACGATCACGGTGGCGGTGGCAGATGCGGTCCCGTCGTTCGTGGTCGTCACGGTCGCGGTGTTGTTCACCGGGCCGCACGCCGCCCGCGTGGTCGGCGTGCTGATGTGCACGCGCAGACTGGCACCGGCCGCCAGGTCGGTCCCGGTCCCGCCGCAGGTCAGCACCCCGGCCGCGATCGCGCACGTCCAGCCGGGCGACTGCGCGTCGATGTGCCACGCGGTTCCGATGCCAGGCAGCGGGTCGGTCATCGTCACGTTCCTCGCGGTGCCGACGCCGCCGTTGGTCACCGTGATCTGGTAGCCGATGCCGCTCCCGATCACGACCGGAGACTGGTCGGCGGTCTTGGTGATCTCGATCTTGGCGCACTGCACCTCGATCGACGCCGACGCGTGCGCCGACCCGTCGTTGGTGGTACTCACGTTCGCGGTGTTATCCACCGGGCCGCAGGAGGCGCTGGTGGTCGGCGAGGTGATGTGCACCTGCAGGCTGTCACCGGAGGACAGCGATGTGGTGGGGCCACCGCAGGTCAGCACCCCGGAGGTGATCGCGCAGGTCCAGCCCGGCGACGCCGACGCGATGGTCCAGGCCGTCCCCGGCGTGACCGGCAGGGTGTCGGTCATCGTCACGCCGCGTGCCGTTCCCGCGCCGTTGTTGGTGGCGGTGATCGTGTACCCGATCTGGTCCCCGGCCGAGACCTGCGTGTCGTCGGCGGTCTTGGTCAGGTCGATCCGCGCGCACTGGACCTCGATCCGCGCCGACGCCGTGGCCGTTCCGTCGTTCGTCGTGGTGACGTGGGCGGTGTTGTCCACGACGCCGCAGGACTCGGAGGTCGTTGGCGAGCTGATGTGGACCTTCAGGCTGCGGCCGAAGGAGAGCGTGGTCGACGGCCCGCCGCAGGTCAGCACCCCTGCCGAGATCGCGCACGTCCAGCCGGGCGACACCGAGTCGAAACTCCACGCCGTCCCCGGCGTGGTCGGCAGAGTGTCGGTCATTGTGACGCCGCGCGCGGTACCCGCTCCGTGGTTCGTCGCCGTGATCGTGTACCCGATCGGATCGCCGGCCGAAACGACTGCGTCGTCCGGCGTCTTGGTCAGCTCGATCTTCGCGCACAGCACCACGACCTTCGCCGTGTCGCTGGCCGACCCGTCGTTCGTGGTGGTCACGTGCGCGGTGTTGGTCACCGTCCCGCACGACGCCGACGTGGTCGCCGAGGTGATGTGGACCCGAAGGCTGCCGCCTGGCGGCAGGCCAGCCGCGCTCCCGGTGCAGGTCAGCGTGCCGGCAGTGATCCCGCACGTCCAGCCGGGAGACACTGAGCTGATCGCCCACGACAGGCCGCCCGGCGAGGTCGGCAGCGGGTCGGTCATGACGACACCGTGGGCGGTGCCCGCCCCGTGGTTGATCACCGTGATCTGGTAGTCGATCGGGTCGCCAGCCGAGACCAGCGGCTTGTCCGCGGTCTTGACGATGGCGATCCGCGCGCACAGCACCTCGATCCG
>DATIZP010000152.1:0-66038 GCA_035517035.1 Streptosporangiaceae bacterium | reverse complement strand
GTGCCGGGCGGGGCGATGATCGCCATGACCGGGGTATCGAGGCCCTGGACGCAGTACTCGGCGACGCGGTCGCGGCAGGCGGCCAGGTCCCCGTGGATGACCAGGTCGTCGACGACTTCGTCGGGGATGGCCGCACCTGCGCCGCGCCGGTCGCCGGCCGTCCAGAGTTCGTGCATGGGCCGGAGCAGCTCACCCCGGCCGAGCCATTCGTGGAACGCCGCGTACGCCGGGACCGTGAGGTAGCCGGTGAGCAGTCGGCGCCCGATGGTGCGGGCCAGGTCGGTGTCGGTGGTCGGGCAGACGAAGATCCGGGCGACCAGCTCGCAGTCCGGGCCGGCCGCGGCGCGGATGGTGGGCACGTCAGCGGGGGAGAGCCAGTTCGTGATCGCGGCATCGGCCTCGTCGGCGGCGAGCCTGAGCATCTGGGGGCGCAACGCGGCCAGTGCGAGCTTCGGCGGCACGGCGGGCGGCCGGTCAAGCCGGAAGCCGTTCACCGTGAACGTCGGGTAGTTCTCGGTCACCTTTTCTCCGGCCAGCGCGGCCCGCAAGAATCGCAGCACGTCACGTGAACGCTGGTAGGGCGCTTCGAACGGGACCGCGTTCCACTGCTGGACGACGACCGGCGTGGACGTGCCGACGCCCATCACGAACCGGCCGGGGGCGAGGTCGGCCAGCGTGGCCGCGGTCATCGCCAGCAGGCCAGGGCCACGGGTATAGACCGGCGCGATCGCGGTCCCGAGCCGCAGTTGCGGCGCCCACTGCGAGGCAAGGACGAGCGGCGTGAACGCGTCCATGCCGTTCAGCTCGGACGACCAGGCGTCGGTGTAGCCGAGGTCGGCCAGCTCGGAGACTATCTCCCGTTGCTCGATGAGCGCCTGGCCTTGCAGCGGCAGCGTGATCCCCCATCGTGGCGCGCGTTCCATGCCGACCTCCAGGCGCAGGCTGTCCAGGTTAGGAGAGATATCACAGCCCGCTGCGCGGCTGTCTGGTGGCACGTCCACCAGGTGGCATCGTTCTCACGGCCGGCGGGTCGGCGGGTGGGCGGGTCGGCGGCGAGTCGGCGGGCCGACCGGCTGCGGCGGTGCGGCGGGTCCGCCGGATACGGGCCGGCGGGTGGGCGGTGCGGCGGGTGCGCCGGATGCGGTGTGTGGGGGGCGGTCAGCTGGTGATCGCGAGCGTGGCGCCGGCCGGGTCGGTCAGCCGGTAGTGCCCGCGGTCGCGCGCGAACCTGGCCAGCTCGCCGCGCACCCGCCCGACCGGGCCGTCAGGCCCGACGAGGATCGCCCCGTCGGCGCCGCAGGCCACGAGTTCGCCGTCGATCCGCAGCAGAAGCGGCCCATCGCGGGACGCTGAGACGGCGACCCGCCCGGCGGCCAGGCCAGCAAGCACGCTGGCCGGGTCGGCGACCTCGGGCGCCGAGCCGCCCGGCGCCGGCCTGTTCGCCTCGCACAGCACCCAGGTGGTCGGCGAGCCTGGCGGCGCGTCCGAGCCAGGCCGATGCCAGTCGCTGCCGCCGACCGCGATCGCGTCCGGGTGCCACGCCTGCCACCAGCCGAGCGGCGTGGTCCAGCGCGGGTCGAGCCAGCTCCAGTGCCATACCTCGAGCAGCGGCGGTCGCCGTCGCATGGGTGCTGTCCAGCTCACCTGACCGCCGTAGGGGTGATTAACGGAAAGCAGCCCGCCATCTCGCTCGCAGGCCGCTAGCCAGGCATCAGGGGGCTCGCGGAAGTCCACCCACCCGATCGGTCCCAGCGCGTTGGCGTGACCGCGTTCGGTGGTTACCTCCTGGCCCGGCAGCAGGCTGATCTGGTGCGCGGCCGACGCCGCTGGCAGCTCGGCGTGATGGCTGACCGTGTTGTGATCGGTAATGGCCAGGAAGTCAAGGCCCCGGCCCGCCGCGAACCTGGCCAGCTCGGGCACCGTCAGCGCGCCATCGGAATGCACGGTATGCGCGTGCAGGTCGCCCGCCAGCCAGCGCAAACCCTGCGGTGCGGGCAGGTCGCGCCCGGCCGGGCGGCCGTCGGCCGGCGGCACCGCGTCGGTGCGGATCCCGGGATCGAGCTGACCGGGCCGCGCGGTTACCTCGGTGCTCACCTGGTAGCGCGCGCCGCCCGCCGGGATCTGGTGCAGCCCGACCGCGACCAGCCAGGTGCCGGGCTCGAGCGGACCGGGCAGGTAGCCGGGCGTCGCCGCCTCCGCGCCGATCACGAAGGACTCGCGGGCGCCGCCCGACCAGCCGCGGAACCCGGCCGGGCCGAAGCAGCCGAGGTCGAGCACGGTGCCTGCCGGGTCGTAGCCGAGCTCGACCCTTAAGGCGGCGGACCCCGGCGGGACGTCGAACGGCAGGTAGTGCCAGGTTGACTCGCACCGGTCGTCGATCGTCCACACCCCGGCATGCGCAACCGCCATGACATATGTCTATCACCCGTTGACGAGGTTAATTCAACGCTTGTAGAGTTCAACATGCGTTGAATTATTCTTCCCGGCATGAAGGGCGAGTCCATGTGGGCCATGATCGTCAAGGAGTTCCGCCAGCTCAGGCGGGATCGCAGGACTCTCGCAATGATGATCGTGATGCCGGTCATCCTGCTCGTGGTGCTCGGCTACGCGGCCAGCTTCGATGTCAAGACGGTCACGGTCGCGGTCTCCGGGCCGCAGGCCAGCGTGGTGGCCGGGCTGCTGCGTTCACCGTCGTTCGACATCACCCAGATCGCTCCAGGTCAGGGCCGCACCTGGGCGCAGGACCGGCTGCGCGACGGCAACGACCAGATGGCCGTCGTGACCGGCGGGACCAAGCCGCTGGTCCTGATCGACGGCAGCCAGCTGTTCGCTGCCCGCGCGGCGCTGACCTACCTGGCCGCCCTAGAGCACCGCTTCAGCGGCGCGCCGGGGGCGGCGGGCGGAGGGACCGGTTCAGGGCTGCCGGTGACCCCGAAGGTCGTGATCTTGTATAACCCGGGCCTGACCACCTCTGACATCATGATCCCCGGCCTCTGCGGCGTGGTCCTGGTGTTCGTCGGCACGATCATCACCAGCCTCGGCGTCGTGCGGGAACGGCAGTCGGGCACGCTCGAGCAGCTCGCGGTGATGCCACTGCGGCCCAGAGACGTGTTCCTCGGCAAGATCGTGCCGTACTTCGCGGTGGCGACGGTCGACCTCGCGATCGTGCTCGCGGTCGGGGTGGCGATCTTCGGTGTCCCGTTCCGTGGCTCGCCGGCCGCGTTCGCGCTCGGCGCGCTGATGTTCCTGTTCGTGACGCTCGGCATCGGCGTGCTGATCTCCAGCGTCTCGCAGAACCAGGGCCAGGCGATTCAGCTCGCGTTCATGACGCTGCTGCCGCAGGTGCTGCTGTCCGGGCTGATCTTCCCGCTGTCCTCGATCGCCGCGGGGGTGCGCTGGATCGCCTACCTGCTCCCGCTGACCTACTTCAACGAGATCTCGCGCGGCATCATGCTGCGGGCCGAGCCGATCGCGTCGCTGTGGCAGCCGTTCGTCTTCCTTGCCGTGCTCGGCGCGGTGGTCGTCACCGGCGCGACGCTGCGGTTCCGCGCCTACCTGGCGCCGGCCGGACGTGAGCGCGGCCGCAAGGCCGCGCCGGTCACGCAGGGGGCCGCGGCATGACCGGCGCCGAGTCAGGCCAGGTGACGTGGGGTGCCACGGAGCTGTTCGTTTCGCATGGCAGGACGGTCGCGTTGCGGGGCGTGTCGCTGAGCGCGCCGGCCGGCCAGGTGACCGCGGTGGTCGGCGGCGACGGCGCGGGCAAGACCACGCTGCTGCGGTGCATGGCCGGGTCGCTGGCGCCCGGCAGCGGCACGGTGCGGCGGCCGCCCAAGGAGCGATCAGGGTACTTCCCGGCAAGCTCGGGGATCTACGAGGACCTCACGGTGGCCGAGAACCTGGACTTCCGCGCGAACGGCTACGGCCTGCCGCGGCAGGTGGGCAGGGACCGGGCCGCGGAGTACCTGGAGCGGGCCGGCCTGTCGGCGGCGTCCGGACGGCTGGCCGGGCAGCTGTCCGGCGGGATGCGCCAGAAGCTGGCCGTGATCGCGGCCATGCTGCACCACCCCGACCTGCTGGTGCTCGACGAGCCGACCACCGGCGTCGACCCGGTCAGCCGGTCGGGGCTGTGGTGGCTGATCGCCCGTGCGGCGGCGGAGGGATGCGCCGTCGTGCTCGCGACCACCTACCTGGACGAGGCCGAGCGGTGCACCGCGGTGCTCGTGCTCGACGAGGGCACCGAGCTGGTGTCGGGATCGCCCGAGCAGATCGTGGCCGCGATGCCCGGAGTGCTCCGCGCCGTGCCGTTCAAGCCCGAGGGCGAGGCGGCCGCCAGGGCGTGGCGGCGGGCCGGGAGATGGCGTCGCTGGGATCCGCTCTCCGGCCAGGACACGGACCAGGCGCCGGTCGGGCGCGGCGGCGTGATCACGCCCGACCTCCAGGACGCGGTCACCGTGGCCGCTCTGGCCAGGCAGGTCGGCCAGGACAGTGACCCGGGCCCGGCCGTGCTGGCCGGCCAGCACCAGGGAGGTGCCGCATGACCTCGCTCGCCGGATGCGCGGAGGTCACCAAGCAGTTCGGCGATTTCACCGCGGTGAGGGACGTCAGCCTGCTCGTGCAGCCCGGCGAGATCGTCGGCCTGCTCGGTGCCAACGGCGCGGGCAAGACCACGCTGATCAGGATGCTGCTTGGCCTGATCGGCACCTCGCGGGGGCGGGTCGAGCTGTTCGGCGAGCCGCCGTCGCGGCAGACCCGCAGCAGGCTCGGCTACGTGCCGCAGGGACTCGGCCTCTACGACGACATGACCCCGGCGGAGAACATGCAGTTCAGCGCCGCGATCTTCGGGACCGGCGCGGTGGGCGCGCTGCCGGAGGCGCTCGGCCGCTATGCCGCCGACCTGGTCGGCTCGCTCCCGCTCGGCGTGCAGCGGCGGGTCGCCTTCGCCCAGGCCCTGGCGCACCGGCCGGACCTGCTGATCCTGGACGAGCCGACGTCAGGGGTCGATCCGCTCGGCCGGGCCAGGCTGTGGGAGACGATCGCCGAGGCCGCCGACGGCGGCGCTGGCGTGCTGGTCACCACCCACTACATGGAGGAGGCGCAGGAGTGCGGGCGCCTGGTGATCATGGCGGACGGCAGGGTGGTCGCCGAGGGCACCTCCGCGCAGATCGTCGGCTCGGGACACGTGGTACGGGTGGACGCCGAGTCGTGGTCGAAGGCGTTCGGCGCGCTCGAGCGGGCCGGCTTGCAGGTCGCGCTGGCCGGGCGCGGTCTGCGGGTTCCCGGTGCCGATCCTGGTGCCGTCAGGGCCGCGCTCGGCGATCTGCCGGCCACGGTCAGGCAGGTCCCGGCCACGCTTGAGGAAAGGTTCTTCGAGCTCACCGCGCAGAGCGAGGCGGCGTGAGCGCAGCCAGGCGGGGTGGCCGGAGGGCCGGGGCGACCAGAACCAGGGAGGCGATCCTCGAGTCGGCCAGGAGCCTGTTCGCCGAGCTCGGCTACCAGGGCGCCACGATCAGGGCGATCGCCGCGGCGGCCGGAGTAGATCCCGCGCTCGTGCACCACTTCTACGGCACCAAGGAAGCGCTGTTCGCCGCCGCCATGCAGATCCCGGTGCTGCCGAGCGAGGCGCTGACCGAGGCGCTGTCGGCGGCGCTGCGCAACGCGGCGGAGGCCCGGGTCGGCTCCGCTCCCGGCATGCCGGGTGCCGTCTCGGTCTCCGTGGCCGGCCGGCCTGTTCCGGGCGTGGGCCTCGGTGTAGCGAAGACCGGCGCGGCGAGTACCGGAGGGGCGGGCGCCGGCGTGCACGAGGCCGGGCCGGGATTCGGCGCGCACATGGTGCGGGCGGCGCTGACGCTCTGGGAGTCCGACCAGCTCAACGAGAGATTCCTCGGGCTGCTCCGCACGGCGGTGACCAGCGAGCGGGCGGCCACGATGCTGTCGGAGTTCATCGCGGACTCGATCCTGGGCACCATCGCCAGGGTGGCCGGCCTCCACCTGCGCGGCGGTCCGGGAGAGGTCGAGTACCGGGTCACCATGGTGGCCACGCAGATGCTCGGGCTGGCGCTGACCAGGCTGGTGCTCCGCCTGCCCGCCGCGGCCGGCCCGAGCGTGGACGAGCTCGCCGCGACCATCGGCCCCTCAATCGAGCGCTATATGACCGGCGACATCGCGCTCCCGGAGGGTCGGACCTCATGATCACGGTGGGTTTCTGTCTCATAGCGCAGGAAATCCACCGTGATCATGGAACCGAGCCTTTGGGGCGGGTACTACCTTCGCATGGCAGCGAAACGCTATCCTCCCTCGCCGATGCCGCCCGACGGGCTGCCGTGAAAGGCGACCGGGTCGAGATCGTCGTGGACGCCGGTGATGTCACCAAGACCTACGAGGTGGTGGCCACCAGGGCGGGGCGCCGCGTGGAGGTGGTCAACCGGCGCGGGCTTGTCGAGGTCAGCGAGCTGACCAGGAATGGCACGGCGGTGCGGACCGCCAGGTTCATGGCCAGCCGGGTGATCGCGCTCGTCGAGCATCCGGCCGACACCGCAGCGGCGGGGCGGCCGCGCAGGAACGGCCGGCGAGAAGCCGGGCCGGCGTAGCGAAGGCGCGGCCTCTAGCATCGCGGGTGTGGACGCCATGCTCGGGAACTGTACTCTCGCCGAACTCGCCGCGCGCAAGAGCTACAAGTGGCGCACGCACCCGCCCGACGTGCTGCCGGCGTTCGTCGCCGAGATGGACTACACGCTGGCCGAGCCGATCAGCGAGGCGATCAGGGCCGCGCTGGCCATCGGGGACACCGGCTATCCGGACGGCGGGGAACTCGGGGCCGCGTTCACCGGGTACGCGAGCGACAGGCTCGGCTGGACGCCCAGGCAGGAGTGGGTGTTTCCCGTCCCCGACGTGATGACCGGGATCGCCGAGGTACTCATCGCCACCACGCCGCCGGGGTCCGGCGTGGTGATCAGCCCGCCGGTGTACGGGCCGTTCTTCTTCAGGCTCGGCTTCCTCGGCCGCCGGCTGGTCGAGGCACCGCTGCGCAGGCTCGCCGACGGCAGCTACGAGTGGGACTTCGACGCGCTCGACCTGGCGCTCGCCGCCCCTGGGGTGGCCGCCTTCCTGCTGTGCAGCCCGCACAACCCGCTCGGCCAGGTCTGGACCGAGCCGGACCTGCGCACCATCGCCGACTTGTGCCAGCGGCACAACGTGGTGCTGCTGGTGGACGAGATCCACGCCCCGCTCGTGCTGCCGGGCGCGCGGTTCGTCCCGTTCGGCGCGCTGGACCACGAGATGACCGACCGGGCCTGGATCTTCACCTCGGCGTCCAAGGGCTGGAACATCGCCGGCCTGAAGTGCGGCGTCGCCGTGGCAGGCTCGGCGCCAGCCGCGGCCCTGCTGACCGAGCGGTGGGAGGCGCTGCTCGCCTCGCACCTTGGCGTGCTCGCCTCGGTGGCGGCCTTCAGCAGGTCGCTGGCCTGGCTGGACGCCGCGGTCGCGCAGATCGACCGGAACCGGGTGCTGCTCGCCGACCTGCTGGCCGAACACCTGCCCGACGTCCGCTACGTCCCGCCCGCGGCGAGCTTCCTCGCCTGGCTTGACTGCACCGGGCTGGGGCTCGGCGACGACCCGGCGGCCGTCTTCCTTGACCGCGGGCGGGTGGCGCTGAGCGCGGGTACCTACTTCGGCGCCCAGGGCGCGGGCTTCGCGAGGCTGAACATCGGGACGTCGCCCGAGTTGATCACCGAGGCGGTGCGCCGGATGGCCGCTGCCGTCGCGATGGCCTCCGATTCCATGTTGTGACTTGCGGTACCTCATCCGTACTGCCACGATCGTGCTCTGCTCCCGGTAGGCCGATCGTGCCCGGTTCGGTCTCGGGCGCTAGTGATCTTGAGGTTGTCGAGGATGAACGTGCGTGCGAATGGCCGCTCAGCCAGGCTGGTCCCCGGCCTGCGCGCGGCCGGGCGGGTGTCGCTGCTTGTGCCGCTGCTGCTGGTCGCTGCCGCCTGCCACAGCAGCAGCGCAACCTCCCAGCCCACCGTCACGGTGACCGCGCCGGCCAGCAGTGCGCCTGCCTCCTCACCCGCCAGCAGCCCGACGCCGGCCGGCGAGCCCGGCATCGTGGCCGTCACCACCGCCGGGGCGCTGGTGACGCTCGACCCGGCGACCGGCAGCGTGCAGCGGACGCTCGTTCCCGGCGGGGTGCTCGGCGGCGAGATCGCGGTCAGTCCCGACGGCTCGACCGTGTACTACGCGGTGCAGCAGGCCGCCTGCGACCTGAACATCTTCTCGATCAGCATCAACGGCGGCACCCCGGTGCCGGTCGCCTCCGGCGAAGACCCCGCTATCAGCCCGGACGGAACCAAGCTGGCATTCGCGCAGGAACCGGTGATGACACAGGATTGCCTGCCCGGTCCGAAGAAATTCGCCAGCGACTTCAAGCTCGTGATCCTGACGCTCAGCAGCGGCGCGCAGCGGGTCATCCCGCAGCCGCCGCAGGTGGTGAAGGACGGGCTGCCCGCGCCGATCTCGTACCTGTCCTGGGCGTCGGATAGCGCCAGGCTCGCGGTCTCGATCTCCACGGTGCAGGACAACGAGGGCTGGAGCCTGAACCTGCTCGACACCACGACCGCGCGCTACTACCTGCCGCCGGGTCCCGGCGTGACGACCGTGCCGGTCACCGGGTCGCCGGACGCGGAGCGCAGCTACATCCGCGAGGGCATCTTCCTGCCCGACGGCAACCTATTCATCAGCCGCGCCTGCTGCGCCGGGGTCCCGATCGTCAACACCTCCAGGCTCATGTGGGAGGTCGACACCAGCGGCGCGCTCGTACACCAGGTCGCGATCGGCTACCCCGACCTGGACCACATGAGCCTCGCGGCCGACTCCTCCGGGCAGTGGCTGCTGTACCTGGGGGGCAAGGACCTGTACGTCTCCAGCGACGGCAACAGGCCGACCGAGGTAGCGCAGGGGCTGATCGCAGCGGCCTGGATCTAGCCGCCGGGCGGCCCCGGTCCGCGTCGGGCGCACATCTCGCCTGGTCAGCATGCCCTTTCCGTGTAAATCTGGGTAGATAGCTGCAAGACCCAGTCGCGCGGGGGAGGCACTGATGGGCCGGGACGTGCCGGCGATCACGATCAGCCGACAGGACAGGCGGGCATACCGCGAGAAAGTTCGCACCTGCCTGGACGTCCTGCATCGGATGCTGCGCGAGTCCACCTTCGCCAACGGGTCTCACCGGGCGGGCCTTGAGATGGAGTTCAGCCTGGTCGACGGCCACGGCCATGCCGCCAGGACGAATGAGCAGGTGCTTGCCGCGATCGGCGACCCGGCGTGGGCCACCGAACTCGGCCAGTTCAACATCGAGTTCAGCGGCGACCCCGCCGATCTCACCGGCGACGTCTTCGCCACGCTCGACGCTTCGATCTCCGGCATGCTCAGCCATGCCTTCAAGCAGGCGGAGGCGCAGGGCTGCCGGGTCGCCATGGTGGGCATCCTGCCCAGCCTGCGCGACATCGACATCGTCGAGGACGTTATCTCGGCCAATCCCAGATTCAAGCTCCTTAATGACCAGATAATGACGGCCCGCGGCGAGGAACTGCGCATCTGCATCGACGGGCCCGAGCCATTGCTGACGTATCTGGACTGCATTCTGGCCGAGGCCGCGTGCACCAGCGTGCAATGTCACCTGCAGACCAGCCCGGATTCCTTTGCGAGCTACTGGAACGCCGCCCAGGCAATCGCCGGAATCCAGGTGGCGATCGGCGCGAATGCCCCTTACCTGCTTGGCCACGAACTGTGGCGGGAGACCAGGATCCCGCTGTTCAAGCAGGCTACCGACACCCGGGCGCAGGAGCTGCGGCTGCAGGGCGTGCGGCCAAGGGTCTGGTTCGGCGAGCGCTGGATCACCTCGGTGGCCGACCTTTTCGAGGAGAACCTGAAGTACTTTCCCGCACTGCTGCCGATGTGCGATGACGATGACCCGGTGGCCGACTTCGAGCGCGGCGACGTGCCCGAGCTTGCCGAGCTCACGCTGCACAACGGGACCGTGTACCGGTGGAACCGCCCGGTGTACGGGACCGAGGGCGGCGTCCCGCATCTGCGGGTGGAGAACCGGGTGCTGCCGGCCGGGCCGACGCTGACCGACGTGCTGGCCAACGCGGCGTTCTACTACGGGCTGGTGCACGAGCTCGCTGTCGCCCGCCCGGTCTGGTCCCAGATGTCGTTCGCCGCCGCGGCGGCGAACCTGACCGCCGGCGCCCGCCGCGGGCTCGAGGCGGAGATCTACTGGCCGGGCTGCGGGGTGATCGAGGTGGCCGAGCTTGCGCTGCGCCACCTGCTGCCGCTGGCCGCCAGGGGCCTGTCCAGGCTCGGCGTGGATGCCGCCGACGCGGGCAGGCTGCTCGGCGTCATCGAGCAGCGCTGCCTGACCGGTCAGAACGGTGCCTCGTGGCAGGTCAACTCGGTTCGGCGGCTGGAGGCCGGTGGCGTGACCGATCGCGCCGAGGCGCTGCGGCTGATGACGCTGGGCTACCTTGACTGCATGGACTCCAGGGAGCCGGTGCACCGCTGGCCGATCATGTGAGCGCGGTCCTCGCCGACGGTGAGGTCCGGCTGGGGCGGCCTGGCGGCCGCTGGGTCATCCTGGCCACCGTGCTCGGCTCCGGCATGGCCCTGCTCGACATGAGCGCGGTGAACGTGGCCCTGCCGACGATCGCCCGCACCCTGCCCGCCTCGCTCGGCGGCCTGCAGTGGATCGTGACCGGCTACACGCTCAGCCTGGCCGGGCTGATCCTGCTCGGCGGCTCGCTCGGCGACCGGTACGGCCGTCGCCGGGTGTTCGTCACCGGGGTGATCTGGTTCGCGCTTGCCTCGGCGCTGTGCGGGCTCGCCCCTGACATCGCGGTGCTGGTCGCCGCGCGGGTGCTGCAGGGAGTCGGCGGCGCGCTGCTCGTGCCGGGATCGCTGGCGATCATCCAGGCCAGCTTCGCCAAGCAGGACCGCCCGCGCGCGATCGGGGCCTGGTCAGGTCTCGGCGGCCTGGCTTCGGCGGCCGGCCCGCTGCTCGGCGGCTGGCTGGTCGTGACGGCGGGCTGGCGCTGGGTGTTCCTGCTCAACCTGCCGGTGGCCGCGGCCGTCGTCACCGTGGCGCTGCGGCACGTGCCAGAGACCCGTGACGAGCAGGCGAGCCAGCGGTTCGACGTGCTCGGCGCCTGCCTGGCGGCGCTGGGACTGGCCGGGGTGTCGTTCGCGCTGATCGGCGGCCCGGCAGGGAACGGCATCGGGCCGGGCGGGCTGGTCGCCGCCGCCGCGATCGGGCTGGCCGCCGCGGTGGCGTTCCTGCGGGTGGAGCGCCGGCGCGGCCGGCCGGCGGCGCCGGACTCGCCGGCCCCGATGCTCCCGCTCGGCGTGTTCGCCTCGCGCCAGTTCAGCGTCATCAACGTGGTGACGTTCTGCGTCTACGCCGCATTCGGCGGGATGCTCTTCCTGCTCGTGCTCCAGCTTCAGGTCGGCGCTGGGTTCTCCGCGCTTGCGGCGGGCGCCTCGCTGCTGCCGGTGACGGTGCTGATGCTGGTCCTCTCGCCCCGCTCGGCGGCGCTTGCCCAGCGTGTCGGGCCGCGCTGGCTGATGACCGGCGGGCTCTTGCTGTGCGCTGCCGGGATCGTGGCGATGGTGCGGATCGGCGCTCGCGCCTCCTACCTCGCCGACGTGCTGCCCGCCGCGGTCGCCTTCGGCCTTGGCCTGTCCATGGTGGTGGCACCGCTGACCGCGACGGTGCTGGCCAGCGCTCCGGTCAGGCACGCCGGGGTGGCCAGCGGCGTCAACAACGCGGTCGCCAGGGCCGGCGGCCTGCTTGCCGTGGCCGGCCTGCCCGCCGCGGTCGGCCTGCGGGCGGCCCAGTACCACTCGCCGGTGCTGCTCGGCATCGGCTACCGGCATGCCATGCTCATCTGCGCCGGGCTGCTCGTGCTGGCGGCCGCCATGGTCGGCGCGCTGGTCGACAACCAGGCGCTGAAGACCTCGCCCGACCAGGTGACAGTGCCCGCCGTGGCGGGAAGGCGGTAAGGGTGAGCACCAACGAGATGGCCATGCTGGCCAGCGACCTGCCGGAGGGCGACGAGCCGCCGTTCGTGCCCGGCCAGGGCGAGCCAGGCCACAGCAAGCCCGACCAGAGCAAGCCCGGCGGTCTCGGCCAGGCGGCCGATGACCTGGAGATCACCCCGGCGATCCCGGCCTCGGCCGGCGCGCTGATCTTCGACCGCAAGGACCGCCTGCTGGTACTCAAGCCCACCTACAAGGCGGGGTGGACCATTCCCGGCGGCGTGATGGAGGCCGACGGCGAGTCGCCGTGGGAGGCCTGCCAGCGCGAGGTGCGCGAGGAGTGCGGCCTGCTGCTGCCCAGCGGCAGGCTCGCCTGCGTGGACTTCCGCAGTCCGCGGCCCGGGCGGCCGGGCGGCCTGCGCTTCCTGTTCGACTGCGGTGTGTTCGACGACGCCGCGCTCGATGCGGTGGCGTTGCAGGCCGAGGAGATCTCGCAGTACCGCCTGGCCAAGGTGAAGACCGCGCTGCCGCTGCTCAGCGGCCCGATCAGGCGGCGGGTCAGGGCCGCATGCGCGGCCGCTCCTGGCACGGTCTACCTGGAGGAAGGCCGCCCGGTCGGCGGCGTGCGGTGACCGGGGCGGCCTACTCCCTGCCGTCGGGCAGGTACCAGCGGTAGGGCGCGATGAGGTGCTTGATCCCGGCCGGGCCCCACGTGCCGGGCTCGTAGAACTCCACCGGCGGCGGGTCGTCGAGCAGCGGCGTGGCCACCTCCCACAGCCGCTCGATCTCGTCGGACCTGGTGAACAGGGACTGGTCGCCGATCATGGCCTCGAGGATGAGCCGCTCGTAGCCCTCGAGCTCGTGCATCCGGTGGAACGAGTCCTCGTACCTGAAGGTCATGTCGACCTCGCGCAGCCGCATGGTCGGCCCGGGCTGCTTGGCAAGGAACCGCACCGCGATCCAGCCGGGGTCGTCGAAGTCGATCACCACCTGGTTGCACCGCTCGCCGGCCCGCAGATGCGAGACGTTGGGGAACATCCGCAGCGTCGGCTCCTTGAGCCCCAGCGTGACGGTCTGCCGCCGCTGCGCCATGGACTTGCCCGAGCGCAGGAAGAACGGGACGCCCGACCACCGCCAGTTGTCGATCTCCACCCGCATCGCGGTGAACGTCTCGGTCTGGGAGTCGGCAGCCACGCCTGGTTCCTCGCGGTACCCGTCGTACTGGCCGCGCACCACGCGGGACAGGTCGATCGGCCGCATGGCCTCGAAGACCTTGGCCTTCTCATCCCGCAGGCACTTGGCCGACAGCCTGCTCGGCGGCTCCATCGCCACGAAGCCGAGCACCTGGAACAGGTGCGTGACGATCATGTCCCTGAAGGTGCCGGTCCCCTCGAAGAACCCGGCCCGGCCCTCGATGCTGATCTTCTCCGGAACGTCGATCTGCACGTGCGAGACGTGATCGCGGTTCCAGATCGGCTCGAACAGGCCGTTGGCGAACCGCAGCGCCAGGATGTTGTCCACCGACTCCTTGCCGAGGAAGTGGTCGATCCGGAAGACCTGCGACTCGTCGAACACCGAGTGCACCACCTCGGTCAGTGCCTTGGCCGAGGCCAGGTCGGTGCCGAACGGCTTCTCGATGATGACCCTGGACTTCTCCGACAGCCTGGTCTGCCCGAGCATCTCGATCACCGAGGCGAACGCCGACGGCGGCACGGCCAGGTGGAAGAGCCGGCGCGGGCTGCCGCCGATCTCGTCCTCGGCCTCGCGGATCGCCTCGACCAGCGGCTTGGGATCGTCGGGGTCGGCCGCGCCGAACCGCAGCCTGCTCTCGAACGCCTGCCACGCGGCGCCGGTCGGCATCGCCAGGCCGAACTGGGCCACCGCGGACTTGGCGTGGGCGCGGAACTGTTCGTCGGTCATCGCGAACTGGGCGGGGGCGGAGCCGATGATCCGGTAGCCCTTCGGCAGCAGGTTGGACTTGGCCAGGTGGAACAGTCCGGGGAGCAGCTTGCGCTTGGCCAGATCGCCGGTCGCGCCGAACAGCACGATGACGTGGTCGTCGGGGATCAGGCCGGTCCCGTGGTTGCTGTAATGCATGCCACACATAGTGTCATGTGACCGCGGTGTCCGGACCTCGGACAACGGCCAGGTGCGCCAGACTGAGCGCTGTGAATGCTGACGGGGAGAAGCGGGCCGCCGCCGAGGCGGCGGCCGAGCTTGTGCAGGACGGCATGCGGGTCGGGCTCGGGACCGGGTCGACCGTCGCGTTCCTGCTTCCGGCGCTGGCCAGGAGAGGGTTGTCGCTGCGCTGCGTGACGACCTCGGAGCGGACCGCGCAGGTGGCGGCCGGCCTAGGGCTGGCCATTGAGCCGTTCGACGCGCTCGACCGGCTGGACATCGCGATCGACGGCGCCGACCAGGTGACGCCGGACTGCTGGCTGGTCAAGGGCGGGGGAGGCGCGCACACGAGGGAGAAGATCGTGGCCGCCGCGGCCGAGCTGTTCGTGGTGATCGTCGACTCGTCCAAGCCGGTGCCCGCGCTGCGCCCGCCTGTCCCTGTCGAGCTGCTGCCGTTCGGGCTCCCCGCTACGCTGCGCGCGCTCGTGCCGGTGACCGTGCGCGACGCGCCGGCCAGCCCCGACGGCGGGGTGATCGCCGACTACACCGGGCCGGTCGGCGACCCGGCCGCGCTGGCCGCCTGGCTGGCTGCCACCCCCGGCCTCGTCGGGCACGGCCTGTTCGAGCCCGCGCTTGTCGGTATGGTGTTGATCGGCCGGGGCGAGACGGTGCAGCGGCGAGTCCCTTAGCCGGTGCCGGCCGGCTAGGGTCCGCTGGCGCCGTCGGCAGGGCCGGCAGGCGCCGGAGGGCGCCGAAGGAGCGGCAACCGGGCAGCAGCCGCCCGGTTATCGCTTCTTCTCGGCGTGCCCGCCGAACTCGCTGCGCATCGCCGACAGCAGCTTGTCGGTGAACTCGCCGAGCCCGCGGGACTCGAACCGCTGGAAGAGCGACGCGGTGATCACCGGCGCGGGCACGCCCTCGTCGACCGCGGCGAGCACCGTCCAGCGGCCCTCGCCAGAATCGGACACGTGCCCGGCGAACTCGCTCAGCTCGGGCGATTTGGCCAGCGCCGCGGCGGTCAGGTCCACCAGCCACGAGCTGACCACCGAGCCGCGCCGCCAGACCTCGGCGACCTCGCCGACGTTGATGTCGTACTGATAGGCCTCGGCATCGGTCAGCGGCGTGGTCTCCGCGTCGGTCACGGTCTCCTCCATGCCGACGTTAGCGTGCTTGATGATCGACAGGCCCTCGGCGAGGGCCGCCATCATGCCGTACTCGATGCCGTTGTGGATCATCTTGACGAAGTGCCCGGCGCCGTTGGGACCGCAGTGCAGGTACCCGTTCTGCGCCGTGCCGCCCGACGGCCGATTCGGGGTAGGCTCGATGGTCCCCAGCCCGGGTGCGATCGTCTTGAAGATCGGGTCGAGCCGCTGCACGACGTCGGTCTCTCCGCCGATCATCAGGCAGTAGCCGCGCTCAAGGCCCCACACGCCGCCCGAGGTGCCGCAGTCCACGTAGTGGATCTTCCTGTGCGCCAGCTGCTTGGCCCTGGCCATGTCGTCCCGGTAGTAGGAGTTGCCGCCGTCGATCACCACGTCGCCCGGGTCGAGCAGGGATGACAGGTGGTCGAGCGTGCGCCCGGTGATCGCGGCGGGCAGCATCAGCCAGGCGGTGCGCGGCGGCTCGAGCTTGGCGGCGAAGTCGTCGAGGTCGTTCGAGCCGGCCGCGCCCTCGGCGACGAGGTCGGCGACGGCCGCCGCGTTCACGTCGTAGACGACGCAGCGGTGGCCGTCCCGCATCAGCCTGCGGACCAGGTTCGCGCCCATCCGCCCGAGGCCGACCATGCCAAGCTGCATGGAGTGCTCCGTGGTCATTGTTGAACTCCCTTGATCATTCGATACCGGCGGATCAGCCTGTTCGTGGACGAATCGTGGCTCAGCTCGGGCGAGGTGATCGCGGTCAGCTCGGGGATGATCGCGGCTGCGAGCACCTTGCCGAGCTCGACGCCCCACTGGTCGAACGAGTCGATGCCCCAGACGGTCCCCGCCGTGAACACGGCGTGCTCGTAGAGCGCCACTAGGGTGCCGAGCAGCCGCGGCGTGAGCACCTCGGCGAGCAGCACGTTGCTCGGCCGGTTGCCCTCCATCACCCGGTGCGGCGCGACCTGCGGCGGGGTCCCCTCGGCCAGCACCTGCTCGAGCGTCCGGCCGAACGCCAGCGCCTGCGCCTGCGCGAACACGTTCGAGGTGAGCAGGTCGTGGTGATCCCTGATCGGGTTCAGCGAGCGGCCGAAGCCGATCAGGTCCACCGGGATCAGCTCGGTGCCCTGGTGCAGCAGTTGGTAGAAGCTGTGCTGGCCGTTGGTGCCGGGCTCGCCCCAGTACAGCGGCCCGGTCGGGTAGTCCACGGCGGCGCCGTCCAGCCTGACGTGCTTGCCGTTGGACTCCATCGTGAGCTGCTGCAGGTAGGCGGGGAACCGCTTGAGGTACTGCTCGTACGGCATCACGCCGATGCTGGCCACCCCGAAGAATCCGGTGTACCAGACCACGAGCAGGCCCATCAGCGCGGGCAGGTTCGCCTCCAGCGGCGCGGTCCTGAAGTGCTCGTCCATCACGTGGAAGCCCGCCAGCAGCTCAGCGAACCTGTCGGGGCCGATCGCGATCATGGTGGACAGGCCGATCGCCGAGTCCATCGAGTACCGGCCGCCTACCCAGTCCCAGAATCCGAACATGTTCTGGGTGTCGATGCCGAACGCGGCGACCTTCTCGGCGTTCGTGCTCACCGCCACGAAGTGGCGCGCCACCGCGGACTCGTCGCCGAGGTGGCCGGTCAGCCAGTCGCGCGCGGTCCTGGCATTGGCGAGCGTCTCCAGGGTCGTGAAGGTCTTGGACGAGACGATGAACAGGGTCTGCGCCGGGTCCAGGTCCGCGGTGGCCTCGGCGAAGTCGGTGGAATCGACATTAGAGACGAAACGGAACGTCAGGTGTCGGTCGCTGTAGTAGCGGAGAGCCTCGTACGCCATCACCGGGCCGAGGTCTGAGCCGCCGATTCCGATGTTCACCACCGCGGTGATCGGCAGCCCGGTGAAGCCGCGCCAGTCGCCGGACCTGATCCGGCCCGCGAACGCGGCCATCCGGTCCAGCACCTGGTGCACCTGCCCGACCACGTCGGTCCCGTCCACCACCAGCGTCTCGCCGCGCGGCTTGCGCAGCGCGATGTGCAGGACGGAGCGGTCCTCGGTGGTGTTGATCCGCTCGCCGGCGAACATCGCCGCGGTGCGTTCGGCCAGGCCCGAGGATCTCGCGAGCTCGATCAGCAGCGCGAGCGTCTCGTCGGTGATCCGGTTCTTGGAGTAGTCCAGGTACAGCCCGGCGGCCTCCGCCACCAGGCGCTCGCCCCTGCCCGGGTCGGCGGCGAACAGGTCGCGCAGGTGGACGTCTTTGATCGTCTCGTAGTGCTCTGCCAGCGCGGCCCACGCCGGTCGGCTCCGCAGCGGTGCGTCCGTCATCGCTCCTCCCTTCGGTGCGGCTGTCTGGTTTCGCAAGGCTGTCTGGCTGCCCGAGGCGACCCTAGCGCGCCCGGGTCCGCGGCGTGGGCAGCGGCGGCGCGATACTGCAACCATGACGGAGAGCGCGATGACGACCGGGCCGCGGATCGGCGGCAGCCACCTGCCCGTGCTCGACCGGGCCAGGATCTACTGCTGCGGCATCACGCCCTATGACGTCACGCACCTCGGCCACGCGGCGACGTTCGTGTGGGTGGACGTGCTGACCCGGGTGCTCGGCTCGATCGGTGCGACCACCCAGCTGTGCCGCAACGTCACCGACGTGGACGACGTGCTGTTCGCCGCGGCGGAGCGCTCGGGGTCGGCGTACGACGCGTTCGCCTCGGTGCAGCAGTTCAGGTTCGATCAGGACATGACCTTCCTCGGGGTCAGGGACCCGCAGTTCGCGCCGCGAGCCAGGCGCAACGTCGGCCAGGTGATCAGGATGGCGGCGGCGCTGCTCGAGTCCGGCGCGGCCTACCTGCGGGACGGCACGGTGTACTTCCGCGGCGCCCGGACCGCCGGCGACGCCGGCCTGAGCAGGGACGAGGCGGTCGCGCTGGCCGCGGAGTACGGCGCGCGGCTGGACGACCCGGCCAAGGACGACAAGCTCGACGTGGCCGTCTGGCGCCGGTCGGCGGGCGGGGAGCCAGGCTGGCCGTCGCCGTGGGGCACCGGCCGGCCCGGCTGGCATGCCGAGTGCGCGGCCATGTCGCTGTCGGTGCTCGGGCCCGCGGTGGACGTGCTCTGCGGCGGCGCCGACCTGCGCTACCCGCACCACGCGTACCAGGTCGCGATGGCGCAGGCGGTGACCGGGGTCCGGCCGTTCGCCAGGGCCGTGTTCGAGGTCGGCGTGGTCAGCCTGGACGGCAAGAAGATGGCCAAGTCCACCGGGAACCTGGTCCTGGTCTCCGACGTGCTCGCCGAGCACCCCGCGGCGGCGCTCCGGCTGTGCCTGATCGACCGGCCGTGGGCGCTCGGCTGGGACTACTCGGCTGCCGAGCTCGACGCCGCGACCGCCAGGCTGGAGCGGCTTTACCGCGCCGCCGGGCGGAACGCCGGGACCGCCGTGCAGGACGCGTCGCAGGCGGCGGCCGCCGCGGCGATCGGCGCGGCGCTCTGCGACGACCTTGACGTGCCGGCCGCGCTCGGGATCGCTGAGGAGGCGGGCGGCGCGGCGGCCCGCGGCCTGATCGCCACCCTGGGCCTGGCCGAGAGCGAGTGAGCCAGCCGCGAGTGAGCAGGCCGCGAGTGAGCCGACCGCGGGGGACCCGGCCGCGGGCGAGCGCGCCGCGGGCGCGCGCGCCGGTGCGGGTGATCGTGGCGCCGGACAAGTTCAAGGGCAGCGCGACCGCCGCGCAAGCCGCGGCCGCGATCGCGGCCGGCCTGCTGCAGGCCAGGCCTGATCTTGAGGTGGCTGAGCTGCCGGTGGCCGACGGCGGCGAGGGGACCGTGGCGGCGGCGCTCGCGGCCGGGTACCGGCCGGTGACCGTGACAGCCGACGGGCCCACCGGGGAGCCGGTCCTGACCACGTTCGCGGTCAGCGGAGGCACCGCGGTGATCGAGCTGGCCGACGTGGCCGGCCTGCGGCGGCTTCCGGCCGGCCGGGCGGCGCCCCTGGAGGCCTCCACGTTCGGGGTCGGCCAGGTCATCGCCGCGGCGCTTGACCTGGGGGCGACCACGATCGTGCTCGGCATCGGCGGCAGCGCGAGCACCGACGGCGGGGCCGGCCTCGTGCAGGCGCTCGGGGTCCAGCTGACCGGCCGCGACGGCGGCCGGCTCGGGCGAGGCGGAGCCGCGCTCGCCGACCTGCACGGCATCAGCGCCGGCGGCCTGGACGGCCGGCTCGGCGGTGCGAAGATGCTGGTCGCCTGCGACGTGGACAGTCCGCTGCTGGGGCCAGCCGGGGCGGCGGCCGTGTTCGCGCCGCAGAAGGGGGCTGGCCAGGCCGAGGTCGCCGCGCTCGAACGCGGACTCGCCCGCTGGTCGGAGCTGACCACGCTGGTGACCGGCCGGGACCTGGCTGAGGCGCCGGGGGCCGGAGCCGCCGGCGGAACCGGTTTCGCCGCCGTTGCCTACCTCGGGGCCGCGCTGATGCCGGGGATCGACCTCGTGCTCGACCTGACCGGTTTCGCCGCCGCGCTGGCCGGAGCCAGCCTGGTGATCACCGGGGAGGGCAGCCTGGACCGGCAGACGCTCGGCGGCAAGGCGCCGCTCGGCGTCGCCAGGGCGGCTGGACGGGCCGGGGTGCCGGTCGTGGCGGTGGCGGGCCGGGTGCTTCTGAGCACGCAGGAGCTGACCGCCGCCGGGTTCGCTGCCGCGCTCTCGCTGGCCGAGGCCGAGCCTGACCAGGCCGCCAGCATCGTCAAGGTGACCGAGCTGCTCGAGCGGGCGGGCCGCCAGATAGCCGGCAGCGCGCTGCTGCCGGGGGCCTAGCCCGGGAGCCCGGCGCGCGCTACCTACAGCGGCAGGCCGCTCGGGTTCTGCGCCCTGGTCAGCACGTCGTCGATTGGTCGGCGCGGGGTGGTGACGGCCTGCGGGCCGTAACCGAGCCTGATGACCATCTGCGGAGTCTCCGGCCAGGGCCAGGCCGGGGCCGAGTCACCGCGCATGTCGCGCAGCTCGATCATCTGGTAGAGGAACGATGCGCTGACGCCGCGCGCCGTCGCGGTGAGCAGCACCCGCTGGAGCGCCTGACCAGCGCGCAGCCAGTCGGCTGGCTCGTCACGTGCGGTGCTGACCACGGCGACCTGCGGCGTCAGCTCGTAGTCGCGCCCGGGCCGCTCGACTACGGGTGCCGCGGCGAGCAGGTCGCCGGCCCGGACCGGCGCAGGCTCGTGCCGCGGCCGTGACGGGAGCGCTCCGGCGGGCACGCCGTCCTCGTTGCTCTCCGTGGCGATCCAGTTCTGCAGCTCGATCTGGTGCTCCACGTCGGCCGCGAGCTCGGCGCTGGCCTTGACGGCCAGGTCGAGCACGATTGCCTGGTCGCGTCCGGTCAGCATGCGGAAGGAGGCGAACTCGAAGCTCGCCGCCTGCTCGAGCGCGACCTGCACCGACTCGGGCAGCTGCTTGTCGCTGAACGGCGCGCGGTTGGTATGCCGCTGCCAGATCGCCTCGTACATCTCACGCTCGGCGAAGCTCGGCGGTCGCCCTGGCTCGGCCTGCACGACCGCGATAACCGCGGGGGCGAATCCAGGCTGCGGCAGCGGCCAGACTAGCGGGTTGTAGCCGGTCATCCGGATCGCTGTCCTGATGTTGAACAGCGCGGCGCCGCAGCTCAGGTAGAGCGCCCTGGCGTGCGGATCGGCCACCCACAGCGCCCGGTCAGGGTCGGCCCGCACCTCGAGCAGGTCGTCGCCCGCCGCCACGAAGTGCCATGGCTGGGTGTTGTGGATCGACGGCGCGGCCGACGCGGCCTCCACCACCCTGCGCAGGATCCCGTCTTTCGCCAGAAGCTTCAGCATGGCTGTGCCTCCTGTCACTCCCGAGGACGCCGGCCGACCAGCGCTGCCCGGCCGGCCGGCGTCGGCCAGTGGATGCCTGCACATCCGAGCCTGACCGGACCACCGAACACCTGGCAGGGCCGTTGGGTGCCAGCGCCAGGGTCCTTGGTCCCGGGTGTGCAGGTCGGGACGCACGTCCCTTCCGCTGACGGAACTTCGCCTCTGCCTCATCCGGCCCGGCGGTGCTGCGATGGGTATGTGGAGTGCCGACACGCGGTCGCCCGAGTTCGCGGGAGAACACCGTCGCCCGAAGTTACGGGAGGTCACCATGAGCCGCAAGGACGAGTACCTGGAATCCATGGTCACTGACCTTGGCTCGGTCTACTACCAGACTTTGCAGGGCGAGGCGACCGAGGAGGACATGGCGAGGGCCGTTGAGGCGGTCCGGTCGCAGCGGGCCGCGACGGCCGGATCGGCGGTCGGCCAGGCGCCCGGTCAGCGGCACGGCAAGTGGCGGGTCAAGGACGTGATGGCGACCGACGTGATCACCGTGGACCGGAACATGCCGTTCCACCAGGTGGTCAGGGTGCTGACCGAGAACGACCTGAGCGCGGTCCCTGTCGTCTCCGGCGGCGGGCACGTGCTCGGGATGATCTCGGAGGCCGACGTGCTGCGCAAGGAGGAGCGCTTCTTCAGCAGGCTGGGGTCTGGCCTGCCGCGGCGCAGCCACCGCGAGCGGCAGCAGGCCGAGGCGCTCACCGCCGAGGGCCTGATGACCAGGCCGGCCATCACGATCCACCCGGACGCGCCGCTCGGCGAGGCCGCGAGCCTGATGAACGGCAAGCACATCAGGCGGCTGCCCGTGGTCAGCCCGGCCAGGGAGCTGATCGGGCTGGTCAGCCGGCGTGACCTGCTCGCGGCGTTCCTGCGCCCGGACGGCGAGATCGCCGCCGAGATCGCCGACGACCTGATGCGCGGCGTGGCGGGCAGCCCGGTGCGCGTGGCCGTCACGGTCACCGAGGGCGAGGTGACCCTGTCTGGCGAGCTGCCCACGGCCGACCTGGTGGCGAGGGCGGCCAAGCTCGCCGCCGAGGTGGACGGCGTGGTGGGCGTGCTGAACAGGCTCACCGTCTGCCGGCCAGGCGAGCCAGCCAGCTAGCCAGCCAGCTCCCGGCCGGGGAATGCCCGCGTGGATGTCGCGGTTGATACCCCTGCGGGTATCGCGAGCGGCGCGGTGCCCCCGGACGGAGGATGACAGTGGCGACCGTGGAACTCACTGCAGGGAACTTCGACGAGGTGGTCGGCGGGACCGGCCTGGCCCTGGTCGACTTCTGGGCGTCCTGGTGCGGTCCGTGCCGTATGTTCGGCCCGGTGTTCGAGCGGGCTTCGGACAAGCACGGCGACCTGGTGTTCGCGAAGGTGAACACCGAGACCGAGCCGGGCCTGGCGCAGGCGTTCAGCATCACCTCGATCCCGACGCTGATGGTGATCAAGGACAAGGTGGTGTTGTACTCCCAGGCCGGCGCGCTGCCTGAGGCCTCGCTCGAGAAGCTGATCGAGCAGGCGCGCACCGTGGACATGGACGAGGTGCGGGCCGCGATGGCCGCCGAGCAGGCGGCGACGCAGGCGGCCGCGGGCACGAGCGCATGACGCCCGACGACGCTGACGCGCGCGATGCGGTGCTCAACCGGCTGCGGCGCGCTCAGGGGCAACTGGCCGGCGTGATCGCCATGGTCGAGAGCGGCCGTGACTGCCGGGACGTCGTCACGCAGCTCGCCGCGGTGTCCCGTGCGCTCGACCGGGCAGGCTTCAAGATCGTCGCGACGAACATGCGGCAGTGCCTGAATGGGGAGTCCGCGATGAGCACCGACGAGCTCGAGCGGCTGTTCCTGGCGCTGGCCTGACCCCTGGCCGGGCCGGGAAGGCTTGCCGGATGGCGGCGCCGCTGTCGGGCAGCAGCGCCGCCATCACCGTGGGTCAGTGTGCCGGCTCCCGGCTGCAGTCCAGGTAAGCGGGCATGTCCGGAGGGATGATCCTGCGGTCTAGGTCCACCACGACGGCGCCGGCAGCGACGAGCGTCGCCCGCGACAGCCGGAAGTGATGCATGCACAGCAGCAGCTCGGTCCGGTGCTCGCGGCCCGGTCCCGGCGGCATGATGGCGATGACGGCCGGGCGTGCCGGGCAGCAGCACGCTTGTCGCGCGGTCTTGAGTGCTTCCCAGTCGATGCGCGGGGAGGCAGGCCGGGTGACATCGGAGGTGGTGGCTTGCGCCCCGGGCTGCTCACTGTCAGCCTGAGGGAAGCTGGCGCTCTGGCGGGTGGCTCTCATGCATCACAGCCTGCGGGAGCGGCCGAGGTCCTAGGAGGGCCTAACCTCATCGCTTCGCCGGGACGTTAGGCCTGCGTCAGCGGGCCGGCCGTCAGGAACCGGACCAGGCGACGTCGATGTAGACCTCGCCGGTCAGCTCGCCGACCCGGTACATCGTGTTCCTGGCCAGCCCGAGCGCGATCGTCAGCACGCCCTCGAAGTCGCCGGCGACGTCGTAGCTCTTCAGCATCGGGTAGCCCACGGTGAGGACCGTGGTCGGCAGGGTGGGCTGTCCGCTCGCGTCGTGCCCCTGCGCGGGGGAGAACTTGATCACCAGGAACCGCGAGCCAGGCATGGTGATCGTCTTCCCCGACGGATCCTGGATGACCTGCGTAACGAAGCTCACGGTGTACCCGGGGACCGCCCCGTTGAAGTCGATCACCAGCCGGTCGAACTTACAGTCGGCATGCGTGCCGACCCTGATGCCCGTGGCGATCGGCACCGGCGGAACGGCGACCTGGTGGGTGACTGACATCGGCAGGCTGCGCCAGCCGCCCGCGCAGCCGGCCGGCGAGGCGGACGTGCTGGCCGCGGTCGGCGTCGATGACGGTGACGAGGACGAGGATGGAGCGCCTGAGCACGCGGCGAGGCCGATCGCGGCCAGCGCGGTCACGGCCGTGACGGCGAGGCGGCGGGTCCGCGTGCCGACCGGGCAAGCTGGGTGACCCTGCATGGCGTCCTCCCTCGGCGCGCCCGCCCGCGGCGACGGGCAGTGCCGTCGCGAACACCGCGTGAGCACGCTTTCTCGCTTATACCAGAAGTACCCCCATGCCGGACCTTATGACCGGCCCGAAGGTCACTAGCCGGTGCCGAGGATCCCGGCCCGGCCGGGTCCTTCGGCCCTGCTGCCCGGCCTGGCAGGCTGGGATCATGGCCTTGCGGAGTAGTGCGACCCAAGGGGGTGTCCGCGATGACGACTCTGGTCGCCGAGGTCATGACGTACAACGTGGTGGCCGTGCGTGAGGAAGCTGAATTCAAGGAGATCGTCTCGGTGATGCACCGGCGCCGGGTCAGCGCGTTTCCCGTGCTTGACAGCGACGACCGGGTGATCGGCGTCGTGTCGGAGGCCGACCTGCTGCCGCGTGAGGCCTACCCCGCGCGACCCACCCGCCGCGACGAGCGGCGCAAGGTGCCGGCTAAGGCCGAGGCGATGACCGCCACCGAGCTGATGACCAGCCCGGCGGTCACGATCGCGCCGCAGGCGACCGTTACCGATGCGGCGCGGGTCATGCACACCAAGAAGGTGAAGCGGCTCCCGGTCGTCGACGACAACGGCCGGCTGGTCGGGATCGCGAGCCGGGTCGACCTGCTGGGGGTGTACGACCGGCCGGATGCCCAGATCCTCGCCGAGGTCACCGAGCGGGTGATCGGCGGCGACTTCGTCTTCGACCCGAACGAGTTCGCGGTCAACGTCCGGGCGGGCGTGGTGACGATCGCCGGCAAGGTGGACCGGCAGGAGGTCGCGTTCAAGCTGCTCACGGCCCTGTGGGACGTGGCCGGCGTCGTCGACGTCCGGGACAGGCTGAGCTATCCGGTGCAGAAGTAGCAGGCAGCAAAACAGCCAGCCCCGGGACTGGAGCGGAAGGCGGTCCCGGGACCGGCTTAGCAGGCCACCAGCGGGCGAGAGTCGCTGGCGTCAGGCCTTGACGGCCTTGGCCTGCTTGATCGTGACGTGCTTCTCAGCCTTCTTGGCTTCCTTCTCCTTCAGGTCGACGACGACCTCGAGGATCCCCTTGTCGTAGGTGGCCTCGATGTGTTCTTCGTCGGCGCCCGGCGGGAGCACCACCCGGCGGCTGAAGCTGCCGTACCGGAACTCGGAGTGGGTCTTGTCGACCTCCTCCTCGCGCCGTTCCGCCTTGATGCTCAGAATCCCGTCGATGACCGACACGTCCACCTCATGCTCGGGGTCAACCCCGGGCAGCTCGGCGCGGACGACGTAGTGCCCGTCCTTGACGAAGTCCTCCATCCGCATCCCCTGGCCAAGCAGCGGACGGAACATCGTCATCGGCGATTCCATCCAGTCGAACAAGTCGAGGAACGGTCGGCTCTCCCTGCGAACCACCGTGCTCATGGAGCGCACCTCCTTCGCTACCCCGTACTTCGTTATCCACCTTCAGTGAAGTACCGGAGTTACTTCGTTGCCAGGGGCGAAGGGCGCGCCAGATCGGGACCTTCGGCCATCGGGCCGCGTCCGCCGCCCCGCCGCCGCCGGAAGGGGACCATCGGCCCATGCCTCTTTGCATCGGCGCTGACCTGCGCACATGCGCTTGGTAACTAGGCCGCGCGGACGAAGGTCCCGCGGAGCAAGGCCGGCCTGCCCTGGCTCGGCGCCTCCTCTAGCTTGCACAGTGGAGCCATGACAGCCTTTGGGGGAGCCATGAGCGGGACGCAGCAGGATCAGGATCTGCCGGTCACCGAGGCGCTGCGGCTTCTCGGCGACGTGCGCTTCGGGCGGGTGGTCTTCACCAGCCGCGCGCTGCCCGCGGTCCGGCCGGTCAGGCACGTGGTGGTCGACGGCACGATCGTCATCGCGGCCGGCCCCGAGCTCGTGCTCGGCCCCTCATCGCCGTCGACGTCAGCGACCGGCGAGACGATCGTCGCTTACGAGGCCGACCAGCTCGACAGCACCGGGTGCACGGGCTGGGGGGTCGTGGTGGTCGGCCGGGCCAGGCCGGTCACCGAGCCGGCCAAGATCCGGCGCTACCGGCGGCTGCTCCCGCAGGTCAGCGTGCCCGACCAGCTGGTCGCGATCAGCGCGGACGTGGTGACCGGATTCCGGCTTGACGCCTCGCCGGCCGTCGTAGCCGAGCCCGCCGCCGAGCCGGTACGAGCCGGATGCTGACCGGCCCGCTCAGTGCTTGCCCGCTCGCCTCCGGGTGCCCGGCCGGCCCGCTCAGGGGAGCCGGCCGCCCGTGGCGGCCTGGATGGGGAACCGCAGTCGCGCGGCTGCCGGGAACGGCGGCTCCCGCACCGAGATGACCTCGCCGCCGCCGTCCAGCGTCCGGCTGGCAAGCTCGTCGAGGACGTCGGGCACGGCCCGGCATGACCCGGCGGGGTCCGGGCAGTCGCAGCCGCCGTCGCCGACGCCGAGTGTGCCGCAGGTGTCGCACGCGTACCCGGGGATCAGCACGTCATCGGGCAGGATCAGCCCGGCGATCGCCCGCGACCTGCTCGCCGCCAGGCAGCCGGGCAGGTCGGTGACTGCCGCGGTGCCCGGCAGCCCGTCGAGCACGTCGCGGACGGCGGTTGCCTCTTCGGCGCCCGTGAACCTCGCGATGACCGGAGCCGCGAGGTCGCGGACCCTGGCCGGGGTCATCACGGCGAGGTCGGCGTGGAAGCTCCCGGCGACGCTGGCGGCGACCTGGCGCGGCAGCGCGCCGATGAAGCTGCTGACCTCACTGCGCTGGCCGCCGAGCACCAGCGGGCGCTGCTCGCCATCGGCCGGGTGCTCCAGGATCTCGATCACCTCGCGGTAGTGACGGCGGGCCAGGGTCATGATCCGCTGCTGCATCCGGTGCGCCTGCAGTCCGTACCACCCGGCGAAGGCCGTGCTCGGCACGCCGGCACCGGCCCGCTCGGCGACGGTCTCGACCTCATCGCCGCGGATGCTGAGGATCCAGGCGTGCCGGTTGTCGATCAGCGCGGTCCGGTAGGCCGGACTGCGCTGCAGGGCGGCCAGCAGCGGCCTGGTATATGGCCTGGCCGAGACCACGGCCTGCTCACTCACCCAGCCCGGCAGCGGTATGGTCTGCAGCAGGCCAAGGCCCGCGCAGGCGAAGATCGCGACGGTGTGGCCGAGCCAGTCCATGCTGTGCTCGTCAATCGCCTCCGACACGGCCCTGACGTCGGCCTCGCTGACCGCGTCCGCGCCGTGGCCGCCCCGCCAGGCGGCCGCGGCCCTGATCAGCTCGCGTGCCCTGACCGGCAGGCCGCGGTGCTCGGCCAGGTCGAGCGGCACGCTCAGGTAGACCGAGAGCACCGCGGGCTCGGCGGCCCGCAGCGCGCGGAGTTCGTCGGCCTGAGTCCTGGCGATCATGGTGATCCTCCTCGGTAACCCGGCCAGCCGGGTGCGGTACGGCAGAGAATGTGGCTGGACGACTGCTCGGGGTCGGCCCGGCACCGGGCGGACAGTCCGGACCGAGGGGAGCGCGGAGTATGGCCGGGACGGAGATCGGCGTCGAGGCGGTAGCCCTGGACAAGCCCGACGATGTGAACGTGATCGTCGGCCAGGCCCATTTCATCAAGACGGTCGAAGACCTCTACGAGGCACTGACCGGGGTGAGCCCGCACCTGAGGTTCGGCCTCGCTTTCTGCGAGGCGTCCGGCGACCGGCTGATCCGGCGCTCCGGCAATGACGATCAGCTCACGGCCCTGGCAGTGGCCGCGGCCGAGGCGATCGGAGCCGGCCACTCCTTCGTGATCATGCTGAGGAACGGGTTCCCGGTCAACGTGCTCAACCCGGTCAAGGCCGTGCCCGAGGTATGCGCGATCTTTTGCGCCACGGCTAACCCAGTCGACGTGCTCGTAGCTAGCAGTGGCCGGGGCCGGGGCATCGTTGGCGTGGTTGACGGCTCGCCCCCCGTCGGTGTTGAGACCGATGCCGATGTCGCGCGGCGGCACCGGCTGCTGCGCGACATCGGCTACAAACTGTGAGGTCCGGCTGCTTCCTGGCGGCTACTTCTTGGCGGGATGCCGGCGCGGATGGTGCTGCACGACCGTGTCAGCGGAAGGGAAGAACACGCTCTCATGGTCGTCGTTCCAGCGGACCAGGTACGGGGGCTGGCCGTCTGCGCCGCGGACCTCGATGATTTCGCCATGACGGTCCTCGTCGCCCTGGTGACGACCCTTGACCGTCAGCTCGTCTCCGATTGCTGCCTTCATGGCTCTCCTTCCCGGTCGGGTTCGCCAGGCCCTGCGCCTCCCGGTCGTCCCTTCCCGGTTCGTCATCGTCCTACCCCACTTAGCAGTGACATCGTGTCTCCGCGGCAGGTCGGCTGCCAGGGCCGAAGGTCCGCAATGGCTGGCCCGGCAGGACCTTGGTCTCTGGCAGGCCGCGATGCCGGGTATTACACCAGTGTTCAAGCCCTGGCGATGATGTCCGGATTGCCGCGCGTGCCACCGCACGCGGCAGGGAACCCGGTGTACGACGGAGGTTCGGTTGCCGCAGCTCAGTGACTTCCTGAACAGGTTCCGGCCGGTCGGCGCACCCGGCGCGGCCGGCCGGGCCGGCGTGCCAGCCGACCGGGCGGCGGAGCTCGCCGCCGAGCTCAGGCCGGTGCTCGAGCTGCTGGACAGCACCCAGGAGCAGTGCGTGCAGGTCGTCGCGCAGGCGCGGCAGGAGGCCGGCCGGATCATCGCGCGGGCGCGGCGGGAGGCCGAGCGGATCGCCGCCGACGGCCGGAACCGGGCGCAGGCGGCGCGAGGCGACGCGACGGCGCGGGTGCTTGAATCGGCCAGGACGCGGGCCGCGGCGCAAGGGCAGGCCGCCGCGCGCAGCGCGGCCGGCCGGCCCGGTCCTGCCGACGACGACGTGCGAGCACTGGTACGGACGGCGGTCGACCTGGTCAGGGCGATCCCCGGCGAGGCGGTACGGTGACCGCCGGCTGGGTGGCGGGCAGCGTCAGGGCAAGGGCCATCGCCAGGCGCAGGATCGGCAAGGATGAGGCGCGCCGGCTGGCCGGGTGCGGCTCGCTCGGCGAGGCGCTCGACCTGCTCGCGGCGACGCCATACCGGACGAGGAGCGCGCAGGCGGCCGCAGGGAGCGGCGGGCCTGCCCTCGCCGCCGCCCAGCACGCGGTGCTCTCTTCCGTGCTCTGGGACCTGCGCGTGCTGGCCGGCTGGCTGCCGCAGGGCGGCACGACGCTGATGCGGATCCTGGCCGGCTGGTACGAGATCGCGAACGCGGACGAGCGGATCGCCGAGCTGTCCGGCCGCGACACCGGGGCGACGTTCACGCTCGGAGCGCTGGCCACCGCCTGGCCCGCGCTGCGCCGATCGGCGAGCCTGGGCCAGATGCGGGCCGCGCTGTCCGCCTCGGCGTGGCAGGACCCCGGCGGTGACAGCGAGCAGGCGGTTCAGGTGGGCATGCGGGCCCGGTGGGCCCAGCGGGTGGCCGGCCTCGGCGAGCCCGCCCGCACCTGGGCCGCAAGCGCCCTCGTGCTGCTGCTGGCGGCCGAGAGGTTCGGCGCGGGCCGGGCCGAGCATCCGGTGCTGGGGTCGGTCGCGGCCGGCCTGGCCGGGCCGGCCGCCGCGGACGCCGGGAGCCTGGGCGACCTGGCTGCTCGGCTGCCGCGCCGACTGCATTGGGTGCTCGACGGGGTGCACGCTCCCGGCGACCTGTGGCGCGCCGAGGCAGCCTGGTGGGCGAGGACGGAGCAAGACGGCATGCGGCTGCTCGACGGGCCTGGTTTCGACCGGCGGCCGGTCATCGGCGCCGCCGTGGTGCTGGCCGCTGACGCCAGGCGGGTCGCGGCCGCGCTTGAGATAGCGGCCCGCGGGGGCGGCGCGGCGGGGGCGTTCGATGCCGTGGCTTGAGACCGCGTTCCCGGTCAGGATGATCCGCATCGCGCTGGTGGCACCAGCCGCGGGGCTGCGCGGCATGCTGGTGCGGGTCGCCGCCGCCGGCGTCGTGGAGATCGACGTCGACTCCGGTGCCGCGCCTTCTGCCGGGCAGGCCCCCGGCAGCGAAGCGGGATCCCCGGACCAGCGCAGCGGTGCGGCGCTGCTGTCGGCGGTACCGCCGGACCTCGCGGCACTCGCCATGGCTGGCCGGACTGACCTGATCGCTGGCGAGGCACAGCTTCGGCTGTACGCGGACGCCGCGGTCACGGACGGTTCGGTCGCGGCACTGGCCGGCTGGACGCCGACCAGCGAGGTCGGCGGCCTGCGCGCGGCGCTGGCCGGGACCGGCTGCGCCGTCGTGCCCATGCGGCGGCCGCTGACCGCGCAGGCGCCTACGCTGGTGGGCGGGTCGGCCGGCCAGCGGGCGCTGACCCCGCTGGTCTCGACCTACGGCACGGTCCCTTACGCCGACCTCAACCCCGCCTGGCTGGCCTGGGCCAGCTACGTGCTGATGTTCGGGATGATGTTCGGCGACGTCGGCGACGGGCTGCTGATCATCGGCTCGGCCATCGCGCTCTGGGCAGGCTGGCCGGCCTGGGCGGCCAGATACCGCGCCGCGTGGCCGTTTGTGGCCGGGGCCGGGGTCGCCGCGACCGCGTTCGGCTTCGCCTACGGCGAGTTCTTCGGCCCGACCGGCGTGGTGCCCACGCTGTGGCTCAACCCGATCACCAGTCCCATCCCGCTGCTGCAGGCAGGGATCGGCATCGGAGCCGTTCTGCTCGCCGGCGCGTACGCGCTCGGGGTACTGAACAGACTGCGAGAGGGCGGCTGGCCGCTGGCCCTGTACGCGCCGTCGGGCATCGCCGGGGCCACGCTGTTCGGCGGCATCGGCATCCTTGCGGCCGGCTGGTACTTCCACGTCGCCGCGGTCCTGATCACCGGCGCCGCGCTCGCGGTCGGCGCGCTCGCGGTGGCCTTCCTCGGGTTCCTCGCCGAGGCAGGCGGCGGTGGTTACGGGCTCACCCAGGCGTGCGTGGAGGTCTTCGACCTGGCGGTGCGGCTCGGCTCCAACGTCCTCTCGTTCGCCAGGCTGGCCGCCTTCGGGCTCGCGCACGCGGCGCTCGGGCTGCTGGTATGGCAGGGCACCCAGGCGCTGTGGCATCGCGGCGGCGTCATGATCGCCCTGGCGGTGGTGGTGTTTACCGCCGGAGGCGCGCTGGCCTTCTCGCTTGAGGGGCTTGTGGCCGCCGTTCAGGCGCTGCGGCTTGAATACTACGAGTTGTTCTCCCGCGTCTTCGTATCGCAGGGCCGCCCGTTCCGGCCCTGGCACCTGAGGGTCGACACCGGCGGCGGGAGCGACCGTGGCGGAGAGGATGATCGGTTGATGGCGAGGGCTGCTGCCCGCGGGCTGGGGGAGGCGTGATGGCCGTCTGGCTGCTCGGACTGCCGGTGATCGTGGTGGCGGCCCTGCTCGGCAGGCTGGCGGCGCGGCGCGGCAAACGGGCGGGCTACCTGCTGGCCGGGGTCAGCGTGGTAGTGCTCGCCGCGGCGGTGGTGCTGCTCGTGGTGGTCGCCGGACCGGCCGGGGCGGCGGTCGGCGCGGGGGTCGTAAAGGCAGGCGCGGCGGCCACGGCATCCGCCGCGGGAACGACGACGGCGGGAAACTCGGCGGCGCTGATCGGCGCCGGAATCGCGGTGGCTGGCTCCACGATTGGGGCAGGCATCGCCGTGGCCTATGTGGGCGCGGCGGCGCTCGCCGTGATGAGCGAGCGGCCCGAACTGTTCGGCCGCGCCATGGTGCTCGTCGGACTGGCCGAGGGCATCGCGATCTACGGGCTGATCGTGGCGATCATCCTGATCGGGAAGGCCTGATGTGCTCAGGGTCGCGGTGATCGGAGAGCCGCTGCGGATCGGCGGCTACGCGCTGGCCGGGGCGCTGGTCTGCCCGGCGGCCGATCGGGTGCAGGCGATCGGGGCCTGGCGCGAGCTGCCCGGCGACGTCGCGGTCGTAGTGCTGACCCCGAGCGCGACCAGCTGGCTGGCCGGCGAGCTCGCCGGCCAGCCCGGCGTGCTGCCCGTGGTCATGCCGGACGCGGCAAAGGACGCCCTGGCCGGGGCGGATGCGGCCGCGGCCCCGGTGTCGGCTCCGATGCCGGATGCGGCCGGGGATGCCGAGGCTGGATCGGTGGCGCCGGGAGCGGGCCGATGACGCTGCTGGCCGACCAGCGGGCCGCCCTCGAGCCCGCCAGCGCGGAGCTGCTGCGGCGCGCCGCCCAGGAGGCCAGCGACATCCTGGCCAAGGCCAGCGACGACGCGGATGCGCTGCTGGCGCGGGCAAGGCGCGACGCCGAGGCCGAGGTGGAGCGGGCCAGAGCGGACGGCGCGGCGCAGGCCGAGCCGGTGGCCGCGGCCGAGCTTGGCCGGAGTCGGCGCGCCGCCAGGTCGGCCGTGCTCGGGGCCGAGCTGCGAACGCACGACGAGCTTGCCGCCCAGATCAGGTCGGCGGTGCTCGGCCTGCGCGACGAGCCGGGCTACCCGGCGCTGCGGGACCGGCTGGCCGCGATGGCCAGCCGGCAGGCCGGGACTGGTGCGCAGGTCACCGAGCATCCCGAGGGCGGCGTGATCGCGCGCGCCGACGGGGTCGTGGTGGACTGCTCGCTGCCAAGGCTGGCCGATCGCGCCGTCGAGGAACTCGGCGCCAGGATCGCCGGGCTGTGCGGCCCGTGAGCACCGGCGTGCCTGCGGCTGACCCGGCTGACCCGCCCGGCCGTGCTGGCCTGGCCGTCGGGCGGGTCAGCCGGGTGAGTGGTCCGCTGGTCGAGGTCACTGGGCTCGCCGGGCTCGCGATGTCGGACATCGTGGAAGTGGGGGAGCACCGGCTGCCCGGCGAGGTCGTGGCGATCAGCGGCAGCCGCGCGGTGGTCCAGGCCTACGAGTACACCGGCGGTCTGGCGCCCGGCGACCATGCGCGCGGGCTCGGCAGGCCGCTCTCGGCCAGGCTCGGCCCGCAGCTGCTCGGCGGTGTCTTCGACGGGCTGCTCAGGCCCCTCGCCGGGGCCGGCGCGTGGCTGGACCCGGCCAGCAGGGACCTGGACGAGCCCGCCGCGGCCGGGAGCGTCGGCCACGAGCCGGAGTACGGCTTCACCCCGCAGGCCAGCGACGGGGACGAGCTGGCGGCCGGCGGATGCCTGGGCACGCTCGCGACCGCGGGCGGCATCGGCTACCGGGTGCTCGTGCCGCCCGGTGCCGGCGGCACGGTGGCCGGGCTGGCGCCGGCCGGCCGGGTGACCGCGGCCGAAGTGATCGCCACCGTGGGCGGCGAGCCCGTGCCGCTGACCAGCTCGTGGCCGGTCAGGCTGCCCAGGCCCTACGCCGACCGGCTGGACGGCAGCGGCCCGCTGCAGACCGGGCAGCGGGTCATCGACGTGCTGTTCCCGATCACCAGGGGCGGCACGAGCGCGGTGCCGGGCGGGTTCGGCACCGGCAAGACCGTGCTGCTCCAGCAGATCACCAAGTGGTGCGACGCCGACGTGATCGTCTACGTGGGCTGCGGCGAGCGGGGCAATGAGCTCGCCGACATGCTCACCGAGCTCGGCGAGCTGAGCGACCCGCGGACCGGCGGCATGCTCGCCCAGCGCACCGTCGTGATCGCGAACACGTCCAACATGCCGATGATGGCCAGGGAGTCCAGCATCTACAGCGCCGCGGCCGTGGCCGAGTTCTTCAGGGACATGGGCCTGAACGTGGTGGTGGTGGCCGACTCCACGTCCCGCTGGGCGGAGGCGCTTCGCGAGTTCTCCTCGCGTAACGGCGAGATGCCCGCCGAGGAGGGCTACCCGGCCAGCCTGGCGTCCGCGCTCGCCGCGTTCTACGAGCGGGCCGGCCGGGTCACCACCAGCGGCGGGTACGAAGGGTCGATCACGATCATCGGCGCGGTCTCGCCGGCCGGCGGAGACATGACCGAGCCGGTGACCGCCTACACGCAGCGGTTCGTCCGTACGCTGTGGACGCTGGACCGCGAGCTCGCCTACGCCAGGCACTACCCGGCGATCTCGTGGGCCGGCTCGTTCTCCAGGGACGCCGCGGTGATCGGCAACTGGCACGCCCGCCACGGCGACCCGGACTGGACGGCGCGGCGGGCCAGGCTCAGCGACCTGCTGGGCGAGGCCGACCGGGCGGGCGAGCTCGCCGAGCTGATGGGAGTCACGGCGCTGCCGCCCAGGCAGCGGATGACGATCCTGGCGGGCAGGCTGGCCAGGGAGGGGGTCCTGCAGCAGAGCGCGGTCAGCGCCGCCGACGCCTACTGCGACCAGGCCAGGGCCGCCGCGCTCGCCGACCTCGTGCTCGCCGTCGCCGGCCGCTGCCATGAGCTGGCCGACCAGGGTGTCGACCCCGGCCTGATCGAGGAGCAGGACTTCTCGCCGGTGCTGCGCGCCAAGGAGGACGCGAGCACCCCCGATCAGGTGCGCGCGCTCGGCGCGCAGGTGATCGCCGGGCTCGGCGCGCTGGCCGCGGCCGGCCAGGATGCCGGAGCCCGGCCGTGACCGGGTGGGCCAGGCGGGAGTTCACCTCGGTCGCCGAGCTGCGCGGACCGCTGCTGGTCGTGCGCGGGGTGACCGGAGTCGGCTGGGACGAGTTCGCCACCATCCGGCTGGACGGCTCCGCGGGCGTCGGCCGTCCGGGCGGGCAGGTGCGGCATGGCCTGGTGCTCGAGGCCGACGGCGACATGGCGGTGGTCCAGGTGCTCGAGGGCACCACGGGCATGGACCCGGCGGGCACGTCGGTGGAGTTCTCCGGCAGCCCGCTGCGGATCCCGGTGGGAACGCAGTGGCTCGGCCGGGTCTGCAATGGCCGCGGCGAGCCCAGGGACGGCGGGCCGCCCGTGACCGGCGAGGTGACGATGCCGGCCGCCGGGCTGCCGATCAACCCGGCGGCCAGGCGGCCGCCCGCCGAGCCGGTGATCACCGGCGTCTCGGTGATCGACGAGCTGATGACCGTGGTGCGCGGCCAGAAGCTGCCCATCTTCTCGGTGGCCGGGCTGCCGCACCTGGAGCTGGCCGGACAGGTGGCCGCGCAGGCCTCGGCGGGCGGCGAGCCCTTCAGCGTGGTGTTCGCCGCGATGGGGCTGACCCACGAGGACGCCTCGGCGATCCGGGCCACGCTCGAGGAGCGGTCGGAGGCCGGCGAGCTCGTGCTGCTGCTCAACCTCGCCGACGAGCCGGTGATCGAGCGGATACTCACCCCGCGGCTGGCGCTGACAGTCGCCGAGCATCTTGCGTTCGAACTAGGAAGGCATGTCCTGGTCGTGATGGCGGACATGACGAGTTACTGCGAGGCGCTGCGGGAGGTCAGCGCGGCGAGGGGCGAGCTGCCCGCCCGCCGGGCCTACCCCGGCTACCTGTACAGCGACCTGGCCTCGCTGTACGAGCGGTGCGGCCGGATCACGGGGATGCCAGGATCGCTCACGCTGGTGCCGGTGCTGACCATGCCGGCCGGGGACATCACGCACCCAGTGCCCGACCTGACCGGATACATCACCGAGGGCCAGATCGTGCTCTCGTCCGACCTGCACGCGCGAGGGATCTACCCGCCGGTCGACGCGCTGTCATCGCTGTCCAGGCTGATGCGGCACGGCGCCGGCCCCGGGCGGACCAGGGACGACCACCTGGACGTGGCCGCGCAGACGCTGGCGGCGCTGGCAGCCGCCAGGCGGGCGCGCGAGCTCGCCGAGCTGATCGGCACCGCCGCGCTGAGCGAGTCGGACCGGAGGTATCAGCAGCTGGAGCGGGCGTTCGAGGCGGACCTGATGAGCCAAGGGGCGACGCAGTCCAGGAGCATGGACCAGACGCTCGCGCTTGCCTGGCAGGTACTTGGCACCCTGCCGCGCCGGGATCTCACCATGCTGTCGGCCAGCGCGCTCGACAGGTACTACCCGCACCGGGAGGACACGTCAGCGAGCCGGTCGCCTGGCGGAGGCGAGCGGGAGGACATGTCAGCGAGCCGGTCGCTTGGCGGAGGCGAGCGGGGGAACACCGCATGAGCGGGCCGCGGCTGGCCGTGCCGCCGGGCCGGGCCGGGCGGCTCTGGCTTGACCGCAGGCTCGGCGCGGCCCGGCGCGGCGTCGACCTGCTCGACCGCAAGCTGCGGATACTCCAGCTCGAGCTGGCCGCCAGGCGCGACACCGTGGCGGCCACCGAGCGTGAGTGGGCCAGGCTCAGCGCCGAGGCCGACCGGGCGCTGCTCCTCGCGTCCCTGCTTGGCGGGCAGCGGGCGATCAGGCTCGCGACCGGGAGCGAGTTCGCGCAGCTGCAGATCGACGACGCGGTGACGATCGGCGTGCGCCACCCCGCGCGCGGCAGCCTCGTGCCGCCGGCCGGACCCGATCCGTGGGCGGGACTGCCGGCCGAGCAGGCCAGGCTGGCGCACCGCGCGGCGCTGGACGCGGCCGTCAAGCACGCCGTCGCCGCAGAAGCGGTCCGCATCCTGGCCGCCGAGACCACAGCGACCAGGTACCGGCTGCGTGCGATCAGGGACCGCCTGATTCCCGCGCTCGAGCAGGCGCGGGCGCAGGTCGCGCTGGCCATCGACGAGCAGGAACGGGCCGACGGCGCCCGCCTGCGCCGGGCCGGCGGATCATCGCTGCACCGGCCCGGCGGCCACCGGCCCGGCGGCCACCGGCCCGGCGACCATCCGGCGGATCCGTCCGGCGTCACCTCCGACGGCCCGCCCGGCTAGTGGGGGTAGCTGCCGGTTTGCCGCGGGCCGCAGCTCACAGGTAGGGACCTTCGGCCCTAGTGACCGGAGTGCTGGGTGCGGTGTTATGGATGTGACGAGAGGGACTCAGGGGGGATGCGAGGGATACGGGCGAGGTAGTCCGCACACCACGCAATCTGCATTCGCGAGAAACGCGATGAGCCCCTCTCGTCGGCAACGGGGGCTCTGCTGATAGCCCGGGGACCTCGCGCGGAGAGTCGGGGGGCGCGCGCGAGGATCCCCGGGCTCATGCGTGTGGAGGTCCGCCAGGCTGGAACCGCCCGTGCTGGGCCTGCCCGTGCTGGGCCTGCCCGTGCGCGCCCGGCTGGCCGAACGCCTCGATCCTGGTGGCCACCGCCGCCTCAAGCCGGTCCTCAAGCTGCCTGATCACGCCGCGGCAGCGGCTCAGGTCGTCGTCCGGGATGTCGCGCAGCAGGTCGTAGGCGAGCGTGCGGTACGACTCGTCGAGCCGCTCAAGCGTCGATGTGGCTGCCGGGGTCAGCGAGATGATCGTGGCGCGCCGGTCGCCCGGGTGCGGGGCGCGGGTGACCCAGCCGTCGGCCTCCAGCGCGTCGACCAGCCCGGTCACCGTCCGCGGCGAGACGCCGAGCGCGTCGCTGAGCGCCCGCATCAGCACGGGGCCTGACTCGCGCAGCGCCCAGAGCACCCGGCCCCTGGCGAAGCCGAGTCCGTAGTCGCGCGCACCCATGTCGAGCAGGCCGACCAGTGTCGGCGCCAGCCTGAACAGCAGGTTCAGCAGGCTGACCGGGAGGTCGGCCGACGGGGCGTCGGCATTCCTCGATGCGGCGCGGTGCGCGGCCTCCAGGTCGGCCGCGCTGACCTGTGCCGAGCCGGGCGCGGCGGCAAGGTCAGCATTTCCTGTGTCAGCCATATAGTCCGGTTGCCTCACTAACTGCTAGGCTCATAGTGTGCTGAATTCTAGTGCTGCCGGGAGCCCGCTGGCCGTCGACGCGTCTGGTGTAGCCAAGTCGTTCGGGTCGGTGACTGCGCTCAGCGGCATTGACCTCGCCGTACCTGCGGGGACGCTGGCCGCGCTGCTCGGTCCGAACGGCGCCGGGAAGACCACGCTAGTCCGCATCGTGGCGACCCTGACCAGGCCCGATCGCGGCCGGGTCAGGGTGCTCGGCTTCGACGTGGCGGCGCAGCCCGGCGAGGTGCGCCGCAGGATCGGCCTGACCGGCCAGTTCGCCGGTCTCGACGACGCGCTGAGCGGCACGGAGAACCTGGTGCTGATCGGGCGGCTGGCCGGCCTGCGGCGGCGGGAGGCCCGCGCGCGGGCTAGTCAGGTCGCCGAGCTTGTCGCGATGGCGTCCGCCGCGGGCCGCTCGGTCCGCACGTACTCAGGTGGCATGCGGCGCCGTCTCGACCTGGCGGCGAGCCTGATGACGAGCCCGCCGCTGCTCGTGCTCGACGAGCCGACCACCGGCCTGGACCCGGCGAGCCGCCAGCAGCTGTGGCAGGCGCTGGCCGGCCTGCGCGCCGCCGGCACGACCATGCTGCTGACCACCCAGTACCTGGAGGAGGCCGACAGGTTCGCCGACCAGGTGCACGTCCTCGACCGGGGCGCGATCATCGCTTCAGGCACCCCCGCTCAGCTCAAGTCCCTGGTGGGCGGCCAGGTGGTGGAGATCGCCCTGGCCGATCCCGGTGCGGGCCAGTCGGCGGCAGGCTACCCGGCGGCCAACTGCCTGGCGGCCGGCTACCCGGCGCCGGACGGGCTGGCGCTGGACGCCGAGGCGGTGGCGCGAGCGCTGGCCGGGCGGCTTGACCTGCCGCCGGGCAGCGTTCGTGCCGAGTCAAGCGCCCGGCGGCTGACCGTGCTCACCCGGACGGGCACGGACGGAGACGCCGGCGTGCTGCTCGACGTCGCGGCGGCGCTGCGTGCCGACGGCGTCCCCGTCGCCGACCTGGCGCTGCGCCAGCCGTCCTTGGACGAGGCCTTCCTCGCCCTCACCGGCCGGCCGGAGGTGGCGGCATGACCGCGGCAGGCACCGCTCCGGCCGGCGCCGGCGCGGGCCACGCCGCGGTACTGCCGCACCTGCGATACCGGTTGGTGCGGGACACCGGGCTGATAGCGGGCCGGTACCTGCGGGTGCTCCGCAGGAACCCCGGCCGGCTCATCTATCCGCTGCTGCAGCCCCTCGTGCTGCTCACGCTGTTCCTCTCGGTGTTCGGGAACCTGGCCGCCGGGCGGAATGCCGCGCCAGGGGCCTACCGCGAGTTCCTTGTGCCGGGGATCATCATCCAGAACGCGGCGCTGACCGCGCCGACGACTGGCCTCGCGATGCTCAGGGACGCCGGGAGCGGCCTGGCCGACAGGTTCAGGTCGCTGCCGATGTCCAGGCCGGCCGTGCTGCTCGGGCGGCTCGGCGGCGACGCGGTGATCTACGCGGTCCAGGCGGCGTTGCTGCTCGGCGTGGCGACCGTACTCGGCTTCACCGTCCGCACCGGCCTGGCTGGCGCGGCCGGGATCGTGAACATCGCCGTCGCATTCGGCCTGGCGATCTCGGTCCTGTCGGCCTGGCTGGCGCTGCTGATCAACGACGCCGAGACCGCCGAGCGGGTGTTGTTCTTCCCGGCCATCGCGATCGCCTTCGTCAGCTCGGCCTTCGCCCCGGTGGCCGACCTCGCAGGCTGGATGCGGCCGGTCGCCAGGTTCAACCCGGTCAGCGCGGCCGCCGACCTGATCAGGACGCTGGCCGCCGGCGGGCCGGCCGCTCGCCCGTTCTGGCTGCTCGCCTGCTGGATCGCGGTGCTCGTCGCGGTGCCTGGCGTGCTGGCGGTCCGGCGGTGGCAGGCGTCGCCGTAGCCTGACTGGCTGGTTACAGTGGCGATATGTACATTCCCGCGCACTTCGCTGCTCATGACCTGACCGAGGTGGCCGAGTTCGTCCGCCGGGTCGGCGCGGCCGACCTGGTCACGTTTGACGGCGCCAGGCCGGTCGCGACGTTGCTGCCGGTGATCTGGGAGCAGCCTGAGCTGCCGCGGCAGCAGCCGGACTCCGACGGCTCAAGCGCTCCCGGCAGCTGGGGCGCCGGGCACGGGCGGCTGCTGGGTCACATGGCGCGCAGCAACCCGCAGTGGAGCACCGCGGCACCCGACGTGCCCGCGCTGGCGATCGTGCGCGGGCCGCAGGCCTATATCTCCCCGTCGTGGTACCAGAGCACTCGCGAGCACGGCCGCACGGTGCCCACCTGGAACTACACGACCGTGCACTTCACCGGGCCGGTGACGTTCCATCGCGACGACGACTGGCTCCGCGATGTAGTGACCAGGCTGACCGAGCGCTATGAGGCGGGCAGGCAGGGACGGTGGTGGGTCGGTGGCGCCCCCGAGAAGTTCATCGAGGGGCAGCTTCGCGCCATCGTGGGCGTCGAGATGCTCGTGACCAGCATCGAGGCCAAGGACAAGCTGTCCCAGAATCGCACGCCGCAGGACCGGGCGAACGTGATCGCGGCGCTGCGCGCGGAGCCCGAGCCCGATGCGCACGCGATCGCCGGGCTGATGGCCGCGCGCGGGGCGGCGGCCGAGCGAGGCTGAGTCAGTCAGGCTTCGGGGCCCTTCGGTGGCCATTCCCGGGCTGTATATACTTTCATCTTCCTCTAGCTGATAGCGGGTGCTTTCGGGCTGATGGGCAGCGCCGACTCGCGCCATTGGCGGTAAAGGCGCATCTTGATACTGTTCACGCTAGAATCCAGCATCCGCCGCGTAGATCCCCCATTAGTGCAGGGCCGTTCTGCGTGGTCTGAGTTAGTGGCGGAGGTGCTGGCTGCCGTGCTTGAGCAGGAGCGGCGGGCCCGCATCGTCGAGGCGGTGGCCGATAAGGCCGGGCAGCTCCCCGTCGACGTGCTGATGCAGCGAGTGTGCCGGTTCGTGGTCGACGAGGCGGCGGCGTCGGACTGCACCATGGTGCTTATCGCTGGGTCCGAGCCGGTGGCCACGCTGGCAGGTGCCGGGTGTCACGCCCGCGCGATCACCGACCTGCAGTTCGAGCTGGGCGAAGGCCCGTGCCTGGATGCCCACGGGACCGGCTTCCCCGTGCTGCTTCCTGACCTCGTCGCCCAGGGCAGCATCCGCTGGCCGGTGTTCACCCAAGTGGCGACGTCGCTCGGCGTGCGGGCGGAGTTCTGCTTCCCGCTCGGGATCGGGGTGAACAGCGTCGGCGTGCTCAATCTCTGCCGAGACGAGCCGGGAATGCTCAGCAAGGAGCTCCTGGCCGATGCCCTGGTCGCGGCGGACATCGCCCGTGACGCGCTGCTGTACCTCGAGGAGCCGCCCGGTGACAACGACTTGACTGCATTGCTCGACGCGGTGGGCATGGACCGCCTCGTCGTCCACCAGGCGGCCGGGATGATCGCCGCTCAGCTGGGCGAGGCACCCTCCGATGCTCTGGCCAGACTGCGGGGGGCCGCATTCGAGAGCGGGCGATCCATCTACTCCATTGCGCAAGATGTCATTGAACGGCGGGTGAGACTCGGTGAGTGAGGTCGGCGGCGCCCCATTCGAGGAGCATGAGGGCTCCGGGGACAGTGACCGGCACGATAGCGTCCGGCGGCGCGAGCGGCTGCTCTCTCGCGCCTTCGTGCGGCTGACGACGACCCTCGCCGATGAGTTCGACGTCGTCGAGTTCATGCACATCCTGTCCGTTGACTCGGTCGAGATCCTGGACGCCGAGGCGGCCAGCGTGATGCTCGCCGACGCACGCGGCGGGCTGCGGCTGATCGCGTCGTCGCAGGAGCGGATGCAGTTGCTTGAGCTGTTCGAGATCCAGAGCGCACAGGGCCCCTGCCTGGACGCGTTCGGCTCGGGCCAGATCGTGCAGGCGAGCGCGACCGACAGCCTGGGCCGGTGGCCGGTTTTCGCCACCCAGGCCTCCCGGGCTGGCTTTCGCGCCATGTGCGCGGTGCCGCTGCGGGCGCGCGCCGACACGATCGGGGCGCTGAACCTGTACCGACTCAGTGACCAGCAGTTCAGCCAGGCCGAGCTTGAAGCCGCGCAGGCCCTGGCCCAGCTGGCCACGATCGCGGTCGTCTACGAGTGGGCCATGCGCGAGCGCAGCGAGCTGAACGAGCAGCTGCAGGCGGCCCTGCGCGGCCGGATTGTGATTGAGCAGGCCAAGGGCATGCTCGCCGAGCACTTGTCCACCACGGTGGATGACGCATTTGGCCTGCTCACCGCCTATGCCCATGATCATAGGAGACGGCTGACCGACGTGGCCAGGGACGTGGTTGACCGCAGGCTGCACCACGACGAGCTGGCCAGGCAGCGCGGCTAGGGCCTGTCCCGCAGATGTTAGGACCGGGTCGCGGCTCCAGATCCTGATGGCTCGGCTTGTTGGCCTGGCGCAGCCCGTCCCCGAGGTCGCCGCCGACCGCCGCGCCCCGTGCCGCCGGGAGATGATCTTGATGGATGTGGCGGATGTCCCAGAATACGCAGTGGATGTGGCATTCATTCCACTGACACCAAGATGATCACGTGCGGTTTCGGCTGGTATGCGGGGATATCCGAGCCGGCGTGCTCGGCCAGGCGGCCACGCGGCGCGACGACTAGCCGCGCTGCTCCGGGTGTCCGTGGCCGGTGATGCCGCGCGGAAGAGCCGTCGTTGCCCGCGGAGATCTACGGGACAGGCGCCAGCCCCGCCGGGGACCTCCGCGCTCGGAGAAAGGGACTTTCGGCCGGTGCCCTGCCGAGCGCGGCCGAGTCTACTTGGGGGATGTTCGTCGGCGACGAGGTCCTGCTCGGCCTCACCTACCCGGCCGCTCGCGTCAGGCTGGCTGACCTGGTCCACAATGGCCTGCTGCGCGATGCCTCCGACGACGCCTACGGCCAGGAGATCGTCAACATGGTCGCCGCAGGTCCGCTGGGAGCGGTGCCGGTCATGTCGAGGCTGGTGGAGGTCCACTTCGCCGAGCTTCAGGAGCAGCCGGACCGGGCCGGGCTCGCCATGCGCTGGCAGGCCATCGGCCCAGATGGTGCCCTGATCCCGGTCCTTGACGCCGACATCTGGCTGACGCCGACCGGCGACCACGCGGTCAGGCTGACGATCGCCGGCGCCTACCGGCCGCCGCTTGGAACGCTCGGCGCCGGAATCGACCGGGTTCTTCTGCAGAAAGTCGCCTCGGCAACCGTGCGGAGCTTCGTCAGGCGACTGGCCGATGCCATCCTCAGCCCGCCCGGGCCGGCCGGCCCGCGGGCGAGCGGTCGCGGCCTGCCGCGTGAGCCAGAGACGACCTAGCGGTGCTCTGATCGCGCGGCGAAGACGTGATCGCGGATCTCGCGGATCGCGTCGTCCAGGTGGCTGACGGCCTCCTCGATCCGCAGCCTGGCCGCCTCGGCGGGCAGGTCAACGGCGTTCTGCAGGCTGAGGCCGACGTTGAAGAGCCGGTGCACGACGCGGTCGAGCAGCTCCTGGCTCCGGTGCGACCGCTCGGCTGCCGCCGCGGCCCTGGCCAGCTCGCCGAGATCGTGCTGCCAGCGCGCCGCGGCGACGTCGCGGACCACGACCAGGGTCAGCGGGCCGGTCGCCGTGGGCACCGGGCTCAGGCTGATCTCGACCGGGAACGTGCCGCCGTCCTTGCGCAGGCCGATCAGCCTGGAGCCAGCTGCCCCCATCGGCCTCGCGGTCATGGCCCGCGCGTACCCGGCGCGGTAGCCGCGGTGCGTGGTGCGCAGGTCGGCAGGGACGAGGTCTTCAACCCCTCGGCCGGCCAGCTCGGTCTGCTGGTAGCCGAACATCTCCTCGAGCCGCCGGTTGACCAGGACGAGGGTGCCATCGGCGTCGGTCAGCGCGATGCCGTCGCCCAGTGCGTCCACGAGCTGCCTGAGCACCGTCGGGGTGATCGCTGAGCTGGCCGACGAGGGCGCCCCGGGCGAGTGGCCTCGCCGCGGCGAGCTCCTCCCCGCGGAGGCGGGGCGGTCGCCGTCGCCACCTGGCGCGGCCGGCCGCCGGGCCGCGGGCGGTGGCTCGGCGACGGAGGCAGCGCGCAGCGCTGCATCGACCGACGGGTACACCGGGATCAGGCGGTCGAGGCCGCTCGCCGCGATCGCCCGCCTGACGGTCGGCGACACGATCACCAGCCGCAGTGGCGTCCCGCGCACCAGGGCCTGCTGGTAGGCGCGCGAGATCGCATCGATGCCGGCGTGATCGTACGCCGTGGTCGCGGTCAGGTCCGCGATCAGCCCTGCGGCGCCTGCCCCGATCGCGGCGATCAGGTCGGCGCTGACCTGGTCGGCGTTGGCCGCGCCGACGTGGGCGGGCAGGGTCACGATCGCGTGCTGGCCTGCCCACCGCACCGGGTGGGTGCCTCCTGCCGAGCCCGCGCCGTCCCCAGGCATGTTAGGAACTGTGCCCGGTTTCGGTCAGTCGGCGCCACAGGAACTCGAGAACCAGCGCCCAGTGCAGCGCGCGCTGCTCATTGTCGGCCGCGGCACCGTGGCCGCCTTCGGTGTTCTCGTAGTAGCTGACGTCGTAGCCGTACTCGCGCAGCCGGGCTGCCATCTTGCGCGCATGCCCGGGATGCACCCGGTCGTCCCTGGTCGAGGTGATCAGCAGCACCGGCGGGTACGGCCGGCCTGCCGCCACGTTCTGGTACGGCGAGAACGGCAGCAGGTAGCTGCGCTCGCTGGGCTCCCGCGGGTCGCCGTACTCCGCCATCCAGGAAGCTCCGGCCAGCAGCTCGTGAAAGCGCATCATGTCGAGCAGCGGCACCTGGCAGACGATGGCGCCGAACAGCTCGGGGTAGCGGGTCAGCATCACGCCCATCAGCAGCCCGCCGTTGCTGCCGCCCTCGATGCCCAGCGTGCCCGACGTGGTGATGCCCCTGGCCACCAGGTCCTCCGCCACGGCGGCGAAGTCCTCGTAGACCAGGTGCCGGTTCTCCTTGACGGCCGACATGTGCCACTGCGGCCCGTACTCGCCGCCGCCGCGCAAGTTGGCCACGACGTAGTTCGCGCCACCAGGGCTTGCGACGCCGGCCCTGGCCAGCCAGCCGCGGCCGATGATGCCGCTGTAGGACGGGGTGAGCGATACCTCGAAGCCTCCGTACCCGGTCAGCAGGGTCGGCAGCGGGCCGGCCGCCTCGCCGGGCCCGACGACGAAGTAGGGCACCGAGGTCCCGTCCGCCGAGGTGGCGAAGAACTGCCGCACTGCCAGCCCGTCGGCATCGAAGAAGGCCGGCGCCCGCTTGATGTCCTGCGCCGCGCCGCCGATGTGCCCGTAGCGCAGCGTGCCCGGCGTGGTGAAGCCGCTGGAGAGCAGCATGTACTCGTCGCTGTCCAGCGGGTCGGTCGCCGCGACGTCGGTCTCGGCGAAGTCCGGCAGGCCGGGCAGCGACTCGCGCTGCCACGGGCCGTCGGCGGGGGTGAGCACCGCAAGCTCGCTGCGCACGTCCTTCAGCATGGCCAGGATCAGGTGGTGGCGGGTCCAGGCGTAATAGCCGAGCGAGGTGTGCGCGTCGGGCTCGAAGAGCACCGTGAGGTCCCGCCGCCCGGCCAGGTAGTCCTCGAACCTGGCCGCGAGCAGCGCGCCGGGCGGATAGGTTACGCCGCTCACGGTCCATGGCGATCGCGGCCTGATCAGCAGCCACTCGCGGTGCGGGTCGGTGTCGGCGTCCTCGGGGACATCCAGCCTGACCAGGTCGGCGCCGTCGCGCAGGTACCACTCGCTGCGGTAGAAATCGATCGCGCGGATCACGAAATCGCGCTTGAAACCCTCGGTCGGGTCGTGAAACGCGTGCACCGAGACGTCGTCGTGCTTGCCCTCGTAGACGGTCGCCGCGGCCGACAGGTCGGTGCCGCGCTGCCACTGCCGCACCAGCCGGGGGTAGCCCGACGAGGTCAGCGACCCTGGCCCGAAATCGGTGCCGACGTAGATCTGGCTCTCGTCGATCCAGCCCACGTCGGTCTTGGCCTCAGGCAGCATGAAGCCGCTGCCGGCGAATCGGCGCTGCTCGATGTCGAACTCGCGTATCACGGTCGCGTCGGCGCCGCCGCGAGACAACTCGACCAGGGCCAGCCGGTAGCCGCCCGCCCTGAGCACCGTGGCGCCCTTCCATACCCAGCTCTCGCCGTCCTGCTCGGCCAACGCATCGATGTCGAGCAGGACATCCCAGTCGGGATGGTCGGTGCGGAACTCCTCCAGCGTGGTGCGCCGCCACAGGCCGCGCGGATGCTCCGCGTCCTGCCAGAAGTTGTACAGGTAGGGACCACGTCGGCGCACGAACGGTATCCGGTCATCGGAGTCGAGCACCTCGCGGATTCCCGCTCGCAGCTGGCCGAAGCCTGCCGCTCCGGACAGGCCCGCCAGGGTCTCGGCGCTGCGCTCCCTGACCCACTCAAGCGCCCGGTCTCCGGTCACGTCCTCAAGCCACAGGTACGGGTCCGCCTCGGCCGGCTCGTGCGCTTGGTTCATGGCCTAAGTCTGGCCGCCCGGCGCTCGGCACGCGAACCGAATCCGGGCCTGCGGCCTGACGGCGGCGGCTGGAGGTCATCCGTGCCGGGTGATCCGGCTGCCGACCCACGGGCCGGATACTCGGCCTGGTGAGCACGCCAGCCGCTGACCCGCAGGCCTTGCTGCGCTCACGCAGCTACCTGGTGCTGCTGGCGTTCGCTGTGCTGATCGGCGTCCCGGTCTCTGCGGCTGCGTATGGCTTCCTGGCCCTGGTCAGCTACCTGCAGCGTGAGGTGTTCGTTCACCTGCCGCATGCGCTGGGCTTCGGCTCGGCCCCAGCGTGGTGGCCGCTGCCCATGCTGGTGGCCGGCGGCATTGCGGTGGCGCTGGCGATCAGGTACCTGCCGGGCGAGGGCGGGCCGTCTCCCGCCTACGGGTTCGGGCTGCACCCCGCCCCGAGTCCGGCGCAGCTGCCCGGGGTCATACTCGCCGCGCTGGCCACGCTGTCTTTCGGTGTGGTGCTAGGCCCTGAGATGCCGCTGATCCTGCTCGGCGGGGGCCTCGCGGTGCTCGCCACGAGGCTGGCCAGGCGGCCGGTACCTGAGCAGGCCCGTGCCGTCATTGCCTCGACCGGCAGCTTCGCCGCCGTCGCCACCTTGCTCGGATCCCCGCTTACGGGAGCGTTCCTGCTGATGGAGGCCTCCGGCCTGGGCGGGCCGATGATGGGGCTTGTGCTGATTCCCGGGCTGCTCGCGGCCGGCATCGGCTCGCTGATCTTCCTCGGCCTGAATGCCTGGACCGGGCTCGGCACCTTCTCACTCGCCATCGGCCACCTGCCCAGGGTCGGATCCCCGACGCTCAGCGAGTTCGGCTGGGCCATCGCGATCGGCCTGGCCGCGGCCCTGATCGGGACCGGGATCCGCTGGCTCGGCCTGGCGCTGCGCGGTGTGTCAGCCCCGCGGGTCCTGTTCGCGCTGCAGGCCGCCGGGCTAGCGGTGGGCGCTCTCGCGATGGCCTACCACGGCGGATCGGGCAAGCCGGCCTCGCAGGTGCTGTTCTCCGGCCAGTCCGCGCTCGGCCCGCTGCTCAGGCACTCGGCCGGCTACACCGCATGGGCGCTGGTGCTGCTGATCGTATGCAAGGGCCTGGCCTACGGGATCTCGCTCAGCAGCTTCCGCGGCGGGCCGGTCTTCCCTGCGATGTTCGTCGGCGCGGCTACCGGGCTGGCGTTCTCGCACCTGCCGGGGCTGACCCCGGTCACCGGCGCGGCGATGGGGATCGGCGCGACGTGCGTGATCATGCTGACGCTGCCGCTGACCTCGGTGCTGCTGGCCACTCTGCTGCTCGGCGCGGACGGCCTGGACGTGATGCCCCTGGTCATCGTGGCCGTCGTGGTCGCCTATGTGGCCTCGGCGCACCTGCGGCCCGGCCACCTTGCCGAGCCGGGGCGGGCCGGGCCGGGCCAGGCGGCGGTGCGGGCCGGCAAGCCGGCTGGCTGACATTCACAGCGCCGCAAGCTCGCCGGCGAGGTCGTCAAGGCCGAGGGCGCCCAGCGACAGCGCGGCCATGTGCCAGGACTTCAGGTCGAAGTCGCTGCCCCTGGCGGCGTGCGCGGCCCTCGCCGCGGCCCGGCCGTCCAGCCAGGCCCGCTCGCCGAGCTTGTAGCTGATCGCCTGGCCGGGGTTGCCCAGGTACCTGATGACCTCGCTGGCCAGGAACTCTCTCGGCCGCCCGCAAGAGGCGCAGAAGAACTCAAGGGCCAGGTCGGGCGTCCAGGTCTGGCCGGCCCCGAGCGGCGAGTCGTCAGGGACGCGCAGGCCAGCGTGCATGCCGATGTCGATCACCACCCGGATCGCCCGCATGTTCTGCGCGTCCAGGTAACCGAGCCTGGCTCCCGGCAGGGACAGGTAGCCGAGCTCGTCCATCAGCCGCTCGGCGTAGAGCGCCCAGCCCTCGCTGCACGCGCTCACCCCGCCGACCGATGTCTGGTACATCGACAGCGCGTCAGACAGGTACCGCCACTGGGCGAGCTGCAGGTGGTGGCCGGGCACGCCCTCGTGGTACCAGGTGCTGACCAGTCCCCACAGCGGGAACCTGGTCTTGCCCAGCGTCGGCAGCCAGGTCCTGCCGGGGCGGGAGAAGTCTTGCGACGGCCCGGTGTAGTAGGGAGCGGCGGCGCTGCCGGGCGGCGCGATCCTGGCCTCCACGGTCCGCAGCGGCTCGGCCAGGTCGAAGTGAGTGCCGTCCAGGTCGCTGATCGCGGCGTCCATCATGTCCTGCAGCCAGCGCCTGATCTCCTCGACGCCGTCGATCGCCGGGCCGGCCTCGTCCAGGTGCGCCATGGCCTGCGCCGCGGTCGCGCCGGGCAGTACCTGGCCGGCCTCGCTGGCCATCTCGGCCTGCAACGCTAGGAATTGCGACCAGCCCCAGGCGTATGCGTCGGCCAGGTCCAGGTTCGCGCCGGTCCACCGCCGGGCGCAGGTGCGGTACCGGTCGGCGCCCACGCCGTCTGGCCTGTCAGCGGTGCTGGCGAGGTACTTGGTCCCCAGCCAGTGTCCCAGTTCGCAGACCGCCTGGCCCGCCGCGGTCCCCGCGCGGTCCAGGTCGGCTCGCAGCGGCGCTGGCACGTCGGCGGCATCGGCGAACTCGGCGAACCAGCCGCGGCCGCCAGCCGCCGCGGCCCACTCGCCGAGCTGCTCGGCGACCGCGGAGGTCACTCTCGGCCCGGCCGTCACACCGCGCCTGACGCCCTCCTCAAGCGACTCGCGGTACTGCGCGAGCGCGACGGGCACCCTGGCCATCCGGCGGCCGATGGCCGCCCAGTCGTCGTCGGTGGCCGCGGGCATGTCGAGCAGGCTGTTGCGCACCCGGTGGGTCGGCCCGAGGATGTTCGACACCGCGCGCAGGTGCTCGCCCTGCGCGCTCATCGCCAGGCCGGCCTCCAGCCGCTCGCGGAGCAGCCGGGCGCAGCGGCGCTCGTCGCCGGCAGGCTCCCGGCCCGCCTGAGCCGCGGCGCTCAGCGCCGAGTCGAGTTCGGCGATCGTCGCCCGGGCGAGCGCGTCCCGCGCTTCCTCGCCGGCCGGGGAGAGGTTGGGGAGTCTGTCCTCGCCGGGGCGCAAGCCGAGCGAGGTCGCGAGGATAGGGTCGAGGTCGGCGAGCGCGAGCACGTACCGGTCGGCGATCTCGCGAATCGCCCGCGGCTCGGCAGGGTCGGGATCGGACGGAGGGCGGGGGGTCTGCACGTCATCGGGCATGGCACTAGTCTGCCGCACGCACCGCGGGTCGGAATCGTCCCGCAGCCTAACCCCAGGACTTCGACCACCCCCTTGTGCTCGACCCCGTCTTTGAAGGATCCGGCGCTATCACGCGGCGATCCTTCACAAAGCGGGCTGCACGCTCCGATCCTTCACAAAAAGGTCCGCGCGGACCAGTCGCGGCGGCAAGGCGGGCCCGTCATGCCCGCTGCGTAAGTGACGCGGGCGGACGATGAGCCGCAAGAAAGGCGGCTCCCGAAGGATACGAGATGTCAGACACTTCAGCGGCGGCCCGCTCGCGGCGTCGGCGGTCCGGCCAGCTGAACCGCCGATTCGCCGCCCGCGCCTGCGATCCGCATGCCCGCACCTGCGATCCGCGCCCCCCGTCGTGGAGTAATTGATTGACTACTCTTAGTAGCAGCAGCATCGCAGCCTGGGTAGATCAGGATCGACATGTTTCCGGTCGCGTGAGAAAGGTCTGCGTCGGTGGGTGATCAGCCGGGCCGGAACGGGCAGCGCGACGAGTCGCCGCTCGGCGGGCAGCGCCGCGGCAGGCGGCGCTGGGCCCGAGCGTCGGTGCGGGCCCAGTCGGCCTCGCCGGATCTCGGCGCCGCCGCGCGTGAGGCCGTGGTCGCATTCCTGCGCGACGCGTCGGCGGCCGCGGAGGCCGGGCAGCCCGCGCAGGCCGCCGAGGCACCGCCCGCCGGCTCGCCGGCGGAGGCACCGCCGGTCGGCCCGCCGTCCGGCGTCGCCGGGCAGGCGGACCAGGGCGGTACCGGAGTCACGACCCTGGCCGCCGCGGTGCCCGAGCCCGCCACCCCGGTAGAGAGCGCCGAGGGCGGTCTCGGGCCGCCGCCGTCGGCTGGCCGCCTCAGCGCGGAGGACATCGCGGTGCGGGCGGCGGCGACCAGCATCGCCACCCTAGACCGGATCGAGGCGGCCGCGGCCAAGCTCGAGGCCGACATCGCGGCGGCCCTCGCAGAGCAGACCAGGCTTCAGGCCGGGGCGGGAGAGGCGGCAGAGAAGGCGGTCAGGGCTGCCCAGGAGGCCTGGACATCGGCCGGAACCGCAGAGGAGGCCAGCAAGGAGGCGGCGGCCAGCGCGGCCGTGGTCGGCAAGTGGGTGGCCGTCGGGGCCGCGCTCCTGGTGGTCCAGCTGCTGATCCTGCTGCTGTTCGCCGCGTCGTCGCACTAAGCCTGTCCCGTAGATCGTGGGACCGGGTCGCCGGAGCCAGATCCTGATGGCTCGCCTGGTGGCTTGGCGCCGGCCGCCCCAAGGCCGCCGCCGAGGGCGGCGCCCTGTATCGCCCGGAGATGATCTTGATGGATGTGGCGGATGTCCCAGAATACGCAGTGGATGTGGCATCCATTCCAGTGACACCTCAATGATCACGTGTGGTTTCGGCTGGTATGCGGGGATCTGGGCGGCCGTGCTCGGCAGGCGGCCGCGGCCGCCCCGGCGAGGCCGCGGCGGCGTGGCGCGAAGGCCAGCGGCGCTGCTCCGGGTTGTCCGTGGCCGGTGGTGCCGCGTGGTGGAGCCGTCGGTGCCGACGGAAATCTACGGGACAGGCGCTAGCCGATCGGCGGCGCGACCGCCGGAAGCGTGAAGTAGAAGGTCGCGCCCAGGTCGACGACGCCCTCCGCCCAGACCCGCCCGCCGTGCCGCTCGATGATCCGCTGCACGCTGGCCAGGCCTATGCCGGTGCCCGGGTACTCGGCCTCGGAGTGCAGCCGCTGGAACGGCTGGAACAGCTTGCTCGCGTACGCTTCGTCGAAGCCGGCGCCGTTGTCCCGCAGGAAGCAGCAGACCAGGCCGGCCTCGGCAATCGCGGTGCCGAACTCGATCTCGGTCTCGGTGCGCTTGGAGGCGAACTTCCACGCGTTCTCCATCAGGTTCTGCATCACGGCACGGATCAGCGGGCGGTCGGCGCTCACCTCGACGCCTGGCTGAAGTTCGAAGCGCGCCCGGCGCTCGGGTTCGCGCCGACGCAGGTCGTCGGCGATCGTCGCTGCCTCGGCGGACAGGTCGATCCGGCTGTGGGAGATGTCCGCCCGGCTGACGCGCGACAGCGCAAGCAGGTCATCGATCAGGTGTGCCATCCGCTCGGCTGCGGCCTGAATCCGCTCGGCGTAGCCGAGCGCGGTCTCGTCAAGGCTGTCCCTGTAGTCCTCAAGCAGCGCCTCGCTGAACCCGCTCATGGCCCGCAGCGGGGCTCGCAAATCGTGCGAGACGGAGTAGGTGAACGCTTCCAGGTTCTTGTTCACGCGCTCAAGTTCTGCCGTCCGCCCTTCCACCCGCATCTCAAGGTCGGCGTTGAGCGCCCGCACCTGCGCCTCGGCCTGCCGCTGCGCGCTAATGTCGCGCACTGCCCCGACGATCAGCATCGGGTCGCCGTGATCGTCGGTGACCAGGGTGCGGCTGACCTCGGCCCAGATGTCGGCGCCGTCCTTGCCGACGAACCGCTTCTCCGCCGTGTAGGACGGCATCTGTCCAGCCACTAGCCTGTCGGTGCTGGCACGGTCGGCGGCACGGTCGTCGGGATGGATGATGTCATCGATTTGCCGGTCGGCCAGTTCCTCGGCCCGGCGGCCCACGATGTCACAGAAGTGCTGGTTCACCCGGACGATCTTGCCGCCCGGCGTGAGCTCGTCGATACCGATCGGCGCGTTCTCGAAGATCACCCGTAGGCGCTCCTCCGAGCCGCGCACCACCGCGGCAGACTCCCTGACCAGCGTGACGTCGCGGAGCGCGCAGAACGCCCCGAGCACCTCTCCGGCCTGCCCGCGGAATACCGACGCCGTGAGCAGGACCGGGGTCAGGTGCCCGTCGGCATGCCGCAGGTCCAGTGCGACATTGCGGACAAGATCCTCGTCGAAGGTACGCGCGAACGCGTCTCTCGCGCGGCCCGCATCGGCGAAGTAGGCGGCTAGCTCGGTCCCGACCACATCCGCGCGGCTGAGTCCCATGGACCGCTCTGCCGCGGTGCTGACATCGGCGATCAGCCCGCGGGGATCTATCGTCGCCACCGGGTGCACCGCCGCATCGAGCAGGCTCCGCGAGTAGGCCCGGATGGCGCTGTTCTTGTCCTGCGCCGACGGTTCAGCTGTCAGGTCGGTCACCACAACGAGGCGCTCCGAGTCCGCCCACGGTACCGCGCTGACCGTGAGTCCGACCGGAAGGGGAGGCTGGCCGATGGCGGTCAGGGTCGCCTCGCCGCGCGAGACGCCGTCTGCCGTCGCGGCAACAAGCCGGCCGACCGCGTCCCGATCCGCCTCGCAGACCAGATCGCTCAGTGGAGTCTCCGCGAGTTCGGCGGGTGACCTGCCCGCCAGCCTGCCGAGTGCGGTGTTCGCTTGGACGATCACGCCGGCCGCCGAGATTCTGGCCGCGGCGTCGCTGATCGCCTCTACGATCGAATATGTGGCCTGGTCGTCGGCGGGAGGGCTGGTCGGCGTGCCCGCATGTGCCGTACCACCCATTCGATCGCCCCCTCGCTCGAATCCAGCCATCGGGCCGCGAATCGTAGTGCCGCCGGCCGGGTCGAATTACCAGGACCATGGCATGGTCAATAACTGATATTCTTCCACCGGGGCGTCGGCTTGTATCCTACGGAAACAGGTCGGGTCAGTAACCTGACTAGTCAGGAACATCGGCTATCTGGGTCATCAATTCGCAAAAACTCGCCCGTGGCCGGGCAAGGTACGGCTCCCTCTGTCAGGTATTTCCTGCGAACTCAATATGAGCCGCGGTTTGCTGGGACGGCGGGGCGAGCAGATACCGGCATACAGGAATCCGCGCGGCGGCATGGCGACACGCGCCGACGTCAGGCCGTTGGCGGACTCCTCGCGACTGGCGGCTTGGGTGACGGGGGGTGCGGCTCCGATGAGCCCGGATAAGTCGGCTGATACGACAATCTTGCTGGTCGAGGACAACGCCGACGATGTTGCCTTGACGATGCGAGCACTCAAGCGGGCGAGCATCGGGAACGAGGTGCTGCTCGCCAGCGACGGGGCTGAGGCACTGGAAATTCTTTCTGGCCGGATGGAATCCGGCCAGCGGCGGCCAGGCCTGATTCTGCTTGATCTCAATCTGCCCAAGGTAAGCGGTTTTGAGGTGCTGCAGCGGATCAGGGCGCAGGAGAGCACCAGGCTGATTCCCACGGTCATCCTGACGAGCTCCACCGAGGAAGAGGATATTCTTGCGGGATATAATTACGGTGCGAATGCTTACGTGCGCAAGCCGGTCAAATTCGCGGATTTCGTCGAGACCGTAGGTGCGCTCGGCACCTTCTGGTTGACGCTGAACGAGGTCGCTCCCGGAGAAGGAGGTCCTATCGATCGGGGGGCGGTGGGGCGATGAGCGAGCACGGGAAGGCCGAGTACGCACCGGCCCAGCAGACACCGGCCCAGCAGACACCCGCCCAGCGGGGATCGGCATCACAGGGCACCGCGGGCAGGGCGCAGGCCCGCATCCTGATCGTGGAAGACCAGGCGTGGGACGCCGAGCTTGCCGAGCGGCTGCTGTCCCGGGCGGGCCTGGGGTTCACCGCGGTTGTCGTGGACAGCCTCGGAGCCTTCACCGAGCAGGTGGCTGCATTCCGGCCCGACGTGATCGTGTCCGACTATCACCTGCAGGGTTTCACCGGCGCCGACGTGCTCGCGCTCGCACGGCAGCACTGCCCGGAGGTTCCGTTCATCGTCTGGTCTGGTGTGCTCGGCGACGAGGCGGCGGTCGACCTGATCAAACAGGGTGCCACCGACTACATACTCAAGGACCGCCCGGCCCGGCTGCCGTCGGCGGTGCGGAGAGCGCTGGATGAGGCCCGCTACCGTGCCAGGCTGGCCGAGATCGAGGATCAGCTGGCGCATGCTCAGCGGCTGGCCGGCCTCGGCCGCCTGCTCGCGGCCGGGCACCAGGTCAGCCGGACGAAGGCGATGCTGGACGCGATGCGGCGCGAAGCCGCAGGCCCGGCCACCCGGACCTAGGTCCCAGAGCGGGCGGCCCTTGGACCCTGACGCACGGCCTCCAGCCGCGGTGTGATGAATGTGACGAGAGGGACCCAGCCAGGACGCGGGGTTGCGGATAGTAGCCAGTTCGCACACCACGCAATCTCTGAGTCGCGAGAAACGCGAAGGGTCCCTCTCGTTCGGTGTCCCGCGCGCCGACGCGGCACGTGTCCGCCGCGCCCCGTTCAGCGCTCCGTTCCCGACCGCGCTCGCCCGGCGTCGCCGGCGTCCGCCGCGCGGTCCGCGGCGCGGTCTGGGGTGCCGGTGCCCGCGGCGGCGTCCTGCTTGCCGTACCGCTCGATCAGCGCGAACTCGGCGCGCTTGGCCGGGAACCACAGCCGCACGATCACCATGCCGGCCAGGACGGCGAGGATCCCGGCGGCGAACGCCCAGTGGTCGCCGTGCAGGAACGCCGCCTTCGCGGCGCTCGTGATCGGCCTCGCGTACCTGGGGTACTGCCTGGCCACCTGCGCCGCGCTCGCGAACGACTTGGTGAGGTCGTTCTCGATGCCGGTGGTGATCAGGCTCTTCGTGGCGGCGGGTGCCTTGGCGATCCGGTCGGTGATCGCGGCGGCGTACCCCGCGGTGAGCAGCGCGCCGAAGATTGACTGCATGACCGCGCCGCCGAGATCGCGCTGCAGGTCAGCCGTGCCCGAGGCCATCCCGGCCCTGGTGACCGGCACCGAGCTGGTCAGCGAGTGCGAGGCTGGGGTTCCGGCGAAGCCGACCCCGATGCCGACGAAGCCGTAGCCGAGCAAGACCGTCCACGCCGCGGCGTGCTCGGTCCACAGCAGCAGCATGGTGAGGAACCCGAGCAGGCAGAAGAAGTAGCCGACGAGCAGCGTGAACCGGGACCCGTGCGACACCACCAGCCTCGCCGAGCGCGGCGCGACCAGGACCATGAGCACCGCGGCGGGCAGAATCGCCGCGCCTGCCGCCAGCGTGGAGTACCCGAGCACGTTCTGCAAGAACTGCTGGCCCACAAATATCGCGCCCATCAGCGAGCCGAAGACGATGATCCCGCCGCATGCGGCTACCCAGAAGACCCGCCGGCCGGCCACCCGCAGGTCGTAGAGCGGGCTCGGCGCACGGCGCTGCCGGACCACGAAACCCGCCAGGCAGGCGAGCGCGATCGCGGCGAGCACGCCGGTGGCCGCGCCCTTGCCGGGTACCGGCGCGAAGTTGATGGCCAGGATCACGGCACCCACGAGCAGCACGGAAAGGACGCCGCCGAGGTTGTCGACCTTGCCCGTCGTCTCGTTCGCGTGCGCGGGCACGACCTTGAGGGCGAGCGCGAGCGCCACCACGGCCAGCGGCAGCGAGATCAGGAACACCGATCCCCACCAGAACCGCTCGAGCAGCAGCCCGGCAAGCAGAGGGCCGAGCGCCGACATCGCGCCGCCGATGCCCGACCACAGCGCGATCGCGCGGGTGCGGCGCGGACCCGACCACAGCGCAGTGATCAACGCCAGCGTGGTCGGGTAGGCCATGCCAGCGGCCAGCCCGCCGATGATCCTCGCCAGGCCGAGCACCTTGTCGTCCGGCGCGTAGGCGGCGAGCAGGCTCGCCGGGATGGCTAGCGCGGTGCCGGCTACGAGCATCAGCTTGCGGCCGTACCGGTCGCCGATGGCACCGAGCCACAGCACCGAGCAGGCCAGCCCCAGCGAGTAGCCGACCGCGATCATGTCAAGCGTGGTCTGGGACGAGTCGAACGCCGAACCGATCTCGGGCAGCGCGACGTTGGCCACGGCCAGGTTCAGGTTGGCGACGGCGGCCACCGCGATCAGCGCGAGCAGGGTGAGGCCGGGCCGCGGCGGTGACGTCGCTGGCCCGGGCCCCGTCGGCCCCCCGTCCGGCGCTGGTCCGGCCATGCCAGCCTGCATACCCACCTCGGTGGCCACGCAGCGGCGCCGGCGCGGGTGACCTGGCCGGGTAAGGCCGGCCAGGCCGGGGTAGAGCAGTGGTTACGACTGATCGGGGGACCAGTCGTCTGATCAGGTCGGGGGGCGATCTCATGCCGACGAGTTCAACGGCTCGCAGGGGCTCATCGGGGCGGGGCCAGGGCAGCCAGAACGGGCGCAAGGCCGACGCCAACGTCCGGCATAACGGGAAGCCGAAGCCGCCCATGCCGTCGATGTCCATGCCCAGGCTCCGCGTTCCCGGCGGCACCGCTGGCAACGTGCTGTGGTGGGGCGGGCTGGCCGCCGTGGCCGCGTTCGGCGTGGTGGACTGGCCGGTGGCCGCGCTGATCGGAGCCGGGACCTGGGTAGCCGAGCGGCACGCCAGGCAGTCGGCCGGCGACCACGCCGCCTAGCCAGCTGAGCGCCAGAATCTGCCGCGGGGCCCGGCCGTGATCACCCAGGCGGCCGCCGCGCTTTCCGCGATCGCGAGCAAGATCCCGGCATCGCCCGGTCGGCGGCTGCGCCGCCGATGGGTCGGCAACGGCCGCGCGCACATCGAGGTCAAGGGCGTGCACCGGCCGGAGAACGCGCCGGTCGCCCGCCAGGTGGAGGTTGCGCTCGCCAGGCTCAAGGGCGTCGACTGGGCCGAGGTCAACGCGGTCGCCGGCCGGGTCGTGGTCGCCTTCGACTCCGACCAGGTGGGCGTGGACGACCTGGTCGAGGTAATCGAGGCGGTCGAGGCCGATCACGAACTGGCGGACGAGCGCTTCCCGCACGACCAGCCCGAGCTTCCCAGCGACATCGAGCCGCTGCAGCGCCAGATGTACGCGATCGGCGCCGACGTCGGCGGGATCGGTCTCGCGCTGGCCGGGCGGTTCGTCCGCGCCAACCCGCTGATCGGCGAGGTGGCGTCGCTGGTCTCGCTGGTGGACGCGACCCCGGCGCTGCGCCGTCCGATCGAGGGCAGGCTCGGCCGCGCCGCGACCGACCTCGGCCTGGCCGTCGGCAGCGCCGTCGCGCAGGGACTGGCTCAGGGGCCGCTGGGGCTGGTCGTCGATATTGCCCACCGAAGCCTGCTGCTTGACGAGCTGAGAGCGCGCCGCGAGCTGTGGCAGCGCCGGGAACCCCTGCTCTTCGGCGCTCCAGCCGACCAGCCGCAACCCGCCGTCCCGCACGGTCCTGGCCGGCCGGTGCCGCTGCCAGCCGGGCCGGTTGAGAGCTACAGCAGCAAGGCGGCCGCCGGTGCCATCGCCGGCGCGGCCGCCGCGCTGATCGCCAGCCGGGACCCGCAGCTCATGGTGGCGGCCACGGCCACGGCCACGCCGAAGGCGGCCAAGCTCGGCCGCGAGGGATTCGCCAGCCGGACTGGCCGGGACCTGGCCAGGTCCGGCGTGCTTGCCATCGACGCCGAGGTGCTGCGTCGGCTTGACCGGGTGGACACGATCGTGCTCGACGCGCAGGTTCTCACTATCGGGCGGCTGGTGGTCAGCTCTGTCTGGCTGCCGCCCGACCGCCACGCGGACACCGAGGCCGCGCTGGTGGCCGCCCACGGCCTGCTCGCAAACCTGGATCTCGGCGGCCCGCGGCCCGCGAACCCGGATCCGCCGGCCGAGGAGGACCCGGACGATGGCCGCGCCCCGGATCGCAAGGACAGCAAGCCGGGAGCGGTGCCGCGAGCGCGGCTGAGCTCCGATGCGCCGGTCACGGCGGCCGACCGCGCGCGCGTCGCCGCGCCCGCCCGGGCGGCCGCGATGGCGGTGCACCCCTCGGCCGCCGGCCGCGGCCGCGCACCTGCCGGTCCGCCCGTTCGGATACCCAGCCCGGCCCAGGGCCGCCGGGCCGGAGCGGGTCGCAGCACGGCGGCCGCCGCCCGCTCCGCCGTCCCCGCGCCCGCCCGGGCGAGCGCGAGGGCAGGCGCAGTCCTGCTGGCCGAGCGCGACGGCTGGGCGATCGGTCCGGTTCCCCGTGCCCTGACCGCGCCGTTCCGCCGGGCGGCGCGTGACCTGCGGGCCCGCAGCGCCCGGGTGTTTGCGCTGTGGCGGTCCGGCGAGCTGGTCGGGCTGGTCGGGGCCGAGCCCGGACTCCATCCGATGGCTAGGCCGCTGATCGCCACGGCCAGATCGGCCGGCCGGGTCGTCATCGCCGGCCTGCACGAAGTCGGCCAGCGCGCCCGCGCCGACCAGGTCGTGCCTGGCGGCACGAGTTGCGCGGCGTCGGTGCGCGCGCTGCAGGCGCAGGGCGCGGTAGTGGCGCTGGTGTCAGCGCGCCAGCACGAGGCACTGGCCGCCGCCGACGTCGGCATCGGCGTCGCTGGCGGACCGCGGCCGCCGTGGGGTGCCCACCTGCTGTGCGGGCCCGACCTGGCCGACGCCTGCCTGGTGCTCCAGGCGATACCGTCCGCCAGGTCGGTGAGCAGGCGCGCCGCCATGTTTGCCGCCTACGGCTCGGGTGCCGGTGCCGTGCTCGCGCTGACCGGTCCGAGGCCAGCCGCGGCGACCCGCTCCCTGATCGCGGTGAACGGGGCTGCGCTCGCCTCCCTGAGCAGCGGCGTGTGGTCGGCGATGACGCTGGCCAGGCGCCCGGTCCCGGCCCCGGCAGGCGACACCGACTGGCACGCGCTCGACGCCGGCACGGTCATGGCCAGGCTGGCGACCACCGAAGGTGGCCTGGACGCGGCCGAGGCCGCCCGGCGGCTCGCGGCTCAGCCCAAGGACGACCGGGTCGGCGAGCCTGGCCTGGTGCGCGCCTCGCTTGAGGAACTGGCCAACCCGCTCACGCCGGTGCTCGCCAGCGGTGCCGTCCTCGCGGCAGCCGCGGGCTCGATCACTGACGCCGCGCTCATCGGTACCTTCATGGCAGCGAATGCGCTGGTCAGCGGCGTCCAGCGGGTCAGCGTCGGGCGGGCGCTCCGACGGCTCATCGACGAGTCGGCGGTCCGGGTGCGGTTGCGCAGGGCCAGTGGCGACGAGCACACCACCGCCGACCGGCTGGTGCCAGGCGACGTGATCGTGGTCCAGTCCGGCGATGCCGTCCCTGCCGACTGCCGCGTGGTCGAGGCGCGCGGCCTCGAGGTCGACGAGGCCAGCCTGACCGGCGAGTCACAGCTCGTGATCAAGGACGCCTGCCCGACCGGCGCGGCGAATCTGGCCGACCGGCGCAGCATGATCTATGCGGGCACGGCGGTCGCCGCGGGCACCGGCCGCGGCGTGGTGGTCGCCGTCCGCCAGGCCACCGAGCTCGGGCGCAGCGAGCAGGCCGCGCAGGCCGAGCCGCGGCCCGGCGGCGTGCAGGCGCGGCTGCGGGAGCTGACCAGGCTGACCGTTCCCCTCACGCTCGGAGCCGGCGCCGCCGTGATCGGTGGCGGGCTGCTGCGCGGCAGGTCGCTGCGGCACACGCTCGGCACCGGTGTCAGCCTCGCGGTCGCCGCGGTGCCCGAGGGCCTGCCGATCGTCGCCACCGCCGCCCAGTACGCGGCTGCCCGGCGATTGTCGCGGCGCAATGCCCTGGTGCGCAATCCCGGCACCATCGAGGCGATGGGCCGGGTCGACGTGCTGTGCTTCGACAAGACGGGGACCCTGACCCAGGGCAAGATCACGCTGAACCGAGTCTGGGCGGGCTCCGAGCAGCCCCTGTCCGGCCTGACCGGGGACGGCAAGCTGGTGCTCGCGGCCGGCCTGCGGGCGACCCCCGAGCACCGCAACGGCGAGGCGCTCGCCCACGCCACCGACCGCGCGGTCGCCGACGGCGCGCGGGCGGCCGGAGTCGGTGTCGGCTTCGGCGCGGAGCGGTGGCGGCAGGTCGGCGAGCTGCCGTTCGAGCCGTCCCGCGGTTACCACGCGGTGCTCGGCCGCACCTCTGCCGGGCATCGGCTCGCGGTCAAGGGCGCGCCGGAGATCGTGCTGCCGCTGTGCGCGCGACAGCGGCGGCACGGCCGGGTCACCGAGCTCGACGTCCGGTCCAGGCGAGCGATCGGAAGGCTGGCCGACCGGCTGGCCAGGAGCGGCTACCGGGTGCTCGCGGTCGCCGAGCGGGACGCGTCGAGCCGGCGCGACCTGCGCGAGGACCGGATCACCAGGCTGACCTTCGCCGGCCTGCTCGCGCTCGCCGATCCGGTGCGCGACTCGGCCGCCGCGGCGGTGCGCGGACTGCGGGCCGCCAAGGTCGACGTGATGATGCTCACCGGTGACCACCCGAGCACCGCCGAGGCGATCGCCGCCGATCTTGACCTGCTCGACGGCCGCCGGGTGACGACCGGCCCCGAGCTCGACCAGCTCACCGACGCCGAGCTTGACGCCCTGGTCAGCCACGTGGGGGTCTTCGCCAGGGTCAGTCCCGACCACAAGGTGCGGATCGTGGCCGCGCTGCGCCGCAATGGCCGGGTGGTCGCGGTGACCGGCGACGGAGCCAACGACGCCCCGGCAATCCGGCTGGCCGATGTCGGCGTTGCGCTCGGGCAGCGGGGAACCAATGCCGCCAAGGAAGCCGCCGACGTGGTCGTGACCGACGACCGGATCGAGACAATCATCGACGCGATCGCCGAGGGCCGGGCGATGTGGTCATCAGTGCGTGACGCGATCGCCATGCTGCTCGGAGGGAACCTGGGAGAGATAGCGTTCACCGTGGGAACGGGACTTGTGCTGCCCGGCGGGTCCCCGCTCAACGCCCGCCAGCTGCTGCTCGTGAATGTCTTTACCGACATGCTCCCGTCGCTGGCACTGGCCATGCAGGCGCCGACCGCGGCCACGCCCGACGTCTTGCTGCGCGAGGGGCCTGACGCGTCGCTCGGCTCGGCGCTCAACCGCGACATCATGATCAGGGGCGGCCTGACCGCGGGCGCCGGGCTCGCCGCGTGGACGGCGGGGCGGATGACCGGGATCACCCCTGGGCGGGCCAGCACGACCGCGCTGGTCGGCATCGTGGGTGCCCAGCTCGGGCAGACGCTGGTGACGGGCTGGCGCAGCCCGCTCGTGGTCGCCGCCAGCCTCGGCTCGGCGGCGGCGCTGGCCGGCGTGATCCAGACGCCGGTGGTGAGCCAGTTCTTCGGCTGCACGCCGATCGGCCCGGTGGGCTGGGGCATCGGCCTGAGCTCGGCCGCCGCGGCCAGCCTCGGCGCCCCCCTGATCGCCCGCCTGACCTCCGCGTGAGCGCGCTCCGGGCCCATGCGCGACGGTGCGGTCGTCTCGGCCGGCCCGCTGCACCCTCCGCTGCAGCCCCCACTGCGCCGGCACGGGTCGGCGCGGCGACATCGTGCCTCGTTGATGCTGTCAATAGTGACATCGAGGGGCCACGATGTCGGTTCAGGCGCCGCGGTCCGGGGGGCGGCGGCGACATCGTGCCTCGTTGATGCTGTGAATAGCGACATCGAGGGGCCACGATGTCGGTTGGGGGCCGCGGTTCGGGGGCCGCGGTTCGGCGGTGGCGGGGCGGGCGTCCGGGGCCGCGGGGTTGCGGGGCTACGGAAAGAGGCCGTGGAGGGGGAAGACGGCCTCGCGGGTGGCCATGATGGACTGGTCGATCGGCTCGTCGGGGTCGTAGCCGTTCTCGAACTTCGGGTACCTGGCCGGCGCCTGCTCGGTCATGAACTCGGGCGCGGCCGAGCGAGTGCGCCTGGCGACGTAGTCGCGCCAGGCAGGCGGGGTGGGCAGATCGGGGTCGAGCGGCCTGCCAGTGGCCTCGGCCAGCAGATGGGTCCAGGTCCTCGGCACCACCTGGACCAGCTCGTATCCGCCGCCGCCGGTCAGCAGCCAGCGGCCGTCGGCGGTCTCGTGCGCCAGCTCGTGCAGAGCGGCGTGCGCGGCTCGCTGGGCGTCGATGGTCAGCTCCAGGTTGGCCAGCGGGTCGGTCCAGTGCGTGTCGCAGCCGTGCTGGCTGACCAGCACCTGCGGCCGGAACGTCCGCAGTAGCGGCGGCACCACGGCATGGAACGCGCGCAGCCACCCGGCGTCCCTGGTGCCCGCGGGCAGCGCGACGTTCACGGCCGAGCCCTGGGCGTCGCGGCCGCCGATCTCGGACGGGCGGCCGGTGCCGGGGAACAGCGTGGCCGGGCTCTCGTGCAGACTGATCGTCAGCACCCGGGGGTCGTGATAGAACGCGGCCTGCACGCCGTCGCCGTGGTGCACATCGATATCGACGTAGGCGACCCGCTCGGCGCCCTGGGAGAGAAGCCAGCTGATCGCGATCGCCGGGTCGTTGTAGATGCAAAAGCCGCTGGCGTGGTCGCGCATCGCGTGGTGCAGCCCGCCGGCGATGCTCGCCCCGTGCTGTGCGGTCCCGGTCCAGACAGCCCGCGCGGCCGCGAGCGTCGCCCCGGCCACCAGCGCGGCGGCGTCGTGCATCTGCGGGAAGATCGGGTCGTCCTCGGTGCCCAGGCCGAACCGGCCGGCCACCGACATCGGGTCGTTGCCGCCGGCCTGCTTCACCGCGGCGATGTACTTCGGGTCGTGTACGTACTCGAGCTCGGCATCGGTGGCCGGCTCGGGAGCCACCACGGTGACGCCATCGGCGTCCAGCACGCCGAGCTCTCGGGCGAGCGCGATGGTCAGCTCGACCCTGATCGGTGCGAGCGGGTGGCCGGGACCGAAGTTGTAGCCGGCCAGGCGATCGTCCCAGGCGACGTGCACCGTGCAGGTCATCTGGTCATCCTCTCGCGGTCGCGGCTATGTTCGTGTTCCTTCCCCGCCCCTGGCGGCCGTCACCAGCGCGGCGCCTGGCTCGGCACCGCACATGCTCGCATACCAGCCTCCGGCGGCGAGCAGCTGCGCGTGCGTGCCGCGCTCGGCCACCGTGCCGTGGTCGAGCACGACGATCTCGTCCACCTGCTCAAGCCCGGCCGGATCATGCGTGATCAGCAGCGTGGAGCGCCCGGCGGTGGCGGCTAGCAGGTCGGCGGTCAGCGCCAGGCGCTGGTCGGCGGGCAGGTGCGCGGTCGGCTCATCGAGTATCAGCAGCGCCGGGTCCGCCAGCAGGGCCCTGGCCAGCGCGATCCGCTGGCGTTCGCCGCCGGAGACGGCCACGCCGTGCGCGCCGACCGGCGTGTCCATGCCTGCGGGCAGTGACGCGATCCAGTCCATCAGCATCGCCCGCCCGGTCGCATCGGCGAGCTCGTCGTCGCTGGCACCCGGCCTGGCCAGCTTCAGGTTCTCCCTGATCGTAGTGTCGAACAGGTACGGGTCCTGCGGGCAGCCGCCGATCAGTGCCCGCACGTCGTCGGCGGCGAAGTCCGCCAGCGGCAGGCCGTTTAGCGTTGCCGTCCCCGACGCCAGGTCGGTGAAGCGCAGCAGCACGGACGCGACCGTCGACTTGCCTGCCCCGGTCGGCCCGACCAGCGCGACCCGTCGGCCGGGAAGCAGGTCCAGGTCCACCCCGTCGAGCGCCAGCGGCGCGCCTGGCGCGTACCTGGCGCTGACCCCGGTCAGCCGCACCGTGATCGGCCCGGTTGGGGCGGTGCGCGGAGCCGTCGGCTCGGTGACCGGGTCGGGCGCGTCGAGTACCGCGGCGATCCTGGCCGCGCTGGTGCGTGCCTGGCCAATCTGGATCGCCGCGCCTGGCAGGCCGTTCACTGCCTCGAACGCGGCCAGCGCTGTGAGCGTCACCACGGCAAGCGGCACCCGGCCCAGCGTTCCCGCGCCGACCGCTGCGACACCGACGACGAGGACGCCCCAGACGGTCAGGCCCGCCGCGAGGGTGGTGAGGCCGGTGCCGACCGCCGAGGCGGTGGCCGACCTGCGGGCCAGCCTGGTCAGCGTCCGGTCCGCGTCGGCCACCTTGCCGAGCGCCTGCGCCTGCGCGCCGAAGACGTGCAGCTCGGCCGCTCCGGCCAGCATGTCGGTGAAGCACGAGCCGAGCTCGCCCCTGGCCGGGGCGGCCGCCGCGGCCGACCTACGGGCCACCGCCGCGGTAATCAGCGGCGCCGCGACGCCCGCCAGGAGCAGGCCCACGCCGAGCAGCAGGCCAGCCGGAACGAGCAGGGCCAGCCCGGCCGCGGTGGCGCCAGCTCCGACGAGCGCGGCGGCGGCCGGCGGCGCCATGCCGCGTATGAACAGGTCCTGTGTCGCGTCGACGTCGCTGACAAGCCGGGCGAGCAGATCGCCGGACCTGAACGCGGCAAGGCCGGCCGGGGCGAGTCGCTCCAGCCTGGAGTAGATCGCGACCCTGACGTCCGCGAGCACGCGGAACGCCACGTCGTGCGAGGCCAGCCGCTCGGCGTACCTGGCGAAGCCGCGGGTGATGCCGAGCGCGCGCACCGCGACCACGGCGATCGAGATCGCGACGATGTTCGGGTGCTGCGAGGCGCGGGCGAGCAGGAACCCCGACACGGCGAGCAGCGTGACCGCGGCGCCGGTGGCCGCGGCGCCGGCGGCGACAGCCAGCGCAAGCTGCCAGCGCATCGGCCTGGCCAGCGCCAGCAGCCGCAGCAGCGGGTCACGGGTAAGTTGCGGGCGGGCGAGTTGCGGGCGGGCGAGTGGCGCGCGGGCGAGTGGCCGGCGGGAGAGTGACCGGCGGGCATGTGGCCGGTGGGCGGACGGCGGCGCGACGGCGCTCACCGGGCGGCCCTCCCGGCGAGAGGGCTGCGGGCATGCCCGATTAGCGCGGCGGGATCCCGGCCAGCGCCGAACTCGGTCGGCGCTGGCTCGTGATCTGCGGCTGGAGTGGCTGGGGCAGTCAGAGTAGCTGAAGTGGCTCGCGTGGCTTGGGTGGCTTGGGCTGCTGGGACCGCGGGGAGGGCCTGGGTGGCTTGGGCTGCTGGGACCGCGGGGAGGGCCTGGGTGGCTGGGATCGCGGGGAGGGCCTGGGTGGCTGGGATCGTGGGGAGGGCCTGGGTGGCTGGGATCGCGGGGAGGGCGGGCAGCCCGGGCTGCACCAGCCGGCCGTCGGCCAGCGTGAGCACCAGGTCGGCGCGGGCGGCGATGTGCTTGTCGTGGGTGACCGCTACTACGGTGCGGCCGTCCATCAGCCGGCCGATGACTCCCGCGAGCTCGCGCGCGGTCGGCGGGTCGAGGTGCGAGGTCGGCTCGTCGAGCAGCAGCAGCGGAGCGTCGCGCAGGAAGGCGCGGGCCAGCGCGATCCGCTGCCGCTGACCCGACGACAGGGTCAGGCCGCGCTCGCCGACACTGGCCTGGTAGCCGTCAGGCAGGGCCGCGATGAACTCCGCCGCGCCCGCCAGCGCCGCGGCCCGCTCGATCTCCCCGGCGGTCGCCGCCGGCCTGCCGAGCGCGATGTTGGCGGCGACGGTTCCGGCGAACAGGTAGGGCGACTGCGGTACCCAGGCGATCTGGTCACGCCAGGCGTCGGCAGGGATCTCGGTCAGCGGCACCGCGCCCGCCTCGATCCGGCCGCCGGTCGGCTCGGCCAGCCTCAGCAGCAGCGCGATGAGCGAGCTCTTGCCCGCGCCGCTCCGGCCGGTGATGGCGATCTTCTGGCCCGGCCTGATCGTCAGGTCGACGCCGCGCAGCGCTGGCTCGTCCCTGCCCTGGTACCTGAGCCAGACGTCGTCGAACCTGATCACGGTTGTGGTCAGGTCCGCGCTCGTCGGCAGGCACCCGCCGGCGACATCGGCGCGCGCGGCGGCCGGCAGCGGCGTGGCCAGGATCTCCAGCGCCCGGTCCGCCGCGGCTGCGCCCTCCTGGCTGGCGTGGAAGTGCAGGCCGACGGCGCGCAGCGGCAGGTAGGCCTCGGGGGTCAGCAGCAGCACGAGCAGCGCGGTCTGATAGCTCATGTG
>DATIZP010000151.1:0-35146 GCA_035517035.1 Streptosporangiaceae bacterium | reverse complement strand
CGATCGGGGCGGCCAGCGTGGTGGCCACGGCGGCGGTCGCGGCCGGTCTTCCCGGCGCGACGCACGCCGTCGCCGCCCGTAGCGGCACGTCCACCTCGGCGAACTCCGGTACGGCGCGGAACGGTTCCGCCTCGTCAGGGTCCGGCCGGAAGTCCGCCAGCCACCAGTCGTCCGGTAAGAGTTCGGGGTCCTCGTCGAGCTCGTCAGGCTTCGGCCGGGCCTCGTCGCCGTCGTCAAGCTCGGGCTCTGGTCAGGTCACCTCGGGCGGGTCCTGATCCCGCCAGGCACCTTCCCCTCGGACTCGCCCCCAACGGAGAACGCACATGCACGCGATATCGTCCACCACCGCACTCTGGTACGCCAGCCGGGCCACCGGCGTCGTCGCGCTCGGGCTGCTCACGGCGGTCATGGTGCTCGGCATCACGGTCCAGCGCCGCGGTCGGCTGCCTGGCCTGCCCAGGTTCGGCGTGACCAGCCTGCACCGCAGCCTGTCGCTGCTCGCGGTCGCGTTCGTCGCGGTCCACGTCATCACGGCGATCGCCGACCCCTACGTCACGATCGGGATCGCGGCGGCGGTGATCCCGTTCACCTCGCCGTACGAGACATTCTGGCTGGGCGTCGGCGCGGTCGGGCTCGACCTGGTGATCGCGCTGATCGCGACCAGCCTGGTCAGGGTCAGGCTCGGCCGCCGCGCCTGGCGGGCCGTGCACTGGCTCGCCTACGTGACCTGGCCGGTGGCGTTCGCGCACGGCATCGGCGCGGCCACCGACATGCGCAGCGGGCTGCCCCTCGCGTTCGCGGCGGGATGCGCGCTGGCCGTCGCCACGGCCGCGGGGTGGCGCATCGCCCGGTCAAGGTCAACTGCTTCGATTTCGCAACGGCCCGCCCTCGTGCTCTCGGCGGCCGAGCAACCATCCCGCCCCCCGCGCACTCATGACCTCGCGGGCGCCAGGGCAGGTTCCCGATGACCGCGCGCGGCACGCTGCTCGCGGCGGCGCAGCCCGCCTGCCCTGGCCGGTCGATCACGCCGCCGGCGAGGGGCTCGGGCGCCGGATCTGGCTTGGGCAGGCCGACCGGGCCGGCCGGCCTGCCCAGGCTGACCTCGGCCGGCGGCCGCCCGACGGACCTCGCCGACCATCTCGCGCGGCACGGGCGCCCGGCCTACCGGGGCAGGCCGGGCGCCCTGATCGGCGAGATCGCCGCGTCCGGGCTCACCGGCCGGGGCGGCGCCGCGTTCCCGGTGCACCGCAAGCTCGCCGCGGTTCAGCGGGCACAGGGCCGGCCGGTCGTCGTGGCGAACGCAGCCGAGGGCGAGCCGGCCAGCCGTAAGGACGAGTTCCTGCTCTGGCGCTCGCCTCACCTCGTGCTCGACGGTCTTCAGCTCGCCGCCGAGGCGGTCGGCGCGACCAGCGCCGTGCTGTACGCCGGCCGGCGCGGCACCCTGCACGACCACCTCGCCCGCGCGCTGGCCGAGCGGGCCAGCGCGGGGGCGGACCTGATCGGCACCGACCTGGTGCTGGCGCCCGAGGAGTTCCTGGCCGGAGAGGAGTCGGCCCTCGCCGACCGGCTCAGCGGTGGATCGGGGCTGCCCGGCTTCAAGCAGGTCCCGGTCTTCAGGCGCGGTGTCGGCGGCCGCCCGACCCTGGTGCAGAACGCCGAGACGCTCGCTCATCTCGCGCTCATCGCGCGGTACGGCGCGGGGTGGTTCGCCGCGCTCGGCACCCCGGACGAGCCAGGCACGATGCTGTGCACCGTGCACGCCGCCGACGGCGGCGTGCACGTCACCGAGGCCGCGCTCGGCACGCCGCTGCGGGCGCTGACCGGAACCGGCCCCGACGTGCAGGCCGTGCTCTGCGGCGGCTATCACGGCGCATGGCTGAACGGGCAGGACGCGGCGCGGCTGCGGCTCGCCAATGCCGACCTGCGCCCGGCCGGGGCATTCACCGGGGCGGGCGTGCTCGCTGCGCTTCCGGCCGGCCGGTGCGGCCTGGCAGAGACCGCCAGGGTCGCCCGGTACCTGGCGCTCGAATCGGCCGGGCAGTGCGGGCCGTGCTTCAACGGGCTGCCCAGGATCGCCGCGGCACTCGGCGAGCTGGCCGGCCCGCGGCCGGACCGGGCCGTGCTTGCCGACCTGACCCGCTGGTCCGGCCTGGTCGCCGGCCGCGGCGCATGCAAGCACCCGGACGGCACCGTCCGATTCGTCGCCAGCGCGCTGTCGGTCTTCGCGGCCGAGGCGGACGCGCACCTGCGCGGCCGGTGCACCGCGGCGACGGCCGAACCATTCCTCCCCCTGCCCGGGCAGCCCGGGCGGCGGCCGACCAGCCGGGAGCTGCGATGAGCAAGCGGATCCGCGTCAACCCGGTCGCGTGCAGCGGTCACGGCGCCTGCGCCGAACTGCTGCCCGAGCTCATCGCGCTGGACGACTGGGGCTACCCGATCATCTCAGCGCTGCCGGTCAGCGGCCAGGTCGAGCGCCGGGCGCGCCGCGCGGTGGCCGGCTGCCCGGCGCTGGCCCTGATCCTGACGCCGGACCAGCCCGCCGGGACGGCGGCCAGGGGCTTACAGAGGGAATTCAGAGCCAGTTCAGAAACGCGGCCCAGCTAGCCTGGTCAAGCTGGAACAGTGATGAGCGTGACGAGCAGGCCAGAAGGACAGCAGGCGGGCCGGGAGCCCGGCATCGCACGGCCGGACGGCAGCCCCGTCCGGGTGCTCGTCGTGGACGACGAGCCCAGCCTGGCCGAGCTGCTGGCCAGCGTGCTGCGTTCGGAGGGCTGGGAGATCCGCACGGCGGGCGACGGCGCGAGCGCGGTGCGCGCGGCGCGCGACTTCGAGCCGGACGCGGTTGTGCTCGACATCATGCTGCCCGACTTCGACGGGCTCGAGGTGCTGCGCCGGATCCGTACGGTCAGGCCGCACGTCTGCGTGCTGTTCCTGACCGCCAAGGACTCGGTGCAGGACCGGGTAGCCGGGATCACCGCGGGCGGCGACGACTACGTGACCAAGCCGTTCAGCATCGAGGAGGTGCTGGCCAGGCTGCGCGGGCTGCTGCGCCGGGCCGGGATCGCCAGGGCGCGCGGCGGGACCGAGATCGCCGTGGGGGACCTGACCATGGACGAGGACGCCCGCGAGGTGCGCAGGGACGGCCAGCTGATCGAGCTGACCGCGACCGAGTTCGAGCTGCTGCGCTACCTGATGCGCAACCCGCGCCGGGTGCTGTCCAAGACCCAGATCCTTGACCGGGTGTGGAACTACGACTTCGGCGGCCAGGCGCACGTGGTCGAGCTGTACGTCAGCTACCTGCGCAAGAAGATCGACGCAGGCCGCGAGCCGCTGATCCACACGGTGCGCGGCGTCGGCTACGTGATCAAGCCGCCAGGCTGATGGGGGAGATCGGACCATGACGCTGCGCGGCCGTCTGATCGCCGGGCTGCTCGCGCTGCTCGCGCTGAGCTGCGCGCTGATCGGCGTGGTGACCTACCTGACGCTGCGCTCCTACCTGTTCAGCCAGACCAGGAACGAGCTGGCCGCCGCGAGCAAGCGGTACGCGGCGTGCGTCGGCGGGCCGGGCAGCGGTCAGCCGCCGTCCGGGGATCACGACAACGACAACGGCCCGCCACCCGGGCCGGTGCCCGGCTGCGGGACCATCAGCGGGCAGGCGGCCGGGACGTTCAGCGCGCGGCTGGTGGACTACTCCGTGGTGAACGCGTCCATCGTGAACGGCGTCTGCGACCTGAAGCACGCCGACGAGGCCGTGCTCGCCAGCCTCCCGGTCAACGGGCCGCCGGCCAGCCGGACCCTGCCATCGCTGCACGGAACCTACCTGCTGACCGCGGTGGCCGGACCCGACAATTCGGAGCTGGTCACCGGACTGCCGCTGGCGGGGCTGCAGAACACGCTGCGCGAGGTCGAGGCGGCCGAGCTGATCGTCTTCGCGATCGCGCTCGTCCTCGCCGGCGGGGCGGGGCTGGCCTGGGTCAGGCTCTCGCTGCGGCCGCTGGCCAGAATGACCGCCGTGGCGGCCGAGGTGACCAGCCTGCCGCTGGCCAGCGGCGAGGTCGAGCTGCCGCACCGGGTGCCGGACGCCGACCCGCGCACCGAGGTCGGCCAGCTCGGCACCGCGTTCAACCGAATGCTCGGGCACGTCGAGTCCGCGCTGACCAGGCGCGAGGCCAGCGAGGCGCGGCTGCGCCAGTTTGCCGCCGACGCCAGCCACGAGCTGCGCACACCGCTGGCCGCGATCCGCGGGTACGCCGAGTTCGCCCGCCGCGACCCGGGGCCGGTGCCCGACACGGTGGCGCACGCGCTCAGCCGGGTGGACGCGGAGTCGGCCAGGATGAGCGTGCTCGTCGACGAGCTGCTGCTGCTCGCCCAGCTCGACGCCGGCCGCCCGCTGGCCAGCGAGCCGGTGGACCTGACCCGGCTGGCGATCGACGTCACCAGCGACGCCCGGGCTGCCGGGCCCGGTCACCGCTGGCGGCTGCAGCTGCCCGACGAGCCGGTGTTCGTGAGCGGCGACGAGTACCGGCTGCACCAGGTGCTCGCGAACCTGCTCGCCAACGCGGGCAAGCACACCCCGGACGGCACGACCGTGACCGTGCAGCTCGCTATCCCCGACGCGGGCACGGTGCAGGTCAGCGTCACCGACGACGGGCCGGGCATTCCCGCCGATCTCCGGGAGAGCCTGTTCGAGCGGTTCGTGCGCGGCAACGTCGGCCGGTCCCGCGCGTCGGGCGGCTCCGGGCTTGGCCTGTCCATCGTGGCCGCGGTGACCGCGGCGCACCACGGCACGGTGCAGCTGACCAGTCGGCCGGGAGAGACCAGGTTCACGATCACGCTGCCGCGGCTGAGCGGTCAGCCGGAACAGAGCTGACTCAGAAACGGGCTTCAGCCGCGGAACAGGCTGGCCGGCCAGGGTGATCGCATGATCACCTCTACTGATGTCCTGGCTCAGGACCCCCCGAAGGAACAGCACGATCCCCCGTCGGTCAGCGGGCCGGCCGCGAGCGGCCGGCCCGCCCCAGCGAGCGGCCGGCCCGCCCCCGCGGACCGCGCCGCCCCGCAGGTGGACATCGTCATCCCGGTCAAGGACGAGGAGACCGACCTCGGGCCGAGCGTCCGCCGGCTGCACGCCTACCTGGCCGGGAGCTTCCCGTTCTCCTCCCGCATCACGATCGCCGATAACGGCAGTACCGACGGGACACCGCACCAGGCCGCGGTGCTGGCCGCCGAGCTGCCAGGCGTCCGCGCGATCCGGCTGCCGAGCCCCGGACGCGGCGGGGCGCTGCGATCTGTCTGGTCGGGCAGCGACGCGGCGGTGCTCGCCTACATGGACGTGGACCTGTCCACCGACCTGAACGCCCTGCTCCCGCTTGTAGCGCCGCTGCTGTCCGGGCACAGCGACGTGGCGATCGGCACCCGGCTGGCGCACGGGTCCCGGGTCGTGCGCGGCCCGCGCCGCGAGCTGATCTCGCGCTGTTACAACCTGCTGGTCCAGGGCGCGCTCGGCGCGGCGTTCTCCGACGCCCAGTGCGGCTTCAAGGCGATCCGCGCGGACAAGGCGCGTGAGCTGCTGCCGAGCACCAGGGACGGCGGCTGGTTCTTCGACACCGAGCTGCTCGTGCTCGCCGAGCGGGCCGGGCTGCGGATCCACGAGGTCCCGGTGGACTGGACCGACGACCCGGACTCGCGGGTGCGGGTGCTGGCGACCGCGATCGGCGACCTGCGCGGCATCGGCCGGCTCGGCGGGGTGCGGCGGCTGGCCAGGTTCGCCGCGATCGGGCTGGTCAGCACCGCCGCCTACGTGGCGCTGTACCTGCTCGCCCGGGACGTCATGCCCGCCCAGGCGGCGAACGCGCTCAGCCTCCTGGTCACCGCGGCCGCCAACACCGCGGCGAACCGGCGGCTGACGTTCGGCATCTCCGGCCGCCGGTATGCGGTGCGGCACCAGGCACGCGGGCTGATCGCGTTCGCGGTAGGGCTCGCGCTCACCTCGGGTGCGCTCGTGGCGCTGCACGCGCTGCAGCCGGACCCCGGTCGGCTCACCGAGCTCGCGGTGCTGATCGCGGCGGGCGTCGCGGCCACGCTGGTGCGCTTCGGCATGTACCGCAGCTGGGTCTTCCGCGGGAGCGAGCGATGAGCGCGATCACGCTCGGCCGGCCGGTGGCGGCCCGCAGCGCGCAGTCGGCGCGCCCGGGCTGGCAGCGACCCGCGCTGGCCGCGCTGCTCGCCGTGACCGCGCTGGCATACCTCATCGGGCTCGGCCGCAACGGATGGGCCAACGACTTCTACGCCGCCGCCGTGCAGGCCGGGACCAGGAGCTGGAGGGCGTTCCTCTTCGGGTCGTTCGACTCGGCCAGCTTCATCAGCGTGGACAAGACCCCGGCGTCGCTGTGGGTGATGGAGCTCTCGGCGCGGATCTTCGGGCTCAGCTCGTGGAGCATGCTGGTCCCGCAGGCCCTGGAGGGCGTGGCCACGGTGGCGCTGCTGTACGGCGCCGTGCGGCGCTGGTTCGGCCCGGCGGCCGGGCTGCTGGCCGGCCTGGTGCTGGCGCTCACCCCGGTCGCGGCGCTGATGTTCAGGTTCAACAACCCGGACGCGCTGCTCGTGCTGCTGATGACGGCCGCGGCCTACGCGACGGTCCGCGCGATCGAGTCGGGGCGCACCAGGTGGCTGGTGCTGGCCGGAGCGCTGCTCGGCTTCGGGTTCCTGACCAAGATGCTCCAGGCTTTCCTTGTGCTGCCGGCCTTTGGCGTCGCGTACCTGGTATGCGGTCCGGGCGGAGTCGGCCGGCGGATCGCGCAGTCGCTGGCCGGGCTCGCGGCGATGCTCGCCGCGGCGGGCTGGTGGGTCGCGATCGTGATGCTGACTCCTGCCGCGGACCGGCCGTACGTGGGCGGCTCGACGAACGACAGCATCCTGCAGCTCACCTTCGGCTACAACGGCCTCGGCAGGCTGAGTGGCAACGAGACCGGCTCGGTCGGCTTCCACCGCGGCGCCGTGGCCGGCGGCGGCCCGTCGTTCAGCGGCCCGGCCGGGCTCGGCCGGCTGTTCGCGTCAGCGATGGGCGGTCAGGTGAGCTGGCTGCTGCCCGCCGCGCTGCTCGCGATCGGGGCGCTGACCTGGCTGGCGTGGCGCGACCACCGGGCCGGGCTGAGCGCCCCGGCCGCACCGGCGCTCGGTCGCGGGCGCGGCGGCCTGCGCACCGACCGGACCCTGGCCGCGCTGCTGATCTGGGGCGGCTGGCTAATGGTGACCGGTGCGGTGTTCAGCTTCATGGCCGGGATCATCCACCCCTACTACACGGTCGCGCTGGCCCCGGCGATCGGTGCGCTGATCGGCATCGGCGCGGTCAGGCTCGCCCGCGAGCGGGCGAGCCTTGCGGCCAGGTGGATGCTCGCCGTCGGCGTCGCGGTCAGCACCTGGTGGTCTTACGTGCTGCTCGACCGGAGCCCAGCCTGGCTGCCGTGGATGCGCCCGCTGGTCCTCGTTCTCGGCCTGGCGGCGGTCGTGGCCATCCTGCTGCTGCCCGCGCTGAGCGCGCGGTCCGTGCGGCACGGGCGACCCGGTTGGCTGACCTGGGCGGCCGTCGCCGGGGTGCTCGCGATCGCCGCGGTGCTGGCCGGTCCGCTGGCCTACACCGCAGACACGATCCGCACCTCGCACACCGGAGCGCTGCCGAGCGCGGGACCGGCGGAGACCACCGCGTTCGGCGGGCCTGGAGGGTTCCCTGGCGCTGGCGGCCGGCCGGGCGCCGGCGGTTTGCGGCGAGTCGGCGGTCTGCCCGGCGCGGGCGGTCTGCCCGGCGCGGGCGGTCCGCCGGGTGTCGGCGGCGTGCCCGGTGCGGGCGGAACCGGCCGCCGCGGCGGCCGGCCGGGGCCGGGCGGGTCCACGGTGCCGTCCGGCACTGCCGGACAGCGGGCGCCTTCAGCCGGTGCGCACGCCGCCTTGGGCGGCCGCAGTCCCGGCGGGAGGGGCCCCGGCGGGGGCGGTTTCGGCGGCGGGCTGAACGGCTCGACCGCGGTCAGCCCGGCCCTGACCCGGCTGCTGCGCGCCGACGCGAGCCGCTACACCTGGGTGGCCGCGACCGTCGGATCGGAGAGCGCCGCCCCGCTGCAGCTCGCCACGGGAGACGCGATCATGGCCATCGGCGGCTTCAACGGGACCGATCCGTGGCCGACCCTGGCCGTATTCAAGCGGCTGGTTGCCCAGGGCAAGGTGCACTACTTCGTGGGCACCAACGCCGACAGCTTCGGCGGCGGGTCGGGCGACGCGCAGCAGATCACCGAGTGGGTGAGCGCGCACTTCACGTCCCGCACCGTCGGCGGCGAGACCGTCTATACCCTGAGCGGCGCGTGACCCTGACGGGGCCGGGCGGCCGCCGGCCGCCCGGGCCCCGTCAGCCCGAACCGGGACTCCCGTGCATGACCGTGCGTGACCGGGGTAGCCGACCCGGTCACTGAGGGCCCGGAGGGAGCCCCGGAAAGGGCAGGTCGATGGCCACCGTCACGCAGACCGAGCAGAGCGGCCACATCCGCAGCCTGATCCCCGCACGGGTGGACAGGCTGCCCTGGTCACGGTTCCACACCAGGATGGTGATGGCCCTGGGGGTGGCCTGGATACTCGACGGCCTGGAGATCACGGTCGCCAGCAACGTGGGGCCCGACCTGACGCTGCACAGCACGCTGCACATGTCGGCAAGCGCGGTCGCCGACATCGCGACCTGGTACCTGATCGGCGAGGTCATCGGCGCGCTGCTGTTCGGGCGGCTGTCGGACCGGCTCGGGCGGCGCAACCTGTTCATGGTGACGTTCGGCGTCTACCTCGTCGGCAGCGGCCTGACGGCGGCCACGCCAGCGGGCGGGCACTGGTTCCTCTTCCTGTACCTGACCAGGATCATCGCCGGAGCCGGGATCGGCGGCGAGTACGCGGCGATCAACTCGGCGATCGACGAGATGATCCCGGCGAAGTACCGGGGTCGGGTGGACCTCGCGGTGAACGGCACCTACTGGGCCGGCGCCATCATCGGCACGCTCGCCACGCTGTACTTCCTGAACAACATCACCGCCGCGCTGGGCTGGCGGCTGGCCTACCTGGTCGGCCCGGTGCTCGCGCTGATCATCATCTACGTCAGGCGGAACCTGCCGGAGAGCCCACGCTGGCAGATCATGCACGGCAAGCAGGCCGAGGCCGAGGCGTCCATCGCCAACATCGAGCGTGAAGTCGCCGCGACCAGGGGCGAGCTGCCTGACGTGGACCAGAGCAAGGAGCTTGAGATCCGGCCCGCCGAGCAGATCGGCTACCTGGCCCTGCTTCGGGTCCTCTTCGCCAGCTACCCGTCGCGGTCCGTGCTCGGCGCCGCGCTGATGATCACCCAGTCCTTCCTGTCCAACGCGATCTTCTTCACCTACGGCCTGGTGCTTGAGTACTTCTTCCACGTCAAGGCCACCGACACGGGGTACTACTTCCTCGCCTTCGCGGCCGGGAACCTGCTCGGGCCGCTGACCATCGGGCACATGTTCGACACGATCGGCAGGAAGAAGATGATCTCGGGGACCTACATCGTCGCCGGCGTCCTGCTGATCATCAGCGCGCAGCTGTTCCGGGCAGGGACGCTGGACGCCACTACGCAGACGCTCTGCTGGACGGTGATCTTCTTCTTCGCCTCGGCGGGCGCGAGCGCGGGCTACCTGACGGTGAGCGAGATCTTTCCGCTCGAGGTCCGGGCCAAGGCCATCGCGGTGTTCTTCGCGATCGCGCAGCTGTTCGGCTCGCTCGGCGCGCACCTGTACGGTCACCTGATCGGCACCGGCAAGGACCCCAACTCGCTCTACATCGGCTACCTCATCGGGGCCGGGGCGATGATCCTCGGTGGCCTGGCCGCCGTGTTCCTCGCTGTCGACGCCGAGGGCAAGTCGCTTGAGGACATCGCGCGCCCGCTCTCGGTCGTGGCCAAGCCGGCCCAGACGATCTTCCGCACCGGGGCCAATCCGCCGCCCAGGGGAATCTGAGCGGCTGGCTGGCCGGGAATGATCCTGCCAGGCGGCCGCGGACGGATAGGACTCACCCAGGACCGGGCCGGTCGGCTCGGCCCTGGGTGCTCGCGGCCGGTCCTACTGGACGGCGACCGCGGCGACCTGGTCGGCGAAGGCCTCGACCTTGCGCTCCCAGCCGTCCTCGAGCGGACCCTTGATCCCGGTGACGAGCACCGCGGTCTCGGCGACCTTCACCAGGCCCTTGGCCTGCAGCAGCTCATTCATGATCGGGATGACCCGTTCCCAGCGGGCCTGCTCCTCCTCGGTCGGCATCTTGCCGGTCTTCTTGTCCGGCCTGGGCGCGCCCTGAGTGGTCAGGATCGCGTACCTGGTGCCCGGCGCGAGCCGCACCTGCCGCAGGAACCGGCGGGCGTTGCCCTTGGGCTTGCCGATCCGGCCCGGCGAGCTGAAGACGTAGAGGTCAGCCGGGGGCAGGTTCCTCGGCCTGGCATCGCGGACGTGGCTGACGCTGACCGTGATCCCCTTGCCGGCCATGATCTTCTTGAACTCCTCGGCGACCCGCGCGCCGTTGCCGTACTTCGATGCGTGGTAATAGGCGATGTTCATGGCTAGTCCCGTGACTATTGACAGAACACAGTTGCGTTCTCATCTCCCACGCTGCCGCGGCGCGCCTGGTGTGGGCAGAGGCCAACGTCCCGCCGCCGGTCCCTGGCGCGTGCTAAGCCGGGCCGGAATCCAGGCCGTGCTCGATGGCGTACCGAACCAGATCCACGCGGTTGTGCAACTGGAGTTTGTTCAATGTGTTCTGTACGTGGTTCTGCACGGTGCGGTGGGACAGCACCAGCCGGTCAGCGATCTGCTTGTAGGACAGTCCGGTGCCGACCATCCGCAGGATCTCGGCCTCCCGGTCGGTCAGCCGCGGGGTATCCGGTGCCGGGTCGGCAGCGAGGCGGCGGAACTCGCCGAGCACCAGCCCGGCCAGCCCAGGGGAGAACACAGCGTCCCCCGACCCCGTCCGCCGGACCGCGGCGAGGAACTCCGCGCGGCTCGCCGACTTCAGGATGTACCCGGTGGCGCCCGCCTTCACCGCGTCGAGCACATCGCGGTGCTCGCCGCTGGCCGACAGGATCAGCACGTGCGTTCCCGGTTGCGCGGCGAGCAGGCCGCGGGTGACCTCGACGCCGGACACGTCGGGAAGCTGCAGGTCGAGCACGACCACGTCGGGGCGAACCGACGCGGCGATGCGCAGCGCCTGCGCGCCCTCGCCGACCGCTGCCACGACCTCGAAGCCGGCCTCGCCGAGGTCCCGGCTGACCGAGTCCCGCCACATCGGATGGTCGTCAACGACCATCACGCGCATGGCGGTGGGTCGGCTGCCGTGCTGGGGGCTGCCGGGCTGGAAGCTGCCGTGCTGGGGGCTGCCGGGCTGGGGGCTGCCGGGCGCGGTCATGGCGCCATTCTCACAGCACCCGCCCGGTCCGCGCACGATTCCGGCTCCGCCGGCGCTTGGGTTCGGCTCCGCCGTTGACCAGTTCGACCTGCCGACGATTCGCCCGACTCGCGAAGATTAGTCCGACTCTGGCGGCGCCGGCCCGGCCCGCGCTGGAATCAATGCCACATTCACTACGCTATCCGGACTGTATGTCACATTCATCGCGGCAGTGCGGCATCGCGGCGGCCGGTGGTGGGGCGTCGCGGCGGCCGGGGGCTGGCGCGAGGAGCTGGTCGCGGTCCGTGGGCGGATACGCCGCCCACGGCTGGTGCGGAGGAGTCCGTCGCGGTCGTGGGCGGTTACGCGGGCTGGCGGGGGCGGGGGACTCTGAGCCGGACCTCGGTGCCGGTGCCCGGCGTGCTGCTGATCTCGGCCGAGCCGCCGAGATCCCGCATCCGCCCGGTGATGGCGTGACTGACGCCGAGCCGTCCCTCGGCGGCGGCCTCGGCGAGCCGCCCGGCCGGGATGCCCGGCCCGTCGTCCCTGATGGTAACGCTCACCGCAGGACCCTCGTCGTCGACCAGCACCCAGGTCCTGGCCCCGTTGCCGCCGTGGCGCCGGACGTTGTCGATCGCCTCGCGCACTGCCGCTGCCGTCTCCTTGACCGTCTGCTCGGCAAGGAGAGCGGGATCGGCCGGGGTGATCACCGCCACCAGGGAGGATGACTCGCGGCCAAGGAACGCGCTGAGATCGAGATCGCCGGCGGGCACCTGGTCGAGTTCCTCGCCGGTCATGAGGGCGCGCAGCGCCGCCTCCTGCTCGCCGGCCAGCCGGCCGATCTCGGCGGCCTCCCCGCCGGCCTCGGCGCCGCGGCGCTGCACCATGGCGAGCACCTGGAGCACCGAGTCGTGGATGGTGCGGGCGAGCCGTTCCCGCTCCCGGCTGGCCGCCTCTATTTCGGTGGCACGCTGCAGCGCCTGTTCGGCCCGCGCCATCAGGTTCGAGACATAACCAACCAGCATCGCGGCCATCAGCAAGATGACCGGCCCGTCCAGCGCGGTGCTCTTGATGGCCAGGCTTGCTGGTTGTTCGCGAAGCAGCACGGTGCAGCCGCCGAGCACCACGGCTGCCACCGCGCCGGCGCGCGCGCCGCCAGCCACGGCCCAGGCCAGAGCCGGTCCGGCGAGCCAGGTCGCGGTCACGGGCATGACACCGAGCCGCATCGCGGCCGGGGACTGGACCAGCGCGGTCGATAGCAGCGCTGCGACGGTCACCAGCAGGTCGGCGGCGAGCAGCGGGCGGGTCCTGCGGGAAGGTACCGCGTACGCAACCGTGCTGACCGTGGTCCAGCCGGTCATCGCCGCGACTACCACCCAGGCCCACGCCCAGTGGTCGTAGTCGTAGGGACGGAGCAGCAGCAGGATCGCCGCGTAGACCAGGGATGCGAACCTGAACACGGCGATCGACCGCCACAGCGGTGCCTGCAGGCTCATCTGACCGCTCCTGGTATTGGCTACTCAGCCCTGGCTAGGTACCGGCGCCCCGAGGTTGAGTAGGTTGGCCGTTGCCGGAATGCCGCGACTACCGGCAGCGTGAATGGTATGCGCACAGCAGTCAATTCGGACCCTCACTCGCTGGCCGCCTGTCCGGGCTGCTCAAGCACCTGCGGGCCGGGCGAGACCACCTGCGGCCACTGCGGCATCTGGCTGGCCGGGTCGCAGGCCGCCGAGCTGCGGTGGATAGCCGACGAGATGGAGCGAGTCGCCGCCGCTCGCACCTGGCTGGTCAGCCGGCGGCTTGTGCTGCTGACCGAGCTCTACGAGCAGGCGGCGGCCTGGCGGCAGCGGGACGCACGTGCGTCCGCGGCGTCGAGCGGGCCGGCAGTGCCGGTGCTTTCTGGACGCGAGCCGACGTCGCTGCCGCTGGTGCCGCCGGGGGCGGCGCGGGCGGTGTCGGCGTGGCCGGAGCCGGCGGTGTCGGCGTGGCCGGAGCCGGCCATGGCGGGGCGAGAGGCCGAGCCGTCGCGACACGAGGTGTCAGCCCCGAACGCCGCCCGTCTGCTGGTCGCCGTCGGCGCCGCGCTTGTCGTGATCGCAGCAACCGTATTCACGGTCGCGGACTGGAGCCGTCTCGGCCCGCTCGGCCGGTGCGTGATCCTGCTTGCAATGACGGCGCTGGTGCTCGCCGCGCCGCGGCCGCTGGTCCGCCGCGGCCTGACCGCGACCGCTGAGTCGGTCGCGGCGGTCGGGCTGGCGCTGAGCATCGCCGACGGTTACCTGGCGCACCGCGTGCTCCCAGGCGGGCCGGGCGGACTGCTCGCCGTGGCCGCCGGACTCGCCGCGCTGGCCGCGGGCTGGGCCGGATATGGCGCGTTCGCCAGGCTGCGCGGGCCGGGCCTTGCCGCGATCGGGCTCGCGCAGTTCCCCTCCCTGCTCGCTGTCGCCTGGCTGACCCGCGCCGTCGGCGGGCCGCACGCGAACCTGGCCGGCCCGCTCGCTCTCGCACTGGTGCTGACCTGTGCCGCCGACCTGCTGCTTGCCGCGAGATCAGGTCCGGGCCCGGTCGGCGCGATTACCTGGCCCGAGGCGCTCAGGGTCGGCGCCGCAGCGGCCTGGATCGCCGGGGTGCTGCTCGCCGCGGCGCAGCTGTCCGCGGAGCCGCGGTCGTCCTGGCCATGGTTCAGCGCCGTGCTCGCGATTGCGGCCGTGGCGGGGATCGCCCTGCCGCCGCGCGCCGCGTCCAGGCTGACTCCGGCGGCGCCGGTCGCCGCGGTGTCCGGCGTGCTGCTGGCTGCGGCGCTCGCGGCGCCCGTGGTAGCCGCGGGGCGTGGCGCATGGAGCCTCGCGGCAGTTGCCGCCGCCGGCGCTGCGACCAGCGGCGCTGCGCTCGCCGCCGCGACCGGGCTGCGCTGGGCGGCCTCTCGGGGTGCCGGACGGGAATCCGACGGCGGGTCGTCTGCTGCAGTGCCGCGGCTTGACCTGGTCGCCGGGGGATCGAAGGCGGTGCTCGGGTCCTGCGCGGTGATCGCCGCGCCGACCGCGGTGCTCGGCCTGGTCCCGTCCTATCGGATCAGCCCGGCCTGGACAGGTTCTGCCCGAACGGGCACCGGCCCGGCGGAACTGCCGTCCTGGCCGCCGATGCCCGCCGTCGCGGTCGTGCTGGTCCTTGCCGCCCTCGCCTGCTGGGTGATCGGCTCCCGGCGCTCGGCGCCGTTCCCGGCCGTCGCCGTCGCGCTGCTCGCCCTGGCGGCCGGGGCCGTGCCGGCGGCTGCTCAGATGACCGGCTGGCAGGCGCTCGCCATGCTGACGGTCGCCGCCGCGGTCCTGCTGGGACTCGGCGTCCGCGCGACCGCGACCGCCCGCCGCCCGCACATCGGGCCGGCCGGGGCTGGCAGGGCCGCCGGGGCTGGCAGGGCCGCCGGGGTTGACGGGGCGGTCAGGGCTGGCGTGGGGGTCGGGGACGGCGGCGGTCGGCGGATGGTCGGCTCGGTTGCCGCGGCCTGCGGGGGAGCGCTCGCGATCTGCGCGATCCTGTGGTCGCTGACCAGCCCGGCGCAGACCATCGCCGCGACGACGGTCCTCACCATGATCTTCTGTGCTGTTGCCGCGCTTGCCAGCGACACCTTCGCGGCGGCGCTGGGTGCCGCGGGAGCGCTGGCCGGGACCGCGGGGCTGGCCTGGGCGATCCCGCTGGCCGCAGGCTGGCCCGCGCGGAACGCCGCGTTCACCGTCCTCGTCGTGGCGGCGGCCGCGATCGGCGTCGCCACCGCAGTGCGCGGCCGCCGGCCTGTCGTCGCCCTGGTGCTCGATGCCGGAGCCGGGCCGGTCGTCCTGCTCGCCGCGATCGCGTCGGCTCGCGGAACCAGCGCGTTCGCAGCCTTCGCCGCCGCCACCGCGCTGCTCGCCAGCGCCACCGCGTGGCTGCGTGGCGGCGTGCGGCGCATCATCGCGCTGGCAGCGGCGGGGTACGCGGTCGTCGCGGCGCTGACTGCCCAGTGGGCATCGCTGGCCGCGGTGCTGTTCTCCCCGTACCGGCTGGCCGGCCAGGCGTGGCGTGGCCACGCTCACCACTACCTCGACGCGGCCCGGTCACCTGGCCTGCCGCTGGCCGTCGCCGTGCTTGCCTGCTGCCTCGCGGCCGTCGTGATCGCGGTCGGCGCGTGGCGCGGCAGCGGCCGGGGCAGCATGGACGCACTGGCGGCCGCGTTGCCGGTCATCGTCACCCCGGCGGGTATCGCGGCCGGGTCCGGCTACGGTCTCACGATCGCGCTGCTGCTCACGCTGGCGCTGGCACTGACCGGCTGGGCGGTGCTCGCCCGCAGCCTGGCTCCGGCCGGCGCCGCGCTCGTGGCTGCCTCGCTCGCGCTGGCCTGGGCGCTGGCTGCCCCGCTCCCCACGCTCGTGGTGCTCGGCTGCCTGACCGCGGCGTACGGCGCCGCGGCCCGGCTGGCCAGGCTCGGCACGGTCCGGGCCGGCGCCGGATGCCTCGGCGTGCTGTGCGCCGCCGCGCTGGCCGGGGCCGCGGTGCTGGCGGTCGGCGGCTCGGCCTGGCAGGGCGGGCTGGCCGTGCTCGGGGTGGGCGCGGCCGCGCACGGCGCGGCCGCGCTTATCTCGGCCGGCGGCCTGGTCGGCCGCCGCGTCGGTCCCGCCGCGGGCCCGGCCGGCGTCGGCCTGCTCGCCGTCGCGATCGAGGCCACGGCGTGGCTGGTCATGGCGTCCGGACTCGTGCAGTGCCTCGCCACCCTCGCCACGGCTAGTCTGGCCCTGGCCATTACCGGCCTGACCTGCATCGCCGTCGGGCTGCGGCCCGACCGTCGGCGCGCCGTCTGGGCCGGGCTCGCCGCTGGCGAGATCGCCTGGTGCGCTCTGCTCGTCGCGGCCCGGATCGGTTCGCCCGAGCCCTACGCGGTGCCTGCCGCCGCTCTTGCCCTGGCGGCGGGGTGGCGGCTGGCCAGCAGCAGGCCTGACCTGCGGTCCTGGCTGACCTACGGCCTCGGACTGACCTGGCTGCTGCTGCCGAGCCTGATCGTCGTCTGGCACGGCCAGGGTGGGCCAGGCGCCAGCTGGCATGCCGCCGTCGCATGGCCCGGCGGCGCCTGGATCCGCCCGGCGGCGCTCGGCCTGGCCGCCGCCGCCATCGCGGTCGCCGGGGCGCGGCGCAGGATGCAGGCGCCGCTGCTGATCGGTGCGACCGTCGCGCTCCTGGATGCCGGCCGGGAACTCGGGCCTGAGGTCGGCCACCTGGCGGGTTGGCTGCCTGGGTGGGTGCCGATCGCCGTCACCGGAGCCGCGCTGCTCTGGTGCGGCGCATCCTATGAGGCCAGGCTCCGCAACGTCGGCACGCTGCGGCGTTCGCTCGCCGGCATGCACTGAGTTGGCGGGTGGCCGTGGCGGTAAGGCCGCCGCTCAGAAGTCCTTTACCATCGTCTTCAGCAGCCTGATGCTGTTCGCTGGCGTGACCGCCTCGATGCAGAGCCGCTCCATGACCATCAGGTAGTGGTCGACGGTCTCCTGCTTGTCCAGGTACAGGGCACTGGCCAGCTGCTCGAGGTAGACCACGTCGGGCAGGTCATTCTCGGCAAAACGCAGGATGCTGAACGGCCCGCCGGCTGCGACATGCCCGCCCGCCTCGAACGGGATCACCTGGATGGTCACGTTCGGCCGCTGGGTCATCTCGATCAGGTGGCGCAACTGCGCCCGCATCACCTCGGCGCCGCCGATCGGCCGGCGCAGCGCGGCCTCATCGAGCACGGCCCAGATATTGGGCGGGTCTGGCCTGGTCAGCACCACCTGGCGGGCCAGGCGCAGGCCGACTCGGCGATCGAGCTCCCTTGATGACGCGCTCGCGTAGCCGAGCAGCACCACGGCGCGGGCGTAGTCCGGGGTCTGCAGCAGCCCGGGCACGAACTGCACCTCGTACGACCTGATCTGCCTGGCCGCCTCTTCCAGCCCGACGTAGGCCTCGAACCAGGTCGGCAGGACGTCGGAGTAGTCGTGCCACCAGCCAGGCGTGTTTGCCCTGGCCGCGAGCTGGCGAAGTACCTCTCGTTCCTTCTCGTCGGTAACGCCGTAATACGTAAGCAGATCGACCACGTCGCGGTCCTTGAAGCCGACGCGGCCGGTCTCCATCCGGCTGACCTTGGAGTGCGAGGCGCGGATGACGTTGCCCGCCTCCTCAAGCGAGATGCGCTTCGACTCTCGCAGCCGGCGCAGCTGAGCGCCGAGCAGAATCCGCAGCACGGTCGGACCGCCCGAGCCCGTAGGCGCGAGCAGGCTGCGCACCGGACTGTCGTCAGATCCAGCAGTCATGTTCATCGTCCCCCCCGCCTGCCCCGTGAATGCGGCAGGCGAATGGAGTGTCTCACGCAGGACGGCCAATACGCCATGAGCAGGGCGCTAACAGCAGCGGAATGGCAGAAATTCCTTTTGCGGCAGGTAGTTGGCGCCAACTTCCGCAGGAACCTAGCCTGCACGACCGAAGTCGCCGGCCCGGGCACCCAGGAGGAAGGCGTCCCACTCGGCCCTGGTGAAGACAAGCGCCGGGCCGTCCGGATCCCGTGAGTTGCGTACCGCAACCTCTCCGGCGGGCAGCTCGGCCGTCTCCACGCAGTTGCCGCTCGGATTACTGTAGCGGCTCTTGCGCCACGCGGAGGTGCGGAGTGCTGAGGCCGGGATCCCGTTGTAGGGCTCGCTCATGGGATGGCTTCCTTCCCGCTGGACCCACGACGCTTCTTCCGGGGGCCAGGGAAGGCGATGACGTCGAACATGGTGAACTGAACAGTCCTTTTGTGCTGCTGCACTTGCATGTGCACGTGGTTAATGGCATCGTAACGGACGAGCAGGCCCGAATGGACACGGCCATCGTCAGGCTCGGGCCCCGAGTGATGTACTAGGGACACCAGGTGACATTCGCGCAGCCACGGGACGTGAGCTATGCACGGGACGAGACACGGCCGCCGAGCCTGGTGCCGCCGGACTGGGCGGGGCTGCGGGCCGAGCGCGGGACGCCGGGGCCGGCCGCCGCGCACGGGCACTGCCGGGTGCTGCTGAGCTCGGGTCCGGAGTCAGCGAAGATCGCCCGCGAGTTCACCACGGCGACGCTGCACGACTGGGACCTGGACGAGCTGGCCACCGATGCCGTGATCATCGCCACCGAGCTCGTGACCAATGCGATCAGGCACGGAACCTGCTGCTGCACCGACGGGGCAGGGAACGGGCAGGTGGAGCTGGCGTGGCAGCGGGACGCCAGCCGGGTGATCTGCGTGGTCACCGACGGCAGCCCGAGACCGCCGGTGCTCGCACCCGGCGATCTGGAGTCCGAGTCCGGCCGCGGACTCTACGTCGTGCAGGCCCTGGCCGCCTCGTGGGGCTGGGTGAAGCTCGGCGCCGCCGAGAAGGCCGTCTGGGCCTCGCTCAGCCTCGCCTCGACCGCAGCCTCCGGCTTACCGGCACGGTCGGCTCGGGCCAGGATCTGGATAGGGACGGTGGTCCGGGCCCAGGGCGGCGTGCCGTCCCGGCTGTTACGATCCGCGAATGATGACCAGGCGGGCCGACCGGGCCCGGGTCGGCCGGCGACGGCGGGCCGCGGCCGCCGGCGCGGCGGCGGTGACCTTCCTCGCGCTGGCGGGAGCCGTATCCCCGGTAAGCGCGGCATGGGCACGCCCGGTCGGCCAGGACCGCGCGAGCGCGACCGAGTTCCGGGTCGGCCGCCTTCTGCTGCGCCGGTGCGAGACGACGCCGCGTGCCTTCTGCGGCCACGTACTCGTCCCGCTCGACTACGCATCGGCGGACAGCCCTCGGATCAGGATCGGGTTCCGCTGGATACCGGCGACCGGGCACCCGGCTGGCACGGTGCTCGCCGTGGAGGGCGGCCCGGGATACGCATCCACCGGCACCCAGTTCTCCTACCTGGCCATGCTCGGGCCGCTGAGGCAGAGCAGGAACCTGCTCATGGTCGATCTGCGCGGCACCGGCTCGTCCACGCCGGTGAACTGCCCCGGCCTTGAGCACTTCGCCGGGATCGGGCAGGACGGCGCGCGGTTCAACCGGCAGGTCGCCGCGTGCGGCAGGCGGCTGAACCACACCTGGCGCTACCGCGGCGGCGGCTGGGTGCACGCCTCAGACTTGTTCAACACCGCCTACTCGGCCAGGGACGTCTCCGGGGTGCTGCGCGACCTGCAGCTCGGCCGGGTTGACCTGTACGGTGACTCCTACGGCAGCTGGTTCTCCCAGGCCTTCGCCTCCCGCTACCCCGGCCAGCTCCGCTCGGTCACGCTGGACTCGACCTACCAGGTGCTCGACCTCGATCCCTGGTACGTGACCACGGTGGTCACCGCGCGCCGCGCGTTCGACGAGGCCTGCCTGCGCTGGCCGGCCTGCTCCAGGGAGGCCAAAGGGCCTGGTTACGGCTGGGCCGAGATCACCGCGCTGGCCAGGAGGCTGCGGGTGGCGCCGGTGAGCGGCCAGACGGCCATGGCGAACGGGACGACGGGCAAGCTGACCGTGACCGTCCGGACGCTGGTCAACCTGGTCAACAACGCGGGCTTCGACCCGGTGGTCTACCGCGACCTCGACGCCGCCGCGCGGGCGCTGCTCAGCCACGGCGACCCGGTGCCGCTGCTTCGGGTGGCGGCGCTTTCGCTGGGCTTCGACGACACCAACTACCCGCTGCCCGAGTTCAGCGACGGGCTGTACTTTGCCGTGGCGTGCACCGACTACGTGCAACTGTTCGGCCGCTCGGCGGCGCCGGAGGTCAGGCACCGCGAGTACCTGCGCGCGCTCGCCAGGGAGCCGGCCGGCATCTTCGCGCCGTTCACCGTCGGGCAGTGGACCGGCATGGACCAGTACACCGAGGCCTACAGCGCGTGCCTGAACTGGCCGACGCCGAGCCGCCTGGTGCCGCCGATCACCCGACGTCCGCCGCTGGTCCCTGCCGGGCTGCCGGTCCTGGTCATGTCCGGCGACCTCGACTCGCTCACGCCCCGGCTGCACGGCGCGACGCTGGTCGCCAGGCAGATGGGCCGGTCGGCCAGGCTGGTGGTGTTCGCCAACCTGACCCACGTGATGCTCCAGGACGACAACGACGCCTGCCCCGCGTCGGTCTTCCAGCGGTTCCTGCTCGACCCAGGCGGCCTGGCCAGCGAGAACGTCTCGTGCGCGGCCAGAGTCACCCCGGTGCATGCGGTCGGTGCCTACCCGCTCAGGCTGGCCGGCGCCCGCCCGGCGACGCCGAGACCGGGGAACACCGCGGGACGGCAGGCGCTGCGGGCCGTCACGGTGGCGCTGGCCAGCGTCGGCGACGAGGTCAGCAGGTTCGGCGAGCTCGGCGGCACCCGCGACCTCGGGCTGCGCGGCGGCACGGTCACCTTCCGCCGCGGCCGGGTGCTCACGATCACGCTGCGCGGGGTCCGCTGGGTCACCGACGCCGCGGTGGACGGCCGTGCGTGGTGGGACAGGAAGACCGGCTGGGTCACCGCCAGCCTCACCGTCCGCCTGGCCCGCGGCGCGCCGGTCAGGCTGCGGGCGCGCTGGCTGGCCTACGCCGCGCCCGGCCAGATCGTCGTCGTCACAGGAAGGCAGGCGGGCACGCGGATCGTGGCGGTGGCGCCTGCGCCCTGAGCGAGCCCGCCAGGATCACATCACGATCAGGCAGCCGTCCCAGTAGGCCTCGACCCGGGGACGCCGCCTGCCGTGCACGTCCACCTGGAGCACGTCCGGGCAGCGCCCGCCCGGCGGCCGGAACCTGACATCCACCCCGTCGGCCGGGATCCTGGCGAACCCTGAGCGGTCGGCGGGCGGTGCCGTGCTCGCCCTGAGAACCGCCGGCGTGCCGCCGCAGCACATCGGCGGGCGGGACGCCCACACCCAAAGCGTGCCGCCCTCCCCGGCGACCAGCGCCGCCGCCTCACCGCTGACCTCGACCCGCATGCCTGCCCGCCGATCCCGCGCGCTCCGCGCTGGTCTCACGGTACCTGCCAGCCGACGGAACGGACAGGCCGCGGCGCGGACAGGCGGCGGCGCGGGCTCAGGGCTCCTGGAAGTCCCTGGTGGTCCAGATCTTCTCGCTCAGGTACTGCTTGACCTTGGCGATGTACTGCCTCGCCTGGGCGTCGTACCAGCGGCCCGCGTCCCACCGGCCGATGCAGCCCCAGACGTCACCCGAGTGGTAGGTGCCCGAGTGCGGCACCGTGTTCAGCCAGGTCTCGTAACCGTCGAAGCACGCGCGCCAGATCGCGTACGCGGTGTCGGCGTTCATCGCGGTCGAGTTCGCGATCCCTGGCCAGCTCGACTCCTCGTACGGGTACCTGTTCTGCAAAATGCCCCAGCTCGTCTTGCTGCTGGTCACCCGTCGTTGGAACGCGCGCGCCCACCTGTGCTGGGCGTCCAGCGTGCTGCTGTTCGTCAGCTCACTGGAGGCGGCGGGTGACGCCCGCGGTCAGGCTCAACTCCGAGCCCGGCGCGCTGCCGATGGTCAGCCTGCACGTCCCCGTGCACAACGAGCCGCCCGACATGGTGATCGACACGCTCAGGTCGCTGCTGCGGATCGACAGCCCGTCCTCGACGTCACCGTCGCCCAGCCCGTCGCCGTCGCTGTCGCCGAGCCCGTCACCCTCGCCCACGGGCTCGCCGTCCAGCGCCCCGGCCGGCCTGGCGCCACCGCCCTGAGGCCAGGAGCCTCAGCCAGGGGCGACCGATGACCAGTCGGCGAACCCGGTCGGGTCATGGCGGCCCATGCTGGCGTGCTCGAACATGCCCCAGCCGTCCTCGCCGTCCAGGCTGGCCCGCACCAGGTGATCGGTGACTCCCCACGGGATCCGCCCGGCCACCTGCGGGTCGGTCAGGTCGTACACCGAGGTGGCGCTGTAGTTCCCGCCCATCCACCGGCCGTGCGACCAGTCGGGGTCGCCGGTGTAGCCGGCCCCGACGTGCAGCGGAAGTGAGGTCAAGACCTTTGCCTCAACGCAGACCGGCGCGCCGGTGCCGTCGGCAAGGTGCATCCTGACCGCCTCGGGCTGCCTGGTACCCGGCGCGTAGCTGATCTCGACCCGCGGCCAGCCGAGCTGCTCGACCCGGCCGTCCGGCCAGACCCGCTTGGCGTCGCTGAGCGTTCGGTGTCCGTCCGGGTTCTCCTGCAGGATCACGATCACCGCGCAGGAGGCGAAGCTCAGCGGCATGTACACCCACCAGAAGCCCTGCAGCGAGTCGCCGGCCGGCCGGCCGGCCGGCTCGGGCTCGCCGACCGGCCTGATCCCCCAGGACCTGTCCCGTGCGCCCGCCCAGCGGTCCTGGGTCACCTCGAACTGCTCGTCGCCGACCCGCAGCATGCCGTGCCAGCTGCCGAGCTGGGAGAACCTGGACGCGTCGAGGATCGGACGGCCGCCGGACAGCAGCAGGTGCGGCTCCTCCTGCACGGCAGGGAACTGGCCGAGCCAGTGCAGCTCGAAGTCCAGGCTGCCGTCCGGCGACCGGCAGGTCAGCCGCAGCTCGCGCAGCGGGTCGAGCACCTCGATCCGGTAGCCGCCGACCTGCTGCTCCAGGCCGCGCTCGGCGAGCGCGTCGGAGAACCTGACGCTCCAGACCCGCGTGCCGCGCCGGATCGCGGCGTACGCGTCGATCACGCCGAGGTTCGGGTACACCCCGAGGCCGGTGACGCCGAAGATCTCGCCGGAGCGGTCGTGCAGGTTGAAGTAGCAGCGGTCGTAAAAGTTGCGATCGCTGGTGGCCACCCGACTCAGCGGCAGCGGGGTCTGGTGGATGGGGTACTCGTCCAGCGGTATGGGCACGTGCTCAGTCCCATCGGTAGGTGCCGGCCAGCAGCCTGTCCAGGCTGGCCCGGTGCATCACGTAGTCGTCGGGATCGTCGGGTACCTGCTCCTCGCCGAAATAGATCATCCGGCGCCTGATCCTGGCCATCACGATCGCGTGCCGCAGCGCCGCGTACACCAGGTAGAAGTCCATGTGCCGCAGCTCGCGGCCGCTGTAGGCCGCGTACAGCCGCTCCACCTGCGACCGGCGCAGGAAGTCGGGCAGCCCGGGCAGCTCGAACACCTCGGCGATGTCCTGGAAGAACCGGTGCAGGAAGATGAACCAGCTCACGTCCAGCTCGCGCGGACCGAGCGCGGCCATCTCCCAGTCGAGCACGGCTACCGGGGCGAACCCGTCGTAGATGATGTTGCCGATCCTGGCGTCGCCCCAGCACAGCACGTCGGGCCCGGTGTCGGCCGGCCAGTGCTCCTCGAGCCAGCGCAGGCTGCGCTCGATGATCGGGATCTGGTAGCCGTCGTCGAGCAGCGCCCACTTGTAGTACGCGTACTGCTGGTCCACGTGCCAGCGCAGCGCGCTGAGGCCGCCGGGCGGCACCAGCGCGGGGAACGCGTCGGCCGGCTCGCCGATCGCGTGCAGGTCGGCAAGCACCCGGACGCTGTCCCGCTCGAGCCGATCGCGCTCGTGCGGCTGCGCGTCGAGCAGCCAGCCGCCGAACACGTACGGCGGGTTGTCGAGCGGCACCCGGCCCGCCACCTGGTCCATTACGAAGAAGGCGGTGCCGAGCGGGCCGTTGTCCGGCTCGTTCCACCGCAGCCGCGGCACGGGCACCGCGCACCGGGCGCTCACCCGCTCGATCAGGTCGAACTGGCCGGGCAGGTCGTAGCGCGGGAACACGGGCACCGCGCTGGCCTCGGGCGCCATCCTGGCCACGAACGCGCCGCGCTGCGGTGCGCCGTCGGCGGTCCAGTCCGCCTCGAACAGCAGCGACGTGCTGGACAGGCCGCCGCTCTCCGGGGTGCGCACGCCGCTGATCCGCGGCGGATCGACCAGTCCGAGCCGGGCAGCCAGCCAGCCGCTGACGGCGGCGGCCAGCGCGGCCGGGTCCCGCTGGCTGACCGTCATGATCACCCGCTCGCCCGGCGGGCGGTCGGCGGACGCTGTCATGCCGGCCTCCTCGCGCTGAGCCAGCGTGCCAGAAAACTGAAACGCGTTCTAGCGGACGCTACCCGGTACGGAAGGTGAACGTAAAGTGGCGGCCACTTCAGGCGGGGTCAGCGTCAGTAGCCGGCCGGCCCCAGCGAACTCTTCTTAGGATGCGGGTGCGACGGGCCGCATGCGGCCGCGCCGAAGGCCGTGGCAACCACCGCGACGACGACCAGCAGCGCTCGCGCGTACCTTGGCATCTTCGAAGCTGACTTCGACGGACCTGTTGCTCGCTCCACTGCAGTCCTTTCGACAGGCGCACCCTCCGCGTGATGGGCACGTATGTTACGCCATGCGCCGCTATGTAAAGACCCGGGAGGTTCCGATCACCTTTCCCTGGGCGTTCAGCGCCTGGACCTGGTAGGCCCGGTAGGTCCTGCCGATCCCGATCGCCGTCTCGAAACCCGACCTGGTGCTGGTCGCCACCGCCGACAGCCGGCCGGCGCTCGGCCCGGCGAGCACCCGCCACGACCTGACCTCCGTCGCGCCGTTCCAGCTGGCGTACACCGTGGCCTGACCCGAGGCGGTGCGCACCGCGCCTGACGGCTTTGTGAGCGGCAGCCCGACCCACGAGCTGAGCGGTATCTTGGTGGCCCGGTAGCTGAGGTCAGAACCGGGGAACACCGCGTCGAGCACGAGCTTGCCCGTCTTGGTGTACTCGGAGATGTAGGGCAGGTTGCCCCAGCCGACGAAGACGTTGCCGTCGGGCAGGACGCTGGCGGCGCCCATGTAGGAGGCGTCCACGCCCTCGCCGACCTCGCCCGCATGGTGGAACTGGCTGACCAGCGTCGCCGTGCGGGCGGCCCGGTCGAGCTTGAGCGCCAGCGCCCTGGACGGCGCCGTCGGGGTGAGGTAGGTCCCGCCGCCGGTCTGCTCGCAGCAGTGGTCATCGAACATGGTCACCTCGCCGCCGGGCAGCAGCGTCACGTCGTGCTGCCACGAGAACGCGGCGCCGGCGCCGAACGTGAAGCTGGAGTGCTTGCCGCCGAGCTGCCACTCGATCTTCCCGGTCCGCATGTTGATCAGGTAGACGGCCCAGGTGTTCCGCATCGAGACAAGCAGCGTGTCCTTGCCCACCAGGTCGAGCGAGTTCACGTGGTAGGCGTCGAACGGGAACGAGTTGTCCGGCGCCAGCGAATGAGTTGCCGTGAGCGGTATGTGCTTGAGCGCGTCCCAGGAGCGGAGCAGCTTGCCCGTGCTGAGGTTGTACTCCTGCACCGCCGAGTCGTCCAGAGCGCCGTCGGCGACACCGCCCCAGCGGGACAAGTTCATCGGGATGTTCTTGTTCGCGGTCACCCAGGCGTCGTCGCCATCGATGATCATCGTGTGCAGCGTGAGCACCCAGCCGTCCGCGCCCTTGAGCGTGGCGATCGTCTGGTAGTGCTGGTTGACCACCACGTACTCGCCGCTCGTGGTGGCGCCCGCGTTGGTGATCAGGCCCTGCCACCAGGCGAGCACCGGCTTGCCCCGGTAGGTCTGCTGGCTGAGGTTGGAGGCGACCACGTCGGTCGGCACCGGCCTGAACCACACCGGCTGCAGCTTGTTGTCGATGATCAGCGGCCCGCTCTGCCCGGTCATCGGCGGCCTGGTCAGGTCGTAGAAGTTGGCCAGCAGGATGTAGCCGGGCGTCGGCGTGCCCGCGGTCTTCAGGCCGGGCCTGATGATCGGCGGGTGCAGGCCGGGTGCCGACGCGAAGCTGTAGGAGCCCGGCAGCTTGTAGTAGCCGATCGGCGACCCGGGAGCTCCCGCGAACGCGAGGTCCACGGCACCGAACACGACCACGATCGCCGCAGCGACGACCGGCAGCCGCTGGTACAGCCGTGGCCTGGCGGCCGGGGCTCCGTCGGCGGCCGGCGCGTGCTCCTGCCTCGGCAGCAGGGCGAAGCTGAATACCGCGGCGAGGAAGACCAGGCCGGCCGCGATCAGGTAGGCGAGCCGGAAGCCATCGGTCAGCGAGCCGGGCACCGGGTGGTTCTGGCCGATCAGGTGCGTGGTGTACTCGGTCGCGAGCGAGATCAGCAGCGCGATCCCGATCCCCCCGCCGGCCTGACGCGAGGTGTTCACCAGGCCGGAGGCCAGGCCGGCCTGGTGCGGCTGCACGCTGTGCGTGGCCGCGATCGTGGAGGTGACCACGGACAGCCCGATCCCCAGCGCGGTCAGGATGCCGGGGAACACGATGAACCCGATCGAGCTGCCGCTCGGCCCGATCCTGGCCATCAGCAGCATGCCGGCGGTCATGATGAGCAGGCCGCAGGTGAGCACCGCGCGCAGGCCGAACCTGCCGACCAGCAGGCCCGTGCGCTGCGCGGTGAGCATGATGGTCACGGCCATCGGGAAGAAGCACAGGCCAGCCTTGAGCGGCGAGAGCCCGAGTACCTCCTGCAGGTACAGGGAGCTGATGAACCACATCGGCAACAGGGCGGCGCTGAACGTCACCACGATCAGGTTGGCGTTCCCCAGTGCCCTGGTGATCGCCTTGAACGGGATCAGCGGATCCTTCGCCCACCGCAGCTCGATGACGTTGAACAGGCCGAGTATGGCCAGGCCGAGCGCGATCGGGACGATCGTATTGCCGCTGGACCAGCCGTACTGGCCGCCGTTGACGATCCCGTACACCAGGACCATCTGGCCGAGTGTCAGCGTCACGGCGCCGGGTATGTCGAAGCTCCTGGCCGCGCCGTCCTTGCGGTTGCCCGCCGATACCACGGCGAAGGCGACGCCGGCCGCGGCGATGCCGATCGGCGGGTTGATCAGCAGCACCCAGCGCCAGCCGAACTCCTGGGTGATGACGCCGCCGAACAGCGCGCCGGCCGCGCCGCCCGCGCCGTTCATCGCGCCCCACAGGGCGATCGCGCGGAACCGCGCTGGCCCAGCCTGGAACGACATGGTGATGGCCGCCAGCGACGCCGCGGCCATCAGCGCGCCGCTGAAGCCCTGCAGGCTCCGCGCTGCTATCAGCATGTCCTGGTTCTTCGCGATGCCGCCGCCGAGCGAGGCGAGCGCGAACAGGAGCAGGGCCGCGACGAGTGTCCGCCGCGGCCCCACCCGGTCGCTGACACGTCCCGCCAGCATGAGGAACCCGGCGAAGACGATCGCGTACGCGTCGACCACCCACGGGAGGTTGACCGGTGAGAAGTTCAGGTCGGTCTGGATCGATGGCAGGGCCACGTTCACGATGGACAGGTCGAGAATCACCATGAACTGCGCGACGCAGCAGACGGTGAGCAGCCAGCCCAGCCTCGGTCCTGCTTCGGTCTCGGTGGCCGGCCTCTCCTCGTCCCGGCTCCGCAGCGTGCCGACGCGGAAGTTCATCGCGCTGCGGCCTCCGACTGCCGTGCCTGCCAGGCACCGAGCACCCCGAGGGCGCCGTCGATGATCCGGCCGGAGAACGCCGACGCGTCGTTGACGTGCGGGACCGGCGCCGACGGCACGGGCACCTCAAGGAACTTGCACAGCGGCTCCCAGCCGTCGGCGGGGGACCACTCAAGCAGCCGGTCGGCCGGCACGCCCTCGCGCACCTCCTGGTTCCACCGGTCGATGCCCGCTGCGAGCACGGACGGGTCGAATTTCTCGCCCATGTCGCCGAGCAGGCCGCTCTTGCTCCACATGGCCTTCATGAGGTCCATGTAGTCGCGCCAGCCCGGCTCGACGCAGGCGCGGGCGTCCGACAGGTGGCGCATCAGCACGTCGTCGTAGAAGACGCCCCAGATCGTGTTCTGCATGCTCTCGGCCCAGGCCTGGCCGCTGCGGACGCTGAGCAGGACCTTGGCGTCCGGGTAGACCTCGACCAGTTCGCGCCAGAAGAAGGACCCTGGCCAGTCCACGGTCGCCTGGCTGCCGGCGAAGATCTTGTCCCAGTCGGCGCCGCCGTCGAACGCCTGGTACCACTGCGGCACGAGGCTGAGGTCAGCCAGGATGTTGACCATGTGGTAGCACGGACCGAATCCGAGCATCTCAAGAGAGATTTTCTGCGTGAGAGTAGCCGTGCGCGGCAATCCCGCACCGATTACCTTCATCTGAGCCTCCGTTTTCGGTTGCGGTCGCCACGGAGTGGCGATGACTTTGGGAAAGGATCTTAGAGCCGGCCCGAACAAAAAACTCACCGCAACACAGCCGCGAATTGATGCGGTGCGCAGTGGCCGGCACACGACTGATCGTCGCGGGGGCCAGGTCTGCCCCGGCTCTTAACGACCCTCCGCAGCCCGCGGCGGTAAATTAACACAAACCACCGGAGCCCGACGCCGTTCTCGGATCAGAAGTTCAACTTCGGTGTGGCATGCCCGACGGCGCCGGCCTTCCCGCATGGCGGCCGCACCCGTCCCGGCGTGTCGGCGGACCGCGCCCGAACTCCCGGCGGCACCGGCCCCGCGGCGATGGCGCGGCGCAGCGGAGGGGCATGATCGCGCCGCGCGGCCCGCACGGGCGCCTCCGGCAAGTCGTGATCGTTCTCTCAGCGAAACCACAGGAAACGCTCGGCTCGCGATCGGGCACAGCAGCGCCCGCCTTCCTCATCGATACCAGATTGATACCTGGTCGGAAGTCAGCGCGCCCGCGGCCCGCCGCTGGCCGGCCGGCCAGCGGCTGCCGGTCTCTCGCCGGCCACCCGCGCGAGGGCGCCGCCTGACCGCGCGAGCGTGACGGCCACCAGACGGTTCCTTATTGCCGCCAGCGGCTCCTGGGCTGAACCTGGAAATGAAGAAAGCCGCACGCAGCTGGCCTGATTACTTCTTCGCCTGATATAGCCGGCCCGAAGGTCAGCCGCCGCGTATTACCCGGTGCCGCAATTGACCCGGTGGTGCTTAGTGATCGGAACACATTCTGGTCCTGCCCTGATCATCTCAGCGGGCCCGGAACTACGGCGCCGCGCCGCCCGTTCCACCGATGAAGGCATCCAGCGGGGCGGAGCGCGGCTAATCTATTTTAACGATATGTAAAATAGAGAATGCGGCGGCGCCGGGTGGACGAGCAGCACTGGCAGACTGGGCGCATGGTCGACCTGTCGGAAGCCCGCGCGGTCAGCGACTTCTGGCGCGGGCTCGGCCTGCCCGGACTGATCGACGTGCACACCCACTTCATGCCCGCCAATGTGCTCGCCAAGGTGTGGGACTTCCTTGACGGCAGCGCTGCCGCGGCCGGCCTGCGCTGGCCGATCGCTTACCGGCTGCCCGAGCCCGACCGGCTCGCGCTGCTGCGTGCGTTCGGCGTGCGCAGATTCAGCGCGCTGCTCTACCCGCACAAGCCGGACATGGCCGGCTGGCTGAACGGATGGGCGGCCGAGTTTGCCGCCCGGACGCCGGATGCGCTGCACAGCGCCACCTTCTTCCCCGAGCCCGGGGCCGGCGAGTACGTGGCCGCGGCGATCGCGGCGGGCGCCAGGATCTTCAAGGCACACCTCCAGGTCGGCGGCTACGACCCCAGGGACGACCTGCTCGACCCGGTCTGGGGTCACCTGGAGCAGTCCGGGATCCCGGTCGTGGTGCACTGCGGGTCCGGGCCAACTCCCGGCCGCTACACCGGGCCTGCGCCGATCTCCGCCGTGCTGGCCAGGCACCCCGGCCTGGTCATGATTGTCGCCCACCTCGGGGCTCCCGAATACTCCGACTTCCTCGACCTGGCCGCGCGGTATCCCGGCGTCTACCTCGACACCACGATGGCATTCACCGAGTTCCTTAGCCGGATCGCGCCGTTCCCCGCCGGGCTGCGGCCCAGGCTGGCCGACGCGGCAGCCAAGATCCTGCTCGGGAGCGACTTCCCCAACATCCCCTACCCGTACCTGACCCAAGTGCGCGCCCTGGCCGAGCTCGGCCTCGGCGACGAGTGGCTGCGCGACGTCTGCTACCGCAACGCCGCGCGGCTGCTGGCGCTGTGACATCGTGAACCACGGACAACGAGCGGAGATTCGGTATGTGCCGCCTGTTCGGCCTCTCGGCGGGCAGCGCCCGGGTGCGCGCCACGTTCTGGCTGCTTGACGCCCCTGACTCGCTGGAGGCGCAGAGCTACCGCAACCCGGACGGCAGCGGCATCGGGTACTTCGGACCGGACGGCACCGCGGTGCTCGACAAGAGCCCCGAGCCGGCGTTTGGCGACAAGGAGTTCATCCACGAGGCCACGGAGGTCGAGTCCGCGCTCTTCGTCGCGCACGTCAGGTACGCGACGACGGGCGGGCGGACGGTGCGCAACACCCACCCGTTCGCGATGGCGAACCGGATTATGGCGCATAACGGCGGGTTCGGCGAACTCGACCGCCTCGACGCGCAGCTTGGCAGCTACGCGGATCTGGTGCTCGGTGACACCGACTCCGAGCGGTACTTCGCCCTGATCACCCAGCAGGCCGACCGCAGCGGCGGCGACGTGGGCGCCGGGCTCGCGCAGGCCGCCCGGTGGATCGCCGCGCACCTGCCGGTCTCGTCGCTGAACGCGGTCGTGGCGAGCTCGGGCGAGCTGTGGGCGCTGCGCTATCCGGCCACCCGCGCGCTGCACGTGATCGAGCGGCCGGCCGGCCAGAGCCAGCCGGCCGTCGGCCAGGCCGGTCACCGCGGCCTGCACGTCAGGAGCGCCACCTCATCGGTCCGCGTGCCCGCGCTGCACGAGCGCGACTCTGTGGTGGTCGCCTCGGAGCAGCTGGACGGCGAGACCGGCTGGCGGATGCTGGCTCCCGGCGAGCTCGTGCACGTGGCGTCCGACCTGAGCATGGAGTCCACGATCGCGCTGACCGACCCGCCGGCCCGCATGCTCAGCTCGGTCGGCCCGGACCCGAACATCGACACCTGACCGGTTTGGCTGACCTCGCGGTCAGCCGAATGCCGCCGCCAGCGGAGCGAGCCTGATCACGTCCTGCGGGCCTGCCAGGTCGGGCAGCGACACGAACACGGTGCCGACGCCGCGCTGGGCGAGCAGCCGGTACCGGCCGATGTGATCGTCCAACGTGCCCGCGTGATGCTGCCTGGCATAGGCGGCGGCCGATGCGCGGCCGCGCAGCCGCTCGACGATGGACGCCGCGTGCTCGCGGTCGGTTCCGATCACCGGCACGTCAAGCACGGTGACCTGCACGGCGGCCGGGTCGCGCCCGGCTGCCGCGCAGGCCGCCCGCAGGCTGGCCAGCTTGCGGTCGAGCACGGCGAGGTCGGCGGGCAGGTTGCACCCGTCGGCGAGCCTGGCCGCGATCCGCAGCGTCCGCTCGCCTGAGCCGCCGACGATGATCGGAATCTGGCCGGCCGGCCGCGGGTAGCAGGTGGTCTCCGGCAGCGACACCCGGCTGCCGTGGAACGCCTTCGTGCCCGGCTGCCAGAGCGCCCGCAGCGTCTCGATCGCGCGCTCGAGCCGGTCGAGCCGCTCGGCCGCGGCCGGGAACGCCAGCCCGAACCCGGCGTGCTCGCGGTCCCACCAGCCGGCCCCGAGCCCGCAGAACGCCCGCCCCCCGCTGAGCGCGTCCAGCGTCGCGACGCTCTTGGCCAGCACGCCTGGCTCGCGGAACGTCACCGGCGTAACGAGCGTGCCTAGCCGCAGCCCGCTGGTCAGGCCCGCCAGCATCCCGAGTGTCACCCACGGCTCGGGTATCGGCTCCCAGGCCCGGCCCACCTGCGGGATCTGGATCAGGTGGTCCATGAGCGCGATGCCGTCGAGACGGGCGTCGGCGGCCGCGCCGGCCACCTCGGCCAGCCAGCCGGCCGGGTCGTCGCCCCACCCGAACCTGGAGACCTGGAGCACCAGGCGCAGCCGCGCGGGATCGGCCCGCTGGCGATCCGCGGCGGCACGGCCGCCCGCGGTGTGCGCAGGCTCCACGGTCACGTCATCGGCGTGCCTGAGCACCGCCCAGCCCTCTGCCGCGACCCGCGCCGCCGCCTCGCGCATCCGGCGAAGCTGGCCGTCGAGGACGGCGGCGGGCACCGGCACGGGGCGGGCGCGGTTCCTGCGGCGGCACTCCGCCGGATCGGTGTCGAACAACACGGCCACAGCGGGCAGGCCGGATCGCGTGGCCAGGTCCAGGTGCGCCAGCCGCCGCTCAGCGTCCATGCCGAGGGTGTCCACCACGGTGTTCAGGCCGCGCCGCAGCCTGGCGGCCACGATCTGGTCGAGCAGCGCGAACGCGTCGGCGGACGCGTCCAGATCCTGCTCACCGCTGCCCACGACGGCTCGCAGCCGGTCGGAGGAGACGATCTCGGCCGGCCGGTAGCGTGCTGCCGCCCAGGCGGACTTGCCCGACCCGGAGGCTCCCACGAGCACCACAAGCGCCGGATCTGGCACTGCAGCCGCCTGACCGGCGCGCTCGGTAGATTCGTCCGGCCTCATGTCCCGCCCGGTTGGTCGGAGGTCTGCGCGGCGGCGACGAAATCTTCGCTAAGGGTATGGTTGCGACCTCGCCGACGGCACAATCATGCCATGACACGCCTCTTCACGTCGGCCGCGCGCCGGGTGGCCGCGGCCTGGTGCGCGGCCGCCTGCCTTGGCCTGGCGGCCTGCTCAGGCGGTACCTCAAGCACGCACCCGCCGTCTAAGAGCCCTTCCCCGTCGCCGACTGGCCAGCCGACCGCCGGGCCTGCGGCGACGGCAGCGGTCAGGAACCTGTGGGTGACGTTCTTCAACGGCGCGGTGCCGATACCCAGGCGGCTGCCGCTGCTCCAGGGCTACCAGCAGTTCGCGCCGTTCGTTCACTCGCAGGAGAAGACCACTCTGGGCGCGCTGGTCTTCTCCGCCTCGGGGACCGTGAGCTCGGTCACGCTGGCGCCGCCGGACGGGGCCGACGTGATCTACACGATCCTGCTGAACGGCAAGCCGCTGGAGAAGAACCTGCACGGCCAGGCCGTCTACTCCCACGGCACGTGGGAGGTCTCCGATACGACCTTCTGCGGGCTGATCAAGCTCGCGTACGGCGCCAAGAGCCACCTGATTCCCGCCGCGTGCGCGAGCTAGCCAGGTGACCGGCATAGTCGCCGCCCCCGTGCCGGCCGGCGGCGTGGCCTGGCGCCGCCGGCCGGTCGCGCTCGCGGCGCTGTGCACACTGCTGTTCCTCACCTTCCTCGACAACACGGTCGTGAGCGTCGCGCTGGCCAGCGTCCAGTCGGACCTGAAGGCGGGCGTCAGCTCCCTGCAGTGGGTGGTCGGGGCCTATGCGCTGACGTTCGCCGCGCTGATGCTGGGCTTCGGCATGGTGGGGGACGAGTTCGGCCGCAAGAGGGTGATGCTGGCCGGGGCCGGCGTCTACTGCGCCGGGGCGGCCCTGTCGGCGCTCGCGCCGAGCATCCCGGTGCTGATCGCCGGCCGCTGCGTGATGGGCCTCGGCGCCGCCGCCAGCGAGCCCGGCACGCTGTCGATGATCAGGCAGCTCTATCCCGACCAGCGCAGCCGCAACCGGGCGCTCGGGGTCTGGGCGGCCGTGTCCGGGTTCTCGCTCGCGCTCGGCCCCGTGCTCGGCGGCGCCCTGGTCGGGCTGTGGAGCTGGCGCGGCATCTTCTGGTTCGACGTGACGTTCGGGCTTGCCGCACTGGCTGTCGGTGCCCTGGTGCTGCCCGAGAGCGCGGACCCGCGGGCCGGGAAGGTGGACATCGTCGGCACGCTGCTCGGCGCGGCGGCGCTCGCCGCGCTGGTGTTCGCGATCATCAACGGGGAGAACGCGGGCTTCACCGCCCCGGCCATCCTGGCGCTGTTCTGCGTCAGCGCCATGGCCGCCGTGGCGTTCGCCGTCTGGGAGTACCGCACCGAGCACCCGCTCCTCGACCTGCGGTTCCTGCGGATGGCGCGGTTCTCCACGCCCAACGTGGTCGCGTTCTGCAGCTACTTCGCGACGTTCGCGATCTTCTTCTTCACCGCGCTCTATTTGGCCGAGGTGGACGGCTACTCCGGCTACCGGATCGCCGCAGTCTTCGCTCCGATGACGGTGATCATGATCGGCGCCTCGCTGCTGGCCGGCCGGCTCACGTCCGCGGTCGGCGTGCGGTGGGTGCTGACGGCAGGCTGCCTCGTGTTCGCCGCCGGGCTGCTCGCGACCAACGCGGTGCTAGGCCCGCGCCCGTCCTACCTCGCTCTGGCCGCCTCGCTTGCCATCGGCGGGGCCGGCCTTGGCGCGGCGATCGTGCCGATTACCTCGTCGGTGCTGCAGGCGGTGCCTGGCGAGCGGTCGGGCATGGCCGCCTCGGCGACCAACACGAGCAGGGAGGTAGGCGCGGTCGTCGGCGTGGTGGTGCTCGGCGCGCTGGTCAGCGCCCAGCTGCGGGCCGGCCTGCTCAGCCGGATGGCCAGGCTGCACGTGCCCGGCGCGCTGCGGACGTTCATCATCGGCGCGGTAGAGACCGGCGGCGGCGCGTCACTGGCGGCAGGCGGCGGATCTGGCGGCAGCTCGGGCGGCCACGGGACCGGCCTGATCGCCCAGCTGTACCGGGCCGGCTACGCCGCCTTCGCCACCGCGCTGCACGACGCGCTGTACGTGTCCTCGGCCATGCTCGCCGTCTGCGCGCTGCTCGCCGCGGCCACGCTGCGCCGGGCCTCGCGGGCCGGCCAGGACGCCGGCTGACCTGCGATCCGCCGGTATCGGCATGGCCGGTAGTCATGCGCGGTTGATGACGGAAGTCCCGGTCTGTGCTGACTCACGGCCCTGAGTCGGCCGGGCCCCGCCAGGCGATGCTGTGGGCAGCTGAACAAAGTGGTTTTCCCCGGGTCGCCGCAATGGCCTGGGGGTGATGCGAGGAGGCATCGAGATGCGCAGGAGGACGTTTGACGTGCTGGCGGTGTTCGCGGGGCTGGCGCTGGCGGCGGTGCTG
>DATIZP010000150.1:0-56343 GCA_035517035.1 Streptosporangiaceae bacterium | reverse complement strand
CAGCACCGCCGCCAGCGCCAGCCCCGCGAACACCGCCAGCACGTCAAACGTCCTCCTGCGCATCTCGATGCCTCCTCGCATCACCCCCAGGCCATTGCGGCGACCCGGGGAAAACCACTTTGTTCAGCTGCCCACAGCATCTGTCAGGTGAGCAGGCGCCATTCAGGGCCGGTGGTCGTCGCTGCGAAGGACCTCAGTCACCAGTCGGGGGTGACTACCGACCGCAGGAAGCTGGACGTACTATCGCAACGTCGGATGGCGGCAGAAGTTAGGGGGACCTTGGTGGACACGGCAGGTCCGCAGCCGCTGCTTCCCAGCCTCAGGCTGGACGAGCTGCTCGACGAGCTTCAGGTCAGGCTGCAGGCCGTGCTGTCCACCAGGGACCGGGTTTACTCCCTGCTTGAGGCCGTCGTCGCCGTGGGATCCAGCCTGGACCTCGAGGTCCTGCTGCGCAGCATCGTGGAGACAGCGGTGTCGCTGGTCGACGCCAGGTACGGCGCGATGGGCGTGATCGGCGAGGACGGCCGGCTCGCCGAGTTCATCCCGGTGGGCCTGACCGACGAGGAGATCGCGGAGATCCACCACTGGCCCGAGGGCAAGGGCCTGCTCGGCCTGCTCGTCTCCGACCCCAGGACCCTGCGGCTGGCCGACATCAAGGACCATGAGGCGTCGTTCGGTTTCCCCGACGGCCATCCGCCGATGAAGACGTTCCTCGGCGCACCGATCAGGATCAGGGGCGAGGTCTACGGCAACCTGTACCTGACCGAGAAACAGGGCGGCGGCCAGTTTGACACCGAGGACGAGGCCGTGCTCGTCGCGCTGGCTGCCGCGGCAGGCGTCGCGATCGAGAACGCCAGGCTGTACGAGGAGGCACGCAGGCAGCAGCGGTGGCTGAGCGCCACCGCCGAGGTGATCAGGCACCTGCTGTCCGGCGCCGATCCGGCCGACGCGCTGGCGATGATCACCGAGAAGGCGCTGGAGATCACCGGGGCGGACGTCGTGATGGTCTCGCTGCCGATCTCCGATGGCAGCCAGGTCCGGGTGGAGCACGCCGCGGGGGCCGGCGCCGAGGAGGCTCTCGGGCTCGTGGTGCCGATGCACGACTCGGTCACCGAGCAGGTGATCGGCACCGGCGAGAGGCTGTCGATTCCCGACTACAGCGCGGAGACGCGGGTCAGCGCGCTCGCGCGGAAGCGGCTGAACGTCGGGCCGATGGTGGTGGTGCCGCTCGGCGCTCCCGGCCAGGTGCGCGGCGTGCTCTCGGCGGGCCGCAGGCCCGGCGCCATGCCGCTGCCGACCGCGGCCGCCGACATGCTCGCGACCTTCGCCGCCCAGGCCGCCATCGCGCTCGAGCTGGCCGAGCACCGCAGGCAGGCCGAGCAGATGGCTGTCTTCGAGGACCGGGACAGGATCGCCAAGGACCTGCATGACCTGGTGATTCAGCGGCTGTACGCGACCGGCATGTCGCTCCAGGGTGCCACCTCGCTGATCGTCAACCCCGAGGTCGCCGACCGGATCAGCCGCTCGGTGGATGCGCTCGACGACACGATCAGGGAGATCAGGTCGGCGATCTTCGCGCTGCAGACTCATCCCGAAGCCAAGCCGGCTGGCGTGCGCGCCCGCATCCTGTACGTCGCGCAGGAGATGGCGCCGGCGCTGGGGTTCGCACCGTCGCTGCAGCTCGACGGCGCGATCGACGCGCTGGTGCCCGAGCAGATCGCCGAGCACCTGCTGACCGCGTTGCGCGAGTCGCTCTCCAACGCGGCCCGGCACTCGGGCGCCACCAGGGTGGAGGTGACGGTCAGCGCGGCCGACGACGTGATGCTGCGGGTGCGGGACAACGGGGTGGGCTTCAAGCCGGGCGGCCGACGCAGCGGGCTGCGCAACCTGGATGCCAGGGCGACCGGGCTCGGCGGGTCGCTGACCATCGACGCGGCGGAGGGCGGCGGCACCGAGCTCACCTGGCGCGTGCCGCTCGGCCAGCAGCCGTCCTCGGGCAAGGGCCGGTCAGCCAGCCATTCGCGCTAGCCCCTGCCGGAGTTAGTTCGCCTGGATCTCGTGGCCCTGCTCGTCGAACAGCCGGGCCGCGTAGGCGGCCGCCTGGGTACGGCGTTCCATCCCGAGCTTGGCGAACAGGGCGGAGACGTAGTTCTTCACGGTCTTCTCGGCCAGGAAGAGCCGCTCGCCGATCTGCCTGTTGGTGAGGCCCTCACCGATCAGCTCGAGGATCTTGCGCTCCTGGCCGGTCAGCGCGGCCAGCGGGTCGGACCGGCGCGACTGGTCGCGCATCCGCGCCATCACCCGCGCCGCGGCCTCGGGGTCGAGCAGCGAGCGGCCCGAAGCGACGGTCCGCACCGCACCGACCAGGTCGGTGCCGCGGATCTGCTTGAGCACGTAGCCCGCCGCGCCGGCCATGATCGCGTCGAAGAGCGCCTCGTCGTCGCCGAACGAGGTCAGCATCAGGCAGGCCACCTCCGGCATCCGCGACCTGATGTCGCGGCACACGCTGACCCCGTCGCCGTCCGGCAGCCGCACGTCGAGCACGGCGACATTCGGGCGCAGGGCCGGGATCCTGGCCAGCGCCGACGAGGCCGTCCCGGCCTCGCCGACCACGACGATGTCAGGCTCTGCCTCCAGCAACTCGCGGACACCGCGCCTGACGATCTCGTGATCGTCGAGCAGAAACACCCGGATCTGGCTGTTCTCCGCGGCCGTACCGTCCTTGGCCGTACCGTCCTTGGCCTTATCGTCCATATGCCTGAGCGCCTTCCAGCCTGCCTTGCGTAACTGAGTGCGACACGAGCGAAGAGTACGTCAGAGCAGGACCTCGTCGACCCTGCGCCGGACGCTGACCGACGCCTGCCCGGTTGTGCCGAACCGCGCCACCATCTGCGGGTACGCGCCATCGCAGAGCGTGACCGCGATGAAGTCGCGCAGCTGGGTGACCTCGAGCGGCTGGCTGTGCAGGGCCGCGCTCACCCCGCAGCTGCTGGCGAGCAGCAGCACCCGTTGCAGCGCCTGCCCGGCGTGCACCCAGTCGGCGGCCCGGTCCGCCGACGTGGTGAGCACGGTGACCAGCCCGGCCGACCGCGGCACCGCGCCCTGGCCAGCGGGCGGGAGCCCCCAGCCATGCCCGTGCGCGAAGTCACGGCTGGGGAACGACGGCTCGGTGCGCTCGGGCCGCGCCGGGTAAGCGGTGGCCGGCACGCCGTCGCGGCGCGGGCTGCCCGGCGGTGGCGCCCACCTGGACCCCTCGCGGACCCTGGCGGCGTCCAGCCGCAGCGCCCAGTCGGCCGCCTCCACGACAGAGGCCAGCGCGTGCCGCTGGCCCTCCTCGCCCATGACCCGCAGCGTGGCGTTCTCCCTGGTGGCCTCGTCACGGAGCGCGGGGAGCAGCCCGGAGGGAAGCGGATCCTCGTCGAAGCCGCCCCGGTGGGTACGCCGGCGCGGTATCTCGGCGAACAGCTGGCGCTCGTAGTCGACCGGCGGCGTCTGGTCCTGGCTGTAGCCGATCCTGGCGACCAGGTTGGGCAGGTCGGGATCGGGAAGCACCCGGACCTTCGGCACGAAGCCCAGGTAGCGCAGCGCGACCCTGGCCGTGAAGACCGCCGCGCCGCAGCTGATCATCATCTCCCTGCCGTCGGGGTCGGCCACCTTGAGCCTGCGCTCGACGTCGGCGTGCACGCTGACTTCCCGCTCGCCCGAGCTGAACCACCACGGCTGGGTGTTGTTGACCGACGGCGCGTGCACGGCGGCCTCCACGACAAAGCGGGAGATCTCCTCCGGCGAGCTTGCCTCCTTGGGCAGCTCACCGGATGGCGCCCAGAACACGTTCATGGCCCACTCCTGTCGCTTCGCCGCGGGTGATCACCTGGTGGCCTAGTCATTATCCGCCACCGCCCGGCCACGGCGCGAACGCGGCTCTTCGACCGGCCGGCATCAGTGGTGCAGGGCCGACTGGACGAGCTCGGCGGGTGGCCTGCGGGCCGTCGACATGGCCGTGTGCGCGACCCCGAGCTGCAGGATCAGCTGGGGCGCGCCTGGAAGCCCGAGCCTGGACCTGATCAGCGCGCGCGAGGTCGGCACTTCGAGCGGCTGGGAGTGCAGGTTGGCGAACACCCACTGGCTCGCCGCGTGCGCGAGCATCCGGTGCAGCGCCTGGCCGGCCCTGAGCCAGTCCAGGGGCGTGTCGGCCGAGGTGATCAGCACGGCCGTGGCGGCCGGCGGCGGGCCGTCCGCGGTCACTCCGGCTATGCCGCGCCCGAGGTCGAGGTCGCGCTGCGCGAGCCTGCCAGGCTCCGCGGCGCCGTGCTGCGCGCCGACCGCGCTGGCCGGGACGCCGTCTCGCTCGGTGTTGCCAGGCAGCCTGACCCACCGCCTGACATCGGCGCGTGCCCGCTCGTCCGCGCTCGCCGCGCGGGCCGCCTGTGCCACGATGGCGGACAGCCGGGAGTAGTCGACCTGGGTGTCGATCAGGGCAAGCGCAGCGTGCTCGGCGACCGCGTCGTGCTGCAGCCTGATCAGCATGCCGCGCGGCAGCGGACCGGGAGAGAACGGCCCGCGGTGCGTGTGACGGTGCGGGAGCGCGTCGATCATCGCCTTCTCTGCCTCGGTGATCGGCGCCTGCTCACCGAGCCTGACCTGGGCCAGCAGCCTGGGCTGGTCGGGATCGGGCAGCAGCCGGACCACGGGCTGGTAGCCGAGCGACCTGACCGCGAGGCGCAGCCCGAACAGCGCGGCGCCGCAGCTGATCACCATCTCCCGTCCGCCCAGGTCACTGCGCAGCCTGCGGCCGGGGTCCGGATACAGCTCGATCTTGAACCTGGTGACGCGGAACAGCCATGGCTGGGTGTTGAATATGGACGGCGCGCGTGCCGCCATCGCCAGCATGCTGTCGACGGAGCCGGCGGGGATCGGCACCGGGTCCTGCCTGGCGTGTTCGGTCATCGCGCTCACCTGCCTTGCGTTGACAGCAGGCTGCATGAGCAGGCGCGGGCCTGATAGGGCCGTTCAGGACCGCTGCTCAGGACCTCAGTACCGATTCGTAGATAACGTCGCAAACCGCACCCGGCTCCCACGGCGCCCGACGGCCCGCCAGCCAGGTCAGGGCCACGGACCGCAGCGCGCCAGGTCGCTCGCCGGCCCGCTCTAGCCCGTTGCTCCCGAGGCCGCCAGGGCCGGCCACGACTGCACCCACGACCGGCCGCCGTCCGCGGTGCGCCAGATCGACCCGCCGGCCGGCATCACCGCCCCGCCCGGCCCGCTCGCGGCCAGGCCAGCGATCTCCAGCACGGGTGCGCCGACCGGGCTGCCCGCGTACCTGCCCTGGGTAACCATGGCCTTCGGCAGCCGGAACGCGGTCCAGGCGCGCCCGCCGTCCGCCGAGTGCAGCAGCCAGAACCCGCCCCCGGCCGCGCAGCCCAGCCACAGCTCGGCTGCCTGCCCAGGCCGCGCCAGCGTCGCCAGCGAGCAGAACACGCTCCTGGCCATCGCCTGCGCGTGCCACCGCCGGCCGCCGGCCGTGCTGATCTGAAGGCGGTTGCACGCGTCCACGATGGCCAGATCGGAGCCGTCGGCCGCGGCCGGTGCCTCAATTTCTACGCCAAACGGGAGGCGCAGCCCGGTCTGGCCCCACCGGGCACCGCCGTCCGCGCTGGAGAACAGCGTGGACGCGGCCGACGGCAACGCGTGGCCCGGCTTCTTGTGCTTGATGCGCTTCACCTGCGCGGCACTGACGCACTGGGCGCCCGCCCCGGTGACCGCGATCGCCGTGCCGCCGGTTCCGAGCGCGGCGGTCAGCGTCATGTCGCCGCCGTGATGGTCGGGCAGCCGGGCAAAGACCCAGGTCCGGCCGCCGTCGGCGCTCGCGGCCACGGTGAGGCCGGCCGAGCCGGAGATTCCGAGCAGCCGGTCGGGCGGCGCGGCCAGCCATGTCTCGTAGTCGAACCGCGGCGCCAGCAGCTGGTCGGCCCGCGCCCAGCGGGCGCCGGCATTGGCACTCAGGTAGTCGCCGAGGCTCGTGGTCCAGACCAGCGAGCCCTCGATCCCGGCGAGTCCGGTCGTCCCGATCCACTCTGGCCTGGTCTCCTCGCGCCAGGTCAGGCCGCGGTCCGCGGTGACCGCCGTGGTCGCGCTGTGCACGTCGCCGGTGACCGCGCTGGTGCCGCTCGGGTCAAGGCCGGCCAGGCTGGTCGCCGACTGGCTGGTGCGGTGCCACTGGCGGCCGCCGTCCGCCGTGGCGTAGACCAGTCCGCCGCACGGCCCGTTCTGGCCGCCGGTGCACCCTCCGGCGATCGCCCAGCCGTCGCGCGCGCTCACCATGTCGAGCCTGGCGAAGCCGGTGCTTGCCTGGCTGAAGCTGGCCGACCTGGTCAGCCAGATGGTGTGCCAGGTCAGCCCGCCGTCGCTGGTGGACTCCACCACCTGACCACCGCCGTATTTCGGCGTCAGGCCACCGGCCGCGTAACCTTGCCTGGCGCTGATGAACTGGACAACCTGGAGCGGGTAGGGCGCGCAGGAGCTCCGCGGCAGGGACCAGGTCAGCCCGGCATCGGTGGACCGCCAGACCGCGCCCGAGCAGTGCGGGCCAGTGCCCGCGGCCGTGACGTAGGCGATGCGGCCGCCGTCGGTCAGCGCCACGCCGTTGGTGGCTTCGCTTGGCACCGCGGCCGACCCGCTCGTCCTGGTCACCGGCTTCCAGGTCCGACCGCCGTCGGTGCTGCGCAGCGGCGGGGAGGTGAAGAACGTCCAGATCGCGTCGGGCACCGCGATACCGGTGCCGTGCGGGCCGAGGCTGCTCAGCGCAAACCGGTAACCGAACCCGAACGGGTACGGCTCGTTCGACGGCGCGCTGACCGGATGCGTCTGCCAGTGCACGCCGTCGGTGCTGGTGGCAAGCACCGGCGGTCCCACGCCGTTCGGCCGCGGCCGGCCTCCGAGGGCGGCGTACCCGCCGCCAGGCACGGACGCCAGCGCCGAGATCGCGGCACCGCCGAGCATCAGGTGCCAGGCGAGCCCGCCGTCGGTGGATCGCCAGATGCCCTGGCCGGTCGCCGCGAGGATCGCGCGGCCCGCCGTGATCAGGTCGTTCGCGCCGGGCAGCGCCGCCGAAGGCGGCGCTGCCGCGGACCGCGCGCTGACCGTGCCGCCATAGCGCAGCCTGAGCCCCGGGAACAGCCGGTGCAGCTTCGCGCTCTGGGCGGCCGATCCGGCCGGGCTGGTCGCCGCCGGCGCGGAGCATCCCGCCGCGATCAGCGCGAGCGCCACCAGCCCCTGCAGCGCGACGATGACCGGCCGGGCCTTGGTGAGAGAGTCGGCGTCGGGCCCGCCCGGGGCCCGCGATGATGCACTCATATCTTTTGGACGCCGCCGCCTGGCCAGCGGTTGGACGCAATCACGGCCATTCTCGCTCAGAGAGCTCAGCCAGATCCCAGGAAAATCACGGGAAATCCCAGATTCGGGCTCAGCGAGCCGATCGTACTCTTGCGGTGCCTCGCCGGCGGCGGGGCAGCCCTATCGTCAAGAATGCGAGAGGTCAAGAATGCCCAGACGTCCCATGAGGAGGCTCGCGACCGCGATAGCGGCAGCCGGCACCATCTGCGCGCTCGGCGCGAGTGCCGCTCTCGCCGCGCCGGCGGCCACCTGGTCACACCCGAGTAGCCCGGTTCCCGGCGCGTTCACGAACGACTCGCCGGCCATGGCCACGGTCAATTTCCCGGCCCCGATCGGCCAGGGCCTGATGGTTGCCTGGCGCGGAACCGGCGTGATCGGCCACATCCACTACAGGTACCGCACGCCCGCGGTCGGCCACTGGTCCCACATGGGCACCATTCCCGGCCTGGCCGCGCTGACCAGCTCGGCTCCCGCGATCGGCGGTTACTTCGACCCGCTGGGCAAGGGCGCGGTGCTGGCGGTCTGGGCCGGCCACGTCAACAACAGGATCTGGTACTCCCAGGGTCAGACGCTGGAGAACGGCACGATCACCTGGACCACCCCGGTCACCTTGCCGACCAGCATCGCGTACTCCACGACGTTCGATGCTCCGACGGTCTTCTTCCCCGACCACAGCAACAACGTGATGGTGGTCTGGCGCGCTCCGTTCAACCACGTGCGCTACTCGATCGGCACCCCGGTGGGGCGCGGCTTCACCTGGTCGCAGTCCGCGGTCGTGCCGGGCAACCCGCCGACTCCGGTCAGCGCGCACTGCACCATCGACCCGTGCACCAGTGACACCCCGGCCGTCACCGAGGAGACCACGAGCACCTCGACCGGCCAGATCTTCGTCTTCTGGAAGCAGCTCGGCACCACGAACCTCTTCTACAGCACCGCTGTGGACGGCCCGAGCACGGACTGGCCGAACCTGACCTGGACCGGACCCACCCAGGTGCCCGGGGCCATCACCTTGCTTGGCCCGGCCGCATCCATTCCTACCGTCAACGCCACCGGCCCGCTGCTGCTCGTCTACAAGGCACCGTTCTCCGCGCACATGCGCTACCAGACGCTGTCCGGCAGCACCTGGAGCGGGGTCGCCCGCGTCTACGGCAGCCAATCCGATGCCGCTCCCGCCCTGCTGAAGAACGTGCTCGCGACCACCACGCCAGGCACGTTCGGCAACATCATCCTGCGCGTCTACGGCTGACAGGCGCGCCCCGGCACTGGGCCGGGTGCCGGAACTCCCCTCCGGCACCCGGCCCAGTTCGATGCGCCTCTGGGACACACTGGGAGGGTGAGCGAGCGGGTCAGGACCCTCGTCCGGGTCGAGGGCATCGTGCAGGGCGTCGGCTTCCGGCCGTTCGTCTATGGCCTGGCGACCGGGCTCGGGCTGGCCGGCCTGGTCGGGAACGACGTCGACGGGGTGTTCGCCGAGGTCGAGGGCCCCCCTGAGGTGGTGGCCGAGTTCGTGACCGCGCTGCGGCGCGAGGCGCCGCCGCTGGCCAGCATCGAGCGGATCGCCACCAGCGCGCTGCGGCCGGACGGCGGCACCGCGTTCCGCATCGTGCCGAGCGAGGCCGGCGGGCTGCGCCGCACCCTGATCTCAGCCGACACGGCCACCTGCGAAGACTGCCTGGCCGAGCTTGCCGATCCGGCCGACCGGCGGTTCGGCTACCCGTTCATCAACTGCACCAACTGCGGGCCGCGGTTCACGATCGTCCGCGGCATTCCCTACGACCGGACGCTGACCACGATGGCGGGATTCGCCATGTGCCCGGCCTGCGACGCCGAGTACCACGACCCGGCAAGCCGCCGCTTCCACGCCCAGCCGACGTGCTGTCCCGACTGCGGGCCGCGGCTGATCCTGACCGACACGACGGGCGGGGCGCTTTCCGTTATGCCTGTCGATGGTTCTGCCGACCTGCTCGGGCGCGCAGAGGTGCTCGCCGTCAAGGGCCTCGGCGGCTATCACCTCGCCGCGGACGCGGCGAGCGAGCCGGCCGCCGCGGCGCTGCGCACGCGCAAGCACCGGGAGGACAAGCCGTTCGCCGTGATGGTGGCCGACCTGGCCGCCGCTCGCCGCCTCTGCGAGGTCGACGAGGAGGCCGGGCGGCTGCTTGCCGGGCGGCGGCGGCCGATCGTGGTGCTGCCCAGGCGGGAGGGCGCCCCCGTTGCTCCGTCGGTGGCGCCAGGCAACCGGCACCTCGGCATCATGCTGCCGTACACGCCGCTGCACCACCTGCTGCTCGCCGCGACCGGGCGGCCGATCGTGCTGACCAGCGGCAACGTCTCCGACGAGCCGATCGTCTACGCCGACGACGAGGCGCTGACCAGGCTGGCCGGGATCGCCGACGGGTTCCTCACCCACGACCGGCCCATCCACGTGCGCACCGACGACTCGGTGACCAGGACGTTCCGCGGCCGGGAGATGCTGATCAGGCGGGCACGCGGCTACGCGCCTGAGCCGCTGACGGTGCGAACCGGGTTCCCGCGCCAGGTGCTCGCCTGCGGAGCGCAGCTGAAGAGCACGTTCTGCCTGGCCAGGGGCGGCCACGCGTTCGTGTCGCAGCACATCGGCGACCTGGAGGACGCCCAGACGCTGCGCTCGTTCACCGAGGGGATCGAGCACTTCTGTCGGCTGTTCGACATCGAGCCCGCGGTCATCGCGCACGACCTGCACCCGGACTACCTGTCCACCAGGTACGCGATGGAGCGGGCCGGGGCGGGGGCGGCCGGCGCGGGGGCGGACGGGCTCGACCTCGTGGGCGTGCAGCACCATCATGCGCACGTCGCGTCCTGCCTGGCCGACAACGACGCCGCGGGCCCGGTGATCGGGGTCGCGTTCGACGGCACAGGCTACGGGACCGACGGGACCATCTGGGGCGGTGAGTTCCTGATCGCCGACCTGGCCGGCTTCGAGCGCGCCGGGCACCTGGCGCCGGTGCCGATGCCGGGCGGGGCGGCGGCGATCAGGCAGCCTTGGCGTATGGCGGCCGCGTACCTGGATGCCGCTGGCCTGCCCGGCCCGGCCGGCGGCCTGCCCGGCGGGGCCGGCGGCCTGCCCGGCGGCCGGTCGGTGCGGGAGCGCAACGAGGAGCGCTGGGATGCCGTCGTGGCGATGGCCAGGCGCGGCATCAACGCCCCGCTGACGTCCAGCGCGGGACGGCTGTTCGACGCGGTGGCCGCACTGCTTGGCGTCAGGGACCAGGTGAACTACGAGGGCCAGGCGGCCATCGAGCTGGAGCAGCTCGCCGACCCGGCCGAGTCGCGCGGGTACCCGGCGGCGGTTGGGTACCCGGCTGCGGTTGGGTACCCGGCGACGGTCGACCACCGCGACGGCCACGGCCACGGCGACGGCCACGGCGACGTGCTGGTGGCGGCCGGGACCGACCTGGTCGGCGCGGTGGCCGCGGACCTGGCGGCCGGCGTGGACCGCGGCGTGATCGCGGCCAGGTTCCACCACGGGGTTGCCGGGCTTATCCTGCGCTGCTGCCAGGAACTGCGTGACCGGTCGGGACTGTCCGCGGTCGCGCTGTCCGGCGGGGTGTTCCAGAACCTGCTGCTGCTGCACGCGGTCACCGGGCTGCTCGAGGCAGACGGGTTCACCGTGCTCACGCACTCGCGGGTGCCGTGCAACGACGGCGGGATCAGCCTGGGTCAGGCCGTGGTCGCCGCCGCCCGCGACCGCGACCACGGCCGGCCCGCCTCCCCGCCCTGAGTCCCGACCGACGCCCGGTGCTAAACCCGGCCCCGAACCCAGGGCGGGCCGACGGCCGGTCCTGAGCCCTGGCCGGCGAGGCCCGGCCCCGAGCCCCCGGCCGACATCGTGGCCCACCGCTGTCACTCAGAGCAGCATCAACGAGGCACGACGTCGCGGGCGAACCCACCGCTGCCCGGGAAGGGGCGTGCGGCGGACCGCTGGGCGGGCGACGGGCCGCTGGTCGGGGCTGAGGGTGGCGGCTAAGCGGGTGCGAAGCGGGCGGCTTGGGCGGCGAGCCAGTCGTACCAGCCGGTCAGGCCGGCCGAGCTGACTGCGGAGAGCTGCATGAGCCGCGCGCCCGCGCTGACCCGCGCGATGTCGGCCGCGTACCGCTCGGTGTCGAAGTCCACGTAGGGCAGCAGGTCGATCTTGGTGATCACGATCAGGTCGGCCTGGCGGAACATCTGCGGGTACTTCATCGGCTTGTCCGCGCCCTCGGTCACCGAGGCGAGCACGACCCTGGCGGCCTCGCCGAGGTCGAACAGGGCCGGGCAGACCAGGTTGCCGACGTTCTCGACGATCACCACGGTGCCCGGAGCCGGGTCGAGCGCGCGCAGCGCGCTGGCGACCATCTGCGCGTCGAGATGGCAGCCGGCCCCGGTGTTGATCTGGACCACCTGGCAGCCCGCCGCCTCGATCCTGCGCGCGTCGAGTGCGGTCTGCTGGTCGCCTTCGATCACCGCGATGCCGAGGCGGCCGGCCAGGTCACGGCCGGTGTGTTCGAGCAGCGTGGTCTTGCCGGCACCCGGCGAGCTCATCAGATTCAGCATGAACACGCCGCGCCCGGCCAGCCACGCCCTGTTCCGCGCCGCGAGGTCGTCGTTCTTGGCGAGAACCTTGCGCTGCAGCGTGATCGTCCGGGCGTCGGCCCGCGCGATCGGTTCCCCGCGCCCATGCCCGCCGTGAACATGGCCGTCATCCCCGTGCGCGCGCCCGCCGTCCGCCTGCGCGTGCTCGTGATCGTGATCGTGATCGTCGAGGTGACCGGGCACTCGCAGCACGGCGCCGTCCCCCGCGCAGCCGCAGGTCGCGCACATCTCAGGCCACCTCGACCGCGAGTATCCGCAGGTCCTGGCCGGACAGCACGGCCACGTCCGCGCTGCCGCAGGCGCACAGCAGGATCGGGCCTTCGGGCGCGAACTCGGTCCCGCAGCTACGGCAGCGGCACCGGGCGGGCGGCTGCGAGATCTCCAGGCTGGCGCCTTCCAGGTTGGTCCCCTCGGTGACCAGGTCGAAGCAGAACAGCACCGAGTCGGCCATGACACCGGACAGCACGCCGATCTCCAGCCTGACCACGGTGACCTTCGCGTCGGGCAGGCGCTGCGTCACGGCATCGACCACGCCCTCGGTGATCGCCAGCTCGTGCATCAGCAGATCCGCGGCAGCGGATCCCCGACCAGCAGGTCCACGATCCGGGTGCCGCCGAACGAGGTCCGCAGCTGCACCACCCCGGCGGGGTCGGCGGTCACCAGGCCGATGATCGCGGCCTGCTCGCCGTCGGGGTGCGCCCGCAGCGCGTCGAGCGCGGCCTGCGCGCACGCGCCGTCCACCACGGCCACCATCCGGCCCTCGCATGCGACGTACATGGGGTCGATGCCGAGCAGCTCGGCAGCTCCCCTGACCTCGGCCCGCACCGGGATCGCGTCCTCGCTGACCAGTACGCCCACGTCGGCGGCCCTGGCGATCTCGTTGAGTATGGTGGCGACACCGCCCCTGGTCGCGTCCCGCAGCGCCCGCACCCCGGGGGTAGCGGCGAGCAGCGCCCGCACCAAGGCGGCCAGCGGCGCGGTGTCGGAGCAGATGTCGGCCTCGATGTCCAGCTCGCCCCTGGCCAGCATGATCGTCACGCCGTGGTCGCCGATCGGCCCGGACACCAAGATCGCGTCCCCCGGCCTGGCCCTGGCCACGCCGAGGTCGGCGTCGGTGCCGAGCAGGCCGACCCCTGCCGTATTGATGTAGCAGCCGTCGGCCTTGCCCTTCTGGACCACCTTGGTGTCGCCGGTCACGATCTGCACCCCGGCGGCCTGCGCGGCGTCGCGCATGGACGCCACGATCCGGCTCAGGTCATCGACGCCGAACCCCTCCTCGAGAATGAACCCGGCGGTCAGGTACAGCGGGGTCGCCCCGGCCATGCACAGGTCGTTGACGGTCCCGTTGACGGCCAGGTCGCCGATGTTGCCGCCCGGGAAGAACAGCGGCGAGACCACGAACGAGTCGGTGGTCAGGGCCAGCCTAGAGCCGCCGACCGTCAACCTGGCGGCGTCCTCGAGCGGCTCGAGCAGCGGGTTGCGGAACGCATCGAGGAAGATGGCCTCGATCAGCGACTGGGTCGCCTTGCCTCCGGCTCCGTGCGACATCGTGACCCGGTCCTCGCGCACCCGGGCCCTGGCCCGTCTGGCCCGGTCGATCCGCTCGAGCACGAGTTCCTCGCGCACGGAGCCCGGGGCCGGCTGCGGTGATCCGCGCCTGACCGCCTCATGCTCCGCGTGCCCGGGCTCGCCCCCCTGCTGCTCATGCTCGGCGAGCGCCCGCTCGATCCAGCCCGCCGTCATGTGCGACTCGCCTCGCTCACCCGGGTGCGGGTTAGGCGGCCGTAGTTGTAATACGCGGCGCAGGCGCCCTCCGGCGAGACCATGCAGGTGCCGATCGGCGTCTCCGGCGTGCACGCGGTGCCGAAGACCTTGCACTCCCACGGCTTGAGCACGCCCTTCAGCACCTCGCCGCACTGGCAGGCCTTCGGGTCGGCGACCCGGACGCCAGGCACGCTGAACAGCATCTCGGCGTCGAACGAGGCGTAGGTGTCCCGCACCTTGAGCGCCGAGTGCGAGATGAACCCGAGCCCGCGCCACTCGAAGTACGGCCGCAGCTCCATGGTCTGGCCGATTGCCTTGAGCGCGACCACGTTGCCGTCCCAGGGCACCACCCGCGAGTACTGGTTCTGCACCGAGGCCTCGCCGCGGGAGAGCTGCAGCATCAGCATGTAGATGGACTGCAGGATGTCGAGCGGCTCGAACCCAGCCACGACCACCGGCTTGCCGTAGTCGCGCGCGATGAACTCGTAGGGCCGGCAGCCGATCACGGTGGACACGTGACCCGGGCCGATGAACCCGTCAAGCCGCAGGTCGGGCGAGTCGAGAATGGCCTTAATGGCCGGGATGATCGTGACGTGGTTGCAGAACACGGAGAAATTCGTCAGGCCCTCGGCCGCCGCCCGCAGGATCGTCATGGCGGTGGACGGCGCGGTGGTCTCGAAGCCGATCGCCATGAAGACAATCCGCTTGTCCGGGTTCTGCCTCGCCAGCTTGAGCGAGTCGAGCGGCGAGTACACCATCCTGATGTCGGTGCCCCTGGCCTTGGCGTCGAAGAACGAGCCGTTGCTGCCCGGCACTCGCATCATGTCGCCGAACGACGTCATGATCACGTCAGGTTCCGCGGCGAGCGCCATCGCGTCGTCGACCCGACCCATAGGTATAACGCACACCGGACAGCCCGGTCCGTGCACCAGGGTGATCTGCTCCGGGAGGTAATCCTCGAGTCCGTGCTTGTAGATGGTGTGGGTATGGCCGCCACACACTTCCATCAGCTTGTACTGCCTGCCAGGCTCGCACAGGCTGGTGATCTTCGCGGACAGCGCATGCGCCTTGTCGGCGTCGCGGAACTCATCGACGAATCGCACTGGCGGTGCCCTCCTTACTCGATCCGCGACTCGGCAAGCGCCGCGAGCTCGTCGGCGTATGCCTGGCCGATTCCCTCGAGGAACTCAAGCGCCGCCGCGGCCTCTTGCTCGTCGATCTTGGACAGCGCGAACCCCACGTGGATCAGCACCCAGTCGCCTGGCGCGATGGCCTCGTCGGCGAGCAGGCCGACGTTGATCACCCGGCGGACGCCGCTCACGTCCACCCTGGCGAGGTCGGGCTGGTCAGGCAGGAACTCAAGCACCTCACCGGGTATCCCAAGACACATGTGACCACCTTCCCGGCCGATTCGCCTAGGGTGCCGCCTGTTCGCTGGTGCCGACGCCGATCAGCCTAAGCACCGCGGCGACGGCCCCGTCAACGGCCGCCGCCACCGGAGCGCTGAGCCCGATGCCTGGGTCGGCCGCTGCGGGCTCGCAGCCCACGATCAGCATCCGGCCTGCCGGTGCGCCGAGCATGCCGAGCACGCCGAGAACGACGTCCGGCTGCATGCCGTGCGCGTCGAACAGGGCTCCGCCGGCCAGCGGCCCGCCGGAGGCCAGCGGCGCGGGCTCCGGCACCGGCTCAGGCTCGATCACGTAGACCGTACCCGGTACGCCGCCGCGCGGCGTCGCGTCGATCAGGATCGCAGAGCCGTAGCCGTTGGCAGAGCCGTAGCCATTGGCCAGGTCATAGGCCAGGTGCATGCCGCTGATCCCGTAGTCGGCGATCGTGACCCAGTCGGGCAGGTCGACCACGGCAAGCCGCCTGGCGACCTCCACGCCGAACCCGTCATCGCCGAAGAAGATGTTTCCGACCCCGGCGACAAGCACGGGGGGCGTGAGTCCGCGGCCGTCCGCGGTCACCTGGTCACCGCGGTGCCTGGCTGGCCTGCGCGACGATGAGCTCCCACAGGACGTGGTAGATGGTGGTCTGCGCTTCCTGGATCCGGTGGATGGAGGCCGACGGCGCCACGAAGAGGTAGTCGATGCTGTCAAGCTCGGCCATCTTGCCGCCGTTGTACCCGGCGATTCCGATCGTCATCAGCCCGCGGCGACTCGCCTCGTCGAACGCGCGCAGCAGGTTCTCCGAGTTGCCGCTGGTGGACAGCCCGACGGCGATGTCGGTCGGCCTGCCGAACGCCGCTATCTGCCTGGCGAACACCACCTCGACGCCGATGTCGTTGGACAGCGAGGTGATCACCGCGATATCGCTGGCCAGCCCGATCGCGGGCAGCGGCATGGCGCCGGGTCCCGGGCACAGGAAGAGGGTGGCAAGTTCCTGCGCGTCGGTGGCGCTGCCGCCGTTGCCGAAGGTGAGCAGCCTGCCGCCGACGGCGAACCTCGCCGCAGCCGCCCTGGCACAGGCAGCCAGCAGGTCGCCGCTCTGCGCGCAGACCTTTGCCCGGATCTCCATGATCTCGCGGGTCTTGTCGACCGTGGAGGCCTGCGCCTGGGCGAGCACGGCGCCCAGATCCATCGTCCCGGCGTAGAGGAACGGGTACAGCGACTCGACCGACCCAGGGGCCGCCGCAACGGCCGGAGTGGCGGTGCTGGCAGGGGCTGTGTCGGCCGGAGCTGTGCCGGCCGGGCCCGTGTTGGCCGGCACGGTGCTGGCCGGGCCCGGGCCGGCCGGTACCGGGCCGGCCGGGTGGGGCGCGGGGCGGCCGACGTGGTCGGCCGGCCTGGGCAGTCTGGTCACTTCGTCACCACCGCGATCGCTTCCCCGGCGTGCACGAGGATGGTGTCGCCGACGCTGGCGACGACCAGGGCCACGCTGACCTCCTCCTCGCCGCGGCCGGTGTCGACGATCGCGAGGCCGTCGTCAAGCAGCCGCACCACGGTTACCGCGACCGCGGAGTCCGAGCAGGTAATGCAGATCTCTTCGGTGCACTCAGGCGGCCCCGCATACACCGCATGCACGGCGTGGCCGGCGTGATCGCCGGCGACCCGGTCGAGTCCTGCTCCGGTCGCGCTGGATCCGCCTGCCGCGCTCACCTGAGCACCCCCGGGCCGAGCACGGCGGGCTGCTCGAAGAACACGTGCACGAGTTCCCACAGAATGTGGTAGGTGGTGACCTGCATTTCCTTGACCACGCGCGGATCGGACGAGGCGGCGGTGAGCAGGTGATCGGCCGCGTGCTCGGCGCCGATCAGGCCGCCGGCCGCGCCTCCTGCCAAAGCGACCGTCAGCAGGCCGGCCGAACGGGCGGCGCGCAGCCCGGCAAGCACGCTCTCGCAGTTGCCGTCCGGTGAGATGCCGAACGCGATGTCGGCCGGGTCGGCCAGGTGCTCGATCTGGTAGGCGAACACGCTCGGCACTCCGACCGTCGCCGCGATCGCGGTCAGCGTGGCCACGTCGCAGGTCAGCGAGATCGCCGGCAGGGCCCGCTTGCCGACGATCACCGGGTGCACGAACTCCACGGCCACGTGCTGCGCGTCGGTGCTCGCCGCGCCCATGCCGAAGACTACGAGCTTGCCGCCCTGGTGGAACCGCACCGCCATGGCGTGCGCGGCCGCGGCGATGCCGGCGGCCTGCCCGGCAAGCTGGCGGACCGGCTCGGTCCGCCTGGCGAACGCGGCCGCCACCGCGTCCTGGGCGGTTCCCGGATCGCCCGGCACCGCCAGCTCGGTGACGTCCTGGCCCGCGGTCATGGCTGCCCGCCTGCGCCGTCGTCGGCCCGCCCGCCAGCCCGCCCGCCCGCGCCGTCGCCAGCCTGGCCGCCGGCCCCGTTGCCGAGCACACCGGGCGGCAGTTCGACATCCACGGCGATCCTGACCGCGTCGCTCACCTTGAGCGCGCCGAGGAAAGCGGTGTACGGCTTGAGGCCGAAGTCGCTCTGCCGCACCGACGCGGTGGCATGGTAAGAATCCTGGCCGGTCCTGGTCACGTCCAGGGTGAGCGGCCTCGACACGCCTGCGATCGTGAGCGTGCCCGTGATGGCGCCGTCGCCGTCCTGGTCAGGCTTAAGGCCCTGGGCGCTGAACGTCGCCTCTGGATGGCGGTCGACACGCATCACCTTGCGGGCCGTCACGGCGATCTCACGCCGGTCCCTGTCGGTCAGGGGCATGACGCCGCCGGTTCCGGCGCGCACCACGAGCGAGTTGAGGTCAGCGCGGACAAACAGGTCCGCTGCACTGAGATCATCGGCCACCTCCAGCTCAGCCGACCATCTGCTGACCTCGATCGTCAGGTCATGGCCCACCTGCGCGGCCAGACCGTCGCGAGCGGTCAGTAAAACGATCTTGCCCTGTCCCGAGCCGAACTGGTGGCGTCTCACTTCAACCGCCATGGCAGAACGGTAGGACACATGTGGGCAGTCGTCCAGTGATCTCTTAAGACAGCCTTGGCTTATGCGTCAATGTCGGCCGTGCACGATAGTAGCAGCGACCGACAAATAATGGCCGGAATACGGCAACAACGAACAAGGCACCACAGAACGCGGCAGCCCACGATATGGCAGCCCATAACATGCAGACGCGTGTTACGGAAGTGGCAGGGCGCCAAAGACTTCCTGAATGCGGCGCAGGTCGCGCATCCGCGGCTCCGTGGTCCCGCCGACCCAGCGGCTGACGGTCTTGACCGACACGCCGAGCTGGCGGGCCGCGGCCTCTTGGGTCAGGCCCTCGCGGCGCAGCGCGGTCGACATCCACTCGGCGAAGGTGGCCGGCTGGCCTGGCTGGCCAAGTCTGACCGTACTCGCCGGGCTGAGCGCCGCGGCCGTGCCGCCGCTTTGCCCGGTCCGCACCGCGGTGAGCTCAGGCGTGCGCTGGCCGTCGGAGCCGGCCGACGCACCTGACCGGGCAGCTGACGACTCGTGCAGGGCGGTCTCCGAGTGCAGCACGTCAACTTCGACGTGCTCGGGGAAGATCCTGAAGGCGACGTTGATGGAGCCGGTCGGGCCCGCCGCGTCGAGCAGGGCGCGGAACACGGTCTCGCCGACCTCCTTGGTGCCCTCCTCGGTCAGCGGCGACTCGGCCAAGCAGTGGCGGACAAACGCTCGTATGTCCGGAATCGACGATGGCCGGGCAGGGAAGATTTGAGACAGCACCACCACAGGCACTACCTCGATTGGCTCGACCCCGGGCCCCTGGATGGGCTCAGCCACCGACAACTCCCTCACGCACGCAGGCCGACATGGCCGGTACCTGCAAGGCTAACGTGCCCTCAGGCCAGTCCGGAAGACCGAACGTCGATCTCGCGCCACTCTGGTCCTGTTCGTGCGAATGATCCCCGCCCACTATTGGCCAGAGACATTTCTGTCCGGACAACTGACTGTTCCGTCTTGTGGCCGGACTCCGCCGGGTTTAACATGGCGGCGTCTGCGCATCACCATCAGTGAGGGTGCAACGTGATCGCCAACTCAGGTACCACACCGCGAAACGGCGGGAGCGCCGCGCCTCGGTTAGCTCGGCGGGACTACAGGAACGGCACAACCCTGCCTGTTTATGCCGAGTTTCCGATTCTTCGCGGAGAATGGCGGATCCGGCGGAGCCGGCCGCGCCTTACTATCTAGCCGATCCTCAACCGAGGAGGGTGCTTCGCTATGGCAGCAGGCATGCAAGAACAGGGCAGCCAGGCGGCAGCGGCCGGCGCCGACTCCGACCCGGTCGTGCACATCCTGTGGATGAACGGCGGACTCGGCTGCGACGGCGACTCGGTCGCGCTCACCGCGGCCACCCAGCCGAGCATCGAGGAGATCGCGCTCGGAGCCTTGCCGGGGCTGCCGAAGATCGCGGTGCACTGGCCGCTGATCGACTTCGAGTGCGGGCCCGAGACTGGGGCCGACAACTTCATCGAGTGGTGGCACAAGGCGGACCGCGGCGAGCTCGATCCGTTCGTGCTTGTGGTCGAGGGCTCGATACCGAACGAGGCGATCAAGGACGAAGGCTACTGGTGCGGTTTCGGCAATAACCCGGCGACCGGGCAGCCGATGACCACCAACGAGTGGCTCGACCGGCTCGCGCCAAAGGCCACCGCGATCCTGGCGGTCGGCACCTGCGCGACGTACGGCGGCATCCACGCCATGGCGGGCAACCCGACCGGGGCGATGGGCGTGCCCGACTACCTCGGCTGGGACTGGCGGTCCAAGGCCGGCCTGCCGATCGTCTGCGTGCCAGGCTGCCCGATCCACCCGGACAACCTGTCCGAGACCATCCTCTACCTGCTCTACCAGGTGGCCGGCCAGGCGCCGATGATCCCGCTGGACGAGGCGCTTCGCCCCACCTGGCTGTTCGGTTCGACCGTGCACGAGGGCTGCGACCGAGCCGGCTATTACGAGCAGGGCGACTTCGCCTCCGAGTACGGATCGTCCAAGTGCCTGGTCAAGCTCGGCTGCTGGGGTCCGGTGGTGAAGTGCAACGTGCCCAAGCGCGGCTGGATCAACGGCGTGGGCGGCTGTCCCAACGTCGGCGGCATCTGCATCGCGTGCACCATGCCCGGCTTCCCCGACAAGTTCATGCCCTTCATGGACGAGCCGCCTGGGGCGCGGGTCTCAACGGCGGCGAGCACGCTGTACGGCACCGTCATCAGGACGCTGCGTGGCTTCACGGCGAAGACCGCCGACGAGGAACCGAAGTGGCGGAAGAAGGGCAGCGAGCTGCTGACCGGCTACCAGAAGAGCTGGTGACATCGACCCCGCCTGCTGGCGCGAGCCGCAGCCTGAGCACACCGGAGGATGAGCGATGACGACGGTCGAGGACACCGGCGTTGTGGAGATGGCCTGGGATCCGATCACCAGGATCGTGGGCAGCCTCGGGATCTACACCAAGATCGACTTCAAGGCCAAGCGGGTCATCGAGTGCCATAGCACCTCGTCGATCTTCCGCGGCTACAGCATCTTCATGAAGGGCAAGGACCCTAGGGACGCGCACTTCATTACCAGCCGCATCTGCGGCATCTGCGGTGACAACCACGCGACCTGCTCCGTCTACAACCAGAACATGGCCTACGGCGTCCGCCCGCCGCACCTCGGCGAGTGGATCATCAACCTCGGCGAATCAGCGGAGTACATGTTCGACCACAACATCTTCCAGGAGAACCTGGTCGGCGTGGACTTCTGCGAGCGGATGGTGGCCGAGACCAACCCCGGCGTGCTCGAGCTTGCCAATCGCACCGAGGCGCCGCACGCCGCCGCCCACGGCTACAAGTACATCGGCGACATCATGCGGTCGCTGAACCCGCTCGAGGGCGAGTTCTACCGCGAGGCGCTCCAGGTGAGTCGGTCCACCCGGGAGATGTTCTGCCTGATGGAAGGCCGGCACGTGCACCCGTCCACGCTGTACCCCGGCGGTGTCGGCACGACAGCGACGGTGCAGCTGTTCACCGACTACCTCACCAGGCTGATGCGCTACGTGGAGTTCATGAAGCGCGTGGTGCCGATGCACGACGACCTGTTCGACTTCTTCTACACCGCGTTGCCCGGCTACGAGGAGGTCGGCAGGCGGCGCGCCGACATGGTCTGCTGGGGCAGCCTCAACGACCCTGAGCACTGCGACTTCAAGTACGAGCACATGACCGACTGGGGCCGCAAGATGTTCGTCAGCCCCGGCGTGATCAGGGACGGCCAGCTGCTCACCAACGACCTGATCGAGATCAACCTGGGCATCCGCATCCTGCTCGGCAGCTCGTACTACGAGGACTGGGAAGACCAGGAGATGTTCGTCACGCGCGATCCGCTCGGCAACCCGGTGGACCGCAGGCACCCGTGGAACCAGCACACGATCCCGCGGCCCGCCAAGCGCGACTTCGACAGCAAGTACAGCTGGGTCATGTCGCCGCGCTGGTTCGACGGCACCGACCACCTGGCCTGCGACACCGGCGGCGGCCCGATCGCGAGGCTGTGGGCGACCGCGCTCGGCGGGCTGGTCGACTTCGGCTACGTCAAGTCCACCGGCAGCAGCGTGCTGATCAACCTGCCGAAGACCGTCAGCAAGCCCGAGGTCACGTTCGAGTGGAAGATCCCGACCGACTCGGCCGGGCGGCCGCTGTCCAACGCGATCGAGCGTGACCGGGCCCGCACCTACTTCCAGGCGTACGCCGCGGCCTGCGCGCTGTACTTCACCGAGAAGGCGCTGGCCGAGATCCGGGCCGGGCGGACCAAGACGTGGGAGCCGTTCTCCGTGCCTGACGAGGCGAACAGCTGCGGGTTCACCGAGGCCGTGCGCGGCGTGCTCTCGCACCACATGGTGATCAGGGGCGGAAAGATCGCCAACTACCACCCGTACCCGCCGACCCCGTGGAACGCCAGCGTGCGGGACAGCTACGGCACCCCCGGGCCGTATGAGGACGCGGTGCAGAACACGCCTATCTTCGAGGAGAACCCGCCGGATAGGTTCAAGGGCATCGACATCATGCGCGCGGTGCGCAGCTTCGATCCCTGCCTGCCCTGCGGCGTGCACATGTACCTGGGCAACGGCAAGGTGCTCGACAAGGTGCACTCGCCCATGTCGGTGATCCTGTCCACCTAGCCGTAACCCCAGGAAGGCAGGGGCCCGGGGAGATGACCGGAGTCCGGAGTACCGGGGAGCGCGTCGAGGAACTGCTCGGCGCGCTCCGCGCGGCCGATCCCATGGCAGCCGCCACCGCCGAGGAGCTCGTCGGGCTCCTGGTCGGCCTGTACGGCGAGGGCCTCGAGCACGTCATGAGCGTGCTCGCCGACCACGACCAGGCGGGCTCCGACATCATGGCCGCGCTCACCGCCGACCCGCTGGTCGAGAGCCTGCTGCTGCTGCACGACCTGCATCCGCTCGACGTGGACGCGAGGATCCAGCGGGCGCTCGACAAGGTGCGGCCCTACCTCGGCTCGCACGCGGGCGGCGTGATCTACCTCGGCGTCAGCGACGGCGTCGCCCGGCTGAAGCTGGAGGGCAGCTGCCACGGCTGCCCGTCCTCGGTGGTCACGGTCAGGCTCGCGATCGAGGGCGCGGTCATGGAAGCGGCGCCCGAGGTCACCGAGGTCTCGGTGGAGGGCATGACCGTGGCGCCCGAGCCAGCGCTGCTGCAGATCGGCCGGCGCCCGGACGAGGACGCCCCGGAGTCCGCAACCGGCTGGTTCACCCTGCCCGAAGTAGGCCCGCCAAGCTCGCGGCCCGTGGCCGCGACGGCCGGCGGCACCGCCGTGGTGCTCTGCTCGGTCCGCGGCACCCTGTACGCCTACCGTGACACCTGCGCCAGGTGCGGCTCGTCGCTGTCCAGCGGCCTGCTGGATCGCGAGGAGCTCGCCTGCCCTGGCTGTGCCGCCCGCTACAACGTCAGGCTGGCCGGCCAGGGAATCGATGATCCCGCGCTGCACCTCGACCCGCTGCCGCTGCTGGCCGACAGCCTCGGCGTCCGGGTGGCGGTGGCCGAGGTGGCGCGGACATGAGCAACAGCACCGGCCTGCGCCGCTTCGTTTCCGTTCCCCCCGCCGCGGCGCCGGCCGGTGCTGTGCAGCCCGAGCCTATGCAGGCCGAGCCCGAGCAGGCCGCACCTGAGCAGGCCGCGCCTGAGCAGTTCACACACCAGCGGGCCCTGCCCCCGCTGCCTGGGCAGCAGGCGAGGCGGGCGGCACCCGAGCGGTGCGAGATGTGCGCGACCCCGATCCCCGACGAGCACGATCACGTCGCCGACCTCGACCAGTCCAGCCTGACCTGCGCCTGCCGGGCCTGCTACCTGCTCTTCACCCACTCCCAAGCGGGCCGCAGCAGGTACCGCGCGGTGCCCGACCGGTACCTCGCCGACCCTGATCACCCGATGTCGCCCGGCGAGTGGGAGGCGCTCGAGGTGCCGGTCGGGCTGGCCTTCTTCCTGCGCGACTCGCGGTCCGGTCAGGTCACCGGCTTTTACCCGAGCCCAGCCGGGGCCACCGAGTGCCGGCTCGACCTGCGGGCCTGGGAGGCCATGGCGGCGGCCCATCCGCTGCTCGGCGCGGTGGTCCCCGACGTGGAGGCCGTGCTGATCGCGCGCGGCGACGCGGGCGTGGAGTGCTTCGCTGTGCCGATCGACGCCTGCTACGAGCTTGCCGGGCGGATGCGGCTGCACTGGCGCGGCTTCGACGGCGGCGAGGAGGCCAGGAAGAGCATCGCCGAGTTCCTCGACCAGGTGCGCGGCCGGTCCCGGCCGCTGCCAGTGCTGCCGTCGGACGGGCAGCCCGGGATGGGGGACGCTGACAAGGGCGCCGTGCGATGGGAGCCCTGACATGGCCGAGCTGAGCTTCGACTGCGTCGGCGCCAACCCGGACAAGTACGCGGTGACGCCGGCGATGTCGCTGCGGCTGCGGATCGCCGAGACGTCAGGGCAGCGGATCGACGCGATCGCGCTGCGCTGCCAGATCAGGATCGAGCCTGCCAGGCGGCGGTACTCCGACGCCGAGGCCGAGCGGCTGAACGACCTGTTCGGCGATACCCAGCGCTGGGCGGACACGCTCAAGCCGATGCAGCTGACCACGGTGGCGACGATGGTGCCCGGGTTCACCGGAAGCATCGAGATCGACCTGCCGATCGCGCTCACCTATGACCTGGAGATCGGCTCGACCAGGTACTTCGCCGGGCTCGAGTCCGGCGAGATACCGCTGCTGCTGCTGTTCAGCGGCACCGTATTCGCGACCTCCGGCGGCACGCTCGGCGTTCAGCAGGTGCCGTGGAGCAAGGAGGCGCTCTACCGGCTGCCGCTGGCGACGTGGCGCGAGGCCATCGACGCGCACTTCCCGTCCACCGCGTGGATCAAGATGAGCCGCTCCACGCTCGACGAGCTGATCAGGTTCAAGTCCCGGCGGGCCCTGCCGACCTGGGACGCGACCCTGTCGGCACTGCTCGAACTCGCCGCCGACAACACCGAGGCGCAGCCATGACCGCCGACGCGCACACGAGGCAAGGTCCGGAGCTGACCCCGGACGACAGCCACCTGGCGCAGGCACGGGCGGTGGCAGATGCCGTTCTCTATGAGGGTTATCTGCTGTATCCGTACCATCAGTCGTCGCAGAAGAACCAGACCAGGTTCCAGTTCGGTGTCCTGATGCCGCCCGCCTACGACGCGGTCGACCCTACCGAGCCGCACCTCAGCCAGACCGAGTGCCTGCTCGAGTGCTCCGACCGGGCCGAGGTCATCGTCGGGGTCAGGTTCCTGCAGGTACAGCGGCGGCAGGTGCTGCGGGCTGGACCCGGCACTGCGGACCTGACCGAGGTCCCCGCGCTGACCGTCGACGGCACCGAGTACACCAGCTGGGACGAGGCGGTCGAGCGCGAGCAGCGGGTCAGCGCCGAAGTGGGCGAGCTGCTCTGCGGCGACCTCGGGCTGATCCTGCACGTGCCGGCCGGGGAGATGACGCAGGACATCACCGACGCATCCGGGCGGCTGGCTGGCCGCATCGTCAGGTCATGGACCTGCCTGGACGGCGTGATCAGGCTGCGGGCCAGGCGGATGGCCGGGCCCTACGGCGCGCTGCGGCTTGGCGTGCGGATCGAGAATCTCAGTACGCCGCCGTCGGCGCTTGCCGACCGGGACGGCGGCCTGGCCTACGCGCTGATCGCGGCGCACGCGCTGATCTGGGTGCCCGGCGGGTCGTTCATCTCGATGACGGACCCGCCAGAGTGGGCCGCCGCCGAGGTGGCCACGTGCGAGAACATCGGCACCTGGCCGGTGCTCGCCGGGCCGGAGGACCGCGGCGACCTCGTGCTCTCCTCGCCGGTGATCCTCTACGACCACCCGCAGGTGGCGCCGGAGAGCCCCGGGCAGCTGTTCGACGCGACCGAGATCGACGAGATCCTCACGCTGCGCACGCTCGCGCTCACCGACTCGGAGAAGCGCGCCGCCCGGGCCACCGACCCGCGGGCCGCCGAGCTGATGGACCGCCTCGACGTGATGCCGCCCGAGGTGCTCGGCAAGCTGCACGGGGCGATCAGGTACCTGAGGTCGGCACGGGCCGGGGCAGTCGGCGGGGCCGGGGCGGTCGGCGGGGCCGACGACGTCGGCGGGACGGGGGCGGGCAAGGTGGCGCCGGTGGGCCGCCCCGACGTGCCGTGGTGGGACCCGGGCTCCGACACCAGCGTGTCGCCAGAGACCGATCGGGTCATCGTCGGCGGCCTGCCGGTGTCCCGCGGCAGCCGGGTCAGGATGCGTCCGGGTGCGCGCCGGGCCGACGCGCAGGACCTGTTCCTTGCCGGGCGGGAGGCAACCGTCGAGGCCGTGCTGTTCGACGTGGACGGCAAGGTGCACGTGGCGGTGAGCCCGGCCGACGATCCGGCCGCCGACCTGCACGCCAGGCACGGCAGGTTCCTGTACTTCGGCACCGACGAGATCGAGCCCATCGGCCCGACCGGACCGCGAGATCGGTGCGGACCAGAGACCACCACCAGCTTCCCGGCCGAGGAAACCTAGCCAGAGGCACACCAAGGAGGATCGGCATGATCGGCAAGTTGATCAAGGCAGCAATAGTCGCGGCGATCCTGGCGGTGATCATCCAGTCGCTGCCCGACCTGCAGCGGTACCTGGAACTGCGCGATATGTAGCGCCCACTCGATCCCCCACGAGTTAAGGCAGGCAGTGCGATGGAGACCATCATCGGGTTCGCGGCTGGATACCTGGCCGGCATGCAGGAGGGGCGGGACGGCCTTGACCGGCTCCGCAAATCGGTGCGCGCGATAGCCAGCTCGCCCGAAGCTCACCGGTTGGCCGCCGAGGCGGTCGCGCTGGCCGGGGCCTTGGTCAGGCAGGGGTCGGCGCGCGGCGCGAAGGCGACCGCGAGCGGCGTGGCCGAACTCGTCGTCCGCCGGATCAGCGAGACCACGGGCGCCAGGCGGCCGGTCAAGCACTAGCCAGGCCGCACCAGCCGGGTGCCACGACGGGGCGCGACGACAGTCTGGCGCGGGCGGGGCGTGGCCGCAGCTCGACCCCGTCTTTGTGAAGGACTCGGAGAGCTAGGTGGCGCGCCAATCCTTCACACAGCGCGTTATCCACGCCAGTCCTTCACGACAGGCAGCTCACGGACCCGGTCTCCCGACTCCGGCCGCAGGCCCGCGGCGCGCCTCGGCCGCGGCCGTCGGCGCGCCCCGATCGCCGGGCCGACGTCGCTGCTGCCCGCGCACCGGGCTCAGCGACATGCTGAACCGGTCGGCCCGCCTGCGCAGGTGCCTGAGCCACGCGTGCGGCCTGACCGGGAGGGCGGCCTGCCCGGCCGCGCGATAGAAGACCCGCTTGCCGACCTCGATCAGCCCGAGGTAGCAGATCACCATCAGGGCTAGGGCGCCGTAGAAGCCGATCGGCAGCGCTCGGAATCCCAGGAGGGCCGACAGCGGGCTGGCCGGCAGCAGCGTCCCGAGCAGCACCACGCCCAGCGAGGCAAGCAGCAGCGGCCGACTCGGCCGGCTGCGGAAGAACGGGATCCGCCGGGTGCGGATCGCGAAGATCACCAGGGTCTGGGTGGCCAGCGACTCCACGAACCAGCCCGACCTGAACAGGGCCGGGCCCGCATGGAACACCCACAGCATGATGCCGAACGTCACGAAGTCGAAGATCGAGCTGATCGGCCCGAAGTAGAGCATGAAGCGGCGGATGAAGCCGACGTCCCACCGGGACGGCCGCGCCAGCTGCTCCTCGTCGACGAAGTCGGTCGGGATCGACAGCTGGCTGGTGTCGTAGAGCAGGTTGTTCAGCAGGATCTGGGACGGCAGCATGGGCAGGAACTTCAGGAACAGCGACGCTCCCGCCGCGCTGAACATGTTGCCGAAGTTGCTCGAGGTGCCCATCAGCACGTACTTGATGGTGTTCGCGAAGATCCTGCGGCCCTCGACGATGCCGTCGGCCAGCACGTCGAGGTCCTTCTCGAGCAGGATCACGTCCGCAGCGTCCTTGGCCACGTCGGTGGCCGAGTCCACCGAGATGCCCACGTCCGCGGCGTGCAGCGCGAGCGCGTCGTTGACCCCGTCGCCGAGGAACGCGACGTCCACCCCGGTCTGTCGCTGAGCCCGGACGATCCTGGCCTTATGCTCGGGGCTGACCCTGGCGAACACGGTCGCCGTGCCGATCGCCGCCTGGAGCCCGGCGTCGTCCAGCTTGTCCACGTCGGCGCCGGTCAGAATCGCCCCCACCGGCAGTCCGAGGTCCGCGCAGACCTTCGCCGCGACGGCTGCGTTATCGCCGGTCACGATCTTGACAGTGACGCCGAGCCCGGCCAGGCGGCGCAGCGCAGGCCCCGCGCTGCTCTTCGGCGCGTCGAGGAAGACAAGCAGGCCGGCCAGGTGCAGGTCGCGCTCGTCGGCCGCCGTCAGCCCGGCCTGACCCGCAGCGGGCCTGGTCGCGATCGCCACCACTCGGTTCCCGGCGGCGAACTCGGCCGCCAGGGCGATGCGCGCCCGGTCGGGCACCCCGGCGCAGTGGTCGAGCACCGCCTCGGGCGCGCCCTTGGTGATGAGGATCCGGTCGCCGCCCGGGGCGTCGGCGAGCACGGAGACCATCCGCCGCTCGTGGTCGAACGGCAGCACGGCGACGGTCGTGTAACCGGCCACCTCTGCCCGGTCGGCGAGGGCGGCCGGGGATTCCCACAGCGCCACGTCGAGCGGATTGCCGCCTACCACCTGGCCGCCGCTGACGGCGGCCTCGTTGCAGACCAGGCCCCACCGCAAGGCCGAGCCGGCCGGCGTCCCGTCGAAGTCGACCGACCGCATGAAGCTGATCCGGCCCTCGGTGAGCGTTCCCGTCTTGTCGGTGAACAGCACGTCCACGTCGCCCAGGTCCTCGATGCAGACCAGCCTCTTGACCAGGACCTTCCGCATGGCCATCTGGCGCGAGCCCGCCGCGAGGCTGGTCGACACCACCGCGGGGAGCAGTTGCGGCGTGATGCCGACCGCAATGGCCAGCGAGAACAGCAGCGCGTTGATGATCGGCTTGTGCAGCACCACGTTGATCACGAAGATCGTGCTGGTCAGCGCGATCGCCACCTCGACGAGCAGCACGGAGAACCTGCGCAGCCCGGCCTGGAACTCGGTCTCGAGCTGGTGGGCGCCGAGCCCCACCGCGATCCGGCCGAGCTCGGCGTGCGAACCGGTCGCGACCACCACGCCGCGCCCGGAGCCGGCCCGCACCACCGTACCCATCAGCGCACAGTCGGACCGCTCGGCCAGCACCGTCCCCTCGGGCACCGGGTCGAGTTTCTTCTCGGCCGGCATCGACTCACCGGTCAGGATCGACTCGTCGCACTCCAGCCCCGGGCCGGCCAGCAGCCGCAGGTCGGCGGGCACGACGTCGCCGAGCTGGAGCTCGACCAGATCGCCCGGCACGAGCTCGGTGACGTCCACCGACAACGGGGCGCCGTCGCGCAGCACCAGGGCCCGGTGCTTGATCTGGGAGTGCAGCGCCTCCGCGGCACGCTCGGCCCGGTACTCGTTCCCGAATCCCATCCCCACCGACAGCGCCAGAATGACGCCGATGATGACGGCGTCGCTGCGTTCGCCCACGAAGTAGGAGGCGATCGCGGCGACCGCGAGCAAGCCGAGCAGGGGGGACTTGAGCTGGTGCCAGAGCACCGGCCACGGCCTGGCCCGGTGCGAGACGACCGCGTTCTGGCCGTACCTGACCAGCCTGGCCGCCGCCTCGGCCGCGGAAAGCCCGTCCGGCGAGCTGCCGAGCGCGCCGAGCACCTGGCTGGCGTCCATGGCGCTCGCGGCGGCGAGATCGATGGCGGCCTCGGGGCTGCCCGGGCGCCGCACCAGGGGCGTTGCCGTCATGGCCGGCCGACTGGAGCGTTCGCGCGGGGGCACATGCCACCATCTCACTACTCCCGGCGCTGCTTGCGGCAGGGCCGAAAGACCACAAGGAGAACAAGAACCGGGCGCCGGCCGACCGGCACCGCGGCGGCGCTACGACGGCGCTCCGATGGCGCCGCGGCGGTTCGGCGTCGGCACTCGGTGGCTGCAGCGGCGCAGCAACGGCACGTCGTTGGCGCGGCACGCCGGTGGCGCTGCAATCTGGCTGCAAGCCAGGGATCGCACGATGGCGGCAGACCAGGACCGGCGAGACGGAGGCGACCGCGATGACGACGAGCGAAGCAACGACGAGTCAGGCAACAACAAGTCAGGCAATGACGAGCGAGGCAATGACCAACCGCGCAACGGCCGTCGATGAGTTCCTGCGCGCGATCCAGGACGCGACGATCCCGGCCTGCCAGGCGTGGAGCGCGGACGCGACCCTGGACGCGACGGTGCCCAACTGGCGGCTGCGCGCCGAGGGTGCGGACGCGATCCGGGCCGAGTACGCGGGCTGGTTCGGCGACCCCGGACATTTCCACGACCTACGCCGCGTGAGCGCGGACGGCGGCGAGACCGAGGTGATCGAGTACACCCTGAGCTGGCAGGAGAACGGCGTGCCGCATGCCGCCCATCACGCGCACCTGCTCACCGTGCGGGACGGGCTGATCGTCGCCGACACGGTGTTCTGCGGCGGCCGCTGGCCGGCGTCGCTGCTTGCCGAGATGGAGGCTGCCGGTGGCTGACTCGCCGGCCGGCCCGCCGCGGCGCTACCGCGATCTCGCCGACCTGCTCGGCGGCGCGACCGAGCGCACGGCGCTGGACGGCGCACCTGGCAAGTCGGGCGCGCGGCTTGAGCGGGTCGTGCTCGGCGGCCGCCGGTACGTGCTCAAGCACCTGAACCTGGACCAGGACTGGACCATGCGCGCCTCCGGCTGCCTGCGCGGGGCGCCGCTCGAACTGTGGGAGCGCGGAGTACTCGCTCGGCTGCCAGATTGTTTCAACCAGCCGATCGTCGGGGTCAGCCCCGAGCGCCGTGGCTGCGCGGTGCTCATGCACGACGTGTCGGAGTGGCTCGTCCCCGCCGTGGACGACCCGATCCCGCCTGATCAGCACGCCCGCTTCCTCGCGCACATGGCCGCGCTCCATGCGGCGTTCTGGGACTGCGGGACCGAGGTCGACGTCGTTCCCTCGATGCATCGCTATCTTGAACTGTCGCCCTGGATGGCGCTGGCCGAGGCGGCCATCGGCTCCGATCATCTGGTGCCGCGCCTGGTCGCCAGGGGCTGGCCGCTGCTGGCCGAGGTGGCACCGGAGGCCGCCGCCGTCGTGGTGCCGCTGGCCAGCGACCCCGGGCCGCTGGTGGCGGCGCTGGACGCCACCCCGCAGACCCTGGTGCACAGCAACTGGAAGCTGGACAACCTCGGCACCGACGAGAACGGCCGGACCGTCATCCTCGACTGGGAGCAGCCGGGCCGCGGCGCGGCGCTCACCGACCTGGCGTGGTACCTGGCGATCAACTGCCGGCGGCTGCCGCAGTCCAAGGAGGAGTCGATCGGCGCCTACCGCGCCGCGCTTGAGGCGTGCGGCGTGAACACGGAGCCCTGGTGGGAGCGGCAGCTCGCGCTTGCCCTGCTCGGTGCCCTCGTGCAGTTTGGCTGGGAGAAGGCGCTCGGCGGCTACGACGAGGAACTGCGGTGGTGGGAGGCCAAGGCCGTGGCGGCGGCCGCGCTGCTCGGCTGACATTCCGGGCCTTGCGGCCCCGGCGACCCGCGGCCCCGGCGACCCGCGGCCCCGGTCAGCCGATGACGGCGTACCAGGCGTCCAGGCGCTTGGCGGCCGCGGCCCGCATGCCGTCGGCACGGCGGCCCGCGTTCCGCTCAAGCCGGGCAGCGCGGTCAGCGGCACGATCCAGCCACTCCCGGCTGGCGAAGTCGGCGGCCAGTTCACCCGTCCACCACCACGCCTCGATCGCGACGGACCGGTCCAGTAGGTCGAGGTCCGCGGCGACCTCACCGGGATCGACGTGCTGGCCAAGTGCCCGGGCGGCCCGGTGCCGCAGCAGCCGCGCGACGCTGGTGTACCGGGGGACGCCAAGCGCGGCGGCCCGCTCCGCCAGCGCGCTGGCGGCCGCCACCGCCTGCTCGGCGTCGCCGCCGGCCAGCGCGAGGCGGCCGGCGATCAGCTGGTGCTTGAGCTCGAGCCGCCAGCCGAAGACCAGGTCGGTGCCGCCGTCAAGCAGCGCGCGAGCCTCATCCAGCCTGGCCCGCGCGCCATCTGGGTCGCCGTCGTCCAGGCAGCACTCGGCCAGGTCCTCGAGCGCGGCGATGGTGACCTCGGCGGTGCCGCGGCTCCGGCCGGTATCGAGCGCCACCCGGTGATGGTCGAGCGCCTCGCCGGCCGCGCCGATGTTCCGCAGGACCCAGCCGGCGAAGTTCACCGCCCGTCCGGCGAACCGCGGCACCTGCCGGCGCTCCACCTCGGCCGTGTACCTGCCGAACGTGTCAAGCGCCAGCGCCGGCTGACCGGCCAGTGCCTGCGAGTGCCCGGTGAACAGCAGCGAATGCAGTGTGGCCGAGGTGTGCTCCACCCCGACCTCCCCGCGCGCGGCTGGCCGTAGCAGCGCGAGCGCCTCGCCGGTCCTGCTCTGGTGCGACCTGAGCACGCCGAGCCAGCCCGCTGCGGTGACCCGGTCGGCGCCGGCGGCCAGCGCCAGTGCCTCGCCGAGCAACGTCTCGGCGTCGGCGAGATCGCCAGCGGCGTGCCTGGTACGGCCGCCGACGGCCAGGCACCGCGCCCTGGTCGCCGCGTCGCCCGCGGCCAGTGCGCCGTCCTGCGCGTACTGCGCGGCCTCGGCGAACCTGCGGTCGAAGTAGCAGGCCCACGCGCCCACCTCGGCCGCGGCCGCGCCGGCGTCCGCAGCACGGCCCACGTCCTGCAGCGCCTGCGCGTAGCTGCCGCGCCTGGTCCGCACCCGGGCTCTGGCCAGCCAGGCCTGCGGGCTGGGATGCAGGCTCAGCGCGTCGTCGAGCAGCGCCTCGGCGGTTGCGTGGTCGAATCGCTCGGCCGCCCGGCCGGACGCCTCACACAACGCGGTCGAGGCCAGCTCGACGTCGCCGCCGAGCCTGGCGTGGTGGGCGACGAGCACCGGATCGGCAGCAGGCCGCCTGGCCAGCACCCGGCCCACCTGGCGGTGCAGCAAGGCGGACCGCCCGGCGCTGGCGCTCGCCGCCAGCGCCTGCCTGACCAGGTCGTGCCTGAACCTGAACGTGCCGTCCTGCTCGGTGAGCAACTGCTTGGCCGCCGCCTGCTCGGCGTCGTCAAGCAGGCCGACCACGGGCCGGCCGAGCACGGCGGCGAGCAGGTCCACGTCGAGTTCCTGGCCGATCACGGCGGCGGTGCGCAGCAGCGTTCCGGCGGCGCCGAGCTCATCGCACCGCGCCGAGACCGACTCGACCAGCGATGACGGCAGCGCGGTTCCGGCGCTCTGCTCAGCAAGCTCGGTAAGGAAAAGCGGGTGCCCGCGGGACCGCTCGTACAGCTCGTCCACCCGGCCCGCGCCGACAAGCTCGGCCGCGGCCGCGCGGTCGAGCACGTCAAGGTGGATCACCGCGGTGGACGGCAGGGCCTCGCCCTCGCCCGACCTGACGGCCGCGACCACGACGGCGGCCAGTCCCTCCCGCCGCACGAACCGCAGCCAGTCGGGCAGCGCCGGGCCGGCCAGGTGCGCGTCGTCGATGGCGATGATCAGCGTTCCGCGCCCGGCGAGACGCCTGAGCACCCGCACGATGGCCGCGTACAGCACGGCAGGGCCGAGCACGCTCTCGCTGACCAGCGGCAGCGGGCGCGGGCTTGCCGAGGTCCCGAGCAGCGGCGCGAGCAAGGGTTCGTCCGCGCCGAGGATGTCAGCGGCGGCCTCGGTTCCGAGGCGGCGAAGCTGGGCCGCCAGGGCATTGACCAGCGCGTCAAGCGGCAGCGCGCGGTCCAGCGGTCCGCAGGCCGCCACCAGCACGGTGTCGCCCGACGCCGCGCGGCTGGCCGCCCAGGTCCGCAGCAGCGTCGTCTTTCCGATCCCTGCCTCCCCGTCGACGACCACGATCTCCGCGGTCCCCGCGCCGACCCGCCGCGCCAGCGAGTCGAGGTAGCCGAGCTCGCTGGACCGGCCCACCAGGCCCGCGGTCCTGGCGGCCGACGGCGGTGCCGAGGTGGTGAGCTCACCCCGCAGGATCGACGTGTAGAGGGCGGCAGTCTCCGGGGAGGGGTCGGTTCCCAAATCATCGGAGAGTCGCTCGCGTGCAGTCGCGTACGCGGCGAGAGCCGCCGCCACCTGGCCGCCCATGACGTACCCGCGCAGCAGCAGCCGGAGCGCCGCCTCGTCGTACGGATCGCGGTCGATGGCCGACGCGGCCGCGTCCGTCGCCGCCATCCAGTCGCCCGCGTCCAGCAGCGCGGCGGCAGCCACCAGCCTGGCACGACCGGCGAGGCGCTCAAGTTCGGTGCGACGCAGCATGGCCCAGTCGCCGGGCGCGGCAGCCGGACCAGGGCCGCGAAGCAGGCCGAGCGCCACCCTGGCCGCGGCGGCTGCGCCGACCGGGTTGCCGCTCGCGCGGCGGCGCTCCACCTCGTCGGTGAGCTTGGCCAGCTCGGCGCTGTCCAGCCAGTCGCAGCGCAGCAGGTAACCGCCGTCGCGATGCTCGATCCGGTCCCGGCCGAGGACCGAGCGCAGCCTGCTTATCAGGACCGCGACCTGGTCGTCCGGCCTGGTCGGCGGCGCCTTGGGCCAAAGCGCGTCGATCAGCACATCGGTGGGCACGCTGCGCCCGTCGGCCAGCGCGAGGAGCGCGAGGGCCTGGCGGGCCTTCTTGCTGCCCAGAGCCTGCGGTTCGACGCCGTCCACGCCGAACTCGCCCAGCACCCGGACCGCCAGGGTCTTCATGGCTGTATCCAACCCCGGCGGCGCTGCGGCCGCTAGACCCCTCCCAGGCCAGTCCCGGGCGCCTGCAAGAAGCTCAGGTGCAGGTGCAAGGAGGCTGCAAACCTCGCCGGCCACGGTGGATGGCGTGGCCCGGAGCGGGCCATGTGGGCGCGAGGGAGAGTGGACATGACCACCAAGGCAGAACGCAAGACCTTCCAGGAACCCGACGAGACACGGAGCTTCGAGCTCGGGGAACTCCAGTTGCTCCGCATCGGCGGGGCGGAGATCGGCATGCTGACCCTGCGGCCGGGCTGGCGCTGGTCCCAGCATGTCAAGCCGCTGGCTGGCACCGAGTTGTGCGAGGCTCCGCACTTCCAGTACCACGTGCAAGGCACGCTGCACATCGTGATGGGGGACGGCACCGAATTCGATGCCCAGCCGGGAGATGTCACGGCGCTGCCGGAGGGCCACGACGCCTGGGTCGTCGGAGACGAGCCTGTCGTGGTCGTGGACTGGTACGGAGCGAGCACCTACGGGCGGCAGGCGGGCTGACGGCCGGACTGACCCAGGGGGCTGACCGCCGGGCTGACGGCTTCGACGACTGCCGGGCTTGCGCGGGCTGCCGTCAGGTCGGGTAGGCGGCGGGTGCGACGGCGTAGCTCCGGCCGTGCGGCAGCGTCCAGACCAGCAACCCAGGCTCGGGCTGGCTCAGCCGCCATCCGGGTGCCTGCTTCGCCCTGTGGTGCAACCGGCACAGCGGGGACATGTTGCACTCGCAGGTCAGGCCGCCGTCCTCGAAGGGCGTCGTGTGATCGCAGTCGCACCTCCCGGCCGGCCGCCGGCAGCCGGGGAACGAGCACGTCCGCTGCCGCACCCTGATCAGTTCGAGCAGCCGGCCCGACGGTCGGTAGCCCCTGACCCGGCGGGAGTGGGCGCACCGGCCGAGTTCTAGCCACTGGAACTCCAGCGACGCCAGCCACGCACCGCCCGCCGCGCCTGGCCCCGTCCGAGCCGACGGAGCCGATGGGGCTGGCGGGGCTGGCGGAGCCGACGGGGCTGGCAGGGCTGGCGGGGCTGGCGGGCTCGGCCCGGACTCCTGGCTCGGCCCGGACTCCTGGCTCGGCCCGGGTCGGGGGAACCGGCCGAGCCAGGAGCCAGGTCCTGACCTGGCGCAGGCATGGGCGACGGCCTGGCCGTGCGGGTTCGTCAGCGAAACGCACCACTGCGTGCCAGTGCCCGCGGCCAGCCTGGCCGCCAGGTCACGGCAGGTGCCGACGTCCAGCGGGCCGAGGCCGGCGACCTCGCCGGGCGCCTGCGACTGGCCGAGCCACGCCGATACGGGCATCGTCAGGTGGATCGAGCCGGTCAGCGCCGCCAACCCCAGCCGACTCCCTGGAGAGTCGGTGCCGCCGTTGCGGCCGTTGCGCCCCGTGCGCTCGGTGACGGCGGGAAGCAGAGAGTCGAGGTCACGGCCGATCAGCAGGGCCACGAAGACCGCGGCTCGCAGCTGGTCCAAGTTCCCCATCGCGCCCGCACCCTTCAGGGCCCTGGCGATCGCCGTGATCCGGCGGTCGGCGACGACCGCATCGGCGGGCGGCAGTTCCCGTCCGGCGAGCGCCGCGTTGCCCGACCCCTCCTGCCACGCCTCCACGCGCGCCTCGGCCCTGCCCTTCGCGGCACGACGCCTGAGCGCTTCCGGGTCGACGCTGAGCACCATGGACCGCAGCGCCGCACGCAACTGACCGGTCGTCATCGACCCCGCCAGACCGCAGAACGCAGCGGCGACCGCGCCGGCCGCCACATTGCCGAGGCCGGTGAGCTCGCGGGCGAAGACCTCGGCCTTCTCCCGGTCGATCTTCCCCGCGAGTAAAGCCGCCAGGACCATCGGGATCCGCGCGAGTTCCCTCGTCAGCCCGAGCAGAGCTTCGGCCGACCGGCCCGTCAGGGTCAGGGCCGCGGCGAGCTCGCTGCTCACGTGCTCGCTGATCCGCGACCAGCCCGGGCGCTGCGCCTCCCGACGGCGCCGGGCGTCAAGCTCGGAGACGGCGTAGAACTCCACGGCCGCCTGCCAGGACGAGAGCCGGCGAGCGGCCGACAGCAGCCCGATCAGCTCGTCGTCGGAAAGGCCGCCAAGCCCGGCCTCGAACGTCTGCTGCGACGCGATCGCCAACCCGGGCCCGGGTTGCAGCGCGTCGAGCACGGTGTCCTTGCCCTCGTCGGCGGGCTCCGGCCCGGGTTCGGTGTCTGCGCCGAAGATCGCATCCAGCTCGGCGGCGGTCAGCCCGGCGGCCCAGTCGCCCGCACCGTCCGGCGGGCCGGAGAAGGGATCGGCCCAGAGGCCGTACAGCTCCTCGTCGGTCGGTGCCTCTCGCTCGGGCTCTTCGGAATCGGCCCAGAGGCCGTACAACTCGGCGTCGGTCGGCGCCTCTCGCTCGGGCTCCGCGGGCTCGAACTCTGCGGGCTCGGCCTCATCAAGCCCGGGTTCGGCTGGCTCCCGCTCCACGGGTCCCGGCACACCGAACCCGGCACCTGCCCGCTGACCTCCTGGCCACTCGATCATCGGCGGCTCCGCACTCCGAGGCAACCCTGGTATCGCTCATACTATCGAGTGCCACTGACACTCCTTCGATTCACTCGCTAGCTAGGACGGAAATGGGGAGCCGAGACGGTGGTACCGAGACGGTAGTGCGGGACCGCGGGCTACCTGCCGCTCCTGGTGAAGATCCGCAGGAAGAACAGGAACACGTTCAGGACGTCAAGGAAAATGGAGGCGGCGAGCAGGGGCGCCACCGCGATGCCCTGCGACCGGCGCAGCCGCTGGAAGTCGAACATCGTGAACCCGGCGAAGATCACCAGGCCGAGCACCGAGTAGATGAGGTCGCCGTTCGGGATCCTGACGAAGATCAGCACGATGCCTAACACGATCAGCGCGATCAGCGCGAAGAAACACACCCGGCCGATCGCGGACAGGTCCCGCCTGGTCGCGTAGCCCGCCGCCCCGAACCCCGCGATGAACAGCGCGGTGGCACCGCCCGCCGTGGCGAGCGCCTGCGGGTCGGTGCCCGCGTAGTAGGCCAGCGTGGGCGCGAGCGCCAGCCCGATCAGCACGCCGAACGCGGCCAGCAGCGCGATCGTCATCGGCTGGGACCGCCGGATCGCGAATCGCATGCCGATCAGGCAGGCGATCGCGGCGATGAACCACACGATTCCGAGGCCGTAGGTCATGTGCCGGCCCGCGTACGCGCCGGCCGCGAACAGCGCCGCGGTCAGCGCCACGTACCCCATCGTCTGGCTGAACAGAGTGCGCGTCTGGATCGCCCCGGCCGCAGGGTAGCCGCCATACGGCGCCGTGTAGCTCACCGGCCGCTCCTTTCTGGTCCTTCTCAGGTCGCTCCTTCGATAATCACGCATCCGGCGTGACCAGGAACAGATGCTCAGCAACAACGCGGGCCCGCTGCTGTCGCTATTCACAGCATCAACGGCCCGCCGTTGCTCCAAGTGCCCGCAGCAAGACCTGCGAGGAACCCCGGGCGCCGAACCTGGAATCATGCTGGCATGCGCATCCTCGTCATCGGCGGAACCGCGTTTGTCGGCAGGCACATCACCACGGCCGCTCTGGACGCCGGGCATGAGGTCACTCTGTTCCACCGCGGTCGCACCGGCGCCGGACTCTTCCCGCAGGCCACCCATCTGAGCGGCGATCGCAACGCAGACCTGACCGCGCTCGCCAGCGGCCGCTGGGACGCCACGATCGACGTCAGTGCCTATGTTCCCCGGCAGGTGCGATCGCTGGCCGCCACGCTGGGCGAGCGCGCCGGGCACTATGTGTTCATCTCGTCGGTATCGGCCTACGCCACGACGGTCGGGCGTGGGTACACCGAGGACGCAGCCCTGGCCGAGCCGCCCGACCCGGACACCGAGGAGATCACCGAACAGACCTACGGCGGGCTCAAGGTGGCCTGCGAGCGGGCCGCCGCGGAGAATTACGGTGACGCAGGCCTGACCATCGTCCGCCCGACGTACGTGGTCGGGCCGCATGACCGGAGCTACCGGTTCACCTGGTGGGTGGAGCGGATCGCCAGGGGCGGCACCGTGCTGGCGCCGGGCGACCCGGCAGATCCGATCCAGGTGATCGACGCCAGGGACATGGCGAGCTGGATCGTCACGCTGGCGTCCCTGCCGCGCGCGGGCACCTTCCACGCGGTCAGTCCGGCACCGCCGTTCGGGTTCGGCGACATGCTCGAGGCGATCGCCGCCGAGGTCGCGCCGCCGGGCACCGAGCTGACCTGGGTGGGCGAGGACTTCCTGCTCGCCAGCGGCGAGAGTTGGGAGAGCCTGCCGCTGTGGTCGGGCGGCGAACCGGACAGCGCGCTGAACGCCGCCGACCCGTCAGCCGCCTACGCCGCCGGGCTCGCGCCGCGCCCGCTCAGGCAGAGCATTGCCGAGACCCACGCGGCCGAGGCCGCCGATCCCACCCCGCCACCGCCAGGGACCGGCCTGTCGCCGGACAGGGAAGTCGAGTTGCTCGCCCGCTGGCGGTCCGCCTGATCCAACCGACCAGCCAGCCCCGCCAACCAGCCAGCCCCGCCAACCGGACAGCGCCAGCCGGCCACCCCTCAGTCCTCCTCCGGCGGCGGCAGCACCTGCCGCAGCAGCACCGGCGGCGCGCTGCGCCGGCCCCACTCGCGCGGGTAGCCGAGCGACACCTCCCGGTGCGGCACCCCGTCGTGCCACGTCGTCCGAGGAATGTGCAGGTGCCCGTAGACGACCGCAGCCGCGTTGAACCTCCGGTGCCAGTCGGCCGTGCGCACGGTGCCGCACCACTGCGCGTACACCGGATATCGCAGGATCCGCGTTGGCTCCCTGACCAGCGGGAAGTGATTTACCAGGACGGTCCGGGCGCCAGCGGGCAGCGCGGCGAGCCGGCGCTCGGTCAGCTCGACCCTGGCAGCGCACCACGCCTCCCTGGTCGGGTGCGGGTCGGGGTGCAGCATCGTCTCGTCGCTCGCCACGATCCCGGCGGCGTACGCGCGCTCCAGCCCTTCCTCCTTGCTCGTCGCGCCGTCAGGCAGGAACGAGTAGTCGTACAGCAGGAACATCGGCACCACGACCGCGGGCCCGCCATCGCCCTCCCACACGGGATAGGGATCTTCCGGCGTCAGCACGCCCAGCCTGCGGCAGATCTGCACGAGGCGCCGGTACCGCTCGGCACCGCGTAGCGGCAGCGGCTCCCTGCCGTGCGTCCACAGCTCGTGGTTGCCCGGTACCCAGATCACCCTGGCGAACCGGTCGGCCAGGATGCCGAGCGCCCACTCGATGTCGGCGGCGAACTCCCCGACGTCCCCGGCCACGATCAGCCAGTCGCCGGCCGACTCCGGTCGCAGGCCGGCCACGATCTGCCTGTTCTGCGGGTAGCCCACATGCAGGTCGCTGACGGCGAGCAGCCGGGGTCGGCCGGGCAGCTGGCTCGTAACTGTCCTATCCGCCGTTGACTCCAATCCTTCGCCGCACTCCTCTCCTCGGCTCTCCTCGGCCGTCTCCTATCTTCCGCAGACTCCTATCTTCCGCAGACTCCTATCTTCCGCCGGCTCCTTGCCGCCGTTGACCGGGTAGCCCCACGCCGGACTTGTGCCGGGCGCGAGTCCCCGGTCCCGGTCAGAACCCTGTCATAGCATCGCGCTCGTGCGGGTTGCTGTCGTACCAGGACCCGGGCAGTCCGGGCTGCTCTGCGAACTCGACGAGGACGGCGGCCGGCGGGGGCGGCCCGTTCAGGCTCATGATCTTTCCGCGGCCATCGCGGACGGCGAGCGGGGCGGGGACGTTCGCTGGGTGTGGCCGGCGACCGCGCGGCTGTACCCGGCGCTGCTGCGCGCTGGCGTCCGGGTGGCGCGGTGCCACGACGCGGCGCTGGCCGGCGCGCTGATCGAGGGCAGGGACGGCAGCCAGCCGGGCCCGGCGCACGCACGTGAGCTGCTGCGCCAGGTCCAGACCGGGTCAGCCGACCCGGCGGCGGCGCCTGCCGGACCGGCCGGCCTCGCCGGACTGGCCGGACTCGCCGCCCCAGCCGGAACGCAGCAGTCCCTCTTCGAGCCGCCGCACCCCGGCGAGACCGGCCAGGCGGGCCCCGACGACCTGCTCGCGGCGCTGATCGAGGTGCACGCCGCGCAGCTCGCGGCGGTGCGGGCGGACGAGCATCCGGACAGGTTCGGCCTGCTGGTGACCGCCGAGTCGGCCGGCGGGATCGTGGCCGCCGAGATGGCCCTGGCCGGGCTGCCGTGGCGGGCCGACGTGCACGACCGGCTGCTGACCGAGCTGCTCGGGCCGCGCCCGGCAGCGGGTTTGGGGCGGCCGGCCAGGCTGGCCGAGCTTGCCGCGCAGATCTCTGCGGCGTTCGGCGCGCCCGGCGCGCCCGGCGCTTCCGGCGCATCCGGCCCGCGCCGCCGCCCGGTCAACCCGGACTCCCCCGGTCAGGTGCTCCGCGCGTTCGCCGCCGACGGGATCACGCTGCCGTCGACCAGGCTCGCCGTGCTTTCCGGTATCGACCACCCGGCGGTCCCACCGCTGCTCGAGTACAAGGAGCTGTCCAGGCTGCACTCGGCGTTCGGCTGGTCCTGGCTGGACACCTGGGTCGCTGGCGGCAGGTTCCGGCCCGAGTACGTGGTCGGCGGGGTGGTCTCAGGCCGGTGGGCCTCCCGCGGCGGCGGCGCGCTGCAGATCCCGCGGACGCTGCGCCGCGCGGTGGTGGCCGACCCCGGCTGGGTCCTGGTCGTCGCCGACGCCGCGCAGCTCGAGCCACGGGTCCTCGCGGCGCTGGCGGGCGACCGCGCGTTCGCCGCCGCGGCGGCGGCCGGCGACCTGTACGCCGAGCTGGCGGGCGCGTTCGGCGGGGACCGGGCCAAGGCCAAGGTCGCGATGCTGTCGGCGATGTACGGCGGCGCGGGCGGCGAGGCCGGCCAACTGCTCGCGGTGCTGCGGCAGCGGTTCCCAGCCGCGGCCGGCTACGTGGAGGCCGCGGCGCGGGCCGGCGAGGAGGGCCGGGTGGTCAGGTCGGTGCTCGGCCGGACCTGCCCGCCGCCGTCGGACCGCTGGCGTGCGCTCACCGAGGAGGCCGCCGACCCCGAAGCCGAGCGCGATCCGCAGGCCGGGCGGGCGTCGCGGGCACGCGGCAGGTTCACGCGGAACTTCGTGGTCCAGGCCAGCGCGGCGGACTGGGCCCTGGTCATGCTGGTCTGCCTGCGGGCCCGCCTCGGTCAGATCGATGGCATTAACCGCTCCCACGCCGAGCTCACGGCGGGCAGGCCGGCCGAGCACGGGCTGGACGGGCCGGGGGTGGACGGGCCCGAGCCGGCCGGCCTCGGGCTGGACGGGCCCGAGCTCGTGTTCTTCCAGCACGATGAGGTGCTCGTGCACTGCCCGGCCCGGCTGGCCGACGCCGTCTGCGCCGCCGTGGCGCAGGCGGGACGCGATGCGACCAGGCTAGTGTTCGGCGCGACGCCGGTCGCGTTCCCGCTGACCGTGGCCGTGGTCAGCTGCTACGCCGACGCCAAGTAGCGAGTGGGGGCGAGGTCAGCGGTCGATCTCGACCGGCGGCAGGTCGGCGACCTCCGCCTTGCTGATCCGCAGCCTGATACCGGCCGCGACATCGGTGACCGCGCTGACCGGGATCGCGACCTCCTTGTGGCCCCACAGGTGCCCCTCGGCGAGCAGCACGTGCGACACGCGGTGGCTAGCCGGGTCCATCACCAGGCCGTGAACGTGGCCGATCGGGCCGTCGGTGGCGTAGACGGGCTCGCCGCGGCGGATCTCTACCTCGCCGGGAGGGACGGTGTCGTAGGTCACGGTCTGCGACGTCCCGGGGACGGCAGTGCCGCTGATCCCGCTTGCCTGGCCGACGCGCAGGCCGTAGTACGGCCAGGAGAGCACCTGCTCGGGCCCGTAGTGGGCGTATCCGCTGGTGCCCGGCACGAACTGGGTCTGCTCGGCCGAGTCGAACCGCTCGAACTCGCCGGTGCTGCACTGCAGCGTGACGCCGTCTGGCCCTGCACTGGCCAGCTCGACCGGCACCAGCCGGCCGAGGCCCTCCCGGTGCCGCGGCTCGACCACCAGGTGGGTGATCTTCTCCGCGAGCGGGTCGACAACCACCCGCTTGAGCGTCCCGCAGTCCCCGTCGCTGCAGCTCACGTCGGAACCGATCGTGAACGACACCGTCTGCGCCATGGCAACCTCCCGGCCACGCACCGCAACCGTCGTTACCCACGGACCCTAGCGCAGGCCCGCTGGCAGCGGGGCGGCGGCCATGGCGTCGCGCAGCCGCCGGTACAAGCGCTCGGTGTCGGGGTGCGGCTCCCCGCCCGGCGCGATCTGCGCGATCGCGTCCAGGCAGCCTGACCAGGCCGCGGTCACTCCGGCCGGATTCCCCGCGTCGTGCTCGGCGCACATCAGGGCCCGCCAGAGCTGCTCGGCCGCCGTCTCGGCGGACAGCCCGGCGCGGGCTGCCATCCTGGCGGCCTGCGGGTTGCCGGCGGCGAGTTCGAGTTGTGCGAGCATCTCGGCGGTGTCCACGATCTCGGCGCGCATGGCCTCGATCTGGGCGATGTCGATCCACCAGTGGAAGCAGTCGGCGAACGGCTGGCCGCGCACCAGTGTCATCGCGGCGTGCAGGTCGTCGGCGTCCCGGTTCACCCGCCCGCGCTCGGCCAGCGCCTTGAACTCGGCCCAGTCAAGCCGGATCTCCGGATGCGGGACGTAGATCCCGCTGCCCAGGTGCACCAGGTACTCCCGGCCATCGTCGGCAGGGCCGAGGCGTTTGCGCGTCCTGGTGATGAGCTGGCGTACCGAGTCGCCCGGCCGCGGGTGATCGGGGTCGGCGCCGAGCAGTCCGCAGAGGGCCGAGTTCGACAGGCCGGCCGAGCCGCTCAGCGCGAGCGCCAGCACGAGCTCGGCCTGCTTGGGCTGCAGCGGCTGGGCGCCGCCAAGCATCTCGACCGGCCCGAGCACCCTGACCTGCAGGCCCTCGCCCGGGTAGGCACCGTTCGGGTGGGCACCGTTCGGATAGACACCGTTCGGGTAGCCGCGGGCGGGGAGAGCGCCGTCGCCCGGGTAGCGGCCATCCGGCAGAACGCCGTCGTCCGGGTCGCCGTCGCGCGCGACCCTGGCACGGTGCCGACCGGGCACCGCCGCCCGATCCGCCCCCCAGCCGCCGCGCTGCCTGCCGCCGTCCCGGTCGTAGTCGTGGCGATCGCGGTCGTCCCGGTCTGCGCCGTCCCGGTCGTAGTCCTGGCGATCGCGGTCGTCCCGGTCGTAGCCGTCCTGGTCGTAGCCGTCCTGCTCGTAGCCGTCCTGCTCGTAGCCGTCTTGGTCGTAGCCGTCCTGGTCGTAGCCGTCGCGATCGTAGTCACCCCGGCGGGCGTCGTCCCGGCCGTAGCCGTCGCGGTCCGCGCCGTCCGGATGGCGGCCGTGCCGACCAGGACGACCTTCGCTCTCGTCGTCCCAGGCCACATCGTCCGGGCCGCGCCGGTCCCAGTCCTGGCCGAACCTCTCGGCTCCCGCTGCGCCAGGCTCCACCCACTCGATGCCGTCGGACTCGGAGTTCCCGGTGTCCGCCGCATGCCGCCCGGTCCCCTCCCCGGTGAGGGGCGGCACCGGCGCAGCGGACAACCGCATCCACGACGGCCCGTCGTGATCGGAGTACGGCGGCGTGTCAGCGCCAACGTCGGCGGCCTGCGCCGCGGTCGCGAAGATGCCGGCCAGCGCCTCGTACTCGGCGATGGTCAGCGTCTGCGGCCGGACGGTGATCTGGTGCTGAGGGCCGAGGTAGGCAAGCGTGACCGTGGCGGTGATCTCGCCGGGCAGCAGCGGGTCGGGCGCGAGCTCGAACAGGGCAGGCGCCAGCTTGCCGTCGTCGGCCCGGGTGTCCCCGGCGACCAGCGCAGCGATCCCGCCGGGTCCGTCGGCGATATCGAGCAGCCTGGTCATCTGCTCGGCGGTTGGCGGTATCCGGCTGACCAGCAATGTCAGCCCCCAGTCCTCGTCCTCAGGGTCGGCGAGCCGACGCGACCTGACGTCGGCCTGGCGGTCACCGGCTAGCCGCTCCGCGACCGTCCGCGCGCGTGCCTCGAGCCGGTCGAGCGCCTCGTCGAGATCGTCGCACTGCTCGGCTCGGCCGAGTATGTCGAGCTCCTCGCAGCCCGCCAGCACAAGCTCGTACCAGCCGCTCCACCGGCTCGCGGCCAGTTCGGTCGCGGCGGTGACCAGCAGCCGGTCGGTCAGGTCCTCCGGGCCGTCACAGCAGGTGACCCGCATGGCCTCAAGGTCGAGCAGCAGGTAGCCGCCGCTATCGGTTGCTCCGGCGGTGAACAGGCCGGGCAGCAGGTCGCCCACCTCGCCGGGAGCGGGCGGGGCGCCGGATCGGTCCGACCCGGTGCCAAGCTCGGCGGTCCAGCACATTGCCTGGCGGGCCGGGGCGATCGTGAAGGGCACGGGCGGCGGGCTCTTCGCGGGAGCGGACAGCAATACCTCAAGCGTGGTCGCCGTCAGGTGCAGGCCGACGATCGGCGGCAGGTCGTCGCCGCTCGACGCGACTCCCTCGCTGAGGTCGACCAGCGCATCGCGCAGCGTGGCGGGCGGCGCCGGCGGCGCCGCGGCGCGTAGTTTGCTCTCCAGCCGCACGCTGGCCTCGTCCGCCGGCATCGCGATCCGCCTGCCCGACCTGCGGTACTGGCGCTGCCGGTGCCGCAGCCGCTCCAGGCTGGCGATGGCCGAGCCGGCCAGCATGCCGAGGCCGAAGAGCACGACCTCCTCGACGATGTCGTGGTGGCCGGTGGCTGACTGGGCGCCGGGGGCCGAACCTGAGGCCTGCGGCGGAGTCGACCCGTCCTGGCCAGGCGGGCCGCTCTGCCTTCCGCCGATCGGGTTCCGGCCGGCCGCGTGGTGCGGCCGGGAGAAGTGATGGTCGCCGGTCGGGTGCCCGTCGTGCCTAGTCCCGCCGTCGCCGTGAGTTCCGCGGCCGTGCCGCCCGGCCTGGGTGCCGCCGTGGTGCCCGGCGCTGCGGTGACCGCTTGAACCGTGGCCGCCGTCGCTTCCTCCCGGGAGGTGGGCGGTGTCCGGCAGTCGCAGGTGCCAGCCTGGCAGGATCAGCGACGGGTCGGTGAACACCAGGCCTTCGCCCATCTGGTGGCCGATGTTGAGCGCGACGATCTCGTGGTACAGATCGCCCGCCCCCAGGTAGTGCTCGGCGATGCTCCACAGGCACTCGCCGTGGCGGACCACGATGACCTGGAAGGTGTCCGCGTCGGTCCGGACGCGCACCGGCACCTCCGGAGCATGCGGTGTCCTGACGGTGGCGGCCATCGCCGGTACGGCGGCGAGTGCGGCGACCGCGGGGGTGGCGAAGGCGAGCGAGGCGATCGCCACCAGCCGGCCCGCGGCGCCCTGCAGGCCGGCCAGGTGCAGCCGAGGCGCCGGCCGACCGCGCAGCGCGGCCTGCGCCTCGGCGATCACGGCGATCGTGAACGCCAGCCAGGCCAGCCAGGACGCGTCCCGCACGGCGCCGATGAACAGGCTGCCGTTGTCCCTGTGCAGCAGCACGACAAGCACGTGGTGCATCGACGGCAGCCGCGAGGGAATCGGCGATCCCCCGAACCTGAGCAGCGCGATCGGCATGCCCGCGAGGATGACGGCGAGCGTCGCCAGCCCGACCACGCCGCGCGGGAACGCGGCCGCGTGCCTGGCCCTCATGTTCCCGGTCCCGTCACGCCGGAGACCAGCGAGGCCACGGCCGTTCCGGTCGAGGTCATCGAGTCGATGCCGATCAGGGAGAGCACCGTGGTGGGCTCCGTGACGGTCACGGTCACGGTGATCTTGTCGGCGCCGGCGACGGCCACCGAGCCCCGGTAGCCGGCTGTCGCTAAGTACGCGCGGGCCGCGGCCACCGCCTGGCCGGGATCGACCTCGAACGTGCCCGTCCGGTACGCGTCGGCCCGGTCCACCAGCCCGGCTCCGGCTCGTGCGGCTTCCTGCGCGATCGCGTAGGCGCTGGCGCTCTCGTTGAGCTTGCGCCCGCCGTCGATTACCAGTCCGGCCAGCGCGAGCAGCGCGACCATCAGCACGGCGAGCATCAGCGTGAGCGAGCCGCGCTCACGGTCGCGGCCGGGCTCCGGCCACCGGAGACGTCGTCGCATCCGGGCTCCTGTCATCGGGGTATGTGATGCAAGACGAGGCTGCATGGGCCGGCGTGACATCGCTGTGACACGGCCGGTGCTGCCGTTATGCCCGCCACGGCAGACCTCCGGCCGGTCCGAGCGCCCGTGACCGGTATGGGTCGAGCGGCGAGGTGAAGCTCGCGCTGAGCCGCTTGGACCCGGGGATGCCGGGCACGAGCAGGTCGGCGAGCCGCACGGTGCAGGTCACGGTCGCGCTGACCTGGGCTGCCTGGCCGAGCGGCGCGGCGAAGCCCGCCGCGTCGTTCAGCCGGACCACGGGCTGGCACTGCAGCCCGTCATCGCGCAGCGCCGCCTGCGCGCTCGAGTAGGCCGCGACCTGAGCCTGCGCCGGGCTCGTCGAGATCGACGCCTGGCGTGCCGCGTCGCGGGCGGCCGCGTCTACCGCCCCCTGCGCGATCGACGTCCGGCCCGCGGCGATCACCAGGCCGATCAGGAACAAGATGACCGGCGCGAGGATGAGCAACTCGAGCGGAGCGTTGCCGTCCGCCGACGACAGCGGCCCGCCGCAAGGCCGCCGCGCGGACCGCAGGTCCGCGCGGCCGGGCACGCTCCGGTCAGCCATGCCGGTCACCGCTGTGCCGGTCACCGCTGTACCGGTCACCGCTGTACCGGTCACTGTGCCGGTCACCACTGGCCAGCGGGCCGCGCGCGAGCGGGCCGGCCGCCGTGAAGCGCTCAATCGGCGCCGTGACGACCTCGCTGACCGTGATCACCATGCCGGGAACCAGCGAGGGCACCCGCCCGGTGACTGTGATCATCACGGTGGTCGCGGAGGTCCCGGCCGCCGATGCCGACGGGCCGAGCAGGAAACCCGGGGCCGCGGACCTGGCGAACGTGACGGCGGCCTGGGCGCCCGCGCCCGGCGGCGGATGCGCGGTCCTGGCCACGTCGGCCCCCTGGCGTGCGGCGGCTAACGCCGTCTCCCTGGCCATGTACCACACCGACGCCTGCGCGATGATCATGAGGCTCATCAGGAAGACGGGCACGATGATCACGTAGCTCAGCGTCAGCGCGCCTCGCTCGCCCGCCCCTGGCGCGCGCCGCGCGCCAGGGGCTGACCGGCTAGGGCAGCTTGTTCGCTTCGTCATTGATGGCCTTGTCGAAGATGCCAGCGGCGATGGCTCCGGCCGCGACCAGCGCCACGGCGATGACGATCCATTCGAGTGTCAGGGCGCCGACCTCGTTCTTGACCATGGCCCTGACCTTGCTGCGCGCGACGTCGGTCGCGTAGGTCATGGCAATCCACAGGCTGTACATCCGGTGTCTCCTTCTGGGTTCTCTGGTGCGGGTTGGCTAGAGGAAGGTCCGGTAGACGACGGGGAAGATCAGCAAGATCAAGAAGCCCATCCCGAGAACGGCGATCGGGACGACCATCGTGGTGCTGCGCGAGCCGGCCTTGGCCTTCGTGGCGGCCAGGGCCTCGTTGCGCATCGACTCGGCGCGCGCGGCCAGCGTCTGCAGGATGCGCGCGCCCTCGTGCCCGGCCACCTCGGCGATCTCGGCCAGGTCGGCGAGCTCGGTGACGCCGGTCTCCGCCGCCAGGGACGCGAGCCCTTCCCAGGGCGGCCGGCTAGCCTTTCTCGCCGCGTCAAGCGCCATCGCGATCCTGGCGAACGCCCAGCCGCCGCCGATCTGCGCGGCCGCCTCCAGGGAATCGGTCGGGCCCGCGCCCGCGCCGCGCTCCAGCGCGACGAGATCCAGGTAGCTGGTCAGCGCGTGCCGGAAGTCGGCGCGCTTCTCGGCGGCGTTCACCTTGATGACCAGGTCGGGAGCGAAGAACAGGCCGACCCCGGCAAGCAGCGACACGAACGCGGGGGCCACCCAGGGGAATCGGTAGCCGACCATTGCGAGCGCCAGGCCGAAAAGCGGTACTGCCCCAAGCCCGGCCAGGCCCCAGACCACCTTGCTGACCATCCACTGCTCGCGTTCCTTGCCGAGCAGGGCCAGGTCGGCGGCCGGGACCGGCAGCCACGGTACGGCCGTGCCGATCCACCCGGTGACGGCGCGCAGGCCGCGCTGGTCGACTGACTGGCCCCCGGCCGCGTGGATCCTGGCCAGTGCGGCGTCGAGCTTCGGCCGACCGGGCACCAGCTGGCTGACGGCAGCGAAGATGCCTAGGCCGACCATCGAGCCGGCCACGATGACCAGCGGGTTCACCAGTCACCGCCGAGCGTGCCGTGATGTCGGCCGTTGCCCGAGCCATTGCCCAGAACGCCGTTGTCCTGCGATCCGAGATCGGGGATGAGCGGTCTCAGCGCGCCCAAGCCGCCGGATCCGGCGGTGCCCGACCCGGCCGTCCCCGACCCACCGGTGCCCGGACCAGCTATGCCCGGTCCTGCCGTGCCCGATCCTGCCGTACCCGATCCTGCCGGGCCCGATCCTGCCGTGCCGGGTGCCGTCGGGTCCCGCTCCCACGAGCTGGGCTCCCACGGGTTAGCTTCCGCGAAGCCAGAATCCCGGTAGCCCGAACTCGCGGCACCGGACTGCCAGGCGCCGGTTCCGGTGGGGCCGACATCCGCGGGATCGGGCGCACGCCAACCTGAGACTGGTGGGCCGGCCTCCGCCAGGCCGGAATCCGGTGAACCGGGTCCCCGGGAGCCATGACCCGGGGACCCAGAGCCCGGCGACCGGGAGTCACGCGAGGACGAGCGGTGTTTGCTCGGGCCGCCGCGCGAACGCGCGCGGCCCCACCGAGGCGAGCCGGCCCATGGGGCCGAGCCCGGCCAATTCCGGCGCCACGAGTTCATGCCCGGCGTTCCCGAACCCCTAGCTTCCAGGCCTGGCGCGCCCGAGCCAGGCTCGCCCGAACCCGGCGCTCCCGACCCCCGTGTTCCCGGGCCTCGTGCTCCCGAGCCTGGCGGGCCCGAGCCTGGCGGGCCCGAGCGTGGCAGACCTGCGCCCGGCAAACCTGCACCTGGCAGGCCCGAGCCCGCCAGACCGGAGTCGAAGACACCGCCACCCGGGCCGTACCCGGCCGGGCCCGTGCGGTCGAAGTCGTATCCAACCGAACCGAAACCCGCCGAACCGAAGCCCGCCGAACCGAAGCCCGCCGAACCGAAGCCGGTCACGCCGGAGCCGTCCGGGCCGCCGCGCGCCAGGTAAGGGTCGCCGGAGCCGCTCACCATCCCGGCCGGCGCGGTTCCGGCCGGCGCGATCCTGGCGGGCGTCTGGTCGAGGAAGCGCCCGGGAGCGGGGATCGTGCCCAGGCGGTGCAACCAGGCGAGCCCGGCCGTGTACAGCAGCGCGACGAACGCGAGGACGGCCTCGCCGAGCACGGTTCCGTACGGTGCCGAGTACGAGCGGTTCACGATCGCGAACAGGGTGAACCCGCTGATGAACACGACGATCCAGCGGATCGTGGCGCGGTGCTGTGCGCGATCGGCCTCAATCTCGCGCCTGGCGGCGACGTCCCTGGCGAGAATCTCAGCGAGCGCGCTCAGCACGCCGTGCACGCCTCCGCCCCGCTTGCCGGTAGCGATGATCAGCGCGGCCGCGATCCGGTCGCCGGCCGGGTCGCCGATCTCGGCGGCGAACGCCCGCAGCGCCTCCTCGGTGCCCACCCTGGCGGACAGCCGCCTGGCTAATGCGGTGACCGGCCCCGCGATGACGGCCGGCGCGGTCCGGGCGCTGACCTCGAGCGCGTCTTCCAGGCCACGGCTCGCGGTCAGCATGTCGGCGAGCCGCCTGGTCCACTGCTCAAGGCCCTCGAGCAGCGCGGCGTGCCGCCTGGTGGCCCGGCTGGCCGTCATCTTGGGCACGAAGATCACTGCGGCGGCCGCGGCGAGCGCAGCGACCGGCCAGCGGGTGACGCCCAGCATCACGATGCCCACGAGGATGGAGAGCAGCGCGCGGCGCCTGGCTGGCCCGGTCATGCGGCCCAAGCTGAGCCGCAGGCTGGTCGGGGTACCCGGTGGCGGAGCCTTCCTGGTCAGCTCGGCGACGAGCACCGCGATGCCGGTCATCACGAGGGCTCCAGCCAGCGCGGCGGCGAGCATCATCGGGCCGCCCACCCCGCCGATCCAGCCGGCCCGGCCGACCCCGGCGACCTCGGCAGCTGCCGGTGCTGGTCAAGTAACTGCGGACTGAACCCGGCCCCCTGGAGCCTGGCCAGCATGGCCGGCGACGGCGTGTGCGCCGCGATCGCCCGCCCACCCGGGCCCTCGGGCAGGAACAGCCGGTTCACGGCCGGCCGCTCGGTGTCGCCCGGCGGCATGACCTCAAGGATCTCGGACACGAACCGGACCGTGCGCTGCCCGTCGTGCCGCTTGCGGACCTGGATGATCAGGTCGACCGCCATCCCTACCAGGATGTGGATGGCGCGCTCGGCGAGGGCAAGGCCGCCGCGCAGGCCGAGGATTAGGATCCGGTCGAACGCCTCGGTCGGCGAGTTCGCGTGCAGCGTGCACATCGAGCCTTCCTGGCCCGAGTTCATGGCCTCCAGCATCGGCATGATCTCGCTGCGCCTGACCTCGCCGACGATGATCCGCTGCGGGTTGTGCCGCAGCGCATGCGCGATCAGGTCGTGCAGGGACACCGACCCGGCGCCCTCGGAGTTGGCCTCCCGCGCCTCGAACGCGATCACGTCCGGGTGCTCGTCCCGCTCGTGCAGGTACAGCTCGTACTCGGTCTCCAGCGTCGCGATCCGCTCGCTGGGGTGGATCTCGCTGGCCAGCGCGCGGAGCAACGTCGTCTTGCCCGCGTTCACCCCGCCGGTGACGATGATGTTGCATCGGCTCTTCACCGCCGCCGCCAGGAACGCGGCAGTGACCTGGTCGAGGGTTCCGAGCCTGATCAGGCTGGCCATGGTGACGTCGAGCTGGCCGTGCCTGCGCAGCGACAGGCAGGGCCGCGGGGTCACTGACATCGTGGCGGTCATCCGCGCCCCGCCTGCCAGCGCGACGTTCACCAGCGGCGAGCCAGCGGAGAAGTCCCGCGCTGTCTGGCCGCCCCTGGTCGCCCAGGTTCTGATCATGTCGGCGAGCGCCTCGTCGCTGGGGGCGATGGGCGGGGAGGCCACCCGTTCTCCCGTGGCGTAGGTGACCCAGACCCGGTCGCAGCCGTTGATGTCCACGTTCTCGACCTGCGGGTCGCGCAGGTATGCGGCCAGCGGCCCGAGGTCGTAGCGCTGGTCGTAGACGGCCTGTGCGAGCGCCTCGAGCTCGGCCGTGCCCGGGACCGGCGCGCCGAGCCTGACCTGGCGCTGGGTCCACGCCCGGACCGCGTCCCTGATCAGGCTCATGACCTCCGGCCGTTCGGCGCGGTCGGGAAGCAGGTCGGCGACCATGGCGAGGATCTCGGGCACCCCGGCCATCAGCCGGGCATCGACGCCCGTGGAAGCGGCCGGCGCCAGCGACCGCTCGAAGCGGCCCGGCGGCATGAAGCCCTGACCGGACACGGGCGGCCGCATCGCCGACTGCGAAGACGCCGCCGACTGCGAGGACTCGGTCCGCGGCGCGACGGGCGCCGCCAGCGGGGCCGCGGGCCCAGCACCCGGCGGGCCGTAGGGCTGGGTGAGTGCGTGCGCCGGGCGATGGCCGTTCTGGCCCTCGGCGGGCCTGGCCTGGCCCGGCGGCCACTGCAGCCCGGTCATGACCCGCTCCCGACCACGATCAGCCGGGCCAGGCTCGGCCGCCACCACGGCCCGGTCACGGCGCGCTCCTGATCCCGGCCGGGGCCAGGCCGGCCATGGCGAGCCCCGGCGCCCTGGCGATCGACGGCCCGGCGGCCTTGGCCGCCCGCATCAGCGGCCGGTCCGAGAGGCCGCGGCGGCGCCCTTCGCCGTCGGAGAGCACGGCCGCGGTCTTGGCGTCGACCGGCAGCGTCGCCGCCACGGGAACGCCGAGCGCCGCAGCGATCTCCCGCGACGCGTGCGGCTGGTCACCGACGAGCGCCAGCCTGATCCGGTCGGTGCCGCCGAGCAGCTGCCCTAGCATGTCCACCCTGGGCCGTGCGCCGGCCACCTGGCGCAGCGTCGGGCGCAGCACCATCACCACCACCGCCGCCTCGGCCAGCACGCTGGCCGGCTGACCGTCGCCCCCGTCCAGCCTGCCGCAGTCGGCGATCACGTCGGCGCCGTAACCGGCCAGCGCCCTGGCGATGGCCGGCCAGGCCGGCGCCAGGCCCGCCGCCTGCCGCGGGTCGCTGAGCCCGGCCAGGAACATGCGGCCTCCCGTGTCGTCAAGCGGAGCGAGCTGCCCGGCCAGCTCGGCGGCCGCCGCCGATGGTCCGCGGCCCGCCTCGAACGCCACCCCGAGCAGACCGCGCGGCGCCCTCAGGTGCCCGGCGAACAGGCCGGCCAGGATGTCGCCGCAGGCCGGGTCACACTCGGCGAGCAGCACCCGGCCCGGCCAGGTCAGCGCCAGCGCCAGCGCCGTGGTGGTGACGCCGGGCGACCCGCCCGCCGACACCAGGGCGTAGACCGCCATCAGGGCGCCCTCCTGGTCATGATCAGCGCGAGCTGGCCGGTGGACGCCTGCTGCACCACGGCGGCCCCATTGGCCGTCGGCACCAGCACGTCGACCACCTTGAACCCGTCCGTGTCCACGCCCGGGCTGACCGCCTCCACTACCCCGGCCACCGGGGCGGTCAGCACCGGCGGCGTGCTCGACGATCCGGCCTGTCCCTGCGCTCCCGGAGTGGCCACTATCAGGACTTGGTCGCCGGGCGACAGGCCGCTGGCCGGCAGCACCGACGGGCGCATCGGCAGCGGCACGAGCACCTGGCCGGGCGCGGGCGGCCGTGAGGTGGCCAGCTCGGACGCGGTCAGCAGCATCCCCGGGTACAGCGCCGTGCCGGCCACCTGGCCGATCACCTGGCGGGCCTGGGCGGTCGGGATGGTCCGCACGCCCGGGCCGGCCGCGATGCTGGCGGTCCCCAGGTCGCTGGCCGTGATCACCGACCCGGCGGGCACGGTGACGGTGGCTACCAGGACGGACACGTGGTGGTTGGTTGCGGAATAAAGGGCGGTACTTGCCAGGATGCCGACTCCGACCAAGGCGACCGCGAGCGCGATCATGCCGGGACGGCGGCGGCGCGGCAGCCTGGCAAGCTGCGCGGGGCGGACGGACGACCGCGTTCCCATGGTGAAGGCCGAGTCGGCCTCGGGGTGGAACGCCGTGCCGACGGCCGGGCCCTTCGAGCCATTCACGGGGTGGTCACCAGCGCTTCGGCCTGGGCGATCCTGATGCCGAACGCGGTGCCCGTGGTGTAGCCGTTGGTGACCAAGCCGCCGGCGCCACCCGAGCCGGTCCAGCTGATGGTCCAGGTGACGGTCAGCGCCGCCTGGTAGGCGTTGCCCGGTTGGCCGACCGAGGGCTGGGTGTAGGTGAACGAGCAGGCGCTCTGCTGGTCGGCGGCCGGGGTGCCTGCCTGGAACGGCGTGCCCGGCCCGGCGCAGCTGACCCCGGCCTGCCCATCACCGGGGACGAAGCTGATCCTGGTCGGGGTCGCGGTCGCGGTCGCCCAGACCGGGCCAGCGGTGACCGTGACCGACGCGTTGCGCCACTGCGCGGCCGGGACCCAGAACCACTCGGGCAGGCCGACCAGGCCGTCCTTGCCGCGCGGCGGCGCGGTCTGGGCGGGCAGCGTGGGCACCTTGAGCTCGCCGATGGCGATCTTGAGCAGCTGGACCGGGCTGATCGCCGGCGCGCCGGTCTTGATGCTGACCTCGACCAGGGCGCCGGGGCCGGTCTGGCCGGGGCAGGTCATGATGTCCCACTGGTAGCCGGGGTCGGGCTTGCCGGCGCCGATCTCCTGGAGTAAGACCTCGGACGCCGGCGAGTACGTGCACGTGACCGTGCTGCTGCCGCCCGAGCCGGGGCTGCCGCCGTTGCCGCCCGAGTACACGCAGATCCAGGTGTTGTCGACCTGGTAGCAGCCGCCACCGCCGGCCGAGTTCGAGGCGCGCGCGGGTGCCGCGGCGGCGGCGACGCAGGCCAGTGCCACGGCGATCGCAGCCAGCGCGATGGCCGCGCGTGAGATGGCAGTACGCGCGGTGGTCGCGCTCGGGGTGGCCGTGAGCAGGGTGGCCGCGTGTGCGGAGCGGGTCAGTAGGAGCATGCCTGCACCACCGGGATCTCGCCGGTCACCAGCCATCGCCCGTGCTCGAGGACCAGCTTGGTGATCAGGTTCTCGTGCGACTGGCCGAGCCCGCCTACCAGCCGGCCGGTCTTGCGGTTCGCCAGGCCGGCGTGGGACATGTCGACGCAGTCGTGCACCGCGGCCGACCTAGCGCTGAGGAGCGTCACGCCCGTGATGTGCAGCACCGGGCTGCCATAGGACACCTCGTCGCGCTGCCAGAGCATCCGCAGGCCCCTGACCAGGCCCGGGATCGCCGACGACGGGATGTAATCGGCCAGGATCGCCTTCGCGCGGGCCGCGCTGCGTGAGTCGAGCGCATCGTTCGTCGCGCGCCAGTAGCCCTCGTAGGCGGCGATCACCACCTGCTGCGGGGTCTGCCTGACCGGGTCCGCCCTGGCCACCTTGACGTGCAGCGGCTTCTTCGGCAGGGTCGCCCTCGCCGGGCTCGAACCGCAGCCCGCGAGCGCCGCCGTCAGCACGGCGGCGAGCGCCGCGGTCAGCACGGCGGCGAGGGCCGCGGTCAGCACGGCGGCGAGCGTCGGCGTCAGCACAGCGGCGAGCGCCGCGGTCGGCACAGCGGCTGGCCGAGCGCGGCTCGGTAAGGCCAGCCGAACGCGGGCCCGACGGGTCAGTACATGTCGCATGCCTGCTCCTGTAAGGCCCAGCTCCGGTGGGAGCGGGCCGTGGTGACGGTGCGGTGAGTTCTGGTGCGCGGGGCCCGGGCCTGGCAGGCTCGGATGGTATGTCCCCGCGCTCGGCGACTATAGGACGGCCGCCGTGACCCATCCGTGATCTGAGCATGAACCCGCAGGCCAGCCAGTTGGCGCAATCGGGTCAAACCATGGTCGCCGGGTGCAATGCGGTGATTACCATAGGCATCTCGCCCTTGCAGCCGATGTGCCGGCGACCGGAGGACCGATGCGGTTTAACATCCTGGGCCCGTTACAGATCATCGACGACGACTCCCGGCCGGTGACGGTCAGCAGGCGCCTGCACCGGTGCACGGTGGCCACCCTGCTGCTGAACGCGGGGCAGCCGTGCTCGACCTCCGACCTGATCTCGGTGCTCTGGGGGGACGAGCCGCCGCTCAGTCCCGATGTGTCGTTACGTAGCTGCATCTACGGGATACGCAAGCTGCTGCCCGACCACGGGCGACTGCGGACCCATCCCGCCGGATACCTGATCGCGGCCGGGCCCGACGAGCTCGACCTGCATGGCTTCCAGGACCTGGCAGGCCAGGGGCGTGCGGCCCTCGACGCGGGCGATCCGCGTGCCGCGGCCGGAGTACTGGCCGACGCGCTCGACTTATGGCGCGAGCCGGCGCTGGCTGACCTGCCCGCCTGCACGGGCCGGGATCGCCTGCTCGACCAGCGCAAGGAGGTGGCCGAGACCCTCGTCGATGCCAGGCTCGCGCTCGGCTGGCACCGCCAGGTGCTCGCCGAGCTGCGCGAGGTCGTCGCGGCCGATCCGTTCCGCGAGCACGCCTGGGCGCAGCTGATCACGGCGCTGTACCGGTCCGGGGCCCGGGCCGAGGCGCTGGCCGCGTT
>DATIZP010000149.1:0-2325 GCA_035517035.1 Streptosporangiaceae bacterium | reverse complement strand
TACGGCGGGGGCGGCGGAGGCCTGACCGAGCTCGCCCTGGTCTGCGAGGAGATCGCCGCCGCGGGCACGCCGCTGCTCCTGCTGCTCGTGTCGGCCGCGATCTCGGCCGAGATGATCTCCGAGTTCGGCACCGGCGAGCAGTGCGGGACCTGGCTGCCCGGCCTGGCCAGCGGCGCGGCCAAGATGGTGTTCGCCATCACCGAGCCGGAAGCAGGCTCGAACACCCTGCGGATCTCCACCACCGCGAGCCGGGACGGCGAGGACTGGGTGCTCAACGGCACCAAGTACTACATCTCCGGGGTTGACGAGGCACAGGCGCTGCTGGTGGTCGCGCGCACCGGGCAGGACGAGCGCGGCGCCCGGCTGTCCGCGTTCATCGTGCCCACCGACGCCGCGGGCCTGGACAAGCACCTGCTCCCGGTCGACCTGCTCCTGCCGGAACGCCAGTTCACCCTGCACTTCGACGGCGTCCGCGTCGGCCCGGGTGCCCTGGTCGGCGAGGAAGGGGAGGGGTTCAGGCAGATTTTCCACGGCCTGAATCCCGAACGGATCACCGGAGCCGCCCTCGGCGTCGGGATCGCGCGTTTTGCCCTGGGCGCCGCGGCGCGGTATGCCGTCGAGCGGAAGGTATGGGCCGAGCCGATCGGCACCCACCAGGGCGTATCCCACCCGCTGGCCAAGGCCAAGATCGAGACTGAACTCGCCGCGCTGATGATCCGGCAGGCCGCCTGGCAGCACGACCACGGCCAGCCCGCGGGGGAGTCCTCCAACATGGCCAAGTACGCCGCCGCCGAGGCCGCGATCGCCGCCGTCGACGCGGCCATCCAGGCACACGGCGGGAACGGCCTGGCCAGCGAGTACGGCCTCATTCCCTACTGGGGCCTGGCGCGGCTGCTGCGCATCGCGCCGGTCAACCGGGAGATGATCCTCAACTACGTCGCCCAGCACAGCCTGGGCCTGCCCCGCTCGTATTAACAGGAGCAGCCGTGGACCTCGCGCGTAATCTCATCGGCCGGATCAACGTCGGCGACAGCCTGACCCGCTCCGCCGCGAGCCGGCCCGCCCAGCTCGCGGTGGTGGACGGCGACCGCCGGTTGACGTACGCCGAGTTCAACGCCTACGTCAACCGGCTCGCGCACGGCCTGGCCGGCCTGGGGTACGAGCGCGGTGCCGCGCTCGCGATGGCCTCGGGCAACAGCGCCGACTTCCTCGCCGTCTACTTCGCGTGCGCCAAGCTCGGCGTGGTCTGCGTGCCCGTCAACCTGGGCTGGCGGCCGGACGAGGTCGCCTACGTGCTAGGCCATTCGCGAGCCCGCGGCATCGTGATCGAGTCCCAGCTCGTCACCGCGATGCGGGACGCCGTTGCCAAGGTGCCCGAGGTCACCGACGTGCTCGTCGCTCCGGCGGACCTAGAGGCCCTGGCCGCGAACGGCGACACCGCGGAGCCGGAGTGTTTTGTCGAGGACGGGGACGCGCTGAGCTACCTGTACACCTCGGGCACCACGTCCTTCCCCAAGGGCGTCGTCGGCTCGCACAAGGCGATCTACCTGGAGTCGATGTCCGGCGCGCTGGACTCGGGCTGGCGCTTCGACGACCGGTTCGCCGCGATGATGCCGATGTTCCACACCGCGCAGCTGAACGCCTTCTGCACGCCCGCGGTCATGGTCGGCGCGACCATCTACGTCATGCGCGGATTCGACCCCGCCGCCCTGCTCGACCTTATCGAGCGCGAGCAGGTCACCCAGATCTTCGGATTGCCCATGATGTACCGGGCCATGCTCGACCACCCGGGCTTCGCCGACCGTGACCTGCTGAGCCTGCGCCGTGCGGTGTACGCGATGGCGCCCATGCCCGACGACCTCATCGGCCGCTGCCTGACCGGGTTCGGCTGCGACTTCGCGCTGCTGTTCGGGCAGACCGAGATGAGCCCGTGCACCACGCTGTTCCGGCCCGAGCACCAGCTCTCCCACATGGGCGCCGTCGGCACCCCGCTGGTCGGCGTCCAGGTCGCTATCATGGGGCCGGACGGCGCGCTGCTGCCGTCCGGCCAGGCCGGCGAGATCGTCTACCGCGGTCCGAGCACGATGTCCAGCTACCTGCGCGACGAGGAAAGCACTGCCACCGCGTTCGCGCACGGCTGGTTCCACTCCGGCGACGTGGGCTATTTCGGCGACGACGGCGTGCTGTGGTTCACCGACCGGCACAAGGACGTGATCAAGACCGGCGGGGAGAACGTCGCCTCGATCGAGGTGGAGAAGGCGATCTACGCCGCCGATCCGCGGGTAGCCGAAACGGTCGTGGTCGGCCTGCCGCACGAGCGCTGGA
>DATIZP010000148.1:0-9424 GCA_035517035.1 Streptosporangiaceae bacterium | reverse complement strand
CGTCGCTGCCCGCGCCGCCCCCGCCCGCGCGGGCAGCGACGCCCGCGTTGGCCGGGGCGCCGCTGCTGTCGCGGCCCGCCCGGCCAGTCCCGTCGGCGCCGCCCGCGGCGATGCCGAGATTGATGGTCTCCGACGTCTGCTCGCCGAGCCGCTCGAGGAACGGCTGTGCGACGGCGACCAGGTCGGCCCCTGCCGTGCCACGCCATGCGTACCTGACGAACAGCGCCCCAGGCCAGAACCTGCCGTCGTCGCCGCGCCGCACCAGCTGATGCCGCTCCAGCGCCATCAGCAGCCGCGACGTGGTGGACTTCGCCAGCCCGGAGCTCACCGTCAGCTCGGTGAAGCTGACGGGCTCAGTGCCATGCACCACGCGGGTCAGCAGCATCGCCGCCCGGTCGATGGCCTGGGTCCCGTTAGGGCTGGTCACGGCCGGTCCTTCCCAGGGCTGTTCCATATTCCGGAACCGAGTTCTACGATGTGATCCTAGATTTCCGGTCCATAACGGTCAAGACTGTCCTTAGCCCAGACATGCAGTCCTGACCTGCAGCCCCGACCTGAAGCCCTGCCCTGCCTTGCCCGATCCGCTCCGCACCCAGCCGAGGTGGCGATGTTCCGCAACCAGATGCCCCGCTACGAGATCCTGTCGCCGGACGCCGTCGGGGTGCTCGACCGTGGCTGGCGGCGGATCGTCTCCGAGATCGGAGTCCAGTTCGCCAAGCCGGAGGCCGTGGAGCTGTTCCGCAAGGCGGGCCAGGACGTGGATGGCGAGGTGGTCAGGCTCGACCCGGAGTTCGTGCTCGAGCAGGTCGCCAAGGCTCCCGCCGAGTTCGACGTGCAGGCAAGGAACCCGGCCAACACCGTGCACATCGGCGGCGACCAGATGGTGTTCGGCGCGGTCTACGGCTCGCCGTTCGTGCGCCAGGGCGACGTCCGCAGGGACGCCACGCTGGAGGACTTCCGCGCGCTCGCGATGCTGTCCCAGTCGTTCGCCGAGCTCGACTCGGCCGGCGGGGTGATCTGCGAGCCGAACGACGCGCCGCTCGACTCACGGCACCTGGACATGATCTACGCGCTGCAGACGCTCACCGACAAGATCTACATGGGCAACGTGGTGTCCGGCCCGAACGCCGCCGACACGATCAAGATGACCGAGATCCTGTTCGGCGGCGCGGGCGGCAAGGGCCGGGCCGCCATCGAGGCCACCCCGGCGACGATCTCGCTGATCAACTGCAACTCGCCGCTGCGCTGGGACGACCGCATGCTCGACGCCCAGTTCGAGTACTGCGCGGCGAACCAGCCGGTGGTGCTGACCCCGTTCCTGCTGATGGGCGCGATGTCCCCGGTGTCGATCCCGGCCGCGCTCGCCCAGCAGCTCGCCGAGGCGCTGTCCGGCATCGCGCTCGCCCAGCTGATCAGGCCGGGCTGCCCGGTGATCTTCGGCTCGTTCCTGTCCAACATCGACATGCAGTCGGGGTCGCCCAGCTTTGGCACCCCGGAGTCGGGGATCGGGCTGCTCTGCACCGGCCAGCTGGCCAGGCACTACGGGCTGCCGTTCCGCACCGGCGGCGGGCTGACCTCCAGCCAGACCTGCGACGCGCAGGCCGCGTACGAGTCGCTGATGACGATGCTGCCCACCTTCCTCGCCGGGACCAACTGGGTGATGCACTCGGCCGGCTGGCTGGAGGGCGGCCTGGTCTCCTGCTACGAGAAGTTCGTCGTGGACATTGAGCTGCTGCGGATGCTGCAGGTCGAGTTCACGCCGCTGGAGATCGACGAGGCGTCGCTGGCGTTCGGCGCGCACGAGGAGGTCGGGCACGGCGGGCACTTCCTCGGCGCGCAGCACACGATGGAGCGGTTCAGGGAGTGCTTCTACCGGCCGCTGCTGTCGTCCACCGCGAACTACGAGCGGTGGCTGAAGCTGGGCGGCAAGGACGCGACGGCCCGGGCGGCGGACATCGTCGAGAAGAGGCTGGAAGGGTACGTTCAGCCTGCTCTTGATGACGCCGTGCGGGCGGAACTTGAGGACTATGTCACTCGGCGGCGGGGTGAATTGGGGGATTAACCAGTGACGAACTGGTCGCCTTGCCAGGTGCGGGCGCCGTTCGTGGTGGTCCAGACCGTGTCCGCCTGGGCTACCCGAGCGGTGTGGGGGTCTTCGAAGCCGACCAGGAGGACGGGGGCCGTGCTTGGCATGACCAGGGTGGTGGTCCAGGTACGGCCGCCGGTCTGAGTGGTGAGGAGCTGGCTGCCGTGCTGGCCGGTCTCGGCGACGATCAGGCCGGCGGCCGAGGCGGCGGCTAGCTGGTAGCGGTAGTAGCCGCCCGAGCGTGGCGGGGCGGGAAGGACCTGGTCGGGGCCGAACGTGGCGCCGTCGTCGGTGGAGACCCGCACCCAGGCCGGGCCGAAGACGTTGTTGCGCCCGGGCATCTGGTGCTGGCAGAGCAGGACGAGCACGTCGGGCGGGGCCAGGGCCACGCTTGAGGCGTAGCCGTCCGTGCCGCCGCAGCTGTCCGGGCCGCTCGACCAGGTCTGGCCGCCGTCGGCCGAGCGGTCGATCTGCGCGGTGGCGCGGACGCCGCCCGCCGGGTTGCCGTAGCCGGCCAGGACGATGCTGGTGCCCTGCCGGTACAGGACCGGCGGGCAGATCATCTCGATCCGCGGCGGGGCCAGGTCGGTCCAGGTGCTGGCGCCGTCAGCGGCCGACTGGACCTGGTAGGGCTGCCCGGCGCAGCCGGTGTTGCCGGAGACGACCCGTACGACCGTGCCGTCGGCTGCCTCAAGCGAGCTCACGTTGATGCCGGGCAGCCGATGCCAGTGCAGGCCGCCGTCGGTGGTGAGGAACAGCGAGGGCTCGAAGGCATAGCCGATCAGCGGCGTGGCGAACCGCACCTGCTGCACGCAGGGGCCGGAGTGCCGGCAGGTGCTGTAGACGCCGCCGGCCTGCCTGGTCGGCGCGGTCAGCGGGTGCCACTGGCCGCCGCCGTCGGTGGTGCCGAGCAGGGCGAGGCAGCGCCGCGAGCCGCACGCCTGGGTGCCGAGCGCGAAGCCCTGGCTGTCAGAGACGAACGTCATCGACAGCACCTGGAAGCCGGGCGCGGCCCCCTGCGAGCCGGTCGGCGTGGCCGTCGACGCTGGCGAGGTCGGGGAAGCCGGGGCCGTGCTGCCCGACTGGGTGCCCGAGCCGCCAGGCTGAGACGAGGAGGCGGTGCCGCAGCCGGCCAGGGCGAGGCCGGCCGCGATGGTGGCCGCGGCGGTGGCCCGCGCTGCGAGCCTGGCCCGCGAGCGGGCTCCGAGAGTGATCACCGTGGCCTCCAGGGCAGGGTTGCGGTCTGATGCTGTCAGTGCCTAAGACAGCGCTGCGGCGCAATTCGTTGGATCTGAAATGCTACGGCGGCGCCGGACATGTGCCAGGTACCGGAGCGACCGGCGGCACGAGCGAAACGGGATCGGAGGAGAGAGCCTTGCGGCACCAGCGATCAGGCGAGCCGGCCGACCGACGCCGCCGTTTCGAGGCGATCTACGCGACCAACTGCGTTCCGATTCTCGGCTACGCGCTGCGGCGCACCGCGAACGGCGACGACGCGGCCGACGTGGTGGCCGAGACGTTCCTGACCGCCTGGCGGCGGCTCGACGACGTGCCTCCAGGCGGCGAGGCGCGGCTGTGGCTGTACGGGGTCGCGCGGAACGTGCTCGCCAACCACCGCCGCGGCGAGCGACGCAGGTCAGAGCTCGCCGACCGGCTGAGGCTCGACCTGGCGGCCGCCGGCCGCGATCGCGGATACCCCGATCCAGCCGCTGCCGATGGCACCGACCTGGCGGCGGTCGCCGCGGCGTTCCGCTGCCTGCCCGAGGCCGACCGCGAGCTGCTCGCCCTGGTCGGCTGGGAGGGCCTGGACCACGGCCAGATCGCCGCGGTGCTCGGCTGCTCGCGCAACGCCGTGCGGATCAGGCTGCACCGGGCGCGCTCGCGGTTCGCCGCGGCCATGGCCGACCAGCCTGGCCCACGGCGGCCCGGCCAGCGACGGTCGGCGCTGGCACAGCTCACGAACGGAGACACCCCATGAACGACATCGAGCTCATCGCGCAGCTCTCGGTCATCTCCGACGCGCAGGCCGGCCACCTGGTCAGCGATGCAGCCAGGGCGGACCTGGCCGAGCGGATCATGGCCGTGCCAGTTGCGGCGCCCCGCGGGCGGCAGGCGGCAGAGCGCGGGCGCTGGCCCGCGGTCGGTCGGTCATGGCGACGCCGCCGCTGGGCGGTCACGGCCGGGGCCGCCGGGCTGGCCGCCGCCGGGCTGGTCGCGGCCGTCCTCGCTGGCACCGTCGGCAGCGGCGGTCCCCGGCCGAACGGGCCAGCCGTGGTCGGGGCGCAGGCGCTGGCCTTCGTCAGGCATGGCCGCTACATCGACGTGATCGTCCGGAATCCGCTGGCCGACCCGAAGAAGTACCGTGCCGAGTTCAGGGCGCATCACCTGAACGTCAGCCTGGAGCTGATCCCGGTGTCGCCGTCGCTGGTCGGAACGGTGGTGTACTTCGGCGGCTCGGGCACCTCGGCGATCAGGGTGATCACCGCGCGCGGCCGATGCTTCACCGGCGGCGGCGGGCCCATCTGTCCGGTCGGGCTGCGGGTGCCGGTCGACTTCCGCGGCGACGCCCAGCTGGTCTTCGGCCGGGCCGCGAGGCCGGGGGAGAAGTACGAGTCCACCGCGTCGTCCACCGCGCCCGGCGAGGCCTTGCACGGCCTGCACATCCAGGGCCGGCACGTGTCCGCTGTGCTCGTGATGATCGCCAGGCGGCACGTGACCGTTGCGGTCTACCACGTGACCACGGCGAAGGGCGGCGAGCTGCTGCGGCCAGGCAAGGTCCCCGGCCGCTGGTGGGTCTACGGAGCCGACCCCTGGGCGCCCGGCCAGGTCATGCTCTGGGTCGGCGCGACCCGCACGCCGCCCGCCCTCGGTGCGGGGAACCCGCGCACCCCGGTCGCCTCGCCCACACCGCCAGCATCCGCGGGCTGAAGCGCAGCCCAGGCCCGAGCGCAGGCGACATTGTGGCCCGTCGATGCTGTGAATAACAACATCAACGGGCCACAATGTCGGGCTGGCCTGGGTGGTGCGGGGCCGTGCGGTGCGGGGCGGGGCGGCCGGTACGGGGCGGTGCGGGCGGTGCGGAGCGGGGCCGTGCGGGGCGGCGGGGTCGGCCGGCCGGCCTGGGCCGGCCGACCCGGCGGGCGGCGGGGTCGGTCAGTGCTCGGCGCGAAGCTGGGCGGCGGCGGCGGTCATCGACTTCAGCTTGCCGAGCGCGGATTCGCGCGGCAGGTACTTCATCCCGCAGTCCGGGGCGAGCACCAGCTGCTCGGCCGGCACGTAGGGCAGTGCCCGCCTGACCCGGTCGGCCACCTGCTCGGCGCTCTCCACCGCCGGGTCGCCGAGGTCAAGCACGCCGAGAATCACCGTCTTCCCCGCGTCGGCCAGCGCGGCGAGCACGGAGCAGTCGAGGCCGGACTGAGCGGTCTCGATCGAGACCTGGTTCGCGGTGCAGGCGGCGAGCTCGGGCAGGAAAGAGTAGCCGCTCGGCCGCTCGTGGATGATCGCGGCGTAGCCGAAGCACAGATGCACCGCCGTGGTCCCGGTGATCCCGTCCAGGGCCGCGTTCAGCACGCCGACGCCGAACTCCTTGGCGGCCTCCGGCCTGGCCTGCAGGTAAGGTTCGTCCACCTGCACCACGTCGGCGCCCGCGGCGAACAGGTCGGCGATCTCGCCGCGCACCGCCTCGGCGTAGCCGTAGGCGGCCTCCTCCAGCGAGGCGTAGTAGTCGTTCTGCGCCTGCTGCGCCATCGTGAACGGCCCGGGAACGGTGATCTTGACGGTGCCGCCTGGCCCGGCCAGCGAGCAAAGGAAGCTCAGGTCAGCGACGTTCACCGGGTGGCGGCGCTTGATCGGGCCGACGACACGCGGCACCGGGTTGGGGTGCCCGCTGCGGTCGAGCGCCGTGCCCGGGTTATCGATGTCCACGCCGTCCAGCGCGGTGGCGAACGCGTTGGAGTAGCTCTCCCTGCCGATCTCGCCGTCGGTGAGGATGTCCAGACCCGCCTCGACCTGATCGGCGACGGCCAGCCTGGTCGCATCCCGCTGCGCCTGCGCCAGGTACGCGGGGTCCACCCGCCACAGCTCCCTGGCCCTGACCCTCGGCGGGAACCTGCCCTTGAGCTTGTCCCTGTCGATCAGCCAGTCCGGCTGCGGGTAGCTGCCTACGAGCGAGGTGGGGAAGAGCAGGCTTGCCATGGTGACCTCTCGCCGGACCGTGACATATCAGCGCTTACGTTAGCGTGCCGCTAGGCGGTCAGGTGTCCGGGTGGCGATCAGCCCGTCGGAGGCTGACGGCAAGGAACGTTGCCAGGCAGATCGCGGCGAGCATCGCATAGGGCACGAAGTCGCTGGTCGCCTGCGCGATGGCGCCGCTGGCCGACGCCGACACCGACTGCCCGGCCGCCCAGGCCAGGTTCGCCATCCCGAACGCCAGGCCTTGGTGCAGGTCGAGCCGGTGCGCCGCGCCGCTGAGCATCGCGCTGGACGGCGCGAACAGGCTGCCGAACGCCGGCATTCCGACCGCGAGCAGCGCGACAAGCGCGGCAGCCGGGGCCACCCAGGACGCGAGCAGGCTGAGCATCACGCCCGCCAGCAGCGAGATCCTGACCGGGAAGTAGGGGCCGCGCCGGTCAGACAGCCGGCCGAACATCGGCGACAGCGCGGTCTCGATCGCCGACGAGGCGAGGAACGTCCCGCCGATCACCAGCGCCGTCGCGCCGAGGCTGCTCAGCCGCAGCGGCGCGAGCACGTCAAGCACGCCGAACGCGAGCCCGGCGATCATGGTCAGCCACAGGCCCATGGCCATGCCGCGGTCCCTGACCGTGGCGAACGCCGCGGTCAGGCCCTGCGGCTCGGCGCGGCCCGGCGCGGTGATCGCGAAGCCGGCAGCGATCAGCGCGACGCCGATCACCGCGGCGGCCGAGAACGCGGGGCCGGTGCCGATCTGGTTCGCGATCGCGCCGACCACCGGCCCGAACAGCGCGCCGGCCACCGCCGCGCCGAGCGCGGTTCCGATCAGCTCGCCGCGCCGCTCGTCCGGCGCCTCGCTGGCCAGCCAGGCCATCGCGGCTCCCCAGGTGGCCGCGCCGCCGATGCCCTGGACGAACCGTGCCGAGTCGAGCACGACGGCCGTCGAGGACCAGCCGAACACCAGCGTCGACGCGCTCATCAGGGTCAGCCCAAGCACGACGCCGCGCCGGGCGCCGAGACGGGCGACCAGCAGGCCGGCCGGCAGCGCCCCGGCCAGCGTGCCGTACGGGTAGGCGGAGACCAGCAGCCCGGCCCCCGCCTTGGACAGCCCGGCCACGTGCACGTAGTGCGGAAGCAACGGGGTCAGCGCGGTGAAGAACATCGTGTCGGTGAACACGAGCGCGCTCACGTACACGAGCAGCGTCCTGAGCCGGCGCGGCAGCCTGGGACCTGCTGTCCGCCGCGCCATGACCAGCCTGATCCGTCCTTTTCGCCCCTGACCTGCCCGAAAATCCGAACAGCGAGCCGAGCCTAGCGCGCGGGCCGGTGTTGCGCGGGGCCGGCCAGCCGGGCGAGGATCAGGTGGTGCCCAGCGACCGGGACGTTCAGGCCTTCGGCGATCGCGCTGCCAGCTACGAGGACGGGTACCTCGGCCGGATGCACCGCGACATCATCGGCCGCTCCATCGACCTGGCGCTGCAGCGGTTCCCGCCGCCGGGCCGCGTGCTCGACGTCGGCTGCGGCACCGGCCTGCTGCTGCGCGAGCTTGCCGGGCGGCTGCCCGGCGCGGTCAGCCTGATCGGCGTGGATGCCGCGCCGGAGATGGTCGAGCAGGCTAGGGCCAGCGCCGCGGTCGACCCCGCGTACCAACGGCTGGCCTACTTGGACGGGGTCGCCGAGCAGCTTCCGTTCCCCGACGGATCGTTCGACCTGGTGATCAGCACGACGTCGTTCGACCACTGGGCCGACCAGCGGGCCGGCCTGGCCGAGTGCCGCCGGGTGCTGGCACCCGGCGGCCATCTCGTGCTCACTGACCTGTTCTCCTCCTGGCTGCTGCCCACCCTCGTCGGCTCCCGGCGGGACAGGGCGAGGACGCCGCTGCGGGCGACCAGGCTGCTGGTCGCGGCCGGCTTCCAGTCGATCCGCTGGCACCGGCTGTACGCCGAGGTCATCAGGTCGGTGACCGCTAGCCGGGCTTGACCGCGCGCAGCGTGTAGCTGTGCGGCAGCCGCCACGGGGCGTCCTTCAGCCGCCACTCGCCGAGCTCGCCGACCTGCTCCATCAGGCCGGGCAGCGCCTCCCACGGCACGCTGTCGTGCTCGGTCAGCGCGGTCACGGTCATGCCCGCGGCGAGCAGAGCGGCGACGATCTCGCCGATGCCGTGGTTCCACTCGTGCGTCACGGTGCTGGTGAACTCGACGTCGGTGCTGACGTAGGTGCCGCCCTGGTCGAACACCTCGGGCTGGTCTCGCTCGAAGTACGGATACCTGATCACCAGCAGGTCGTCGGGGCGGCCGTCCTCCAAGGACCACAGCACCGGATGGCCCTCGCGGATGAACAGCCAGCCGCCCGGCCTGAGCACGTCGGCGACCACGCGCGCCCAGCGGGCGATGCTCGGCAGCCAGCACAGCGCCCCGATGCCGGTGTAGACGAAGTCGAACGCGTCTTCGCCGACCGCGCCGGGCGCCTCGTACAGGTCGGACTCGACGAAGACCGCGTCCGCGCCGGTCTGGCCGGCTAGCGCCGTAGCCTGCGCAACCGCGGGAGCGGAGAAGTCCACCCCGGTCATGCGGGCGCCGAGCCTGGCCAGCGAGATCGTGTCGGTGCCGATATGGCACTGCAGGTGCACTCCGCGCAGCCCGGCCACGTCGCCGAGCCTGGGCAGGTCGAACCGCACGACCGCGCTCAGGTAGGCCGGGTCGGCGATGAACCGCTGGACGCCGTAGTCCGGTGAGGCCGCGTGGGCGGGCACCCGCTCGTCCCAGTTCGTTCGGTTGATCGCGCCGTAGTACTCCATGCGGGTAATGTCCCACATCTGATCTGGCCTTTTCCCGTACCTCACCAGGCCAGTACCTTGTCTGTGAGCGTCGTGGCCGCGGCGTCGCCGCAGGGGAGAGGGACAGGGCGGCGGCGCCGCATCGCTGCGACCCGATCGCGCGGAGCGTCGCGGTCCGCCGATCATCCATCGCCGCCCTGTCCCGTGGCCACATGACCCCCGCACATGTGGCCCGGCCAGCGGCATGCTCCCCGTGCGGTCGGCCGCTGCGCCGGTACTGCGTTCGTGCCCGGCGAAGAGTTAAGGCGCGCACCGCAGATCGCCAAGTTCTGGTTAAGTTCTGCCGTACCTACCGAGAGGACCACGATGTCCGC
>DATIZP010000147.1:0-6848 GCA_035517035.1 Streptosporangiaceae bacterium | reverse complement strand
AAGATCATGCTGGAGGCGATCACGGACTACATCCGTGATGCCATCCCAGATGCCAGGCTCCTGCAACTCGACCATGACGACGAGTGCCCGATCGACGTGGTCAGGGGGATGTGCAGCGACGAGCTCGGGATCCAGCTGCTGTTCATCCCCGAGGAGTACGGCGGGATGGGCGGCGACACGATCGACGTCTACCGGGTCTGCGAGCAGATGGCCCGCTGCGACGTGGGGGTCGCGACCAGCGTCCTGGCCACGTTCCTCGGCAGCGACCCGATCTTCGTCGGCGCCACGCCCGAGCAGAAGAGCCAGTGGCTGACCGAGATCGCCGAGCGCGGGGTCCTGTACGCCTACGGGGCGACCGAGCCGGAGGCGGGCAGCGATCTGGCCGCGCTTAAGACGACGGCGACTCCCGTACTGACCGGCGACGTGGTCACCGGATACCGGCTGAGCGGGCGCAAGCAGTGGATCAGCAACGGCGGAGTCGCCGACAAGTACACGATCCTGGCCAGCGCGCCGGGCGGGCCGTCCTGGTTCGTGCTCGACCGGGGCACGGAGGGATTCACGCAGAACAAGCCCGAGGACAAGCACGGCATCCGGCTCTCCAACACCGCCGCCCTGTTCCTTGACGGGGCGATCGTCCCTGCTGCCAATCTGGTCGGCGGTGTCGAGGGGCAGGGCCTGATCCAGGCGCAGAAGGTCTTCGGCTACACCCGGCTGATGGTGGCGGCCTTCGGCCTCGGCGGCGGCTGGTCGGCGCTCGACCGAGCGATCGCGTACTCCACGACGCGGATCCAGGGCGGCGCCCCGCTCGCGCAGAAGCAGGGCTACACGCACAAGCTGATCGTGCCGCACGCGGTGCGGCTGGAGGCGGCTCGCGCCTTCATCGAGTCCGTCGGGGCCAGGATTGACGCGGGCGAGGGCACCGACGGCGCTCTGAACACCGAGGGCGCGATCGCGAAGTACCTGGCTACCGAGGCCGGGAACATGGCTGCCGACGCCGCGATCCAGGCGCACGGCGGATACGGGTACACCCGCGAGTACATGGTCGAGAAGATCAAGCGCGACGTGCGCATCACCACGATCTACGAAGGCACGTCGGAGATCATGGAGATGACGATCGCCAGGGACCGGTGGCAGCAGCACCTGAAGTCGGGCGGTCGCTACTACGCCGTCGCAGCCGAGAGACTGCGCGAACTGGACGCGCGCCGTCCCGAGGTCGGGGCCGGCGTCGCCGCCCTGGCCTGCGGGACGCTTGGCTCGGTGCTCGAGGCCTGCCGCATCGGCCGCCTCACCCGCAACCAGCACGTGCTGCTGCGCCTCGGCGAGCTGATCGCCTACGCCGAGGGAGCGGGCTGTCTGGCCGGCCGTGCCGCGACCGCGCTCGACGGAGGCCTGCCGGAGAAGGCGGACCACCGATTCACCGGCCAGGCGCTCGCCGCCATGAGCCGGGTCTTCGCCCGCGACGCCGCGCAGAAGGTGGCCTGCGACGGCCTGCGCCTGGTGATCGGGGCCGACGGCGCGGCGGCGGGAAGCGGCACGCCACCGCTCGCCGGCCTTGAGCTTGACGCCATCCTGGCGGCGCAGGCTGGGCTGCTGACCGACATGGATCTCGTGGCGGACGCACTCTACGGGCGAGGCAGCCCACCGCACCCGACCGCACACGCGACAGGCGGAATGTGATGATCTCGAGCCCGATGCCGCACGGCCAGTCGTCTTCCCGGTCCCCGCAGCGCATCGCGATCGTCGGCCTGGGCGCGATCATGCCGCAGGCGCCGAGCGCGGAGACGTTCTGGCAGAACATCACGCAGGGGCGGTACTGCGTCACCGACGTGCCGAAGGACCGGTGGGATCCGGACCTGTACTACGACCCCGATCCGAGTGCGACCGGCAAGACGTACTCGCGGATCGGCGGCTGGGTGCGCGAGTTCGGATGGGACCCGATCGGCTGGCGGCTGCCGCTGCCGCCCAAGGTCAGCGACCAGATGGACGACGGCCAGAAGTGGGCGGTCGCGGCCGCGCGCGCCGCGCTGAGCGACGCGGGCTGGCCGGGCTGGAACGTCGACCCCGAGCGGGTGGCCGTCATTATCGGCAACGCGATCGGCGGCGAGAAGCACTACGCGACGAACCTGCAGATCCAGCTGCCCGAGTACAGCCGGGAGCTCGCCAGATCCGCGTCGTTCGCCGCCCTGCCTGAGGCGACCCGCGCGGCGATACTCGCCGAGACCGAGCGGTCGTTCCTGAGCCAGTTTCCTGAGATCACCGAGGACACCATGCCCGGCGAGCTAGCGAACATCATCGCCGGCCGGGTCTGCAACCTGTTCAACTTCCGCGGGCCGAGCTTCACGACCGACGCGGCCTGCGCGTCCGGCCTGGCCGCGCTGTCCGCGGCCGCTCAGGGCCTGGCCGACCGGCAGTACGACGCCGTCATCACCGGCGGCGTCGACCGCAACATGGGCGTGGCCGCGTTCGTGAAGTTCTGCAAGATCGGCGCGCTGTCGGCGACCGGCACTCGGCCGTTCGACGCGGGCGCGGACGGGTTCGTCATGGGCGAGGGCGCCGCGCTGTTCGTCCTGAAGCGCCTCGAGGACGCCGAGCGGGACGGCGACCGGGTCTACGCGGTGCTGCTCGGCGTTGGCGGGTCGAGCGACGGCAAGGGCAAGGGAATCACCGCGCCCAACCCGCTCGGGCAGCGGCTGGCGATCGCGCAGGCCTGGCACAACGCAGGCGTCGACCCGGCGACCGCGTCCTTGATCGAGGCTCACGGCACGTCCACCCGCGTCGGCGACGCCGCCGAGCTGGAGAGCCTGGTCTCGGTCTTCGGCGGAGCGCCACGCGGATCGATCGCCCTCGGGTCGGTGAAGTCCAACATCGGCCACCTGAAGGCGGCAGCCGGCACCGCCGGGCTGTTCAAGATGGTGATGTCCTTGCACGAGAAGGTGCTGCCGCCGAGCCTGGGTCTGCGCGAGCCGAACCCGAACGTGGACTGGGCGGCGTCGCCGTTCGTGGTCAATACCGAGCAGCGCGACTGGCCACGTCCGCCGGACGGCGTCCGGCGCGGCGGCGTGAGCGCGTTCGGCTTCGGCGGCACCAACTTCCACGCGGTCCTTGAGGAGTACGTTCCCGGACGGCAGGACGGCGCCGAGCGGAGTACGTTCGCCGGCGCGGACATCCCGGCGAGCGCCGCGGCGGCGGGCGGCGCGGTGGCGGGCGGCGGGCTGGCCGGCGGCAAGAGCCCGCTCCGGGGCGCGCTCGTGGTAGGCGGCGACAGCGACGCCGACGTCGCCGCGCAGCTCACGCTGACCGCCGAGCGCGCAGCGGCCGGCCAGGCGCCGGACCCGGGCCCGCCTGACCCGGCGCTGGCCGGCGCCAAGGTGCGCGCGGCCATCGACTTCGGCGACGCGGCGGACCTGGCCGTCAAGGCGGGCCTGGCGGCCAGGGCGCTGAGCGGAGGCGGCGCGGAGGCGCTCAGGATGCTCCGGGCCAGGGGGATCTTTATCGGCCGGGGCCCGGCGCCCAAGGTCGCCTTCCTGTACACCGGCCAGGGCTCCCAGTACGTCAACATGCTCGCCGGGCTCGCCGCGGCCGAGCCCGTTGTCGCCCAGACCTTCGCCGAGGCCGATCAGATCATGACGCCGCTGCTCGGCCGGCCGCTGACCGACTACATCTTCGTCGACCGCGCCGATGAGGACGCCGTCGCGCGCGCCGAGGGGCAGCTTCTGCAGACCGAGATCACCCAGCCCGCGGTCCTGACGGCCGACCTGGCCCTGACCCGGCTGCTGGCCGCCTACAACATCCGGCCCGACCTGGTCATGGGCCACAGCCTGGGCGAGTACGGGGCTCTGGTGGCTGCGGGCGCCCTGTCGTTCGCCGCGGCGCTCGAGGCGGTCAGCGCACGCGGCCGGGAGATGGCAAGCCTGAGCGTGGCCGACTCGGGCGCGATGGCGTTCGTGATGGCGCCGCTGGCCGAAATCGAGCGGATCGTGACGGCCGTCGACGGCTACGTGGTCATCGCCAATATCAACAGCACGCACCAGGCAGTGATCGGCGGAGCGACCGATGCGGTCGACCGGGCCGTCGACGCCCTGACCGCGGCCGGCTACACGGCCGCTCGCATCCCCGTCAGCCACGCGTTCCACACCGCGATCGTCGCGCCCGCTAGCGACCCGCTGCGGCGCACCCTGGCCAGGCTCAGCCTGCGGCCACCGGCCCTGCCGGTCGTGGCCAACGTCGACGGGGAGTTCTATCCGGCCGGCCCGGGCGCGTCCAAGCAGATGCTGGACATCCTGGGCCGCCAGGTCGCCTCGCCGGTCCAGTTCGTCAAGGGCCTGCGGACGCTGTACGAGGCCGGGGCGCGCGTCTTCGTGGAGGTCGGCCCGAAGCGGGCGCTGCAGGGCTTCGCCGAGGATGTGCTCGGCTCGGCACACGATGACGTGCTGGCACTCTTCACCAACCATCCGAAGAACGGCGACATCCCCTCGTTCAACGCGGCGCTGTGCGGGCTCTACGCGGCGGGCCTCGGCTTCCAGCCGCCGCGGGCTGAGCATGCGCCGGCCGCCACGGCGATCTCACCTCCGCGGTCCGCCGCAACCACCCCGTCGTCGCCCAGGCATGAAGGAGTCCCGATGTCAGAGGACCGCTACGCCGAGCTCGGCCGCCTGTTCGCGGACGTCATCGACCGCAGCCGCAGCATCCTCGCCGACGCTCCGCACACCGCGGCGGTCACCGCGGCGTCACAGCGCGCGCTGCCGGACGAGAGCCACGGCGGCACCGGGCAGCGTGCCGATCCAGTCGTGATCACCGGAGCGGCTCTCGGCCTGCCGGGGACGGACCGCGTCTTCGACGACGAGAACGTCGCGCGCATCCTGGCGGGCCAGCAGCTCATCGACGTGATCCCCCGGCAGGTGCGCCGCGAGATGGTGGACAAGCACATCACCAGGCTGGTGAAGAGCGAGACCGGCGATCCGGTCTTCGAGACCATCGAGAGCGAGGCCGACGTCATCAAGCTGGCCGGCCGGTACGGATCGCTCGACCTGGTGGAGGAGTTCGGGGTCGAGGCCGACCGCGACGCCGCGCTGGATCAGTGCACCCGGCTTGCGATCGGCGCCGGGCTTGACGCGCTGCGCGATGCGGGAATCCCGCTGGTGCGGCACTACCACACCACCAGTCTCGGAACCCAGCTGCCTGACCGATGGGGCCTACCCGACCGGCTACGCGACGACACCGGCGTCGTGTTCGCGTCGGCTTTCCCCGGCTACGAGTCGTTCGCGACTGACCTGAACCGCTATCACGAAGACCGGGCTCGCCGGCATGAGCTGGCAACCCTCGAGGACGTGCGCGCGCGGATGAGCGCCGAGGACCCGGCGTGCGCCGAGGTGGACCGGCGGCTCGCCGACCTGCGCCACGTGCTGGCGACCAAGCCGTTCGCCTTCGACCGCCGGTTCCTGTTCCGCGCGCTGGCCATGGGGCATTCCCAGTTCGCCGAGCTCATCGGGGCCAGGGGCCCGAACACGCAGCTGAACTCCGCCTGCGCGAGCACCGCTGAGGCGCTGTGCGTCGCCGAGGACTGGATCAGGGCCGGCCGCTGCCGCCGCGTCGTCGTGGTCTCCGCGGACGACGCCGCGTCGGACACCCTGCTGCCGTGGACCGGCTCGGGATTCCTGGCCAGCGGGGCGGCCGCCACCGACGACGTCGTCGAGGACGCCGCGCTGCCGTTCGACCGGCGCCGGCACGGGATGATCGTCGGCTCCGGTGCCGCGGCGCTCGTGGTGGAGTCGGCGGAGGCGGCCGCCGAACGGGGCATCAGCCCGATCTGCGAGCTGGTTGCCACGGTGAGCGCCAACAGTGCCTTCCACGGAACACGCCTGGACACCGAGCACATCGGCGAGGTCATGGAGCGGCTGATGCGCCAGGCCGAGCAGCGGGGCGTGGACCGCTCCGCCATCGCCGGGCAGACCGTCTTCGTATCGCACGAGACCTACACGCCTGCAAGGGGCGGCAGCGCCTCGGCCGAGATCAACGCCTTGCGCCGCGTCTTCGGCGCCGATGCCGACTCGATCGTCATCGCGAACACCAAGGGATTCACCGGGCACGCCATGGGCGCGGGCATCGAGGAAGTGGTGGCGGTCAAGGCGCTGGAGACCGGCATCGTCCCTCCGGTGCCCAACTACCGCGAGCCCGATCCAGAGCTTGGCCACCTGAACCTGTCGCGCGGCGGCAGCTATCCGGTCACCTACGCCCTGCGCCTGGCCGCAGGATTCGGCTCGCAGATCGCGATGACGCTGCTGCGCTGGATCTCCCCGCCGGACGGGCGTCGCCGGTCGCCGACCGAGCTGGGCTTCGGCTACCGGATCGCCGACCAGCCGACCTGGGACGCATGGCTGTCCGAGGTGACCGGCAGCCGCCACGCCACGCTGGAGGTCGTGCAGCACCGGCTGCGCGTCGCCGACGGCGGCGCCCGGCCGGCCGAGGTGGCCAAGACGCAGGCGGACCGTCAGCACGCGCACCCGGCGCCGGTCACAGCCGCGCCGGTAATCGCGGCACCGGTCACAGCGGCACCGGTCACAGCGGCGGTTACCTCCGACGTTCCGGCTACCTCCGACGCGACGATGAGCTCCGATGGCGCCGCTGCACCGGCCGGAACAGCCAGCCCAGGCCTAGCCGTGCCTCAAGTCGAGCCAGCGGCTGCCGGCGCCGACCAGGTCGAGACCGCGGTCCTCGACGTGGTGGAGGGGCTGACCGGCTACCCGCGCGACCTGCTCGACCTGGACCTGGACCTGGAAGCCGACCTGGGCGTGGACACGGTCAAGCAGGCCGAGGTCTTCGCGGCCGTGCGGGAACGGTTCGCGATCCCC
>DATIZP010000146.1:0-4203 GCA_035517035.1 Streptosporangiaceae bacterium | reverse complement strand
AGGGGGCGAGGGGGCGAGGGGGCGAGGGGGCGAGGGGGCGAGGGGGCGAGGGGGCGAGGGGGCGAGGGGGCGAGGGGGCGAGGGGGCGAGGGGGCGAGGGGGCGGCCCGCGCCAGACCGCACGGCGAGCCATCAGGATCTGGCGCCGCGACCCGGTCCCACGACTACGGGGCAGGCCCTAGCCCGGCCGGGCGCTGCACCAGGCCCGCACGCTCGCCGCGGCCTGCGCGATCGCGGCCCGGCTGGCGTCCACGGTGCCGGCCATCGTGAAGAACCCGTGCGCCGTGCCCGGGTAGCGGCTGAGCTCGACCTGGACGCCCTCATCGGCCAGCCGGCGGGCGTACGCCTCGCCCTGATCGCGCAGCGGGTCGTACTCCGCGGTGATCACGAGCGCAGGCGGCAGCCCGGCGAGGCTCGCGGCGCGCAGCGGCGACGCCAGCGGGCTGGCCGCGTCAGCCGGGCTGGCCAGGTAATGCTTGCGGTACCAGGCGACGGAATGGCGATTGAACAGGTACGGGTCGGTCGCGGCCCGCATCGACTCGTCGTCCGCGAGCTGATCGGTATTGGGATAAACGAGAAGCTGCCCGGCCAGTGCCGGCCCCTCGGCCCGAGCGCGCAGGGCGACTGCCGCGGCCAGGTTCCCGCCGGCGCTGTCGCCTCCGACCACGAGGCGGGCGGGATCAGCGCCGATCTCGCCGGAATGCTCGGCGATCCAGCGGACCGTGGCGTAGCAGTCATCGATGGCCGCGGGGAACGGGTGCTCGGGTGCCAGCCGGTACCCGACCACGACGACCAGCGCGCCCGATGAGTTGGCCAGGCTGCGGCTGACGCCGTCGGCGGTGTCGATGGTGCCGAGCACCCAGCCGCCGCCGAAGAAGTAGGCGAGCACGGGCAGCGGCCGCTCGCCCGACGGCCGGTACACCCGCAGCGCAAGCTCGCCGCCCGGCCCCGGGATGGCCAGGTCGTCGACCTGGTGGACCGGCTCTGGCTCGCCGCCGCTCTGCCTGATCGAGGCGAGATCGGCTGCCCTGGCCTCCGCGAGTGACATGGCGTACAGGGGCGGGACGCCGTCGCGCTCGCGCTGGTCGCGCATTGCCTGCATCTGCGGGTCGAGGGGCACGGCTCGCACACCCCTTCCGCTCATGCCGGTCACTTCGCCGAAGATAGGTTATCTCTCGCGGAACGTCATTCTTGGGAATGGTGTGCGCATGAGGCCGCCAGGCGAGCACGTTTGTCGGCTCGAGTTCATACTCAGCGAGGTCCTGCCTTCGCGTGCCGAGCCAAGCAATGGAGGTTCCTCAATGCCGACTCTTGATGCCAAGCTCCAGATCCGCCCCGGGCAGACGATCGCCGTCACCGGACCGTGCCCGGACCTGTCGGCCGCGGCGGTACCGCCTGGCTCGCCTATCCCAAGGCGCGCCAGCTCGGCACCGATCTCGACCGCGACATCATCAGGGAGCTCGTGCCGGAGGCCGGCCTGGACCCGGTCCGCCAGGTCTCGCTCGATGACACCTGGTCGGCGCTCAGGCTCCGCCACTTCCAGCGGTAGGTTCGCCGAAGATAGGCTCTCTCTTACGGAACGTCATTCTTTGCAATGGTGTGCCGATGAGGCCGCCAGGCGAGCACGTCAGCAAGGCAAGGGTGCCTGGACCGATGGTCGAGCTCACGCGAGAGTCGCTGCACACGTCGGTCACCGATCCCGTGGCGGCGTCGATGAACTTCCTCAACGAGATCGCCAGCCGCTTCCCGGCCGCGATCTCGCTCGCGGCCGGCCGGCCGTTCGATGAGTTCTATGCCGTCGAGGACGTCGAGCGGTACCTGACCGCCTATATCGCGCACCTGCGCGCCGACGGCATCGCCGAGGCGCGGGTCAGGCAGGCCATCCTGCAGTACGGCCGGACAAACGGCCAGCTCGGGGCGCTGATCGCCCGGATGCTTGAGATCGACGAGGACATCCGCGTCCCGGCCGAGTCGATCATGGTGACGGCGGGCTGCCAGGAAGCGATGATCATCGCGCTGCGCGGGCTGTGCGCGGGCCCCGACGATGTCGTGCTCGCCGCCGAGCCCTGCTATGTCGGCTTCACCGGCGCCGCGCGCGTGCTGGGCGTCCCGGTGGTCGCGGTACCCGAGACGCCGGACGGCCTGCGGCCTGACACGGTCGCGCGGGTGGTCGGCGAGGTGCGGGCCAGCGGGCGCCGGCCGCGCGCGCTGTACGTGGTGTCGAAGTTCGCCAACCCGTCCGGCGTCTCGCTGGGCGCCGAGGTACTGCGCGGGCTGATCGACGTGGCGGCCGAGCAGGACCTGCTGATCCTGGAGGACGACCCGTACGGGCTGTTCGGGCTGGACGAGAGCCGGAACCCGGCGCTGAAGGCACTGGACGCCGACCAGCGGGTGATCTACCTCGGCTCGTTCGCCAAGTCGGTGTTCCCGGGCGCCCGGGTGGGCTTCCTGGTCGCCGACCAGGCCGTCGTCAGCGCGGCCGGCAGGCGCAGCCTGCTCGCCGACGAGCTGTCCACGGTCAAGAGCATGGTCACGGTCAACACCTCCCCGATCGCGCAGGCCGTCATCGGCGGCGTGCTTGTCTCGTGCGGCTGCAGCCTGCGCGCCGCGAACCAGGAGAAGATCGCGTTCTACCGGCGCAACCTCCGCGCGCTGCTCGCCGCGCTCGACCGGCACTTCGCCGAACCCGCGATCACCTGGAACGCGCCGAGCGGCGGCTTCTTCGCCGTGCTCGACGTGCCGGTCCGCGCCGACGAGAAGCTGCTCGAGATCTCGGCGCGGGACTACGGCGTGCTGTGGACGCCGATGAGCTTCTTCTACCTCGACGGCGGCGGCAGCCACGCGATCCGGCTGTCGTGCAGCGCGCTGGCCACCGACCAGATCGACGAGGGCGTCCGCCGCCTGGCCGCCCTGATCGCGGACGTCCGGTCGTGACCGAGCGGGTCCGCGTCTGGATCCTTCCCGTCGACCTGCCGCCTGATACCGCGGACCGGTGCGCCGGACTGCTCGACGACGGCGAGCGCGCCCGCGCCGCGGCGCTGCGGAACCCGCGCGACCGGGAGCGGTTCACGGTCGCGCACGGGTCGCTGCGGATGCTGGCCGGCCGGGCGCTCGGGGAGCGGCCCGCGGCACTGCGCTGGACCGCCGGCCGGCACGGCAAGCCGGAGCTGGCAGCCCCGTGGTCCCGGTTGCACACCAGCCTTTCGCACTCCGCTGACATGATCGCCGCGGCCGTCAGCACGGGCCGCCCGGTGGGCGTCGACATCCAGCACCTGGTGCCCGGCCTTGACCCGGTCGGTCTCGCGGTCAGGTTCTTCGCGCCGGACGAGGCCGGGTACGTGGCCGGCCACCCGGACGCTGGCGTGCGGGCTGACCGGTTCGCGCGGCTGTGGACGCGCAAGGAGGCGGTGGTCAAGGCGGCCGGCGGGCGGCTGTGGCCGAACCTGGGGATCACCGTGCGCGACCGGGACGTGGTCAGCTGCGCCGAGCCGGCCGGCCCGCACCGGGTCTGCGACGTTCCCGCGCCGACGGGATATCGCGCCGCGGTGGCGGTGACCGGGGCCGCGCCGTTCGCCATGACGGCCACCCTCTGGCCGGGTGCGGAGCCGGTGCTGCCGGTGGCGGCCAGCTAGCGCCGCCGGGGCGGGTCACTGGCTTTTCGCCACGGCCTCGATCGCGGTGCGCAGCTGGGCGCGGGTCGGCTGCAGCGCCAGGTCGAGCTCGCGGGCGAACGGCAGCACGGCGCCGTCCGGGCGGGTGACCCGTTTCGGCGGCGCGACCAGGCGCATCTCTTCGGCGGCGGTGGCCAGGATCTCCCCGCCGATGCCGCAGGTCCGGTTGGAGTCGTCGACCACGACCAGCCTGCCGGTGCGCTCAAGCGACGAGGCCAGGCCGGTCCAGTCGAACGGGTACAGCGTGCGCGGGTCGAATACCTCGACCGAGACCGTGCCGGCCAGCTCGTCGGCGACCGCCAGCGCGTCATGCACGAGGTGGCCCACCGCCACCACCGTCACGTCGGTGCCCGGCCGGTGCACCCGGCCGACGCCGAGCGGCACCGGGGCGAGCGTGCCGAAGTCCACGTTCTCCCGGTACGCCACCACGCCGGCCGGCCCGAACACGATCACCGGGTCGTCGTCGCGGATCGCGCTGACCAGCAGGCCGTAGGCGTCGGGCGGCGTGGCAGGCACCACAGTCTTGATGCCGA
>DATIZP010000145.1:0-58274 GCA_035517035.1 Streptosporangiaceae bacterium | reverse complement strand
GTCGGCCAGGGCATGCGGGTGGTCGCGCCGCTGGCGGGCGCCGGGCTTTTCGTGGCGCTCGGCGGTCCCGCGGTCGCGGTCATGGACGCGGCGACCTTCTGCGCGGCCATCGCGGCCCTGCTCCTGATCAAGGTGACCGAGTCTGATCCGGCCTCGGTTCCGCGCGAGCCTGTCATCCGCGAGGCGGCCGCCGGGTTGCGGCACATCAGGGCAGTGCCGCTGCTGCGCCAGATCACCCTGCTCACCGCGTGCGCGTTCGCGGTGATCGGCCTGAACGAGACCGTGATCTTCGCCGTGATCGGGACCGGGCTGCACCGGCCGCCGTCGTTTTTCGGCGTCTACGGCAGCACGCAAGGGGCTGGCGCGATCGTCGGCGGGGTGGCGCTCGCCTGGATCACCAGGCGAGCCGGGGTGGCCAGAACGGTCGGGGTGGCCCTTGCCGGATTCGCGCTGGGGGCGGTGGCTTACCTGACCGACTCGATCGTGGCGTGCCTCGTCGGCGCGGTGGTCGATGGCGCCAGCCTGGTCTGGCTGGTCGCCGCCTCGGGGACTGCCATGCAGCGGTACTCGCCGCCCAGGCTTCAGGGCCGGGTCAGCGCGGCCTGGACCATGCTGGTGCTCACGCCGCAGACGCTGTCGATAGCGGCGGGCGCGATCCTGATCACCGTGGTCAACTACCGGCTCCTGCTGCTGGCCATCATCGTCGCCGTGGGCGCATGCGGTCTCGTGCTGCTGATCCGCCCGGCCCCCGATCCGGCCGACGACGTGCCCCTTGCCGACGCCGAACCCGGCGCCGGGGCCCCTGCCATTCCCGAACCTGATACCGACGCCCGGGACTGCGCCCTGACGGCGCAGGCGGAACAGGCTAGCTCGTCGCCGGCAGGCTGATCGCGGACGGGTGATCGGGATCGTGGTAGACGTCCTGGTGCGCCGCCACCAGGGCGGTCGCCGTGGCGAGCGGGTCTCCGGTTCCCGGGTTCCGCGAGTATCTGGGGTGCGCGCCGCTTGACACCTGAAGCCGGATCCGGTGGCCCGCCGCGAACCGGTGCGCGGTCGGCCAGAGCTCGATCCGGATGCTGATCACCCCATCGGCGGCGGGCGGCGGGGCACCGGGAGCCAGCCTGACCAGGGCGTCGCAGATGTTGACCGACCGGCCGGCCTGGTCCACGTCGCACAGCCGCGCGAAGAAGTCGGTGTGCTCACGGCTCGATCGCACGTAGAGGTCCGCGGCGACGTTCCCGACGACTTCGATGTCGGCGCGCAGCGGCTCGCTGGTGTAGCAGAGCACGTCGGGCCGGGCCTCGAGCTCCCGGTTGTCCGGCTGGGCATCACCCGCATGGTCCGCCGGGCCGCCGACGCTCGGGGTCGGGTCGGCGGGATCGTAGACGTAGCTGTCGGGCCCTGCCCGGCCCGGTGGGCTGGGATCAAGGCCGCGGCCGGCCTACAGGTGCCAGCACTGCGGCTGTGAAGGTGGCGGCCAAGCCGGCAGGTCGCGCCACTCGTCGGCACCGCCGACGAAGATCCGGACCGGGGCGGCCCTGAGCAGGCCGTGGTCGCCGAGCAGGTGCGCACGCAGCCAGGCGATTGTGTCGGCAACCGAGGCCGCGATCACGCCCTGATCGACGTGACGCCATGGCCCGATCAGCAGGTAGGGCACCTGGTCGGCCTGGGTCAGCACGGAGTAGTCGCTGAGCATGGCAGGCAGGAAGATGCCGTGCCAGCCGCCGACGAAGCTCGCTGGCGCGGTGACCTCGGGAAGGCTCGGCGCGTAGTTCCTGCGGGCCTAGTACGGGTCAGCGCGCTCGGCCCGGGCGAGCCAGTCCTGCCAGTAGCTGACCTGGTGACCGGTCGCGAGCCGGTCGAGGTCGGCCAGCGGGAGGTGGCTCATGAGCGGGCGCAGCCGGCGGCCGGCTTGGCGCTGGCGCAGGCCGGCCAGCGGCCGTTCCTGGCGGGCCACCTGGTCGGTCCAGCCCAGCATGGTCTCCAGCGCGAACGCGCCGCCCTGGTACAACGCGCCTGCCGGGTCGGCCGTGGTGATCTGGGCCGCGATGGCCTTCAGGTCAGGGCCTGCCTCGGCAGCGATCGCCCACTGCACCATGCCGAGATAGCTCGGACCTGCCGTCGCGAACCCGCCGGGGTACCAGGGCTGGCGGCGCATCCAGTCCACCGTCGCCAGGCCGTCGGCTCGCTCGTCGAACGGATCGAGCAGGCCGCCCGAGCCGAACGTGCCACGGCAGCTCTGCACGAGCGCCTGGATGCCGCGCTCGGCCAGCAGCCGACCGAACATCAGGCCGAAGGCCCCGCGCCGGCCGTAGGGTGAGCGGACCAGCGCGAGCGGCGCCGGCCCGGCTCCAGGTCCGGCAGGCTCGTAAAGGTCGGCGAGCAGCACAGCCCCGTCGGGCATGGGAATCCGAAGGTCACGCCGCACCGCGACCCGCCCGATCTCGGAATCGGGTAGCTCAAGAACGCGCGCGAAGAAGCGGCTGGTCAGTGTCATGGCCCGGTGCCCCGATCCGCTGATGACCCGGCGGCACCCGCGCGGCCGGCGGCAGCCGCGCGGTCGGCCGCACCCGCGCCCCCGGAGGTACCCGCGCGGTCGGCGGCACCCCCACGTGCCCCGGGACCGGCAGGTCCGGCGGAGGTCATGATCATCCGGAGGATGATCGCGGCCGACGGCAAAGACGCGCCGCCCTGCGCAGGCCGGCCAAGGGCCATCCGGCCGAGGCCGTCCAGGCACGCGGCGATCGCGGTGACCAGCTGGTCGGGCTCGTCGCCGACGACCTCGCCGCTGGCCTGGCCGTCGATGATCAGCTGGCGCAGGCGCCGCCGGAACTCCTGGCCCCGCCGCTCGGCAAGGACCAGCAGGTCGCGCGGAGCTGCCGGATCGCTGAGGACGTGAGCGAGGAGCTGGTAGGTCTCCGGGTGATCGCGCCGGTTGTCGACCAGTGCCCCGACCACCCGGGCGACCCGCTCACCGGGGGTGGTATCGGGCACGCCGGCGGCTGGCTCGGCCGGTGATCGAGTCAGAGCGTCCTGGGCAAGCGCGCGGAACAGGTCGGCCTTGCTCGCGAAGTAACGGTAGGCAAGCCCGTGGCTGATGCCTGCCGCCTCGGCCACGTCGTCCATGGTCGCTGCCAGACCCCGGCGCGCGAAGACCGTCCGGCCGGCGTCCAGGATCGCCGCGCGCTGCGACGCGCGGATCCGCTCGTTGGCCGCGGCCGATCTGGGCACGACCACCCTCCTGATGACTGACGTCGTCAGTCATCATACAAGACGGCGGAGTCCGCTCGCTGCCGAACCAGGCGGCCTCGGCCAGCATCGACGCAGGGCGGCTTGGTCAGTCACGTGGTGTTGCCCGGAGGCCGTCCCAGGACCAGTGCGGCATGGGAAGGTCGCCGGGGACGACCGAGCCGTGCGGCGAGTAGGTCAGCACATCGGACACGGCCCACTCCATGTACGCGCGCAGCGCGGCCCTGAAGTCGGGATCGGCGGGCAGCCCGGCGTCGTCGGCCGCCAGGGCGAAACAGTCGACGAACCGCCGGCCCAGGTCACTCATGTCGCCGGTATCTGAGTGCATGTAGAGCAGGCCCGACTGAGTGCCGCACTGCTCGGAGTACCGCGGCGGGCCGCCCATGACCTCGGCCCAGTAGGCGGCCAGCCGCTCGACGTGCTGCGGATGCTGGCCGGGGTGGGAGAACGGGTGGTTCAGCTCGGGGTCGGCCAGGCATCGCGCATGATGAGCCCGCGCCAGGGCAAGGAACGCCGGCTCGCCGCCGGCGTACTCGAACAAGGTGGGGCGGTCGGCGTGGGATTCCATCGGCCCAGCCTAGGCGCGGCGGGCACGGCGGCGCGACGGCCCGGCCCAGACCCAACAGTACGGGGGCATGGCCGCGCGGCGGCATGACCGTCCGGCGGCACGACGACACGGCATCACCGGCGCTGCCGTGTGCGGTTCGCGGCGGCTCGTCGTTATTCCCTACGATGTCCTGATGAGCGACCGCGACCTCGACCTCGTGCTCTTCGGTGCCACCGGGTTCGTCGGCCGCCTGGTGGCCGGCTACCTGGCCCGCAGCGCGCCGGATACGGCCAGGATCGGGCTGGCGGGCCGGTCCGCGGAGAGGCTGGCCCAGATCAAGGCCGGGCTCGGTGCCGCCGCCGCCGACTGGCCGCTGATCACTGCCGATTCCGCCGATCCGGGGTCTGCCGCGGCGCTGGCCAGGTCGGCCAGGGTGGTCGCGACCACGGTCGGGCCGTACCGCCGCCTCGGGATGCCGCTGGTACAGGCATGCGCCGGGGCAGGCACCGACTACGCGGACCTGACCGGCGAGGTGCTGTTCATCAGGGAGACCATCGACAGGTTCCACGACGTGGCGGCGAGCACAGGCGCGCGCATCGTGCACAGCTGCGGGTTCGACTCGGTACCTTCCGACCTCGGGGTCCTGCTGCTGCACCGGGCGGCGCGGGCCGAGGAGGCCGGCGACCTGGAAGACACGACGCTGGTCGTGACCGCGCTGCGAGGCGGGGTCAGTGGCGGAACGCTGGCGTCCGGGCTCGGTCAGTGGGACGAGGTCAGAGAAAGCGCCGAGCGCCGTGCGATCGTTCGCGACCCGTACGCGCTGAGCCCGGACCGGGCGGCCGAGCCCGACCTCGGCGACCAGCATGACCTGACCTGGCCAAGGCACGACGCCGACCTGGGGATCTGGACCGGCCCGTTCCTGATGGCCGGGTTCAACACCCGGATCGTGCGGCGCAGCAACGCGCTGCAGGGCTGGGCCTACGGCCGCAGGTTCCGCTACCGGGAGGTGACCGGCTTCGGTGCCGGGCCCGCCGCGCCCGTGCTGGCCGGAGCCGTGGCCGCCGGGACCAGGACGCTGGAGGCGAGCCTGGGCTTCTGGCCGTCCAGGGCGCTGCTCCGCCCGGTGCTGCCGCGGCCGGGCCAGGGGCCGGGCGAGAAGACTCGCCAGTCCGGCTACTTCAGGATCCAGGTGCGGACCAGGACCTCGTCCGGTGCCAGGTACCTGGCCAAGGTGGAGGCGCAGGGCGACCCAGGGTACGCCGCGACCGCGGTGATGCTCGGCGAGAGCGCCCTGTGCCTGGCGCTGGACCGCGACCGGATATCGGTGCGTGGCGGCATCCTCACCCCGGCCACCGCCATGGGAGAACCACTCGCGGTTCGGCTCAGGGCAGCCGGCCAGGTGCTCCAGGCGGAGCGGCTCGTGACCTAGCGGCCCGGCTCAGCCGCGCCGGGCGCCGTGGCCGCCCCGCCCGGATGCGGCCGCGCGCTTCTCGCGCAGCCGCATAGAAAGGTGCACGGGCGTGCCCTGGAATCCGAACTCCTCGCGCAGCCGGCGCTCGATGAACCTGCGGTACCCGGCCTGCAGGAACCCGGAGGTGAACAGCACGAAGTGCGGCGGCCTTACCCCCGCCTGGGTGGCGAACATGATCTTGGGCTGCTTCCCGCCGCGGACCGGCGGCGGGGTCGCCGCCACCAGCGCCGATAGCCACGCGTTCAGCCTTCCGGTCGGGATCCTGGTCTCCCAGCCCGCCAGCGCTTCCTCCAGGGCAGGGACCAGACGGTCCACGTGCCAGCCGGTCGCCGCCGAGACGTTCACCCGCGGCGCCCAGCGCGCCGTGTACAGCTGGCGGTCGATCTCCCTGTCCAGCTGGTACCTGCGGTCCTCGTCGACCAGGTCCCACTTGTTGTAGGCGATCACCAGGGCCCGGCCCGCCTCGATCACCATCGAGACGATCCGCAGGTCCTGCTCGGCCAGCGGCTGGCTGGCGTCCACCAGGACCACGGCCACCTCGGCGCGCTCGAGCGCTCGCTCGGTGCGCAGCGCGGCGAAGTAGTCTGCGCCCTGAGTCTGGTTGACCCGCCGCCTGATCCCGGCCGTGTCCACGAACCGCCAGGTCTTGCCGCCGAGTTCGATCAGCTCGTCCACCGGATCGCGGGTGGTGCCGGCGACGGGGTCGACGATCACCCGGTCCTCCCCAGCCAGCTTGTTGAGCATGCTGGACTTGCCGACGTTAGGCCGGCCGATCAGCGCAACCCGGCGCGGCCCGGCCTCGGCGTCCAGCCGTTCCCCCGGCGTCGCGGGCAGCGCGTCGAGCACGGCGTCGAGCAGGTCGCCGCTGCCGCGACCGTGCAGCGCGCTCACCGCGTACGGCTCGCCGAGCCCCAGCGACCACAGCGAGTGCGCGCCCGCCTCCGCGGGCGCGTCGTCGACCTTGTTGGCCGCCAGCACCACCGGCTTGCGCGAGCGACGCAGCACCGCGGCGACGGCCGCGTCGGCATCGGTCACCCCGACCACGGCATCGGTGACGAACAGCACCGCGTCGGCGGCATCGACGGCCACCCTGGCCTGCGCCGCCACCCGGGCCGCGAGCACCGGGGTGCCCTCGATGGCCGGCTCCCAGCCGCCGGTGTCCACCAGGGTGAACGCCCGGCCGCGCCAGGTCGCGTCATAAGCAACCCGGTCCCTGGTGACCCCTGGGGTGTCCTCGACCACCGCCAGCCTGCTGCCCAGGATCCGGTTCACCAGGGTCGACTTGCCGACATTGGGCCGACCGACGACGGCGACTACCGGCGCGTCCAGCGCCGCCGTGTCCGTGTCGGCCGTGCCCGCATCCGTGTCGGCCGCCGCGCTCAGCTCCTGCTCCATCAGCCACCCGCTCGCTTCGCCCTGGCCAGCGCGACAATGCGCGCGACCACGTCGTCTAGGCCGATCTCGGTCGCGTCGATCTCGACCGCGTCCCCGGCCATCAGGGACTGCGGGGCATCGCGACGGTCCCGCTGCGCCTGCTCGGTCTTTGTCAGCTCGGCGCTTGGCGGCTGTTCAGGCACGGCTGCGCCGGACGGAGCGACGGTCGCGGCCAGTTCGGCGGCGCGGCGCTCGGCCCTGGCCTGCTCGCTGGCGGTCAGGAACACCTTCACCGCGGCGCCCGGCGCGACCACGGTGCCGATGTCGCGGCCCTCGGCCACGATCCCCGCCCCCGCCGCCACGGCGTCGGCGATCAGGCCGCGCTGCAGGGCGATCAGGTAGCTGCGTATCTGCGGTACCGAGGCGACCAGGCTGACCACGTTGGACACCCGCCGGTTCCTGATCTCGGCGGTGACCTCGATGCCGTCAACCCGCACGTGCTGCGCGCCGGGATCGGTACTGATGTCGATCGTCAGGCCGCGCCCGTGCCTGACCACCGCATCGGTGTCGGCAAGGTCGATGTCGTGCTCGAGCAGCCACCAGGTGACCGCGCGGTACATCGCTCCGGTGTCCAGGTAGCGCAGGCCGAGCCTGGCGGCAGTCCCGCGGGCCGCGCTGGACTTGCCCGATCCTGACGGGCCGTCGACGGCGATCACCAGGCCGGCGCCCGCGCAGTCATCGCCCGATGCGGAACGCCGTAGCCCCGCGGCCGAATTCGTCACGCAGGCGATGCTACCGGCCATCCGCCCGCGGTCAGGGCGGCCGCCAGCCGCCGTGCGGTCTCGGGCCTGACCGACAGCTCGGCGACGCCCGCTGGTAGCCCCGGCGAGTGCTCGATGCGCACGTCCTCGATGTTGACACCGGCCGTGCCGACAGCCGCGAACAGCCTGGCGAGCTCGCCAGGCCGGTCACCGATGACCACCTGGACGATCGCGTAGTGCGGCGCAGGCCCGCCGCGCTTGCCGGGGATCCGCTCCACACCCTCGCGCCCGGCCTCGAGCAGCGCGGTGAGCTGCTTGGCGGCGTCGGAGTCGCCTGCCACGATCCCGCCCAGCGCCTCGACCGCCATGGCTAGCTGGGCCGCCACGCCGAGCAGGGCGTCCCGCACCGGCTCCGCGTTGGCCGCCAGGATCTCGGTCCACAGCCCGCTCTCGCCAGCGGCGATCCTGGTGACGTCGCGCAGCCCCGGGCCGGCCAGCGCGAGCGCGCCGCCTGGTGCGCCTGCGCACTGCGCCGCCATCGCGCTGGAGAGCAGGTGGGGCACGTGCGAGACCAGCGCCACCCAGCGATCGTGCTCGGCTGCGGTCAAGCTGACCGGCTGCGCACCGCACGCCAGGGCCAGTCTCGTGACCAGCGTCACGCCGTCGGGCGCGGTCTGCTCGCCCGGGCAGATCACCCACGAGCGGCCAGCGAACAGGTCAGCCCTGGCGGCCGCGGGTCCTGACCGCTCCCGGCCGGACATCGGATGGCCAGGCACGAAGGTGGTCAGGTCGCAGCCGAGATCCCCGGCCTCGCGCAGCGGCAGTTCCTTGACGCTGGCCACGTCGGTGTAGTACCTGGCCAGTCTGCCGCGCTGCGCCTGCAGCAGGCAGCCGGCCACCGCGGCGGGCGGCACCGCGAGGATCGCGATGTCAGCGGGCCCGCCGGGAACGCCGCCGCCGCCGAGAGGCCGCCCGGCGCCGATGCCGACCGCCAGGTGGGCAGCGGCCTGGTCCGCATCGGCCAGCCAGACCTCGGTTCCGTGCTCGCGCAGGGCAAGCGCGATCGAGGTGCCGATCAGGCCGGTGCCCACCACGACCGCGGTAGCCGGCGGTGCGGCGGCCGGCGAGCTAGTCACTGCGCGATGTCCAGGCGCAGCCCGGCCGCGCCGCGCAGGTAGACGTGCTGGATCTCGGTGCGTGCTCGGTCGGTCTCCACGTGCATCATCAGCCGCACCACGCGCGGCATCGCGCCGGGCACGTCGATTTCCGCGCAGCAGAGCAGCGGGACCTCCTGGAAGCCGAGCGAGCGGGCGGCCAGTGCCGGGAACTCAGCCGACAGGTCAGGAGTGGCCGAGAACAGCACGCTGATCACCTCGTCGGTGGTCAGCTTGTTCCGTTCCATGACCTCGGTGACGAGTTCGGCGGTGCCGTCGAGTATCGCCTGCCGTTCATCGGCATCGACCTGGATAGCGCCCCTGATCGCCCTGACCGCCACGCCGTCTCTCCTCCTTCGCTGGCCGTTACATCCCGACCGCTGCGTACAGGTTCCCCACCTCGGCCGTGGTGAGCTTGCGCGTCGCTCCCGGCCGGAGGGATCCCAGGCTAATCGGCCCGACCTGGGTGCGTACCAGCCGGCTGACCGGATGGCCGACCTCGGCGAGCATCCGCCTGACCACGTGCTTGCGCCCCTCATGCAAGGTGACCTCCACCATCACCCGCGTTCCTGCCTGCTCGACGACCCTGAACCTGTCGGCGGTCACCGTGCCGTCGTCAAGGTCGACCCCGGTGGTCATTCGCCTGGCCAGGTCCCTGGGCACCGGTCCCCTGACCTCGGCCAGGTAGGTCTTCAGCACGCCGTAACGGGGGTGGGCGAGCCGATGCGCAAGCTCGCCGTCGTTGGTGAGCAGGATCAGGCCCTCGGTATCGTAGTCCAGCCGGCCGACGTGGAACAGTCGCTGGGTGCGGTCACCGACCAGGTCCGCGATGGTCCGCCTGCCCCTGTCGTCAGACATCGTGCTGACCACGCCCGGCGGCTTGTTCAGCGCCAGGTAGACCAGGTCCTCGCTGGCCGGGATTCGCTTGCCGTCGACCCGGATGATCTGCCGGTTCGGGTCCACCCTGGCCCCGAACCTGCGTACCACCTCCCCGTCCACCTCGACCCGGCCCGCGCCGATCAGCTCCTCGCAGCTGCGGCGACTGCCGACGCCGGCCGCGGCAAGCACCTTCTGCAGTCGGACCCCGCCGGGAACGTCGGTCAGCGAGTCGCGCTCGCCTGATTCGCTGCCCCAGTCGTCGTCATCGTCGTCATATGCGGCCATGACCGGCGTCCTGCTCGTCGTCTATCTGGTCGGGCAGGAACGGCGCAAGTTCAGGTAGTTCGGCCAGGCTTGCCAGGCCGAGCCGCTCGAGGAAATACGAGGTGGTGCGGAACAAGATCGCGCCTGTCTCGGTGTCGGTGCCTGCCTCCTCGACCAGCCCACGCAGCGTGAGCGTGCGCATCACCGTGTCGCAGTTGACCCCGCGGACCGCGGAGACCTGCGCGCGGCCGACCGGCTGCCGGTAAGCCACCACCGCGAGCGTCTCAAGCGCCGCCTGGGTTAGCCTGACCTCCTGGCCGTCCCGCACGAACCGCTCGACCACGGGAGCGAACTCTGGCCTGGTGTAGTATCGCCAGCCGCCCGCTACCTCGCGAAGCTCGAAGCCGCGCCGCCCGGCCGCGTAGTCGGCGGCCAGGCCGGCCAGCGCCGCCGCGACGTCGTCCCTGTGCACCTCAAGCACCTGGGCGAGCACGTTCTCCGGCACGGGCTCGTCGGCCACGAGCAGGATGGCCTCAAGCGCCGACCAGAGACCGGGCGGCAGGTCGTCGCTGGTGCCGGGGAGCGGTTCTTCGATCATGTCTGCGTGTCGTCCTTCGCTCCGGCACCCTGGACGTGCGCCGGGGCGCCAGCGCCGTCGCCGCCCGCCGCCTCCTGGCCGGTCCAGGTGATGAAGAGCTCGCCGAGCGGTGTTTCCTGCTCGAACGAGACGTGCTTGTCCCGGTACAGGTCGAGCACGGCAAGAAAGCGCGCCACGACCTCGTACGTATCCTCGCAGTCCGCCGACAGCTCGCGGAACGAGGCACGGCCAGCGGCCCGCAGCATCCTGGTGATGATCCCGGCCTGCTCGCGCACGCTGGTGCGGGGTGAGTGCAGGTGCGCGGTCGAGACCACCGGAGGCTTGCGCGGCGCCAGCGCGGCAGCCGCGATGGCTGCGAACTGCTCGGCGGTCAGCCCGAGCAGCACTTCGGGCAGCAGCTCGGCGAACGCCGGCTCCATCGGGACCCGGCGCGGGAACCTGCGGCTCTGCACCGCGAGCCGCCCGGCCAGGACGGCGGCGACCTCCTTGTACGCCCGGTACTGCAGCAGCCGGGCGAACAGCAGGTCCCTGGCCTCGAGCAGCGCCAGGTCCTCCTCGTCCTCGACCTCGCCCGAAGGCAGCAGCCTGGCCGCCTTGAGGTCGAGCAGGGTAGCGGCCACGACGAGGAAGAAGCTGGCCTGGTCCAGGTCCCACTGGCCAGCCAGGGCACCGATATAGCTGATGAACTCGTCGGTGACGGTGGACAGGGCAATCTCGGTGATGTCCAGCTTGTGCTTCGAGATCAGCGCAAGCAGCAGGTCGAAGGGACCCTCGAAGACGTCGAGATGCACTTCGAACGAACCAGACGGGGGAACTCGGGCGTGCTCGCCCGGTCCGCCATCCACCATCGTCGTCAATGTCCCTCGCGCAGCCGGCGAGCCATCAGGCTCTGCTCTCCCTCGGCGTCCAGATCCGCCAGCAGGACGGCGAGCGCCTCCCTAACGATCCGCCCCCGGTCGGCCGACACCCCGTAGCCGCGCAGGGTCAGCCTGGCCCGCTCCAGATCGAGCAGCTCAGATTCGGACATGTACACCGTGATCTTATGACTGTGGCTCTCCCGGCCGCTGGCCTGGCGCTGATCGAAACCGACGGGAACCTGGGCAGCCGGGCGCAGCAGCTCGGCTATGCCAGGAACCCTTACCCGCCGTTGACTCGACCTGCGTACTCGGCCCTCCGCCACCGGTCAAGCACCTCCCTGGCGAGCTCCCGGTAGGAAGCCGCTCCCGCCGATGTGGGATCGAATATCGTGATCGGTTCGCCAGCGACGGAGGCATCAGGGAAACGGACCGTCCGATTTATCACTGTATGGAAGACCTTGTCCCCGAATCCCGCCACCACGCCGGCCAGCACCTCTCGTGTGTGCAGGGTACGCGAGTCGTACATGGTGGCAAGCAGGCCGTCCATGGTCAGCTTGGGGCTCAGCCTGGTGGACACCTTGTCGATGGTCTCCATCAGCAGCGCCACACCCCGCATCGCGAAGTACTCACACTCAAGCGGGACGATCACGCCGTCGGCGCAGGCCAGGGCGTTGACCGTGAGCAGGCCGAGCGAAGGCTGGCAGTCGATCAGGACCACGTCGTACTCGGGGATCAGCGGCGCGAGCACCCGGCCGAGCACGAACTCCCTGCCCACCTCGTGCACCAGCTGAACCTCGGCACCGGAGAGGTCGATGTTGCTGGGCAGCAGATCCATGTTCTCGACCTTGGTCCTGAACAGCACGTCCCCGGCAGTCACGCCGGCCCCCATCAGGACGTTGTACACGGTGGCGTCGAGTTCGTGCGGCTGGAACCCCAGGCCCACCGAGAGTGCCCCCTGCGGGTCGAAGTCCACAAGCAGGACCCGGCGGCCGACCTCGGCGAGCGCCGCGCCCAGGCTGATCGTGGTCGTGGTCTTGCCGACGCCGCCCTTCTGGTTGCAGACCGCGACGATCCTGGCAGGACCGTGGGTGAACAGTGGTTCAGGTTCGGGAAAGACCGGCAGCGGCCGACCGGTCGGGCCGAGCGTTCCGGCGCTTGCTTCCATCGTCCCTGACACGGTGACCGCACCTCCTCGCGGCCGCGCGCGCTGCGAGGCCGCTGCCTTCCGGACTTTAGAGCTTGCACCAGGTCGGGGCAAGCCAACTCACCGTTTGCGGTGGAATAACCAGCAGGTCAGCGATACCGCATAGCCGATGATCGGCCGCCAATGCCTGGTGCGTCCCTTTCCTGCGCCGACCGCGACGCCGCGGGAAAGGGCAGGTCGGACCGCAGTGCGCGCGGGTGGGAGGCCGCATAGACCTCGCGGAGCCGGTCCACCGTGACCAGCGTGTAGACCTGGGTCGTGCTGACCGAGGCGTGGCCGAGCAGCTCCTGCACGACCCGGACGTCCGCGCCGCCCTCGAGCAGGTGGGTGGCGAACGAGTGCCGCAGCATGTGCGGCGAGATCTCGGCCAGTCCGGCCCTGGCCGCGGCGGCGCGCAGGGCGCCCCAGGCGCCCTGCCTGGTCAACCGGCCGCCGCGGGCATTGAGGAAGACGGCGGGACTCGGCCGGCCCGCGCGAGCACTGGCCGCGAGCGCGGGCCTGGCCTGCACCAGGTAGGCATCCAGCGCCGCGAGCGCGTACCTGCCGATGGGCACTATCCGCTGCTTGCCGCCCTTGCCCGCCAGCCGTACCGTCGCGCAGCCGCCTGCCGCCACGGCCGACACCCCCAGGTCGAGGTCATCCACGTCCAGGCCGACGGCCTCGGAGATACGCGCGCCCGTGCCGTACAGCAGCTCAAGCAGCGCACGGTCGCGCCGCAGCGCCGGCGTGTCCCCGGCGACCTGCAGCAGTCGCTCGACGTCGGGGATCGACAGCGCCTTCGGCAGCCGCCGTGGCGGGGCTGGCGGGCGGACCGCCCTTGCCGGGTCGGCCTCCGCCAGCCCCTCGGCCAGGGCAAACGCATGCAGCCCGCGCACGGCGACCACGGCACGGCCGGCCGAGCTCGCGGCGAGCGGAGGGTGGCTGTCGTCACCCTCCCTGAGCACGGCCAGGTAATTGGCCACGTCCGCCGTGGTGATCTCGCCGACCTGGGTCCGGCCGGCCGAGGCCAGCGTCGAGGAGTACCGCGACAGGTCCCTGCGGTACGCCTCGATCGTGTGGGCGGCCAGGCCACGCTCGACCGTCAGGTGGTCGAGGTACCGGCGGACCACCGCCGCTACCGTTGTCAGCCGAGCACCTCGGTCAGCGAGGTGAACGGCAGGCCATGCGCCTCAGCCACCGGCTGGCAGGTGATCGCGCCCTCATGAATGTTCAGTCCGGGCGCGAAGGACGGGTCGGCCCGCAGCGCGTCGCGCCAGCCATGGTTCGCGATCTGCATCATGTAGGGCAGCGTCACGTTGGTCAGCGCGTAGGTCGAGGTATGCGGCACCGCGCCCGGCATGTTGGCCACGCAGTAGAACACCGAGTCGTGCACCCGGTACGTCGGCTCGGCATGTGTGGTCGGCCTGGAGTCCTCGAAGCAGCCGCCCTGGTCGATCGAGATGTCGACGAGCACCGATCCGGGCTTCATGCGGGAGACAAGATTGTTGGTGATCAGCGTCGGCGCCTTCGCACCTGGCACCAGGACCGCGCCAATCACCAGGTCGGCGTCGATAACGGCTCGCTGGATCTCATAGGTATTGGACGCGACCGTCTGAAGATGGCCCTGGTAAATGGCGTCCGCCGAGCGCAACCGCGCAATGTTCTTGTCAAGGAGCAGGACCTCGGCCTGCATTCCGAGCGCGATGGCGGCGGCGTTCATGCCGGAGACGCCGGCCCCCAGCACCACGACCTTGGCGGCGTACACGCCGGACACGCCGCCCATCAGGACGCCGCGGCCGCCGCCGTCACGCTGCAAATGATGGGCCCCCACCTGGGGAGCCATCCGGCCCGCCACCTCTGACATCGGGGCAAGCAGCGGCAGCGAGCCGTCGGGCAGCTGGATGGTCTCGTAGGCGACCGCGGTGATGCCCGATGCCAGCAACGCGTCGGTGCACTCCCGCGACGCCGCCAGGTGCAGGTAGGTGAACAGCACCTGGCCCTTGCGCATGCGGTGGTACTCCTCGGCCACCGGCTCCTTGACCTTCAGGATCAGGTCACCGGTCTGCCACACGTCGTCGGCGCTCGGCAGGATCTGCGCCCCGGCCGCAACGAAGTCCTCATCTGGTATCGACGAGCCCACCCCGGCCCCGTCCTGGACGAAGACCTCATGCCCCGACCTGGCCAGCTCGTGCACGCCGGACGGAGTGATGGCCACGCGGTACTCGTGGTTCTTGATTTCCTTGGGAACGCCGATCTTCATGACCTGCCCGTCCTTCCTCTGATCCATGATCGCCGTGCCGCCAGATGCGGCGCCGAGCGTCAGCGGCCGCGGGCCCCCTTGCCGGGTGCTCAGCCTTCCGGCGCGTCGGTGCCGCGCAGCCCGGCGAACCCCTCCCGGCGCGCGGCGGACGCGGCAAGCACGCCGATCGCCATCACGCCGTTGTGAAGGTCGCCTGCCAGAAAGCGGGAGATCACCACGTCGAGCGGTGCCCACTCAATTACTAGATGAGCCTCCTCATGATCAGGAACGTACTCTCGCTCGGCGTGCGGAACCAGTGTCAGTCCGCGCGCCAGGAAGATGCGCAGCCGCTCGGTGCTGATTCCCGGCGAGGTGAAGAAGTCGGCGAGCACGCGCCAGTCGGCCGCGGTATAGCCGGCCTCCTCGAGCAGTTCGCGCTGGGCGGTCCGCAGCGGTGGCTCACCGCCGATGTCGCGGATCCCTGCCGGAAGCTCCCACAGCAGCCGACCCACCGGATGCCGGTACTGGCGGATGAGCAGCACCCGGTCGGCGTCGTCGAGCGCGACGACGGCCACCGCGCCTGGGTGCTCCACCACCTCCCGGTCAGCTTCCTGCCCGTCCGGCATCTTCACCGCGTCGCTGCGTATCGTGACGATCCGCGCGCCGATCAGCTCGCGCGTGGCCCGTACCGGCCAGCTCTCGGTAGCGTCATGGAGCCACTCCGCGCCGCTCATGCGCTCGCGACCGAACGGCTTCCAGCCACCGCGGCCGCCGGCATGTTCCTTGCCCGCTCGAGCGCGGCGGCGATCAGCCCGCTGAACAGGGGATGCGGCCGGGTCGGCCGGGACAGGAACTCCGGGTGCGCCTGGGTCGCCACGAAGAATGGGTGCACCTGCGCGGGAAGCTCGACGAACTCGACCAGCCGGCCATCTGGCGACAGTCCGGAGCAGACCAGCCCGGCTGCCTCCAGGGCAAGCCGGTAGGAGTTGTTCACCTCGTAGCGGTGCCTGTGCCGCTCGTGCACGATCTCGGCGCCGTACAGGCGGCGCACCAGGCTCCCCTCGGCGAGTACCGCCGGGTAAAGCCCGAGTCGCATGGTCCCGCCCATGTCGCGCTCCCCCGCCACGACGTCCTCTTGGTCCGCCATCGTGGCCACGACCGGGTACTCGGTCTGCGGGTCGAATTCGGCGCTGTTGGCGCCCTCCAGGCCCGCCAGGTCCCTGGCCACCTCGATCGCCATGCACTGCAGGCCGAGGCACAGCCCGAGGATCGGGATGCCGTGCTCCCTTGCGTGCCTGACCGCGCCGATCTTCCCTTCGATCCCCCGCACACCGAAGCCACCAGGCACCAGGATCCCGTCCACGTCGTCCAGGTGACGGGCGGCGCCGTCCGGCGTCTGGCAGTCATCGCTAGGTACCCACCGGATGTTCACCCTGGCGTCGTTGCCGAACCCGCCCGCGCGCAGCGCCTCGGCGGGCGACAGGTACGCGTCAGGCAGGTCCACGTACTTGCCGACCAGCGCGATCGTCACGCTCCTTGCCGGACGGTGCACCCGGCCGAGAAGCTCGTTCCAGTCACTCCAGTCCACGTCACGGAATGGCAGCCCGAGCCGCCGCACCGCGTACGCGTCTAGGCCCTCGGCGTGCAGGATCTTCGGTATGTCGTAGATCGACGGGGCGTCGGGCGTGGAGACCACCGCCTCCTCGTCCACGTCGCACATCATGCTGATCTTGCGCTTCAGCCCGTCGCTGATCGGGCGGTCCGAGCGGCACACGATTGCGTCGGGCTGGATGCCGATGCTGCGTAGGGCGGCCACCGAGTGCTGTGTCGGCTTCGTCTTGAGCTCGCCTGACGGCCCGATGTAAGGCAGCAGGGAGACGTGCAGGAAGAAGCAGCGGTCCCGGCCGATCTCGTGCCTGATCTGCCTGATCGCCTCAAGGAACGGCAGCGATTCGATGTCGCCCACGGTGCCGCCTACCTCGGTGATCACGACGTCGGTCTGCGGGCCGCCCATCTCGATGATCCGGGCCTTGATCTCATTGGTGATATGCGGAATGACCTGGACGGTGTCGCCGAGATAGTCGCCGCGGCGCTCCTTGGCGATCACGCTCGAGTACACCTGCCCGGTGGTCACGTTCGACGAGCCAGGCAGGTGGGTATCGAGGAACCGCTCGTAATGCCCGATGTCGAGGTCGGTCTCGGTGCCGTCGTCGGTGACGAAGACCTCGCCGTGCTGGAACGGGTTCATGGTGCCCGGGTCGACGTTCAGGTACGGGTCGAGCTTCTGCATGCTGACCCGGAGCCCGCGCATCTTCAGCAGCCGTCCGAGACTGGAGGCGGTGAGGCCCTTGCCGAGGCTGGACGCGACGCCGCCGGTGACGAAGACGTGCCTGGTGAGGACTGGTCGTGGGGTGTGCGCTGACGTCGCCAAGGCGGCTCCCGTGGTCAGTGCCGGCGGTGTGGCCCACCGGTCCACGGGGTCTCAGAATATCAGGAACGATCCGGCGTGACCTTCGCCGACACGATGCGCCCTAACCGATACGGCGCTTCGCCAGCCCTTGGGGGGAGATTGCCCGACGCGTCCGTTAAGTATGGTAAGTCTGTCGTGCGCCCTATGGCGGTCTGTCGGATCCGCCGGGGCGGGGAGGGAGCGGGTCGCGAGTGAACCGGGCATCGTCGGGCGCGGCGATCGCCGGGCTCGGGATGACGAGCCTCGGCCGGGTCTACGGGACCACGCCGCGCCGACTCGCCGCCAGCGCCGTGCGGCTGGCCGCCGCGGACGCAGGGATGGCGCTTGCCGACCTCGACGGCCTGCTGATCTGCCCCGGCATCAGCGGCGGGCTCGACCTGGGCCTGGCCGCCCAGCTCGGCCTTCGGGACCTGTCGCTGCTCGCCGTGATCAGCAGCTTCGGCGCCTCCGCCGTGATGGCCGTGCAGACCGCCGCGCTCGCCGTGACCAGCGGGGCCGCCAGGGCGGTCGCTTGCGTGTTCGCCGACACGCCACTGCAGGAAGGTGCTCGGGCTGGCAGCGCGTTCGGCGGCTGGGGCGAGCGCGACGGGCAGGACGGGCAGGACCGTCCGTCCGGTCGGCCGGAGCGGCACGGGTTGGCCGGACTCGCCGCCGGCTACGGCTTCAGGTCGGTGACCGTGTACTACGCGCTCGCGGCCCGTCGGCACATGCAGCGGTATGGCACGACCAGCGAGCAGCTCGGCGCGATCGCGGTGGCCCAGCGCGGGTGGGCGGCCGGGAATCCGCTCGCGCAGTACCGTGACCCGATCACGCTCGCCGACCACCAGCGGTCGCGCTGGGTGGCCGAGCCGCTGCACCTGCTTGACTGCTCCCTGGTCAGCAACGGCGCCATCGCCGTGATCGTCACCGCCGCCCGCGCGGCCGCAGCCGGGCCGCGGCCGCCCGTGCACGTCTGGGGCTGGGGCCAGGGGCACCCCGGCCAGCCGATGGCATCGGGCAGCGACTTCGGCCTGGTCACCGGCGCGGTGCAGGCGGGCAGGGCGGCGATGGGGATGGCCGGGGTGGGCCCGGCCGACGTCACGATGTGCCAGATCTACGACTGCTACACCTACACGGTGCTGGTCACCCTTGAGGACTACGGATTCTGCGCGAAGGGCGATGGCGGCCCGTTCGTGGCCAGCGGCGCGCTGGCGCCCGGCGGGACGCTGCCGGTGAACACGGGAGGCGGGCAGCTCTCCGCGTACTACATGTGGGGGTTCACCCCGCTCTCCGAGGCGGTGATCCAGGCGAGGGGGGACGGCGGCGACCGCCAGTCTTCCGCCACCGACGTGATTCTGGTCAGCGGGAACGGCGGCATCCTTTCTCATCACGGCACGCTGATCGTGAGCCCGCACGACAGGCGGGCCGGCGGCCCGCGGCGTGGCCGCGCGGCGGCGAGCCGTGGGTGGGCAGCGGCCGAGAACGCGGCGGGCCGCAGCAGAGCCGACGGCGACCGCGCCGGCGGCGACAGCGCCGGCGGGGGCGGCGGGCACCCGGCTGGCGGGCCTGACAGCGTCGGGACCGTCCGGGCGGATGAGCGTAGCGCGCCGTTCTTCGCGGCCGCGTCCCGCGGCGAACTGCTGATCAGGCGGTGCGATGACTGCGGCGGCTGGCAGGGCTCGTCCGCGTCACAGTGTCCGTCCTGCGGCGGTGTCCTGTCCTGGGCGGCGGCGTCCGGCCGCGGCACGCTGATCAGCTGGTCGGTGGTGCATCCGCGCGACAGCGGGCCGACGGCCGTTCCCGCGCTGGTCGAGCTTGCCGAGGGCCCGTGGCTATCCGCCGGGCTGTGGCTCGCCGGCCCGGCCGGGCTGGCCGGGCTACGGGCCGGGATGGCGGTCGCGGCGGAGTTCCCCAGCCCCGCCGACGGCGAGAGCTATCCGCTGTTCCGCCCGCTGGGCAGCCCGCGCCCGGGCTGAAGATCGGGCTGAAGGTCGGGCCGAGGCGAAGGCTCGGCCTCAAGCGGCCGCCCTGGTTGCGGCGGCACCCGGACCGCCGGCGCCAGTCGGGTCGCGACTGCTGGCCAGCCGACCGGCCCTGGCCAGCCGCCGGTGCCCGGCCTGGGCGCTGCCTCGACCACCAGGACAGGCTGGCGGGCCAGCGCCTGAGTTGCGCCCGGCCCGGCCGCTGCTTGCGGCCCGGCGACCGTCCGGTCCGTCGGGTGCTCGCCGCCCTCTCCGAACCTGGCCAGCGCGACCGCGCTGAGCAGCGCGAGCAGGAACCCGGCGACCGCCACGCCGGCCATCCCCGGTCTGGTCGTGTCACCGAGCAGGAGCACGCCGACGACCGCGGGCGGCACCGTCTCGACAAGGATGACCGCGGCGGTCGCCACCGTGACGCTGCCGCTCTCCAGCGCCGACGCGTACAGCATGAACGAGATGATCCCCGCGGCGGCCAGCGTGTAGGCGGCCGGGGACGTGACCAGCTGATGCGGGGAGTACCCGGGCAGGATGCGGGCGCACACGGCGACCACGCCGTAGCCAAGGCCCGCGAGCGCGCCGAGCACGGGCGTCCTGATCCGGCTCGGCAGCCGTCCGGCCAGCACGCCGGCGGCCGCGATCACCGCCAGCGCGGCCATCAGCGCCAGGTGGAAGTCGATGCCAACGGTCGCCGCGCCCTCTGAGCCCGCAGACGAGCCGAGCAGGCCGACTCCCACGACCACCGCGGTCACCGCGAGCCACTCCCGCAGCGACAGCACCGCGTGCATCAGCCAGGAGGCGCAGACGGCGGTGACCGCCAGGTTGCCCGCGATGATCACCTGCACCTCGAACAGCGGCAGCCGACGCAGGGCGATCACCTGGCAGACGAACCCGGTGAGGTCGATCGCGATGCTGACGATGAACGGCCACTGGTGCAGCATCCGCAGCACCAAGCCTGGGTCCACCCCGCTGGACACCCCGGCCGCCTCGAGCGCAGGACGGCGCGTGGAAGCCCGGACGGCGATGGCCTGCATCACCGCGCCGAGACCGTAGCAGAAGGCCGCCACGATGGCCGCCGCCAGGCTCACGAGCACAGTGACGACCTTACGCTTCGAAAGCTGTCCGTAATCACTCGGTTACGAGATTGCGATGTCCGGTCAGACTCCGGCGGCCTGCATCCCGCGCAGTTCCTGCTTCAGCTCCCGCACTTCGTCCCTGAACCTGGCGGCCAGCTCGAACTGGAGCTCAGCCGCCGCGGCGTGCATCTGGTCGGTCAGGGTCGTGATCAGCGCGACCAGGTCCCCGCGAGCCGCGCCACCGCCCTGGCCAGCCTCGCCCTCCGCGCCCCGGACCCCGCCGGCCGCCGCCGCGGCCCTGGCCCGCGCCGCCATGCCGGGCACCGGCGCCTTGCCGCGGCTCTGCCGCCGGCCAGAGCCGCCGAGCAGCTTCTCGGTATCGGCGTCCTCGCGGGCAAGCTGGTCGGTGATGTCGGCGATCCGCTTGCGCAGCGGCTGCGGGTCCACGCCGTGCGACTGGTTGTAGGTGATCTGCTTGGCACGGCGCCGGTTCGTCTCGTCGATCGCCTTGCTCATCGACGGCGTCATCTGGTCGGCGTACATGTGCACCTGGCCGGAGACGTTCCTGGCGGCACGTCCGATGGTCTGGATCAGTGACGTGCCCGACCGCAGGAACCCCTCCTTGTCCGCGTCGAGTATCGCCACCAGCGAGACCTCGGGCAGGTCAAGTCCCTCGCGCAGCAGGTTGATGCCGACGAGCACGTCGTACTCACCGAGCCGCAGCTCGCGCAGCAGCTCGACCCGGCGCAGGGTGTCCACCTCGCTGTGCAGGTACCTGGCCCGGATGCCCAGCTCAAGCAGGTAGTCGGTGAGGTCCTCGGACATCTTCTTGGTCAGCGTGGTGACCAGCACCCGCTCGGAGCGCTCGGCCCGCAGCCTGATCTCGTGGACCAGGTCGTCGATCTGGCCCTTGGTCGGCTTGACGATGACCTCGGGGTCGACCAGGCCGGTGGGCCTGATCACCTGCTCCACCACGTCACCGCCCACCCGCTGCAGCTCGTACGGGCCAGGGGTGGCCGACAGGTACAGCGTCTGCCCGATCCGGTCGCAGAACTCCTCCCAGGTGAGCGGCCGGTTGTCGATCGCGCTCGGCAGCCGGAAGCCGTGCTCGACGAGCACCCGCTTGCGTGACACATCGCCCTCGTACATGGCGCCGATCTGCGGCACGGTGACGTGCGACTCGTCGATGACCAGCAGGAAGTCCTCGGGAAAGTAGTCGAGCAGGGTGTTGGGCGCGCTGCCTGCCTCCCGGCCGTCGATGTGCCTGGAGTAGTTCTCGATCCCCGAGCAGCTGCCGACCTGCCGCATCATCTCGATGTCGTAGCTGGTCCGCATCCGCAGCCGCTGCGCCTCGAGCAGCTTGCCTGCCCGCTCGAGCTCGGCGAGCCGGTCGGCAAGCTCTACCTCGATGCCCGCGATCGCCCGGTCCATCCGCTCAGGCCCGGCGACGTAGTGCGAGGCGGGGAAGATGTACAGCTCTTCGTCGGTGGTCAGCACCTCGCCGGTGAGCGGGTGCAGGGTCATCAGCCGCTCGATCTCGTCGCCGAACATCTCCACCCGGACGGCGTGCTCCTCGTAGACCGGGATCACCTCGATGGTGTCGCCGCGCACGCGGAACGTGCCCCTGGTGAACGACAGGTCGTTGCGCAGGTACTGCATGGCGACCAGCTTGCGCAGCAGCGCGTCGCGCTCGATGGTCTCGCCGACCTTCAGCTTGACCATCCGGTCCACGTACTCCTGCGGCGTGCCGAGGCCGTAGATGCACGAGACCGACGCCACGACGATGGTGTCCCGCCTGGTGAGCAGCGAGTTCGTGGCCGAGTGGCGCAGCCGCTCCACCTCGTCGTTGATCGAGGAGTCCTTCTCGATGTAGGTGTCGGTCTGCGGCACGTACGCCTCAGGCTGGTAGTAGTCGTAGTAGGAGACGAAGTACTCCACCGCGTTGTGCGGCAGCATCTCGCGCAGCTCGTTGGCGAACTGGGCGGCGAGTGTCTTGTTGGGCAGCATCACCAGCATCGGCCGCTGCAGCCGCTCGCCCAGCCAGGCCACGGTCGCGGTCTTGCCGGTACCGGTGGCGCCGAGCAGGACCGTGTCGGCCGAGCCGGCCCTGATCCGCTTCTCAAGCTCGGCGATCGCCGCGGGCTGATCGCCGGCCGGGACCATGTCCGTGACGACCTCGAACGGCGCGACCCGCCGCTGAAGGTCGGTTACGGGGCGCATGCCAGCTCCTGAAGTCGCACCGTTCTACTGTAGGCGGAGGTTCTGACACCCTGGACTGACCGACGCAGCTCGCGGGCGCCCGGAGTAGCTTAGAGGCGGCAGGCACGAGCACATAGGGCATAACAGGAGGCCATCATGTATCAGCCGTATCCGACCTCGGGCCAGGGTCCGCCGCCGCAGCGGCCCGAGCCGCCCCGGCCCGTCCGGACCGCGGTCAAGCTGATGTACACGGGAGCCGCGCTGAGCGCGGTCGGGGTTGTGCTCGAGCTCGTGGCGATCGGCAGCGTGCGGAATGCGATCAAGAAGGCTGATCCGAGCCTGACCTCGGCGCAGATCCACAACGCTGAGGTGTTCGGCGTCGCCTTCGCGGTCATCATTGGACTGATCGGTATCGGCCTGTGGGTCTGGATGGCCTGGGCGAACGGCCGCGGCAAGAGCTGGGCGCGCGTGGTCGCGAGCGTTCTGTTCGGGCTGAACACCGTCTTCCTGCTCTTGGCGTTCGCGCGGCCGCACGTCGGCATTGGCTTGATACTTGACCTGCTTGTCTGGCTCTGCGGGCTCGGAACGATCATCATGATCTGGAACAAGGAGTCGTCCGGCTATTACCAGGCCATGTCCCAGCCGAGGTACTGAGACCGCCCGGCCGGAAGTCAGCCGGCGCCGCGGCGCCTGAACCGCTTGCGAGGGTCAGGCGTCGCGGCGCTCGAGCAGGACCGCGCACGCCACGACGAGCACGAGCGTCCACAGGCAGAACACCCCGAAGCCTTCCCAGGGCGACAGCAGCTGGCCGAGCCTCGGGCGCGCGCCGTAGACCAGCGACCCGGCCTGCTCGGGCAGGTACGCGTCGATGTGCGCGCCCCAGTTGCCAGGCAGCAGCCCGGACAGGATCGGCAGCACGAGCACGACGCCGATCACGGTGGCGATCGCCCCCGCGGTGTGCCTGATCAGACCGCCGATCGCCATCGCGAACAGGCCGAGCACGGTGAGGTACAGTCCGGCACCGACCACCGCCCTGGTGACGCCCGAGTCGCTCAGCGACACGGCCACCTTGCTGTGCAGCAGCGCCGAGCCCACGAAGAACGAGCAGAACACCACGATCTCGGCAAGCACAACCAGGATCGAGGCGAACACCAGCGCCTTCGCGGCCAGCATCGGCAGCCGCTTCGGCACGGCGAGCAGCGAGGCCCTGATCACGCCGCTCGAATACTCGGTCGTCATGATGAGCACGCCAAGCACGCAGATGGTGAGCTGGCCAAGGGAGATCCCGGTGCCGAGGATGAAGCCGACCGGGTCGAGCACGATCTGAGCGTGCCCGTTGCCGCCTCCGGCCCGCGGCGCGTTCCAGTTCGCCACGATCAGGGCGGTCAGGCCGGCCGTCAGCCCGATCGTGATCACCACGAACAGGATCAGCGTCCACAGCGTCGAGCGCACCGACCTGATCTTGGTCCACTCCGCCCGCAGCAGCCCGGCGATCCTGATCCGGTGCACCTGCGACGCCGGCCCCGGCACCCCGGCCGGCGCCGCCGACGGCGAGGCGGGCGACGTGACGGTCACCGGGCACCGCCCTTGCCCAGCCCGACCGGTCCTGGCTGGCCGTCAGCCGGGCCCGTGTAGCCGCCGCCGGGGTAGGCCATCGCATCCCCTTGGCCAGGCCCGTGACCGAACTCCAGCGTCTGCGAGGTCAGTTCCATAAAGGCCTCCTCGAGCGAGGCCACCGGCGTCAGCTCGTGCAACACCACCGAGGCCGACGCGGCGATCTCCCCGATCCTGGCCGCCTCCATGCCCGTGACGTCGAACAGGCCGGCCCCGTTCACCGGCGGCGGCTCGCCGGGTCCGGGCTCAGCCGCGACGACGGTGCCGCCCTCGGCCGCGATCAGCTCCCTCAGCCGCTGCGCGTCAGGAGTGCGCACCCGCACCGAGGTCGAGGTACCGCGGGTGATCACCTCCGACGTGCTGGCGTCGGCGATCATCCGCCCGCGCCCGATCACGATCAGGTGGTCGGCGGTGACCGCCATCTCGTTCATCAGGTGGCTGGAGACGAAGATCGTGCGGCCCTGCCCGGCGAGGTGCTTCATCAGGTTCCTGATCCACAGCACGCCCTCGGGATCCAGGCCGTTGACGGGCTCGTCGAGCAACAGCACCTGCGGATCTCCGAGCAGCGCGGCGGCGATGCCGAGCCGCTGGCTCATGCCGAGCGAGAAGCCGCCGGCCCGCTTGCCCGCCACGTCAGCCAGGCCGACCAGGTCGAGCATCTCGTCTGCCCGGCGGGCCGGCAGGCCCTGGGTCTGCGCGAGGAACAGCAGGTGGTTGCGCGCGCTCCGGCCAGGATGCACCGACTTGGCCTCGAGCAGGGCGCCCACGGTCCGCAGCGGGTCCGGCAGGTCACGGTAGAAGTAGCCGTCGATCTTGGCCCATCCGGCCTGCGGCCAGTCCAGGCCGAGGATCAGCCGCATCGTGGTCGATTTGCCAGCGCCGTTCGGGCCGAGGAATCCGGTGACCCGGCCGGGCTCCACGTTGAAGGTGAGACCATCGACGGCGGTCTTGCTGCCGAACCGCTTCGTCAGGCCGCGTACCTCAATCAAGCTGCTGCCTCCCGTTCGAGCCGGAACGGTATCGCCTGGACGCAAGCTTTCCACGCCCGGGCCGGCCGCCGGGCAGCCGGCCCCCGCCGGCCGTTCCAGGGCGGGCCTGGCCAGCCATTCGGCCGGGCCGGCCGTTCCACTGTAGTTCGGCTCACCGGCTGGCCCCGGCCAGCCCGGCCCGCCGCCTGAGCTCGGCCCATACCTCGCCGACCCTGGCGTCGAGGTCGGCCAGCGACCCCGAGTTGTCAATGACCAGGTCAGCGATCGCGAGCCGCTGCTGCCTGGTGGCCTGCGCCGCTATCCGCGCTCCGGCCTGCTCGGCGGTCATGCCGCGGGGGCCGGTGAGCCTGGCGAGCTGTGTCTGCTCAGGTGCGTCCACCACGACCACCAGGTCGTAAGCAGAGCGCAGGTCGTTCTCGGCGATCAGCGGAACGTCGTGCACAACGATCGCATCGGGCCCCGCCGACCGCTCGAGCTCGGCCATCCGCTCGCCTACCAGCGGGTGCACGATCGCGTTGAGCCGGGCCAGCACCGACCGGTCGGCGAAGACGATCTCGCCGAGACGTTCCCTGTCGAGCTCGCCAGAGGGCAGCAGCACCTGCTCGCCGAACGCCGCGATCACCGCGGTCAGCCCGGCCGTGCCGCCCGCCACCACCTGCCTGGCGATCGCGTCCGCGTCGATGAGCACGGCGCCGCGCTCTGCCAGCCGCCGCGAGACCTCGCTCTTGCCTGCGCCGATGCCGCCGGTCAGGCCGACCCTGAGCATCTCAGCCCGTTGTCGCCCTAGTTGCGCCCGCCAGAGAGCTTCTCGCGCAGCGCCGCGAGCGCCTCGTCGGAGGCGAGCGTGCCGCCCGAGCCTTCAGGCTCGTGGGACCCCGAGGTGTGCGAGCTCGCGTTCGCCTCGGTGTCCTCGTCGCCCTCGGCCTTGCTGCGGGCCTCGGCAACCTGCCGCTGGTGCGCCTCGAACCTGGCGCGCGCCTCGGCGTACTGGCGCTCCCACTCCTCACGCTGGGCGTCGAATCCCTCAAGCCACTCCCCGGATTCCGGGTCGAAGCCGTCGGGGTAGACGTAGTTGCCCTGCTCGTCGTAGGTGGCCGGCATGCCGTACAGGGTGGGGTCGAAGTCCTCGACGCTGACCTCGCCGGAGGCACCCTCGTTGGCCTGCTTGAGCGACAGGCTGATCCTGCGCCGGTCGAGGTCGATGTCGATGATCTTGACGAAGATCTCGTCGCCCACCTGCACGACCTGCTCGGGAATCTCCACGTGCCGGTCGGCAAGCTCGGAGATGTGCACCAGGCCCTCGATGCCCTCCTCGACCCGCACGAACGCGCCGAACGGCACCAGCTTGGTGACCCGGCCGGGCACGACCTGGCCGATCTGGTGCATCCGCGCGAACTGCTGCCACGGGTCTTCCTGGGTGGACTTCAGCGACAGCGAGACCCGCTCGCGGTCCATGTCCACGTCGAGCACCTCGACCGTGACGTCCTGGCCGACCTCGACGACCTCGCCCGGGTGGTCGATGTGCTTCCACGACAGCTCGGACACGTGCACCAGGCCGTCGACGCCGCCGAGGTCCACGAACGCGCCGAAGTTCACGATCGAGGAGACCGTGCCCTTGCGGATCTGGCCCTTCTGCAGCGTGTTGAGGAAGTTCTGGCGGACCTCGGACTGGGTCTGCTCCAGCCAGGCGCGGCGGGACAGCACCACGTTGTTGCGGTTCTTGTCCAGCTCGATGATCTTCGCCTCGATCTCCTTGCCGACGTACGGCTGGAGGTCGCGCACCCGGCGCATCTCCACGAGCGACGCCGGGAGGAAGCCGCGCAGGCCGATGTCCAGGATCAGGCCGCCCTTGACGACCTCGATCACCGTGCCGGTGACGACGCCGTCCTCTTCCTTGATCTTCTCGATCGTGCCCCACGCCCGCTCGTACTGCGCGCGCTTCTTGGACAGGATCAGCCGGCCTTCCTTGTCCTCCTTCTGCAGGACCAGGGCCTCGATGTGATCGCCGGTCTTGACGACGTCGTTCGGGTCGACATCGTGCTTGATCGACAGTTCCCTGGAGGGTATGACGCCCTCGGTCTTGTAGCCGATATCGAGCAGAACCTCGTCCCGATCGACCTTGACGACTGTCCCATCGACAATGTCGCCGTCGTTGAAGTACTTGATCGTCTCGTCGATCGCGGCGAGGAAGGCCTCCTCCGAACCGATGTCGTTAAGGGCTACCTGAGGGGTCGAGGTGGCCTGCGCGCTGCTCGTGGTCATGTGTAAGTGGGCTCCGGATACGGACAGGGATTGTTTTGATGCGTGCGATGCGGCATCCGACACGGTGGCTGGAGTGCCCGGTGAGGAACGCCGGCCAGGCCTCAGACCGCCCGTGGGCTGCCTGACCATGGCGGATGCAAGAAGTCACAACGCACCGATCAGCATATGAGAGCGCGGGCGGCGGGTCAATCGCGGTCCCCCGCCGACGGCCCCGCCGGGCGGGCGCCCGCGGCCGACGGCAGGGGTGCGAGGGGTCCATGAGCCTCAGACCGAGACCGGCGCGGCCGCCGCAGCAGGCACGCCGTGCAGCGAGAGCGCCACGCCGACGGGCAGCCACGGCGATCACCGCGATGCTCACCGGCCTGGTGATCCACCTCGGCGCCGGCGGCACCCGCGCGCCAGCGGTCCGCTGCTCGGCGTCGGTCACCAGGTCACGGTACTTGCTGCGGCCGCCCGCGTGCTCAACGCCGGGATGGAGCTGCCGCGGGCGGCGGGTCAACCCCGGGGTTGACCCGCGCGCCGCGTCATGCGCGGCGGCGCTCAGTGCGCGGCGTCCGCCCAGCTCCGCCCGGTGCCCATGGACACCTCAAGCGGCACGCTCAGCTCGAAGGCGCCGCCCATGGCGGCCCTGACCAGATCCCTGAGCCGATCCAGCTCGCCGGGAGCCACCTCGAAGAGCAGCTCGTCGTGGACCTGGAGCAGCATCCTCGACGCGAGCCCGCTGCGCCTGATCTGCTCGTCGGCGCGGAGCATGGCCACCTTGATGATGTCGGCTGCCGAGCCCTGGATGGGCGCGTTCAGTGCCATCCGCTCGGCCATCTCCCTGCGCTGCCGGTTGTCCGAGGTGAGGTCGGGCAGGTAGCGGCGGCGCCCGAGTATGGTCTGGGTGTAGCCGTCCTGCCTGGCTTGCGCCACCACCGCGTGCAGGTAATCGCGGACTCCGCCGAAGACCGAGAAGTACTCGTCCATATAGCCGCGCGCCTCGGCGGCTTGCACGCCGAGCTGCTGCGAGAGCCCGTACACCGAGAGCCCGTAGGCCAGGCCGTAGTTCATCGCCTTGACCTTGCTGCGCAGCTCGCCGGTCACCTCGTCGGCCTGGACCCCGAACACCCGGGCCGCGGTGGCCGCGTGGAAGTCGTAGCCGGAGCCGAACGCGGCCGCCAGCGCCTCGTCGCCGGACAGGTGCGCCATGATGCGCAGCTCGATCTGGCTGTAGTCGGCGGTCAGCAGGCACTCGTAGTCGGCGCCCACCACGAAGCCCTGCCTGATCCGGCGGCCCTCCTCGGTCCTGATCGGGATGTTCTGCAGGTTCGGGTCGGTGGAGGAGAGCCGGCCGGTGGCCGCGATCATCTGGTTGTACGTGGTGTGGATCCGGCCGTCCTGCCCGGCCATCGGGATCAGCGAGTCCACGATGCTCTTCAGCTTCGCCACATCGCGGTGCCGCATCAGGAACTCGAGCACCGGGTGGCCAGTCTGGGCGAGCAGGCCGGCCAGCGCCTCGTTGTCGGTGGTGTAGCCGGTCTTGATCCGCTTGGTCTTGGGCAACCCGAGCTCGGTGAACAGCACCTCCTGCAGCTGCTTGGGCGAGCCCAGGTTGAACTCGTGCCCGGTGGCCGCGAAGGCGCCCTGCTCGGCGGCCTTGACCTCGCCGCCGAGGCTCGCCGACATCTCGATGAAGTGGTCGACGTCGGCGGCGATTCCGGCCCGCTCCATCTCAGCGAGCACGCTGACCAGTGGCAGCTCCACCTCGGCGAGCAACACCGTGGCCCCTCGCCTGGCCAGGTCGGCGTCGAGCGCGTCGGCAAGCTCGGCCGTCGCGAGCGCCCGCTCGGCCAGCGCCTGCGCTGCCTCGGTCTGCGCCGGCATGTCGAGCGTGAGCTGGCCGGACGGCGTCGCATCCGGCGCGAGCTCGCGCCTGGTGTAGCGCAGCGCGAGGTCAGCCAGGTCAAACGAGCGCTGGCCGGGCAGCGCCAGGTAGGCGGCGAGCGCGGTGTCGCTGGTCAGGCCGCGCAGCACCAGTCCCCTGGCCGCCAGCGCGTGCATCGGGCCCTTGGCGTCGTGCAGCGCCTTCGGCGCGCTCTCGTCGGAAAGCCAGGCCGCCAGCGCGCGCTCGTCCTCGTCGGTCAGCGCGGTCGGGTCCAGGTAGGCCGCGGGGCTGGCGCTGCCCGCCTCGTCACCCGCCGGAGCCAGCGCGAGCCCGTCCACGTCGCCGGTGCCGCGTCCCCAGGTGCCGCTGACGGCCAGGCCGACCCGGCCCGAGCTGGCGTGCTCGGCGAGCCACCCGCCGACCTCGCCCGGACCGAGCACGCTCAGGCTGACATCGAATCCGCCCTCGCCGCCGGCCGGCTGCGCGGCGGCGAGCGACCCGGTGATCCCGTTCGGCAAGGTGGTGTAGAGGCGGTCGCGCAGGACGCGGAACTGCAGGGTGTCGAAGAGCTGGTGGATCTGCTCCCGGTCCCAGGGGACCGGGAGCAGCCCGGCCGGCCCTACCTCGAGCGGCACGACCCGGCTGAGCTCGGTGAGCCTGCGGTTGCGCAGCACGCTGCCGAGGTGCTCACGCAGGTTGTCCCCGGCCCGGCCTTTGACCTGGTCGACCTTGTCCACCAGCGCGTCGAGCGAGCCGAATTCGGCGACCCACTTCGCCGCGGTCTTCTCGCCCACGCCGGGGATGCCTGGCAGGTTGTCGCTCGGGTCGCCGCGCAGCGCAGCGAAGTCCGGGTACTGCACCGGCGTCAGCCCGTACTTCTCCACCACCGCCGCCGGCGTGAACCTCGTCATGTCACTGATGCCGCGCCTGGTCATCAGCACCGTCACGTCGTCGCTCACCAGCTGGAGCGCGTCCCGGTCGCCGGTGACGATCAGCACCTTCATGCCGCTGTCGGCGGCCTGGGTGGCCAGCGTCGCGATGATGTCGTCGGCCTCGTAGCCGGCCGCCGACAGGCGCCGGATGCCGAGCGCGTCGAGCACCTCGAAGATCAGGCTCAGCTGACCCTTGAAGTCGGCAGGCGTCTCCTTGCGCGTCGCCTTGTACTCGACGAACTCCTCGTGCCTGAACGTCGGCTCGCTGCGGTCGAACGCCACGGCGACATGGCTGGGCCGCTCGTCCCGCAGCACGTTGATCAGCATCGCGGTGAACCCGTAGACGGCGTTCGTCGGCTGGCCGGTCGTCGTCGAGAAGTTCTCCGGCGGCAGCGCGAAGAACGCGCGGTAGGCCAGGGAATGCCCGTCGAGAAGGAGCAACAGCTCGCGATCCGCGCTGCCGGACGGGGTCGGGTTCGTTTCAGCCACCGGTCAATCCTAGGCTGCGTCCTGCGCCGGCCAGGCGCGTGCGGCGAACTCGGAGGTAGCGATGGCGGACGACGACGCGACGCTGGTGGCCTGGGGCGACCTGAACCTGGTGCACACCGACACGCTGGCGCACCGGATGGGGATCACGATCACCGAGGCGTCGCCGCAGCGGGTCGTCGGGACGATGCCGGTGGAGGGGAACATCCAGCCGTACGGGCTGCTGCACGGCGGCGCGTCCTGCGTGCTCGCCGAGACGCTCGGGTCCACCGGCGCGGCACTGCACGCCGGGCCCGGCCGGGTCACCGTGGGCATCGAGATCAGCGCGACCCACCATCGCGGTGCCACGGCCGGTCAGGTGACCGGCGTGGCTACCCAGCTGCACGGCGGCCGGACGCTGGCCACCTACGAGATCGTGATCACCGACGACGGGGGACGCCGGGTGTGCACGGCCAGGCTGAGCTGCCTGCTGCGGGACACGGTCCCTGGCGATGCGGCAGGCCGGGCCATTCCGGGCCAGCACGGTGCGGGCCAGGGGGGCGCTGGCTGATGCGCGGCGTCGGCACGCTGCTCAACGTCGCCACCGTGCTGGCGGGCGCGTCGATCGGCGTGCTGGTCGGCGACCGGCTGCCGCGGCGGACCAGGGATGTGGTCACCGACGGGGTCGGGCTCGTCGTGCTGATGGTGGCCGTGCTCGACGGCGCGAGCGTGCTCGACCCTGCGCTGCGTCGCGCGGTCGGAACCTCGGCACCGGTCCTGATCGTGCTCGGCTCGATCCTGCTTGGCGGCATCGCCGGCTCGCTGCTGCGGATCGAGGACCGGCTGAACGGCGTCGGCGCGCTGCTCCAGCGACGGCTCACCAGGGCAGGGCGGACGCAGGTCCGCGACGTGCTGCAGGACGGCGGCGTGGCCGAGGGCGTGGTCGAGGGCGTGATCGCGCAGGACGCTGATCGGCCTGCCGCGGCGATGAGCGAGCGCGAGCGGTTCATTCAGGGCTTTGTCACGGCCTCGCTGGTCTACTGCGTCGGCCCGCTGACCATACTCGGCTCGCTGCAGGACGGTCTCGGCGACGGGTTCAGCCAGCTCGCGCTGAAGAGCGTGCTCGACGGGTTCACCTCGATCGCGTTCGCCGCGACGCTCGGCTGGGGCGTCGCCGCCGCCGCAATCAGCGTGCTGGTCGTTCAGGGGTCGCTGACCGCCGTGGCCGCGGCGCTCGGCGGGCTGATCCCGGCGGCCGGGGTGGCCGCGCTGACCGCCACCGGCGGGCTGCTGCTGGCCGGCATCGCGCTGCGGCTGCTGCGGGTGCGCTCGCTGCCCGTCGCCGACCTGCTGCCCGCCCTGATCGTCGCGCCGGCGCTCACCCAGGTGGTCGCCAGCCTGCGCTGAAGCGTGGCTCATCTCGCCCGGTGCGCGGCCCTACGTCCCGCGCACAGGCCGGGACAGGTGCGCGCCGAACCACTCCGGACGCGTTGAACGGATGTTCTTCCCATACCGGCCGGGTAATGGCAGTGTCTGCGCGCGGCGCAGCCGCGCTCGCTACGGTGTTCCCCGGAGCTCGGCGATGCCCGAGTAGAGAACGTGCCGGCCCGGGGAAGGCCGACACGGCACCAAAGGGTCTGCCCTGGCTCCGTACCGCCGCTGCGCATGAGCAGCAGACGGCTGCAAGCGAGCGGGGCCGGGTCCGTGATGGACAGGGCCCCGCTCGCTTGCGTCACGACTCCTGCCCGGCTCCGGCCTCTGGCGCGGGGGGCGGTTGCCCGGGCTGTGCGGCTCCCTCGCCGCCCGGCGCCTGCTGGCTGTCGAGTATCTCCTGCGCCAGCGCGCCCATCGTCATCCTGCGGTCCATCGAGGTCTTCTGTATCCACCTGAAGGCCTCGGGCTCGCTCATACCGCGGCTGGCCTGGAGTACCCCCTTGGCCCGGTCGAGCAGCTTGCGCGTGGTCAGCCGCTGGCGCAGGTCCCCGATCTCCGACTGAAGGGCGGTGACCTCGGCAAACCGGCTGACGGCGATCTCGATTGCCGGGATCAGCTCGGCCCTGGTGAACGGCTTCACCAGGTAGGCCATGGCGCCGGCGCTGCTCGCGCGCTGTACCAGGTCGCGCTGGGAGAACGCGGTCAGGATGACGACCGGGGCGATGCGGCGCGCCGAGATCTGCTCGGCGGCGGAGATGCCGTCGAGCACCGGCATCTTGACATCCATGATCACGAGATCGGGCCGCAGATCGTCGGCCAGCCGGACGGCTGCATCGCCGTCGGACGCCTCGCCGACCACGACGTAAGCGTCCTCACCCGGCTCCTCAAGCATCTCCTTGAGGTCCAGCCGGATCAGTGCCTCGTCCTCGGCGATCACTACACGGTAGGGAGTCTGGCTCACCCACTGAAGCCTATCTACAGCCGCTAGATTGAGTGCATGCACGGCACGCCACACGTTGCGCCGTGTTGCCCCGGTAGACCAACGGCAGAGTCAATGGCCTCAAAATCCATCAAGTGTGGGTTCGAATCCCACCCGGGGCACACCACCCGGGGCACCGTCACCCGCTCCGACGACGCGGCTCTGCAGTCAGCTCCGTGTCAGGAACAGCACTTGTCCGGGCTGGATCTGAGGTGTCCCGTCGAGCAAGGCAGCGAGAGCGCTGGCGATCGCCGCTGTGAAGGTGCGGTTCTGAGGGAAGGTCTTTGCGGATACCAGAATGAGGCCGGCATGAGACTGGCCGGCAGCGCGGTACCGGCCGTCAAGGGGGATGAAATCCTTGATGTTGGCGGTAACTAGCGCGCGGCCTGCGTCTGCCGCCCGGGCCATGACTTGGTCATCAGGGAGGGCCAGCAGGTTCGTGTCGGCGACCACGGACGTTACGTCGTAGCCTTTGCCGTGCAGTTGCTGAGCGATGCTGTCGGAGAACATCTCATCGAGCAGCAGTGGCTGGCTCACTGCTATCCGGCCAGGAGTTGGCGTTCGCGCAGCCATGCCTGCTCGGCGGTATCTTCCGCGGCGTCAGCGACGGCGACCTCGGCGTTCACTTCGTCGGGGTAGGCGGCCCAGTAGCGGACGGCGATGCTCAGCAGGTGGGTTGTCACCCCGGTGTTGTCGCTGACCAGCTTCAGCAGGTCGGTGCTATCGAGTTCAGGCTCTGTCACGTGCGCGGACCTGACCGCGCGGATGACTTCCCATACGTCAGGACCTCCGGCCAGGGCGGCACGCCGTCCGGTAGGGCCGACCCTGAAGACAACTCCCGGATGCTCTGTCATCCGCAATGCCTCATCCACCAGCCGGTTCGCGGCTGACGACATCGACATGCCAGGGTTCGCGGCAACGAAGGAGGCCAGCCTGTCTGCGACTGGCGGGTCAAATCTGACTGGCGTAGCTGAACGCTTGCTCATGACTACATCGTAGTCGATCCGAGTCACACTCCGGTCGCGCCGGATGGTCAGCTCTCGCCATCCGCCGCGACCTGCCGCCGCAGGTAACCGGCCAGGCCGTCGAGCATCTCGGCCGTGCCTCCCATGCGCAGCGCGGGTGCCTCCGCACCGTCGATGCCGTCCAGGTAGGCGCCCTGCTCGGTCCAGCTCAGCGCGGTGCCGTCACCGCTCTTGGCGAACACCCTCGACGGCGTCGCCGGGTAGGCCCGCTCGATCACGAACGTGTCGTGGATAACGGAACGCGCGGCCATCAGCACTCCTCTTGCGGCCAGTTAGTTAAGCATACACTTGAGTATACGCCAGCCGCGCCGGTCACACCAGGCGACTGTCCTCTGTGTCCGCAGACACCTTGTCCTCCATGCCCTGGGGCCGGACATCACGCGGGGCACCCGGTCCGGCCAGCAGCGGCTGCGGGCCCTGCCGGTCCCGGGTGGCGTATAGGTAGACGGCCGCGCCAAGCACGATGAGCGCCGCGACGACCTGCTCGGCCAGCACGCCCGAGCGCCGCTGCGAGCCGGTCAGCAGCAGCGAGACGATCACCAGGCGGCCGATCGCGTACAGGCCGGCGCACAGCGCGAGCGCGCGCTCCCCGGTCAGCCGCCCGGCCGAGATCAGCCGGATCAGCACGAAACCCATCAGGATGTCGAACAGCGACTCATAGAGAAACAGCGGCTGGAAGGTGCCGAAGTCCTGGTAGCCGGGCACGCGGTACCTGGGCGAGATCCGGACGGCCCACGGCCACGAGGACGGCGCGCCGTACAGGCTCTGGGAGAACCAGTTGCCAAGCACCGCGATGCCCTGGCCGAAGGCAAGGCCGGGCACGGCCGCGCCGAGCACCGGGCCGATCCCCGTGCCGGTCCGGCGGCACCAGATCAGCGCCGCGATCAGGCCGCCAGCGGCGGCGCCGGGCAGCCCAAGCCCGCCGTCCCAGATGCGCGCGATGTCCCCCCAGTCGCGGTTGCCGCCGAAGAACTGCTGGTATCCGACGGTGACCCGGTACAGCCGGGCGCCGACGAGCGCAGCGGGAACGACGACGGTGGCCAGGTCGACGATCAGCCAGGGCCGCCCGCCGGCCGCGCGGTACCGGCGTTCGGCCACCCAGAGCGCCACCAGAATGCCGAGCACCACGCACAGGGCGTAGCCGTGCACCGGCACCGGGCCCAGGTGCCACTGACCGCTGGGCGGACCCGGCAGCGAGGCGAGCGGCATGCCAGTGACGTTACTCCGCCAGACCCCTCCAGCCAGGGTAATTCGGGCCCGTAGCCCGAGGTCAGCGGACTACAGGCGAAGCGGCGCAGCGCCGGCGGCGATCGCGGCCGGCAAGCCCGTGTCTCCGGCCAGGTACCGGTCGGCGGCCGCGGCGGCCGACCGGCCCTCCGCGATGGCCCACACGATCAGCGACTGGCCACGCCCCATGTCGCCGGCCACGAACACGCCGGGCACGGCCGTGGCGTACTGGTCGTCTCTCGCCACGGTCCCGCGCTCGGTCAGGCCGGCGCCGAGCCCGGCGAGCAGTTCGCTGTCCTCGGCGCCGGAAAAGCCCATCGCCAGCAGCACCAGGTCGCAGGCGAGCTCACGCTCGGTGCCCGCACGCGGCACGAACCGCCCGCCCGACGGCTCCACCTCGACCAGCCGCAGCGCGCGCACCCGGCCCGCCTCGTCGGGCAGGAACTCCTGGGTGGACACCGCGTAGACCCGTTCCCCGCCTTCCTCGTGCGCGCTCGACACCCGGTAGATCATCGGGTAGGTCGGCCAGGGCTGGCCGTCCGGACGGTGCTGCGGCGGCCTCGGCAGGATCTCCAGCTGGGTCACCGAGGCCGCGCCCTGGCGCAGCGCGGTGCCCAGGCAGTCGGCACCGGTGTCACCGCCGCCGATGATCACCACGTGCCGTCCGGCGGCCGAGATAACCGCCTTGCCCTGCCCGGCCGCCGCGCGATTGGCCTGCGGCAGGTAGGTCATCGCCTGGTGGATCCCGTCGAGCCCGGCACCGGGCACGGGCAGGTCGCGCGCCACCCTCGCGCCGCCTGCCAGCACGATCGCCTGGTACCGCGCGCGCAGGTCGGCAGCGGTGATGTCCACCCCGGCGTATACGCCGCAGCGGAACGCCGTGCCCTCGGCGCGCATCTGGTCGAGCCGCCGGTCGAGCCGCCACTTCTCCATCTTGAACTCGGGGATGCCGTAGCGGAGGAGCCCGCCTGGCTGGTCGTCGCGCTCGAACACGGTCACCGCGTGCCCGGCCCTGGTCAGCTGCTGCGCGGCGGCCAGCCCGGCCGGACCTGACCCGATCACGGCCACCGGCCGGCCGGCCGCCCTGGCGGCCGGGGCCGGCGGCTGGCTGGTGACCCAGCCCTCGGCCCAGGCCCGGTCCACGATCTCGATCTCGACCTGCTTGATCGCGACCGGGTCGGCGTTGATGCCGAGCACGCAGGCGGCCTCGCACGGCGCCGGGCAGAGCAGGCCGGTGAACTCGGGGAAGTTGTTGGTCGCATGCAGCCGCGCCGCCGCATCCTGCCAGTGCTGGCGCCGGGTCAGGTCGTTCCACTCGGGGATCAGGTTGCCGAGCGGGCAGCCGCTGTGGCAGAACGGCACGCCGCAATCCATGCAGCGGCCTGCCTGGCCCTCGGTGTCGGCCGGGCGGATCTCGGTGTACACCTCGCGCCAGTCCGTGATCCGCACGTCCACCGGGCGGCGGGCGGCGGTGCGCCGCGGCGTGGTCATGAAGCCGGTCAGGTCAGCCATCCCAGCCCCCTAGCTCCGCGCGGCGGCCATGACCGCCTCGGCGACGTCCTGGCCGTCCCGCTCGGCCCGCCGGGTCGCGGCGAGCACCCGCTTGTAGTCCCTGGGCATCACCCGGCGCAGCCGCGGCAGCGCCGCGGCCCAGTCGGCGAGCAGCCCGGCCGCCACCGCCGACCCGGTCTCCGCCTGGTACCTGCCGAGCAGGTCGGCCAGGTACTCGGCGTCGGCGGCGCCGAGCGGCTCGATGTCCACCATCTCGGTATTGATCAGGGTCAGGTCGGGGTCGAGCAGGTAGGCGATGCCGCCGGACATGCCGGCCGCGAAGTTCCTGCCGACCTGGCCGAGCAGCACGGCCCGGCCGCCGGTCATGTACTCGCAGCCGTGGTCGCCAGCTCCCTCGGCGACCGCGGTGGCGCCCGAGTTCCTGACGCAGAACCGCTCGCCGACCACCCCGCGCAGGAAGAGCTCGCCTCCGGTGGCGCCGTACCCGATCACGTTGCCGGCGATGACCTGCTGGTGCGCGGCGAACGTAGCGGCACGGTCGGGGAGGACCACGATCCGCCCGCCGGACAGGCCCTTGCCGACGTAGTCGTTCGCGTCGCCGCTCAGCCGGATCGTGATGCCGCGTGGCAGGAAGGCGCCGAGCGACTGCCCGGCCGACCCGCGCAGGCCGACCATGATGGTGTCGTCGGGCAGGCCCTCACCGCCCCAGCGCCTGGTCACCTCGTAGCCGAGCATGGTGCCGACGGTCCGGTTCACGTTCCGCACCGGCAGGTCAAGGCGGACCGGCCTGCCCTCCTCCAGGGCGCCCTCGGCCAGCTGGATCAGGGTGTTGTCCAGCGCGAGGTGGCGGCGGTCCTGCTGGCTGGCGGTACGGCGGCGGGCCGAGCCAGGCGGCAGCTCGGGCACGTGCAGCAACGGCGCCAGGTCGAGCAGGGACGCCTTGGACGGGCCGGCCTTGGGATGCTGTCCCGGCTCGCTGCCCGCCGCGGGGCGGGTGGTCAGCAGCTCGGCCTGGCCAACGGCCTCGGCCAGGGTGCGGAAGCCGAGCAGCGCCAGGTACTCGCGCACCTGCTCGGCGATGAACCGCATGAAGGTCACGACGTACTCCGGCCGGCCGGCGAACCTGCGGCGCAGCTCGGGGTTCTGGGTGGCGACGCCGACCGGGCAGGTGTCGTTGTGGCACGCCCGCATCATCACGCAGCCGACGGTGACCAGCGGCGCCGTGGCGAATCCAAACTCCTCGGCGCCGAGCAGCGCGGCGACGATGACGTCACGTCCGGTCTTGAGCTGACCGTCCACCTGGACCACCACGCGCTCGCGCAGCCCGTTGCGCAGCAGCGTCTGCTGGGTCTCGGCCAGGCCGAGCTCCCACGGCCCGCCCGCGTGCTTGATGCTGGTCAGCGGCGACGCGCCGGTGCCGCCGTCGTGGCCGGAGATCAGCACCACGTCGGAGTGCGCCTTGGCCACGCCGGCCGCAATGGTTCCGACGCCGACCTCGGAGACCAGCTTGACGCTCACCCTGGCGGCCGGGTTGGCGTTCTTCAGGTCGCTGATCAGCTGCGCCAGGTCCTCGATGGAGTAGATGTCGTGGTGCGGCGGCGGCGAGATCAGGCCGACCCCTGGGGTGGAGTGCCTGGTCCTGGCGATCCACGGGTAGACCTTGTGCGCGGGTAGCTGGCCGCCCTCGCCGGGCTTGGCGCCCTGCGCCATCTTGATCTGCAGGTCGTCGGCGTTCACCAGGTACTCGCTGGTCACGCCGAAGCGGCCGCTGGCCACCTGCTTGATCGCTGAGCGGCGCAGGTCGCCGCTGGCGTCGGCGGCGTAGCGCTCGGCGTCCTCGCCGCCCTCGCCGGAGTTCGAGCGCCCGCCGAGCCGGTTCATCGCGATGGCCAGGACCTCGTGCGCCTCGGCGGACAGCGAGCCGTAGGACATCGCGCCGGTGACGAACCGCTTCACGATCTCGGCGGCCGGCTCGACCTCCTCAAGCCGGACCGGCGTCCGCGCGGCCCGGCCGCCATTCGCGCCGGGCGCGCCCTCGCCCGCGTCGTCCACGCCGCGGATGGCGAGCAGGCCGCGCAGCGTCATCAGCCTGGCCGACTGCTCGTCCACCTCCCTGGTGTACTGGCGGAAGATCTCCATCTGGCCGGTGCGGGTCGCCTGCTGCAGCCGGAAGATCGCATCCGGGCTGAACAGGTGCGGCTCGCCATCCCTGCGCCAGTGGTAGGCGCCGCCGGGCGGCAGCACCAGCCGGTCCGACCCGACGGGGCGGCGCGGATAGGCGCTGGCCACCCTGGCCTGGTTGTCGGCCGCGAGCTGGTCGAAGCCGACGCCGCCGACCCTGGACGCCGTGCCTGCGAAGCAGACGTCGATCACCTCGGCGCCGAGCCCGATCGCCTCGAAGATCTGGGCACCCGTGTAGGACGCCACTGTGGAGACGCCCATCTTGGACATGATCTTGAGCAGCCCCTTGCCGAGCGACTTGATCAGGTTCGCGGCCGCCTTGCGGCTGCCGACCCCCTCGAGCAGCCCCGAGCGGGCCATGTCCTCGACGGTCTCCAGGGCCAGGTAGGGGCAGACGGCCGCGGCGCCATAGCCGGTCAGCAGCGCGACGTGATGCGTCTCCCGCACGTCGCCGGCCTCCACCACCAGGCCGACCTTGGTCCTGGTGCGCTCCCTGATCAGGTGGTGGTGCACGGCGCCGGTCATCAGCAGCGAAGGGATCGGCGCCCACTCGGCCGCGTCGTCAGCCGGCGGTCCGCCGGTCAGCGTCTGGCCGCCGCCCATCGCGGCACCGCGGTCGGACAGCACGATGATCTTCGCGCCCTCGCTGATCGCGGCCGACACCTCCGCGCAGATCTCGGCCAGCCGCTCGCGCAGCGCGGCGCCGCCGCCGGAGGTTAGGTAGCGCCCGTCCACCAGGTAGGCGGCGAAGCCCGGCAGGTCGCGGTCCTCGTTGATGTGGATGATCTTGGCCAGGTCGCTGTCGTCGATCACCGGGTAAGGCAGCACGATCTGGCGGCAGGACGCCGGCCCGGGGTCGAAGATGTTGTGCTCGGGGCCGGTGGCGGCGGCCAGCGAGGTGACGAGCTCCTCCCTGATCGCGTCCAGCGGCGGGTTGGTCACCTGGGCGAACAGCTGCGTGAAGTAGTCGAAGATCAGCCGCGGCCGCTCAGAGAGCGCTGCCAGCGGCGTGTCGTCGCCCATCGAGCCGATCGGCTCGGCGCCGGTGCGGGCCATCGGGCCGAGCACGACCGTCCGGTCCTCCTCGGTGTAGCCGAACAGGCGCTGCTGTATGGCCAGCGCCTGGCCGTCGGGCAGCTCCCTGCTGCGGTCCGGCAGGTCGTCCAGGTGCAGCAGCCCGGCGTGCAGCCACTCGTCATAGGGATGCTCGGCCGCGAGCTCGGATTTGACCTCGCTGTCCTCGATAATCCGGCCCGCCGCGGTGTCGACCAGGAACACCTTGCCCGGCTGCAGCCGACCCTTGCGCACGATCTGCGACGGCTCGATGTCGAGCACGCCGACCTCGCTGGCCAGGACCACGAGGCCGTCGCTGGTCACCCAGTACCGGCCCGGGCGCAGGCCGTTCCTGTCCAGCACCGCGCCGGCGATCGTGCCGTCGGTGAACGCGATCAGCGCCGGCCCGTCCCATGGCTCCATCAGCGAGGAGTGGAAGCGGTAGAACGCCCGCAGCGCGGGGTCCATCCTGGCGTCGTTCTCCCACGCCTGCGGGATCATCATCAGCACCGAGTGCGGCAGCGAGCGGCCGCCAAGGTGCAGCAGCTCGAGGCAGGCGTCGAAGCTGGCCGAGTCGCTGGCTGACTCGTCGAGCACCGGCAGCAGCCGCTCGATGCCGCGGCCGTCGGCGTCGGGCGGGAAGACGTCCGTGGCCAGCATCGCCTCGCGGGCCCGCAGCCAGTTCCTGTTGCCGCGGATCGTGTTGATCTCGCCGTTGTGCGCGATGAAGCGGAACGGGTGGGCCAGCGGCCAGGAGGGGAAGGTGTTGGTGGAGAACCGCGAGTGCGCCAGCGCCAGCGCCGAGGTGTATCTCGGGTCGGTCAGGTCAGAGTAGAAGCGCTCGAGCTGGAGCGCGGTCAGCATCCCCTTGTACACGATCGTCGCGCAGGACAGGCTCGCCAGGTAGACGCCAGTCTCGTGCTCGATCCGCTTGCGCACGCAGAACGCGCGTCGGTCAAGCTCGATCCCGTGCTCGCCGGCGGCCGACGCCACGAACAGCTGCACCAGCCCGGGCAGCACGGCGAGGGCGCCGGCGCCGCAGGCAGCCGGGTCGTGCGGCACCTCGCGCCAGCCGAGCACGGTCAGCCCCTCGAGGCGCGCGAGCGCCTCGATCCTGGCAACCTGGCCATCCGGGCCGGCCTGGCCGTCCGGTCCTGGCAGGAACGCCAGGCCCGCGGCGTAGTGCCCGGGCGGCGGAAGCTCGAATCCGACGACGGCGCGGAAGAACTCGTCCGGCATCTGCGTCAGGATCCCTGCACCGTCCCCGGTCTCGGGGTCGGCGCCCTTGGCTCCCCTGTGGTCCAGGTTGCGCAGCACCGTGAGCGCCTGGGAGACGGTGCCGTGGCCGCGCCTGCCTGACAGGTCGGCCACCATGCCAACGCCGCAGGCGTCGTGCTCGAAGCGCGGGTCGTACAGCCCGGCGCCACGCGAACCGGGACCGAGGGAAGCAGGGGTCACAGAATTCTGGGTTGGGGCCATCCGCACTCCTGTCGTCTCGTCCGCCACGTCCACGGCAAACAAAGCGGAGGGACGACATTGGCCCGCCAGACGGGCTCAGCTAACACTCTGGTCAGGTGAGCATCACAAGGACATCATAGCTGGTACGTCCCACACGTTACCCGCGGGTAAATTCCGTGTTTCGCTGCCGTGAAACCGCTGGATGCGGGCGCGCCATGACGAGCCCAGGGCAGCCCGAGCGGGCGCCTGGCGCGAGCCGGTCAGATCTCGTCCCAGCCCGCGGACTCGTAGGCCGCGGCAAGCAGGTCGGTCAACTCCCGCCGCACCGGGAGCGCGAGGCCGTCCACCTGCGCGACCGGGGCGATGCCGTGGGAGTTGGTAACGAACATGGCCGCGAAGGCCGGCAGGTCCGATACCCGGACGTGCTCCCGGCGGGACGCCAGCCCCGCCCTCGCCTGGTACTGCTCGATCAGCTGCATGGTAATCCCGCGCAGGGCCGGAGCCGCCGGCCAGACGAGCGCCGCGCCGTCGTAGAACACCACGTTGGTGATGGAGCCCTCCGAGATGAGCCCGTCCTGGCCGGTCAGCAGGGCCTCGTCGTATCCCTCGCCGAGCACCTGCCGCTGGTAGTAGGCCTGCCCGAAGTCGCTGGCGTGCTTGAGATGGGCCAGCGAGCGCTGATAGGGCACCGCCCTGAGCCGCCAGGGTCCGCTGCCCATGTCTCCCGGCGGCCTGATCGTGACCACCACTGCCGGCCGGTCGGCGCTCTCGCGCACGGCGACCCGCACCGAGGCGTCAGCAACGTCGTCACCCAGGGCGTGCCTGATGTAGCGGCGGATCAGGGCGCCGTCGAGCGGCTCGCCGAACATCTCCCTGTTGGCCGCGTCCAGCCGAGCGAGGTGCAGGTCGAGCCCTCGTACCTTGCCGTCCCTGACCTGCATCGCCGTAAAGTGCCCGTAGCCGCCGAGCAACGCGCCGCTCCGGGCGTCCGGCGCGAGAGCTGACCCGTCGATCTCGGCGCGGGGCAGCGCCGACGGCGGCGCGGTCACGAGACCGGGCGCCGCACGCCCGCCGCGAGCTCGGCGGCCAGCCCGGCTACGGCGTCCAGGCCGGCCTGGCCATCCTTGGCGTCTAGCAGCCGCTGCACGAACGCCGAGCCGACGATCACCCCGTCGGCGAACTCCGCGATCTCGGCCGCCTGGGCCGCCGTGCTCACCCCGAGCCCTAGCGCCACAGGCAGCTCCGTGTGCTGCCTGATCCTCGCGACCAGTCCCCTGGCTGCTCCGCCGACGGCCGCCCTGGCACCTGTCGTGCCCATCACCGATGCCGCGTAGACGAACCCGCCGCAGGCCGACGTGATCAGCTTGATCCGCTCGTCGGAGGAACTCGGGGCGACCAGGAAGACAGGGTCGAGCGCGTGCTCGGCGGCAGCCTCCAGCCAGGAGCCGGCCTCTTCCGGCGGCAAGTCAGGCGTGATCATCCCGCAGCCGCCCGCGGCGGCGAGGTCGGCGGCGAAGGCACGCACGCCGTAATGGTCGACCGGGTTCCAGTAGGTCATGACCAGGACGGGCACGCCCGTCGCCGCGAGCGCCTCGACGCAGCCGAGCACGTCGGTCACCCGCACGCCGCCTTCGAGCGCGCGGTGCACGGCCTCCTGGATGACCGGCCCGTCGATGAGCGGATCGGAGTACGGGAGCCCGATCTCCAGGATGTCGGCCCCCGACCGCGCCATCGCGGCGGCTGCGGCGATCGCGTCGCCGGTGGTAGGAAAGCCAGCCGGCAGGTATCCGACCAGAGCCGCCCTGTTCTCGGCCTTAGCGCGGGCGAACGCCTCGCCCACCCTGGTCACGGCGCGGCCTGCGGGTCGAGGTGCCCGAACCAGCGAGCCGCGATGTCCACGTCCTTATCGCCCCGCCCGGACAGGCTGACCAGAAGCACGGCGTCGGGACCGAGTTCCCGGCCCGCCTGCAGCGCGCCGGCCAGCGCGTGCGCCGACTCGATCGCCGGGATAATCCCCTCGGTACGGCAGAGCAGGCTGAACGCGGCCATCGCCTCGCTGTCGGTGATCGCCCGGTAGTGCGCTCGGCCGGTGTCGTGCAGCCAGGCGTGCTCCGGGCCGACCCCCGGGTAGTCGAGCCCGGCGGAGATCGAGTGCGTCGGGAGGGTCTGGCCGTCGGGGTCCTGCAGCAGGTAGGTGCGCATGCCGTGGATCACGCCCGGCGAGCCGCCGGCCAGCGTGGCCGAGTGCCGGCCGGTGGCCAGCCCCTCGCCGCCCGCCTCGCAGCCGATCAGCCGCACCTGCATGTCCCCGATGAACGCGTGGAACGCGCCGATCGCGTTGGAGCCGCCGCCGACGCAGGCGATCACGGCGTCGGGCAGGCGGCCCGCCTGCGCCATGACCTGCTCCCTGGCCTCCACGCCGATCACCCGCTGGAAGTCCCTGACCATCATCGGGAACGGGTGCGGGCCCATCACCGAGCCGATGCAGTAGTGGGTGTCCTGCACGCTCGACACCCAGTCGCGGAACGTCTCGTTGATCGCGTCTTTCAGGGTCCGGCTGCCGATCGTGACCGGCACCACCCGGGTGCCCAGCATCTGCATCCTGGCCACGTTGAGCGCCTGCCTGCGGGTGTCCTCCTCGCCCATGTAGACGACGCAGTCCAGGCCGAACAGCGCGGCGGCGGTCGCCGTGGCCACCCCGTGCTGGCCCGCTCCGGTCTCGGCGATGATCCTGGTCTTGCCCATCCTCCTGGTGAGCAGCGCCTGGCCGATCACGTTGTTGATCTTGTGCGAGCCGGTGTGGGCCAGATCCTCCCGCTTGAGGAAAACCCGGCACCCGCCGGCGTGCGCGGCGAACCTGCGCACCTCGGTCAGCAGCGTCGGCCTGCCGATGTAGTCACGCCGCAGCCTGGCCAGCTCGGCCTGGAAGTCAGGATCGTCCCTGGCCGCCTCATAGGCCGCGGTGAGCTCGGCGAGTGCCGACATCAGCGCCTCCGGCGCGTGCCTGCCGCCGAATCTGCCGAAATGGCCGCCGGCGTCGGGCAGGGCAGGAGCCGCGGCGGCCGGGGTAGACGTGGTCATGAGCTGCCTCCGCGGTCTCCGCGCAGCGCGGGATGGGATCCGGCGGTGACCAGGTCGGCCACGGCCGATCGCGGATCCTTGCCGATCACCAGGCTCTCCCCGACCAGCACGGCGTCGGCGCCGGCGGCGGCATAGGCGAGCAGGTCATGCGGCCCGCGCACGCCCGACTCGGCGATCTTGACGATGTCGTCGGGGATCCGCGGGGCCAGCCGGGCGAAGATCGAGCGGTCGACCTCGAGCGTCGCCAGGTTCCGCGCGTTCACGCCGATCACCGCGGGCCCGGCGTCCAGTGCCCTGGTCAGCTCGTCAGCCGAGTGCACCTCGACGAGCGGCACCAGGCCGATCGAGGTGGCCCGCTCGACCAGCGATACCAGCGCGTTCTGCTCAAGCGCGGCCACGATCAGCAGCACCATGTCCGCGCCGTAGGCCCTGGCCTCCCACAGCTGATAGGAGCTGATCACGAAGTCCTTGCGCAGCAAGGGCACCTGCACCACGTCCCTGACCGCCGCGAGGTCGTCCAGGCTCCCGCCGAACCGCCGCTGCTCGGTCAGCACGCTGATGACGCTGGCGCCCCCGGCCTCGTAGTCGGTGGCCAGCGCAGCAGGGTCGGCGATCGCGGCGAGCGCGCCCTTGGACGGGCTCGACCGCTTGACCTCAGCGATCACCGCGACGCCCTCGCCGCGCAGCGCCGCCATCACATCGCGGGGTGACGGTGCCCGGCCTGCCGCTTCCTTCACCTGCTCGAGCGGTGCGGCAAGCTGCCGCGCCGCCAGGTCGGCCCGGACGTCAACGAGTATGTCGTCGAGCACGCTCACGCGGTTCTGCTGCCCCCTCGGGTGGGTTGCCTGGCGCCCCGATCGTATCGGTAGAAGTTTCCACGCCACCCGCCGCCCCCGCCGCCGCCGTCGCTGGCTGAGACCACGCGACTGCGGATCGTATTCCGCCTCACTCGGGCCAGGCCGTCGGGTCCTCCCCCGCGCTCAGCGACTCCCACATGCTCTGGCGTCGGCCAGCCGGGGCGCTGGCCGGCCCGGCCGGCCGCTCTGGCCGGTCGTACCTGGCCGACATGGCGGGCAGGTGCCGGGCCCTGACCAGCACCGCCAGGCCGGCGACGGCCAGCAGCGCCGCGCCGGCGATCATCACCGCCCGCCAGCCCGCGCCGCCGGTGAGCACATGGACCGGCACGCCGGACAGATAGGCGCTGCCGTCGCCGCCCGCTCCGGCGCCAGCCGTCACCGAGCCTGCCGCCGTTCCGGCGCCCGCGCCGGTGGCTGGCCTCGCTGCCGCGCTTCCGGCGGCGGCGAGCGCCTGCCCGCGGGTCACCTGTCCGGCCGCGACCAGCCCGATCCAGCCGCCCAGGCCGACCGTGATCAGGCCGGTGACCCGGCGGAGCAGGCCGCGGGTTGCGAGCACGGCCGCCAGGCTCGCGAGCGCGGCAACGGCCAGCGCGGCGCTGGCCGGGCGCAGGTCCTGCCAGGTGATCGCGGTGACCGAGGGGGGCAGCGGCCGCGGCGCGGTCATCGTGACCCGGGCCGCCACCTGCCGGGTGGCGACCAGCACCAGGCCGGCCCCGGCGGCCCCGGCCAGCAGCGCGACGGCAAGCTCGCGCCGCTGGCGCGACCGGCCGGCCGCGGCGGTGCTTGTCATGGCCTCGCCCTGCCTTTCTTCCCCTGCCGAACGCTACCCGCCCGGGGGCGATGCCGCCCATCGGGCCGGCCAGGTCGCGCCACGCCGGCGCCCACGGCGGCGGCAGGCCGGTGCCCTACTATCGAGCAGTGACGTATGCCCGAGATGAGCGCCTGGCCCTGTGCTCCTTGCTCGACAAGGTAGGCCCGGACGCCCCCACCCTCTGCGAGGGCTGGACGACGGCCGACCTCGCGGCGCACCTCGTGCTGCGCGAGCGCCGACCGGACGCCGCCGTCGGGATACTTGGCGGCCCGCTGGCCGGGTACACGGCCAAGGTGCAGCGTGACATGGCGCGGCAGACCCCGTTCGCCCTGCTCGTCGAGCGGATCAGGACCGGACCGCCCAGGCTGTCCCTGTACGGCCTGCCTGGGGTCGACGCGCGGCTCAACTTCTCCGAGTATTTCGTGCACCACGAGGACGTGCGGCGGGCACAGCATGACTGGGAGCCGAGGGTGCTTGACGCTCAGCTGACCGAGCACCTCTGGCAGCAGCTCGCCGGCGCCAGGCTGATCCTGCGCAAGGTGCCGGTCGGCATCGAGTTCGCCAGGGACGACCAGGACCAGCCGGACTCCCGGCAGCCGGTGCGGATCACCGTCAGGCACCGCACGCCGATGGTGACGGTGATCGGTGCGCCGGCCGAGCTGACGATGTGGTCGTTCGGCCGGTCCGGCGCGGCACGCGTCCGGCTGGAGGGCGCCGAGGCCGATGTCGCCGCCCTGGCCAAGGCCCGCTGGGGCGTGTAGCCGCCTGCCCGGCCCGCCGTGCGCTGACACCCTATCCTCGCTGCCTTACCCTGATATCCCGCGGCTTGTCCTACTCCCGAACAGAGCCCAGCCTGCAGCCTCCTGGCAGCACAGGCGGAACGGAGACGTCATGGCTGACGTGCTCGGCATCGACATCGGCGGAACGGGGATCAAGGCAGCCCCCGTGGACGTGGCGGCAGGCCGCCTGACCGCCGACCGGGTCAAGCTGCCTACCCCGCACCCGGCCACCCCCCAGGCCGTGGCCGCGGTCGTCCGCGAGCTTGTGCTGCACTTCGGCTGGGACGGTCCGGCCGGAGTCACGTTCCCCGGGGTCGTGCAGTCCGGCAGCGTCAGGACCGGGCCGAACATGGACCCGGGCTGGATCGGCGTGAACGCCGGCTCCTTCCTCGGCGAGGCGATCGGCGGGCCGGCCACCGTGCTCAACGACGCCGACGCGGCCGGCGTGGCCGAGATGCGCTTCGGCGCGGGTAGGGGGCAGGGCGGCACGGTCCTCATGCTCACCCTCGGGACCGGCATCGGCAGCGCGTTGTTCTACGAGGGCGTGCTGGTCCCGAACACCGAGTTCGGGCACATCGAGATTCACGGCCACGACGCCGAGGACCGCGCATCGGAGCGTGCGCGCGAGGAGGGCGACCTCAGCTGGGGGAAGTGGGCGGGCCGGGTGGACGCCTACCTGGACAAGATGGAGCAGCTGCTGTCCCCCAGCCTGATCATCATCGGCGGCGGGATCAGCAGGAAGTCCGGGAAGTTCCTCCCGCTGCTCTCGCTGCGCTCCAGGGTCGTCGCTGCCGAGCTGCTGAACGACGCCGGAGTCATCGGGGCCGCCATGGCCGCCGCGGGCGGACAGGCCGCAATGGCCGACTCCGGGCCAGGCGCCAGCCTCGCCTGACGCCGCTCCGGCGGCAAGGAGTGGGCTCAATATCCGATATATATATTTATATTATGCCGTTTCATGACGTTAAGCCACTCTTGACACTCTAATGACCCGTCAGTCACGATGACGTGGCATCAAGTAGTGTTCGACGATCCGTAATGCAGTGTTTACCTGTGCGTGTGTTAGTCGGCCCTAGTCTAGGGCTCGCATGTTCGCTCTCCGGCGCGTCGCATCGGAGAAAAGGGGAGGTAAGGTGCGAAGAGTAAAGAAATCCTATAAGTACGTCCTTGCTGCCACGGCCATGCTTGCGCTTGGTGCGGCAGGCTGCTCGTCCTCGACGTCAGGCGGTTCGTCGAGCAGCGACAAGGTGTGGGACACGGCGACGTCCGCGCAGGCCGGCGGCGGCATGAGCAAGCTGATCGCTGCTGCGAAGAAGGAGGGCCAGCTCAACGTCATTGCGCTCCCCCCGACCTGGGCGAACTACGGCAACATCATCAAGACCTTCGAGCAGAAGTACGGGATCAAGGTCAACTCCGCTAACCCGGACGGCAGCAGCCAGGACGAGGTCAACGCGGTGAAGCAGGAGAACGGCACCGCCGCGGCCCCTGACGTGCTGGACGTCGGCCTGGCGATTGCGGTCCCGAACGCGAGCCTGTTCGCGCCGTACAAGGTGGCCACCTGGGCGGACATCCCGACCGCTCAGAAGGACTCAAGCGGCCGGTGGTACGAGGACTACGGCGGCTACATGTCCGTCGGCTACAACTCGGCAAAATTCGGCACGATCACCTCGCTGAACCAGTTGCTCGGCCCGAAGTTCAAGAACACGGTGGCGCTGAACGGCGACCCGACCGAGGCCAACGCGGCGCTCAACGGCGTCCTGATGGCCTCGCTCGGCGAAGGCGGCTCGGTCGACAACATCGCTCCCGGCGTGGCCTTCTTCCACAAGCTGAAGGAGGCCGGCAACTTCTCCCCGATCCAGGCGACCGCCGCGACGGTCAAGGCCGGCCAGACCGAGGTCGTCTTCAACTGGGACTACCTCAACACGGGCTCCGTCGTCGGCTCGTCGACCTGGAAGGTCTTCGTCCCCGCGGGTGACGTGCTCGGCGGCTTCTACGCCCAGGCGATCAACAAGAACGCGCCGCACCCGGCGGCGGCCAGGCTCTGGGAGGAGTTCCTCTACTCCCAGGCGGCCGACGGCGGGCAGAACCTGTGGCTGCAGGGCGGCGCCAGGCCGGTCGAGCAGGCGGAGATGACCGCCAACGGCAGCATCGACACCGCGGCCGCGGCCAAGCTGCCGGCGGTCAGCGGCACCCCCGTGTTCCCCTCGCTCAGCCAGGCCACCAAGGCTGAGAACTACCTGGTGGCCAACTGGGCCAACGCCGTCAAGTAAGGCGACCCGCAGTGGCCGTCGCTTCGACGACACAGACCGGCGCCCGGCCCGTGAGGGCCGGGCGCCGGCTGTCGGTGCCCGCATGGGTAGGCACCGTGCCGTTCCTGGGCTACGTGGGAGTCTTCCTGCTGCTCCCGACGGCAATCGTGATCTGGGGTTCGGTGCGCAACAGCACCGGCTTCCAGTTCTCCAACCTCAAGCTGCTCGGCAATTCCGTGGTCCGCAGCTACTTCGTCGGATCGGTGGAGCTGGCGGCGCTGTCCGCGGCGATCGGCGCCCTGCTCGGCGCGATCCTGGCCTATGCCATCGCATCGGGAAACCCGGACGGCGGGGTGCGCCGGTTCTCGCTGGCCGGATCGGGAGTCCTGGCCCAGTTCGGCGGGGTCGCGCTGGCGTTCGCGTTCAGCGCGACCATCGGCCCGGTCGGGTACGTGACACAGGCGACCTGGTTCTACGACTTCCCGCAGGGCATCCTCCCGATTTACGTCTACTTCCAGATCCCGCTGATGGTGCTGGTCTTCCTGCCTGCCGTCGACGGGCTGCGAGTCCAGTGGCGTGAGGCCGCGGAGAGCCTGGGCGGTTCGACCTGGCACTACTGGCGGTACGTGGGCGGGCCGCTGCTGGCGCCGGCCTTCACCGGCGCTCTGCTGCTGCTGTTCGCCAACGGGCTCTCGGCGTTCGCCACCATCCAGGCCTGGGAGAACCAGATCGCCTACACCGTGCCGCAGCAGATCAGCGTGGCGATCAGCAGCGAGGTCGGAACGGCCAACCCGAGCGAGGCCGACGTGCTCGCACTCGGCATGGTGGTGATGGTGGCGATCATCATGACCGGCTACGCACTACTGCAGCGCAGGGCGGCGCGATGGCTGCGATAACCTCCCTCGGCGAGACGCCGATCGCCACCGCGGCTAAGGCGCCGCGCGGCATGCAGGCGAGCCGGCGCCGCCGGCTAAATGCGTTCCGCTACGTCACCTTCGTGATCTTCGGCCTGTTCTTCCTGGTCCCGCTATGGTCCATGGTGAGGTTCTCATTCGCGGGCGCCACGCCAGGATCGTGGTCGGTCACCCCGTGGAAGGAGATCACCGCACCGCCGATCTCCAGTGCCGCCCCTGACCTGCTGAGCGCCATCGAGATCACCCTTGAACTCGCGGTGCTCACCTGCCTGGTGGTGCTGGTCCTGCTGGTGCCGACCATGATCTGGATCCAGCTGAAGGTGCGCTGGATCAGCAGGGCCTTCGAGTTCCTCTGCCTGTTGCCGCTCACCATCCCGGCGATCGTGCTGGTGGTCGGTCTCGCACCGATCTACAACTTCATCAGGCACTACGAGCTCTCCGCGCTCCAGCTGTTCTGGGCATACGTGATCCTCGCGCTGCCTTACGCCTATCGCGCGCTCGCGACCGGGCTCGGCGCGATCGATGTGCGGACCCTGTCCGAGGCCGCAAGGAGCCTAGGCGCGAACTGGGCGACGGTGATGGTCAGGGTGATCGCGCCGAACATGTGGCAGGCCATCCTGAACGCGATGCTGCTCTCGGCGGCGCTCGTGCTCGGCGAGTTCACTATCGCGTTCCTGCTGCTCTACACCAACCTGCAGGTCGCCATGTACTACACGGCCAGGGCAACGGCGAACGCCGGAGTCGTCTTCTCCACATCGACCGCAGCTCTGACCTTCGCCTTCGTCATGCTCGTGATCCTGTCTTACGTCGGCCGCCGTCGCAGGCGGGGATGAGGTAGCCACGTGACTTCGCCACAGACCACATCGCCAGATACCGGGTCACGAGCAGGAGTTGAGGTCCGGCTGGAAGGGCTGCGACGCGAGTACGGCTCCGTCGTGGCGCTCGACGGCGTCGATCTCACCGTGCACGCCGGGGAGCTGGTCGCCCTGCTCGGACCGTCCGGCTGCGGCAAGACGACCACGCTGCGGCTGCTCGCCGGGCTCGAGGATGCCGACGCCGGCCAGGTCATCGTCGGCGGCAAGGACATCACCCGGCTGCCGGCCAGCAAGCGGGACATGGGGATGGTGTTCCAGGCCTACTCGCTGTTCCCGCACATGACCGTGCGCGAGAACGTGGCGTTCGGCCTGCGCCTGCGCCGGATGCACTCGGCTGACCGGGACAAGCGCTCGATCGAGATGCTGGACCTGGTGGGCCTCAGCTCGCAGGCGGACAGGTATCCGCACCAGATCTCCGGAGGCCAGCAGCAGCGGGTCGCGCTGGCCAGGGCGCTGGCGATCCAGCCCCAGGTGCTGCTGCTCGATGAGCCGCTGTCGGCGCTCGACGCGAAGGTACGGGCGCAGCTCAGAGACCAGATCAGGCGGATCCAGCTAGAGGTCGGCATTACCGCATTGTTCGTGACCCATGATCAGGAGGAGGCGCTCGCGATCGCCGACCGGGTCGGCGTGATGCAGAGCGGGCGGATCGAGCAGCTGGCGCCGCCGACGCAGGTGTACTCCCGCCCGGCCACGGCGTTCGTCGCCGAATTCGTCGGCCTCACCAACCGGCTCTCCGGCACGGTGAGCGGCAGCACCGTGACGGTCAGGGGGATCGACCTGCCCCTGGTGGATATCTCGACCCCGCCTGGGCCTGCGACGGCGCTCGTGCGCCCGGAGGCCGTCACGCTGGCCTCCGACACGGCCAGCGATGTCGGGCCCCTGGTCGGGACGGTGATCGCCACCACGTTCCTCGGCGCGACCAGCCGCGTCACCGTGGACCTCGGCGACACCACGATCATGGCGCAGCTCACGACGGCCGACGCCGTGGACCACCCGGCCGGGAGCCGGGTGGCGCTGACGATTCGCAAGGACCCCGTGCTCGTCGCCGCCGACGCGTCGGCCGGGCCATCGGAGTGAGCGGCGTCGGCCGCGTGCCGGCCGGCCCGGTTCTGACCACGCACCGCAAGCTCGGCCTCGGCCCGGTCATCAGGCGGGGCGGCTCGACGGCCTACCGTCAGGTCGTCGTCACCGACGGGGAACCTCACCTGGTACGCGACGAGCTCGCCGCGGGTGCCGGCGGCGTCCTCGCGCCGACGGCGGGACGACCGCTGCTGTGCCTGGTGCACGTCACCGACCTGCAGCTGGCCGACGTCTCCTCACCGGCCAGGTTCGAGTTCCTCAACCGCTACTTCGCCGACTCCAGGTACTCGAGGATCGTCCCGGTGCAGCGGCCTCAGGAGGCCCTGACCGCCCATGCCGTCGATGCCACCGTGCGCACGATGAGCAACCTGAGCGGCCCGGCGACCGGCCTGCTGCCGGATATGGCGGTGACGACCGGGGACTCGATCGATAACGCGCAGTGGAACGAGCTTCAGGCCTTCCTCGCCCTGTTCGAGGGCGGAACCGTGACGTTCGGCGGCAGCTACGCGGGCGTGCAGGTGCAGCACTGGCCCGACGACATCTTCTGGAAGCCTGACGGGGAGGGGCCAGACGGCCCGGACATCTTCCGGCGCGAGTTCGGCTTCCCCCATCATCCTGGCCTGCTTGAGCGTGCCGTCGGCGACTTCGCCGCCACCGGGCTCAGCATGGGATGGCTGTCCTGCTTCGGCAATCACGAAGCGCTCAACCAGGGCGTCGGGGTCCAGACGGAGGCATTGGCTGCCGCGCTGACCGGCGGGCTGAAGCCGGTCGCGCTGCCCGATGACTTCGACCACGACCGGGCGCTGGAGATCTTCACCGAGCGGGCCGAGCACCTGATGACCGGCCTGGCCAGACCGGTTCCCGCCGTTGCCGAGCGCAAGCCGATCACCAGGGGCGACTTCGTGGCTGCGCACTTCGGACCGGGCGCCCGCCCTTGCGGGCACGGGTTCACCGAGCGGAACCTGCGCGACGGCACCGCCTACTACGTACACGACACGCCCACCGTCAGGCTCATAGCGCTGGACACGACGTGCCTGGCGGGCGGCGCCGACGGATGCCTGGACCTGGACCAGGCCCGCTGGCTGGAGACATCCCTGGCCGAGGTCCACTCGGTGTACCGCGGCGCGGATGGCCGGTGGATCGGCAGCGGGAACGCGGACAAGCTGGTCATCCTCTTCTCCCACCATGGCATCGACACCCTGACGAACACCAGGTTGGCCCATCGCGGGCCTGCGGGCGTGCCCTTGCTGACCGGCGAGGAGGTGCTCGGCCTGCTGCACAGGTTCGGCAACGTCGTGCTCTGGCTGAACGGGCACACCCACACGAATGCGATCAGGCCCCGTCCGGACCCCGACGACCCGGGCAGGGGGTTCTGGGAGGTCACGACGTGCGCGGTCGTGGACTGGCCGTGCCAGACCAGGCTGGTTGAGCTGATCGACAGCGGCGACGAGCTCACGATCGTATGCACGATGGTGGATCACGATGCGCCACCTGCGGTCAGCGCGGTACTGACCGGCGACGACATGGCCTCGCTGCACCGGGAGCTTGCCGCCAACATGCCGTTCCTTGGCGCGGACTCCGGCCGTGACGGTGTGGCGGGCGACCGTAACGTCGTGCTCAGGGTGCCGGCGCCGTTCCGGCTGGCCACGCTCAGCGCCTGAGCGCGCCACCGGGTTCTCAGCCGGTAAGCCCGACCAGGGACAGTAGCACCGAGATCGAGGGCAGCAGGTAATGCGCTCCCGCGGCGGCCAGCTCATCGCTGCTGCCCGAGCCGGTCAGGACGCCGACCACCAGGCCCGCGCCGGCCCGCAGGCCGGACTCCACGTCGCTTGCGGTGTCGCCGGCCACGGCGAGTTCGCTGACCGCTCCCCCGCCGAGCCTCAGCAGGGCGGTCAGCGGAAGATCCGGCCACGGCCGACCGCGGCCGGCGTCGGCGGGCGACAGGCTCAGGTCGACCAGAGATTGCCAGCCGAGGACCTCAAGGACCGCGTTCCTGGTGGCTGGCGAGAACCCGGTCGCCAGGCAGACCCTGATCCCGGCGTCCCGCAGGGCGGCGATCGTCTCGGCGGCGCCGGGCAGCGGCGAGATCGTGCCGGCACTGACCGCGACCGCGTAGTTCTTCTCGAAGGCACGGTTCGCCGCCGTGGCCGAGGCCTCGTCACCGAGTATCCGCCGGAACACCTCGATCTTGGACTGCCCCATCGTGACGTGGACGATCTCGGCAGCGCGCTCGTAGCCCGGCTGACCGGGCGCCAGCCCGAACTGCTCCATCGCCGCGCCGAACGCGGACATCACGGTGCCCTCGTCGGCGATCGTGGTCCCGGCCATGTCCAGGCAGGCGACGGTGATTCTCGCTGTCACAGGGCAGCCAATTACTGGGGGCCGGGAACGGGGACGCCGTACTCGACCGAGGATGAGCGCTCGCGCAGGACCAGGAGCAGGGTGAGGCCGCCGACCACCACGCACGCGGCCAGCGGCCAGAACGCCACCTCGGGCGCCGACCCCAGCGTGGGCCAGGCAGTCCCCGAGGTGTCGCCGGCCAGGGCGAGCGGCGCCCGGAGGTGCGTTCCGAGCGCGCTGGTCAGCAGCTGGTGGTTGAACGCCGTCAGCCCGGAGTGCTCCCCCACCCAGCGGGTCACGATCCCGGCCGCGATGCTGCCGCCGAGAACGCCGACCATCGGCAGCGGCCCGTAGCGCCGCACCCCGATCAGGTAGCCGACCAGCCCGATGAGCAGACCGCCGGCCACGCCGATGATGCAGTACACCGCATCGCCGGCGATGAACGCCGTCGTCTCGGCGTTGATCACGTCCGCCGACCCGTGGCCGATCACGACGTAGGTGGCGCGGGGCGCGACCGCTACCCACACCAGCCCGCCGATGAGCCCGGCGATGACGCTGACGAGCACGATGGCGAGGAACCTGACCAGGCCGGAACCGGGCGCCCGCCGATCGCCCGCGTAAGGACCCGGCGGGTAGCTGCCCGGCGGGGAGCCGAAGGGAGAACCACCTGTCGATGACATATCGCCGAACAGCGTAGTTGACGCCGGCCGGTGCTCGCGTGCCGCCAGGACCTGGCCGGGCCGCGCTGCGCGCGGACACGTCGGAACCAGCCGCTCCCCGGGCCCGGGCCGGTAAGCGCAGCGCCACGGCGCCCAGCCTGACCTGCTGATCCTGTGCGGCGAGCAAGGCGCGGTAGGCACGAGCGATGTCGGCGCGATCGGACTCCTCGTCCACCGTGGTGCTGGCGAGTCGCTCGATCATCGCCGCCTGCTCGAGCAGCAGCCGCCGGTCCGAGGGCTCTGTCGCCAGCTGCATGATCTTGGTCAGCGCGTTGAGCTGGCGGATCATGATCGCCGGCATGCCACGGCCCGCCTGCCGGATCTTCTCGAACGAGCGCCGCACGAGCCGCTCGTAACTCGGCTCGGTGGTGATCACGCGCACCGCTCCGGTCTCGCCGCAGTAGACGTGGGTGGGCTGCCAGTTCCCCGTCACCTTGCACAGGCTGTCGCCGATCCAGTCGATGCAGGTCATGGCCGTGAACGTGTCGTTGACCGCCGGGGACAGAGCCCGGATCGCGATCTCGACAAGCTGGTCGAGGCCGAACGACACGTCCTGGGCGAGCGTCCGGTACGGCCCGGTCACGTGCGAGCGAGCCAGTTCCCTCGCCACGACACCCGCCTTTCTGGCCGGCCAGACCATGGCGTAGGGGTGGCCCTGCACCAGGAAATGCCCTGGCCGGTAGATCACGTGGATCACCACGTCAGCCCGCGACGCGATCCGCACGAGCGTCCTGCGGTCGATGAACTGCAGGTAGCCGCTGCGCGGGGCGGCAACGGCACCACCCGGCCCTGGCAGCGTCGCCACAGCCGCCGCGGCGCTGGGACCCGCCGCCGTGGCGGCCGTGTCGCCCGCCTGGACCTCGATCGCCCGCGCCAGGTCGCCGGCGATGCCGGCGATCACCTGCGGCAGCTGGATCTGGGTGGCGATGTGGTGGATGAAGTAGATCAGCACCCCGAGGTCGACGACGAGCAGGGCGAGCGTCACGGTGATCGAGATGTGCGGGACGAAGTTGCCGCGGCTCTCCTGCCCGATGGAGCCGAGCGTCAGGATCGCGTAGACGAACGTGCCCACGAAGGTGCCGAGCGTCACCTGGGTACCTGGGTCGCGGATGAAGTTGCGCAGCATCCGCGGGCCGAACTGGGTGGAGGTCAGCGTGAGGGCGACGATCACGATCGAGAAGACCACGCCGACGACCGTGATGATCGCGGCCGCGACAGTGGTCAGGATCTGCCGCGCCGCGTCAGCCGAGCCGCTCAGCGCCCAGGAGGGCACATGGAAGTCACCGTTGAAGGCCGCGCGGTCGATGGCATAGGTCCCGGCGAACAGCGCGACCGCGACGACGACCTCAAGCAGCGGCACGAACCACAGGTTCGTCCGCAACTCCTCCCGCAGCGACTCCCGGTCGAGCGCGCGCCACCGGTGCATGGTGAGCCTCCAGCATCTGTCCCATCGCCGACCAGGCTTCCCGGCTCACCCACCGGCATCCTAACAAGTTATTAACGCAGACCAGCGGGGCTGCTCAGCCCACGCAGGCCGGCCCGAGCAGCTGCTTAAGGTCGGCGACGAGCGACGGGGAAGGCCGCACCCGCAGCTTGTCGTCCAGCTTGAGCACCTTGGTGCGGTTGCCGCTGAGCAGCCGCAGGTGCACCTCCATCGGGCCGGGATGGGTCCGCAGCACCTCGCGGAGCCGGTCAACCACCGGCGGCACGCACCGGGCCTCCATGATCGACACCACGAAAGGGCCGTTGCCCTCCGCGGGCAGCTCGACCGGCCGCACCTCCATGGCCACCAGCTTGGGAACTTCCTCGCGCCGGTCGAGGCGTCCCTTGACCGCCACGATCGCGTCATCGACCACCAGGTGCATGCACGCCTGGTAGGTCGCCGGGAAGATCAGCACCTCGATCGCGCCCTCAAGGTCCTCGAGCGTGACGGCGGCCCAGGTGCTGCCCTGCCTGGTCACCTTCCGCTGCACGCCGGACAGGATGCCGCCGAGCGTGACCACCTGGCCGTCGGAGCGGTCGCCCTTGGACGGCCGGTCGGGCTCGTCGGCGGCCCCGAGCAGCTGTACCACCGAACAGTCGGTCTCGGCGGCCAGCACGTGCTCGAGCCCGAGCAGCGGGTGGTCGGAGACGTACAGGCCGAGCATCTCGCGCTCGAAGCCGAGCAGCGTCGACTTGTCCCACTCACCGTCGGGCACGGGCACGTCGAATGTGCCAGCGTTCTCCGTGTCGTCGCCGAACAGCGAATCCTGGCCGATCGCCTCGTTGCGCTTGACGTCGATCACCGAGTCAATGGCCTGCTCGTGGATCATCAGCATGCCCCGGCGTGGGCTGCCGAGCGAGTCGAACGCGCCGGCCTTGATCAGCGACTCGATCACCCGCTTGTTGCAGACGTTGACGGGGACCTTGCGCAGGAAGTCAGAGAAGCTGGTGAAGCTGCCCTTGGCGGCCCGTGCCTCCAGGATCGACTCGACCACAGCGGCCCCGACATTGCGCACCGCCGCCATGCCGAACCTGATGTCGCTGCCGACCGGCGTGAAGATCGCGGTTGACGCGTTCACGTCAGGCGGGAGAACCTTGATCCCCATCCGGCGGCACTCGCTCAGGTAGAGCGCCGACTTGTCCTTGTCACCCGCCACCGACGTCAGGAGCGCTGCCATGTACTCCGCCGGGAACCTGGCCTTCAGGTAGGCGGTCCAGTAGGCGACCAGGCCGTAGCTGGCGGTGTGTGCCTTGTTGAAGGCATAGTCGGAGAAGGGGACCAGGATGTCCCAGACGGCCTTGATGGCGCCGTCGGAGTAGCCGTTGGCCCGCATCCCGCCGGCGAACGGCTCGAACTCCTTGTCCAGGATCTCCTTCTTCTTCTTCCCCATGGCCTTGCGGAGCAGGTCCGCCTTGCCGACGCTGTACCCGGCCAGCTTCTGCGCGATGAGCAGCACCTGCTCCTGGTAGACGATCAGGCCGTAGGTGTCGTCAAGGATGTCGGCGAGCGGCTCGGCAAGCTCAGGATGGATCGGCACGACGGGCTTGCGGCCGGTCTTGCGGTCGGCGTAGTCGCTGTGCGCGTTCGCGCCCATCGGGCCTGGCCGGTACAGCGCGTTCACGGCCGAGATGTCGTCGAACCGGTCGGGCCGCATGGACCGCAGCAGCGCCCGCATCGGCCCGCCCTCAAGCTGGAACACGCCGAGCGTGTCGCCGCGCGCCAGGAGGTCGTAGGTGGGCTTGTCGTCGAGCGGGAGCGCCTCGAGGTCGATCTCGACGCCCCTGTTGGCCTTGATCCCGGCCAGCGCGTCGTCCA